>NZ_JACJQL010000100.1 GCF_014696625.1 Nostoc parmelioides FACHB-3921
TGTGCTGTCGAGGGTTTGCTGATTTCTCTGATTGTTCGATACCTAGTGAGTAGATGATACTTTTTATCAATCCACTCTTTTGCCATTTTGTCAATGCGTAAGTCCTATATGATTAATTCAGCTTATCCAAGTTAGCAGAGCAAAACAAATATTTTTGGAGTTACTACAAATGGCGGTCAACGATAGCATAATTCTTGATACTATCCTTGAGCAAAAAAAGAGTCAAATCGCAAAATTTTTACCCGATGATGATTATTTTAAAATGTTTACGTTTGAGCAAATTTTGAAAAAATTCGATATCATTAAGGCAACTAATTTCCAGACTCCCATACCACCATTTTCTGTTTATTATAAGCGATTGATATTTGAGAGCTTCTACAAAATTAAGACTTCCTCGTTAGCTAACTTTCTCCATCCAGACCCTGGACTCTTTCTCTATCACAATCATGTAAGAATAGAATTAAACACTGTGCGAATTGCTAACTTTACTTTTGTTCTTGGGATGCAGAATTTTGGCAAGTTTTTTGAACAAAATTACATTGGTAAACGTATGGTTCTTGCCAACTTAAAGGAATTTCTAATAAATCTCGTGTGCCAGTAAAACCTTGTCCAATAAATAGTAATAGGGCAATTGTATTGAGGATAGTGTGAATAATTCGCCAGCGATGGGTTTTATCTTGATAAATATCCTGCACAATAGCTAAAGAAAAAATCATTAGCAGTGATGCAGATATGCCTATATAGTAATGCGACCAATACCATTCATTTGTTCGCCGAAATACTCCATCTTGACAACCAATAACTACTAAGCCAACACCAGTTAAAGTGGCAAATACACCACGCCAAAGCTTTTGTTTTGCCTGATATAGAAATACTAAAGAAGCTATAGTTAAAACAAACATGAGAAGAATAAAAATAACTTGGGTTAAATTTTTATTCCATAGTTGATTTTTAATAATATTTTTGCCGATCGCATAACCTAAACCAACTAAAGATATACCTACAACTGCACTACTTAACCATTCGCCTATGCGCCTATGTTCTGTTCCCACTACAGGCGGAATCTTGCTTTTACCTCCCGCTAATGTCTGCAAACGACGTTGGCGTGTTTGCCAGGCAAAGTTACTCACGATGCCAATTAAAGGAAACACAAAAATGACGGCGATCGCTGGATGTACCAGACCTAAAAAATCCGCTATTTCCATATATTTTTTGAGTGATGAATCGTCTTGAATTTCTTATTCAATTCACAGGACTTATAAAAATTTATAAAATGGCATAGCCGAAAGTAGCATTAAATTTTCGGCACCATATAGCTACAGATTTAAATTCTTGCAAATTAACATTATTTGGTAAGGCATAACGTTGATTGCCACTTATTTTCTGTAAACGGGCAATACTTACATAATCTTTTTCTTTAATTCCTGATATTGGTGGTTTTTCAAAACGATACAGAATTACATACAAGTCTGGGCCTTGATCAGTTTTGAAATTTTGATCAAACTCCAGGTAGTTTTTTCCTGCTTCTTTCACCACGGAAACTTGTCCTTGAGTTGGATGTTCTCCAGCTTGGAAATTACCTGGCTTCACGTCAGCAGTAGCTACAGTTGTTGCTGTTGGTGTTTCAGTAACAGTCTGATTTGTACAACCAGCACTTAAAATACTAATTAACCCAATAATGATTAAATATTTATATCTCATAGCTTAAATTTCCTTAAATTGAGAATTTAAGGACAATATATAGCCTGTTGTCAGCCAAAAAATGAGTTATAGCTGAGAATTAGTTAAGAATTATACCAATTTGAAAAAAGAATGTGACAGATGTACAACCCCAAACGCTTGTCCTCTCTTGATTCTTAATTTTGAATTTTGTACTCCTGCGGAGAACCCGAAGGGTATTTTGAATTTTGAATTGGTATTACTTTTACTATGTTTAATATTATTTAACTATCAAATAGTCGCCATGATCTATTAATTGGCGCAGTCAGATTGTTGTTAATTTTGTTGAATAGATAATGAGCGTGCAGTCTCTCAAATATGAAAAGTACTGAGTAGTTTTACCTCACTCCTCTCTGAGTAAGGTAAAATCTGACTTCTACAACTTAATTTTTGCCATTTGGTCGTTGAATAATTGTCTCCACAACCCGCCGCTTGCCTTTCGGGTCTATCCCTACCATCCGCACATACTCACCGTCATAATCAACTAAGCAAGCCTCTAGTGTTGAAATAGCATCTGATTCTGCATCAATATGCAGAGTACCGCAACTTTGCCAAGAACCCGTGCGGAAGCGGCGTGCATCTACGTGTTCAAAAGTAATTTTGTGACCTTGAGACAAGATTTGCCGGATTTGTTCTTGGGTCTCTAAACTCAAATGAGTATTAGATACTTCTCGCTTGTGGGAACTATTATTGACTGGCTGAATCACTGGTGCTTCAGGCGGTGGCGCAGCTTGAGAACCCCTCCCGCGATTTAGGCGATTGTACTCATCTACTAACTGAGAATTTTCTACCCGTTGTTGTTCAGCCAGGACAAAACTACCAGACTCAATTAAATTAGACAAGCTGAAATCCGGCTTTTTAAATTCTGGCGGAGCTTCTAGACTATTCACCACACGCAAAGATATGCGTTCAAACCCGACTTTATGGATGAAGTCGCGGATTTGGATATCATAAATTCGAGAACGTAAAGCGCTAAAAAAGTCAATCGATTGCTTGGGGAAAGTATCAACTAATTGCTCAATTTCCCGTTGTGACAGTCCATCTTCCGCAAAAATCCCCCCGACAATTCCCACCTTATCATCGCGGCTTGGTTCCCAGTAGAATTTCTCCATCCGTCCATCCCGAATCAATGGCGCGTAGAGAGTAGAAAAATCATTACCTGTGACGATAATGGGGACACGTCGTATCGGGTTGGAATCATAACTACCCGGTAACTGCACATCTGTAGGATTATCAGCGATATTCATCAGCGTGGCATTCACCAACTGAGTATTTACAGTATATTGCGTACCTTCATCAAAGCGTCCTGCACCTGCATCTAAATCGTTAATCATCAGCACGCACATTTTACCGCGCACTTTGATCAGTTCTGCTGTTTCCCGATAGCGCAGCCGAATCAACCGGGCTGGGTCTCCCGCATCGGGACTTTCCAATTCACCACCAGAGATGAGTGTAACTTCAATACCCATCTTTTCAAAAGCTAACTCACATTGAAAGGTTTTCCCTTCACCCTTACGTCCATGAATACCTAAAATTAAAGGAACCCGCACCCCAGGAAGATTTAAAAAGTTCTTGGTGATATGAACAGCAAGTTTATCCAGAAAACGCGGAGCGATATAATAACTCATAAAATTTATGACTGGTGATGCTTTATTAACTAATGCTAAGTTTTTTTGGTATCTATTGTTTATTAATCTTTTGGTAGATATCCATAATCACTACCACAAACGCTGTATAGGATAAGTATCAAAAACTGTATCAGCACTTAATAAAGGTATATTTTCTACCATTGCTTGTGCAATTAACATTCTGTCAAAAGGGTCACGATGATGTAAAGGTAGTTGGGAAATAACTAAAATATGCTCGATTTCAACAGGAATTAATCGAATACCGTTCATAATTACCTGCTGTTCCACAAAATCAGCAAAACTCAAATTGAAATTAAGTTTACCGATACTATGTTTAATTCCCATTTCCCAAACACTAGCAACACTCAAGAGATTGTCATTATTTTCAATTTGTGTTCTCATATTGTTATTGATTCTTGAATCACCCATAATGAACCAAATAAATGTATGAGTGTCCAATAGTTACTTCATTACATATACTCCTTAAAGTCTTCTAATGGTTCATCAAAGTCATCAGATATTGTTATTAGACCCTTAGCACTACCAAATCCAGGACGGCGTTTAGGTGGTAAAATAGGGGTCAATTTTACAGCTTGGTGATTATCTTTGATGATGATAATCTCTTCACCACCAAATGCAGCTTCAATCAAATCAGGTAAGTGTTGAGATGCTTCAGCTAAAGTAATGTGCGTCATAATTTTTACCTACTACATCTATATCAGATGTTAACATCAAGCTAGCTAAGCTGTTGTGCATTTAAACTGGGATTTTTGAGAGCTATACTCCTTGCTGTGTCTAGATTGCTCCCTCAATTTTAATGATGAACAGCTTATGTGACTTAAAAATGCTTTGATAGCTGTTGTACAAATATCTCCTATTCTGGTGAGTTCAAGCCTTGTTGTAGCACGAACCTGGGGTAGAAATTTTGTAAGTTCCCAACCAAATGATCAAGTTACCGTGAGGTTTTCTATGACTCTGGAAACGTAAGGGCGAAGACAAGTACACAACTCCTGCGATTAATTCTGCTTTCTTGAGGTGGTGCATAGCTACATATCGACGTTCAAATTCGTGACGAGTTAGGCGATCGCCACTTTCCAAACATGGTATTTTTGGATCTGAAGCTGTCATGCACACAGGCCTCAAAGGAGTGTTACTGGATTTAGTATATATAAAGTATTCTTATCTAAACCAATTTAACCAAGCGTCCCAATTCTCTACAATTCTGGCAAATTCCGTATAACCTCCAGCCTGGGGATGCACACCATCATTAGCCTTAGCTTCATGCAGCCAAACACTTGGTTTTTCTAATAATGGAAAAACATCTAAATAAGGCACATCCAAATCTTGACAAACTAAAGCTAGTTGTTGAGATAAATCAATAGTCCTCCGTCTTCTTCCTGGGTCTTTCTGTTCTATATATGGTGCTGGACTAATCATTAAAACAGGATATAACTTTTTCGCCTGAGTTAAAATTTCTCGTGTATTTTTGATAGATTCAGCAATACTCACACGAGGGTTACCATTTTCGAGTGTTGTATCATTTAATCCAAAAGAAAATACAACCCTCCCATTATCTTCTTTGGGCAACCGTAGCAATACTTCTTGTAACCAACGCTTGGCTATATCAGTGCTGGTATCTCGCCTAATACCTAAATTATAATAGGTGACATCATAACCTTTTTTATTAGCATTAACGCATACTCTACCCGTCCAACCAAGACACTCAGGGTCACCAGTACCGTTAACGAAAGAATCGCCAACAAAACAAATTCTGACTTGGGTTTTAGATTGTTTCGTCACTATATCTCCTGTTGGTAAGCTGTGGCCTATCTGATTTGCACATTCTTTCGTGTTAGCCGTTAACTGCTGACGGTTAACTGTCAACTGTCAACCAGCCTTGTGAGTGACTGGATAATGTAAAAGCATAATGGCTTATCTTGGATTATCTCTCAACCAAGTAACAGCAAAATCAACAGCGTTTCTCATATTAAATAACTTAGTTCGTGCTGAACCAACTGTGGAGATTTGCACACGACCAGTTTCTTCAAAAGCCTCACCTATCTCCTCAAAACAGTCATTATCAATATCAATATCTGTGAACCATTGCCAAACTCGTTGTCCAGCTTCTAAAATCGGCGCACCTTTTTTAACTTCCTGTCCTCCACCAACCCGGTACTCGGCTAAATGAAAACTAGTACAATTCTCATATCCAACCCCCAATAACAATACCCAAGCGTTCAAGTCATAGAGACGCGCTAATGGTGAATTTTCACCTAAAGAGTAGTCCAGGGAATGATTGGCAATGATTTTTTCAGCATCCTTTCCCCAAGCGGCAAAAGAAAGTTGTGGGTGAGAACTTCGCAACACGTTTTCACAAATGCGGAAGGTTTCCACAATTTGACCCATCCCGCGTGTCGGAGTAACTTGAGGGTCAAAAGCCGGCATGGTTTCACGGATAACAGTCCACCATTCTCTAGGAACAGGTGGTGTTTCCCATATAGCAGGGTCAGACAAATCACCAGAATGGGTAGGCATTACCAAATTCCCATCGGGTGTAATCACATCCATCAATGCTTGAACCACTGCAACTGAACCACCGCACACCCAACCCAGTGAACTAAGAGATGAATGGACTATCACCGTCATACTTGAGTTAAGGCCAGCGTTGAATAAATCTGTGGCTAAACTTTGGCGAGTGCGAGGTGATGACGTACTGGCAATTACTTTCGACTCACTCATGTGAAAAACTTTTAAAAACAAGAAAAGAGAGGTAAAATCATTTACCTCTCCTTAACGGATAAATTATTTAAACTAAATCAGCTTTTAGTATCTGCTGGGTTTGTGAACGATGAAGCTGAGGATTTGGCACTGCTTGATGTTGTCAAATCCTACAACGCGGATGTAGTGACCAGGATATTGAGAACGGCAAGCTTGAACTTCACCCAATACTTCACGGGATGTTTTAGCACCAAACAAAGGTAGCTTCCACAGTGTCCAATAAAGTTCGGTGGGTTCAGAAACTTCGTTGAACTCAACGGCTGGAATGTAGCCTTGGCTCAAAATGTACTGGACTTGCTTTTCGATTTGAACGTCGGTGAGGGGGGGTAAGTAAGAAAGGGTTTCGTAACGACGCTCTTTTGGTAAGGTTTGCATAGCTGGTGATAATTGGTTGCTATTTGGAAATAAGTACTTATGCTGGCCTAACTGGATTAATGATCCCAGTCAGCATCGGAAATTGTCTGCTGTTCTGATTCAGGACTGGGGTTGGATAAACTCAGATGCGTCATGCGTTCTAGATGCTGGCGGCGTTGTTCCATATTCGCTTGCTGAATACCGCTACGAACCATTTCAGGTAAGAACTCGGATACTTCTTCAGCTATATGTTCTCTAACAGTCATTATCCGCAAGGCTAAATCTGGCTGTTCTCGGAAAAGTTCTTTAATATAAGCTTCTCCGTCCTGAACTTTGCCGACAGAAAAAGTATGCAGCCATAATGCTAACGGTGGATTCGTTTCGCCTAGCTGTGCCAACACAGTCATTAGCGCCTGATAAGTCAGGTAGCTTTGGAGAGTTTTGGCTGTATCTTTCGCTATTTGCTTGAGATTCATGCTTGACCCAGCCCAATTTAAGTAAAAAGTAGAGAGTAAAAAGTAAAAAGAAGGAATAAAAATTTTTCTTTTACCTTTTAACTTTTTACCTTTTACTTGATGATCAGACGGTATCCATTGCCTCAAACTCGAACTTGATTTCTTTCCACAGTTCGCAAGCAACAGCCAATTCAGGAGACCACTTAGCAGCTTCACGGATAACGTCGTTACCTTCACGAGCCAAGTTACGTCCTTCATTACGTGCTTGGACGCAAGCTTCCAAAGCTACACGGTTAGCGGTTGCACCAGGAGCGTTACCCCAAGGGTGTCCGAGTGTACCACCACCGAATTGTAGTACGGAGTCATCACCGAAGATTTCTACCAACGCTGGCATATGCCATACGTGGATACCACCGGAAGCAACTGCCATTACACCAGGTAAAGAAGCCCAGTCTTGGGTAAAGTAGATACCGCGAGACTTGTCTTGTTCAACGTAGTTTTCACGCAATAGGTCAACGAAGCCCATTGTGATACCGCGTTCACCTTCTAACTTACCTACTACGGTACCGGTGTGGATGTGGTCACCACCAGATAAACGTAGGGCTTTAGCTAATACACGGAAGTGGATACCGTGGTTCTTTTGACGGTCGATTACTGCGTGCATCGCGCGGTGGATGTGTAGCAGAACGCCGTTGTCACGACACCAACGAGCCAAGGTGGTGTTAGCTGTGAAACCTGCGGTTAGGTAGTCGTGCATGATGATGGGCTGATTGAGTTCTTTAGCGTACTCAGCCCGCTTCAACATTTCTTCACAGGTAGGAGCGGTCACGTTGAGGTAGTGACCTTTGATTTCGCCTGTTTCTGCTTGTGCTTTGCTGATAGCATCAGACACAAACAAGAAGCGATCGCGCCATCTTTGGAATGGTGCAGAGTTGATGTTTTCGTCGTCTTTGGTGAAGTCCAAACCACCGCGCAAACACTCGTATACAGCGCGTCCGTAGTTCTTCGCAGACAGACCTAATTTTGGTTTGATGGTACAACCCAACAAAGGACGACCATATTTGTTTAATTTGTCACGCTCAACTTGGATACCGTGAGGAGGGCCTTGGAAAGTTTTGATGTAAGCAACAGGAAAGCGAATGTCTTCCAAACGCAATGCGCGTAATGCTTTAAAACCAAATACGTTACCTACAATTGAGGTTAAAACGTTGGTGATGGAGCCTTCTTCAAACAAATCCAAAGGATAAGCGATATAGGCAATGAATTGGTTGTCTTCGCCAGGTACTGGTTCGATATCGTAGCAACGACCTTTGTAACGATCTAGATCGGTTAACAGGTCTGTCCATACGGTCGTCCAAGTACCAGTAGAAGACTCAGCCGCTACAGCCGCAGCCGCTTCCTCAAAGGGAACTCCGGGCTGGGGTGTAACACGGAACGCCGCCAGAATATCTGTATCTTTAGGTGTGTAATCAGGTGTGTAATAAGTTAGTCTGTAATCTTGAACCCCGGCTTTATACCCAGATTTTGTCTGAGTCTTCGTTTGAGCGTAAGACATATCTATCCTTCCAAGATGTCACTCTTTTTACTTATCAAATCACGTTTTGGTGCAATTTAATCTCACAATTGCTCTACCTCCCCATCAGTTAGGAGAAAAACAGGAACAATCTTTTGGTAGAGGCCAGCGATATTTGTGCAACTAACACTTGGTTGTAGTGGTAATCCTCTTCACCAGTGTCTTACTCATCTAGGAGTGCATAAATTGACGCTTTTATTTTTTCCTCTTGCCATAGTTAAAAAATTCTTTTTTATCTGTTCTTCTCGCCCACTAAATTGCTTTTATCCCTTCACGACCTTCGCGGTTTACGGAAAGTATGAGATGATTCCCCTATATTTCGGGGTATTTAACGAATTGGGTTAGTTTTCACACATTCCCGCTTCTGAACTCTTGCCGACCTCCTTTATTGACAGGAGACGAGCTAAGAGCCAATTTACTTTATGGGTATTTAGTAGAGTGATCAGCGCAAGATGAAAAAATCGCACACCACGTAATTTGTAACTTGTCTCACAATATATCAAGAAATGGCATAAGTTATTCTTTGAAAGTTCTTAACTTACATATTTAAATTTGTTATTACATAAAGTTTTAAACGTTTTGTTAACAATGGGTTACAAAATGTATCAATGACTGTATATGAGTCAGTTGTCATTGGTCATTGGTCATTGGTCATTAGTATTCTTCTTTGCTTCCCCTGCTCCTCTGCCTTTTCCCAATCACCAATCCCCATATGTTTAAAAAATGCTAACTAAGGGAAGACTGAGATTAACCTTTGGTCAGTTTCGCTAATGGCTGGAGGCGCTGTCTCTAAAGGAAATGTCATCGTGGGATTATTTTACAAACGTACTAGTTTACTGATTACTTCTATATTGTTGGGGTCGATAAGTCTGCCGGGTATGACCGTTGTTGGTATTGGTAGTTTGGCGAGGGCAGAAAAAGCGGCGACTAATGCGCCATCACCAACAACCCCTGATATTAAACCATCTGAATTAAAGCCGGCTTATCCTGCATCTGCACCACCCCGACGGGTAGACCCCTTACCTGATGAACGGGATATACAGGAACGCGCAGTAGAAATTGATTATCGCGTGAGTAACTTACTAGGAGATTTCGCAGGGAATCTCTGGGTAGGTTCTTGGCGGGGTTTATCGCGGATTGACCCAAAAACAGGTAAGATTTTAGCCCGTGTTAGTCTACCCAATGTTGCCATTGGTGCTTTAGCTCAAGATAGAGTTGGTCGTTTGTGGGTGGGAACTTATGAAGGACTGATGAGAGTAGAACCCCGCACTAATGAAATTTCCGCGCAGAATTTGTTTTTGCCTTCCAAGCGGGTGCTATCACTGTTAACTGATAAGCGGGGTTATCTATGGGTGGGAACTGACAATGGTTTAGCCTTAGTTAGTCCTGACCAAGGTTTAATTATGACTACCGTCAAAAATTTGCCTGGTGTGAGTGGCAACACCTTAACTTTAGATGCTGATGGTCAACTTTGGGCGGGAACTCTAGATGGAGTTGTGAGGATTAATACAGCCAGTGCTTTGATTATGAAGCGAATCAACGATTTACCTGGTACAACGGTGCAAGCCTTAGCTATTAGTCCAGAAGGTTTAATTTGGGCGGGAATGCCGAATAATTTGCTGGTAATTAACCCAAAAACTGGCATAGTGCTGCGGTCTGTGGCGCGTTTACGGGGTAAAAACGTAACAGCTGTGCGCTTTGCTAAAGATGGTAGTGTTTGGGTAGGTACTAACAATGGTTTGCTACGATTAAATCCCAATACAGGTGCTGTACTAGATGAAGTTGCGGGACTTCCTTCTAGTCGAGTTTTGTCCCTTGTGCCTGATGTCGCCAATAAATTATGGATTGGGACTAGTGAAGGTCTAGCTTGGTTAATGCCCAAAATGGACAAAGCGAAACCTCATCTAGCTTTTAGTCGCCTTGTGAAATGAGGGATTGGGTACCGGGGGTTGGGGATTGGGTACTAGAAATTGGTAATGTTAATGTAGCTTCTAAGCCTTAAATTTAGCTTCTACTCCCCACTCCCTAGAAAAAATGCCAGTCACTACCCAGCAATTAATCCAGTGGAAACAACAAGGACGCTCAATTGTGGCCTTGACGGCTTGGGATTATACGATCGCTCAAATTCTCGATGCTGCTGGTGTAGACTTAATCCTGGTGGGTGATTCGATGGCGGTAATGTTGGGTTATAAAACCACGCTGCCAATTACATTAGAGGAGATGTTACACCACGCTAAAGCAGTTTGTCGTGGTGTGCAACGGGCTTTAGTTGTGGTTGATTTACCATTTTTGACTTATCAAGAAAGTATCCCACAGGCAATTAACTCGGCTGGGCGCATATTAAAGGAAACAGGCGCTCAAGCAGTTAAGTTAGAAGGTGGCTATCCGGCAATGGTAGACACTATTAATCGTTTGGTACAAGCTGGGATACCAGTGATGGGTCATGTAGGCTTGACACCCCAATCAGTTCATCAATTGGGGTTACGTCAACAAGGTAAGACACAGGAAACAGCCCAAAGAATTTTAAACGAAGCGATCGCTCTTGAACAAGCTGGTGTATTCTCTCTCGTTTTAGAGCATATCCCCGCAGATTTGGCAATGCAGATTACACAAAAAGTTAGTATTCCCACAATTGGTATCGGTGCGGGTTCCCATTGCGACGGTCAAGTTTTAGTTACGTCTGATGTATTGGGTTTATCGGAAAAACAACCACCCTTCGCCAAGGTTTATACGAATTTGCGCGAGACAATTACCAAAGCTGTACAAGATTACGCTGCGGAAGTACGCGATCGCCAGTTCCCAGAATAGAGGACTAAGTGTAATGTTGAATTGATAAGTCTTTAAAGACTACAACCAGGGCCGATAAAAGTATCAGGAAAACTAATAAACTCCACATGGTCTGGATTAGCTAAGAATTGCTTGGCTACCAGCAATCCTGCAATACTCCAAGTTTGATAAATTCTAGCTTCTTTACCGATGAGACGACCGTTGTTACCATCGTAGTATTCGGGAAATTTATCGTTACTTAAACGACCTTCGGCAATAGCGATCGCTTCATGGGCAAGTTCTACCTTACCTGTTTTCAGTGCCGCCGCCGTAAATAACCACAGCAAAACAGGCCAATTTCCCCCATTGTGATAAGACCAAGGAATATTTTTGGGGTCACATCCCGTCACAATCTGCCACTCTAAACCTTGCAAAGCAGGATAGCAAATTTTCACCGGCATATATCCAATCAGGTCTTCCCAACGATGAGCAAATAAGTTCATGATGCGTTGAGATTCTTCCTCACTGGCTAACCCTGCCAAAATTGCCATCAGGTTTCCCAAAGCAAAAAAGCGAAAATCCATCCTTCCCGGCCCCAAGTTCCCTGCCAAATATCCACCTTTTTCGGGTAGCCACTCAATCACCCAATCAGGAATTGATTGGGAGAAGATATTAAATTTGTTAGCGATTTCTTTGCCAAATTCATTACCCTTGTAACGATAAATCTCTCTTAATCGCTTCAGGTCTACCCAGTAATAGTTACGGATATGATATTGCAAAGCACCTAAGCGCCCATGAACTTTATCAAGATACTGTTCACCATTCCCATCTGGTAAAAGTAATTCACGGGCTGCCCTAAGTGCAGCATAAAATAATACCTGAATTTCTAGGGGGTGTTCATATACTCCCATACGGCGATCAATCATAAATGCGCCATCGGGAACCAACATGGTGGGGTACATGGAAAACCGATGTGCCAAGCACAGATCCAAAATTAACTTGATTCCTGCTTGAAATTTTGGCTCACGCGCCAAAGACAAGTCACCTGTAGCCTTTTCATAAGCACGCAGAAGGAGAATCCACCACATACAAGAGTCAACTGGTGGAACACGGGCGATCGCTTTTTCACCAAAATCAGCAACTAGATATTCTTTACTACCATCGGATTCTACTTTAAAACTCGCAGGCATTAACCCTGCACCAGGTTGAAAGCAATCCATTTCCTTTTCATGGCTTTGTAATGTCAGTGTTTCTATTAAGAAGTTACGAACAATATCTGTTTGCCCATCCATCAGAAAAACAAAGGCAGAAGGGACAAAATCACGCAGGAAACACTGGTCATAATTGAGCGCAGCTAACTCTGGATCTTGAGCAGCTACAGTACCTATGGGGTTTCCCTCATAATAAATAATGGAATTTTCTAGAAGTTTCCAACTTTCTGTTTCTCGAAGAGACTTGTGATTAATTGGAGGGGTTTTCATAGTTAATATAATTCCACTACTAATCTTTGTGGGAGTTGATAATTTTTAATTGGTAATGGAAAAATTAAAAATATATTGAATAATGATATTGCGGCATTTCTAGACAATTATGATGGCGATCGCGTTCTGCCTAGCGTAGCTGATGGTCATCGCTTAATTAATCCCTGTAATTAAGGCGTTCTTTCCTCTTTACCCTATCATAGAATTTTTGATTATTAGGTTGTCGGGAGTTAGTGCTGAGTTGAGTAGAGAGTAGAAAGCAGGAGAAAAGAAGAAATATTTCTGTAAATTTCTACCTTCTTCTCCCCCGCCTCCTTACTGGCGTAAATTAGCTGGGACTTGCTCTGGAACAACCCAATAGTAGATAGTTCTGCCATCTACTTGTAATGTCTTTTCTGGCTTCCATTCACCCATATCAAAAGCGTGAGAGACAATGCGAGTACCGGGTTTGAGTTGTTTAAGGAGGATGGGACGCAATTTGAGATTAATATCGGGCAGAAGATAGAGGGTAACTACGGTAGCGTCACTAAAATCAGTCTTAAACAAATCTTGCTGAACAAATTTTACGCGATCGCTGACTCCTGCTTTCTGGGCATTTTCGTTAGCTTCTTGAATACGTTCGGGATTAATATCTATACCGATACCCCGTGTGCCAAATTTTTGGGCGGCTGTATTGACAATGCGTCCGTCACCACTGCCTAAGTCATAAAGTACGTCATTTTTACCTACCTGTGCTACTTGCAACATGGCATCTACTACAGGTTGTGGTGTCGGCACATAAGGCACATCCGCAGGACGTTCTTGCGGTTGGGTTGTTGGTGCTTGTGCTTGAGTTTCAGTTTGACCTGTTAAAGTAGGTGCATTAGTTTGTGTCTGTGCTTCCAAATCGGTTTGTTGTGGTGTACAGCCGGCTAATCCCAGGCTCACAACACTAACACCTGTAACAACTGATAATAAAATCTTTTGCAACTTCATGATTATTCTCCTAGTTAATTGTGAATTTCTAAGCCTTACCTTGGCGGTAGCGATTCCAGAACAATATGGGGACACCTGCTATCACCACCAAAACACCGACAACAGCACCCACGTTTGTATAAACCACACTGGAATATAGTAAGTAGGCACAAACAGCACAAAAAAGTAGTGGGGTAAGAGGATAAAAAGGCACACTGAATGGGCGCAGTATGTGTGGTTCCTTCCGGCGCAATATTAGTAGTGATATGCCGGAAAGTAGAAAGAAAAACCAAAACACGGGTGCGGTGTAATCCACCATTGTTTCAAACCCCTTGCGGGTGAATGTACCTAATAGCACTAAGGCGAGAGCGATCGCCCCTTGGACTAATAAGGCAGTCCCAGGAGTACTGGGGAGTTGTCGCCAGCTACCCATGAAGCTAAACAGAGAGAAATCTTGTCCTAAGGCATAGTTAGTACGTGCGCCAGTAAAAATAGTGGCGTTGATTGCCCCCAGAGTACAAATAGCAATCAAGACGCTAATAAATAAAGCTCCTGGTGTACCCCAAATAGTACGCATTAAATCTGCCGCAACTGCCGATGAGTCCGCCATGTTAGCTAATCCCAAACCTCGTAGGTAAGCTAGATTGATTAGCAAGTAAATTGCGGTGATAATGCCAATACTCCATACTAGCGATCGCACTATATTCCGTTGTCTATTTTGTATCTCTGCGGAAATATACGCCGCCTCATTCCAACCACCATAGGAAAGTAGCACAAACACCATTGCTAGTCCCCAACTTCCTGAAGAACTAGATTCTATTGGAGTTACAGAATTGCCAGTGGCACTCAATCCAAATACTACCACTAGTAGCAAACCCAGAACTTTGGCTACTGTTAGTAAGTTTTGCGTCCACTTTCCCTGCTGCAAACCCGCCATATTTAAGGCTGTCAACAATACAATCACCACTGTGGCATACACAGATGATGAAAACGTACCGAGCCGCAAAATTTCCGAGGCATAATCACCAAAGACAAATGCAAGCAGGGCAATAGAACCAGTTTGAACCACTGTCAGCCTTGCCCAGGCAAATAAAAAGGCAATTTGTTGTCCAAATGCGCACTTTAAGTAATAGTAGACTCCACCAACATTAGGGTAAGTCGTCGCCAACTCTGCGTAACACAATGCACCAATAATAGAGACTACGCCACCAGTGAGCCACAATAACAGTACAGCAATATCACTACCTGCTTGACTAGCTACCAGGGCAGGGGTTTGAAAAATACCTGCACCAATGACAATTCCAACAATGAGAGCAACAGCGTCTGATAGTGTTAATAATGGCTTGGGTGCAGATGCACCAGTAGTCTGTATTTGCTCTAACGAACTGTAATCCGTATGTCTACTCACATTGCTTCCTCATAGTTGTTTGCCCTGAATCAAAAGGAAAGTCAGGACGCAAATGGGTATTAAACTCTTTAATTGGCAATGAATGATATTGCGTAGTTATTTATATGGGCATAAAAAAATGACTGCTTTTGAGTCACCGATTTAGATTGTCATCAATAAATGTGAAGAAAAAGTGACAAATATGAGGTTAACTCTACTAGGACTTACGCATGAAAACGAAAGATCAAGGGTTTGGAGAAGGGTATAGGGGTATAGGGGTATAGGGGTGTAGGGGTGTGGGGGTGTAGGGGTATAAATGTTTGAAACCCTTACACCCGGTCTCAACAGACAACCTGTGTGTATAAGTCCTATCTGCTGAATCAAATTCAGAGATCCCAAACGCTTGATAATTTTTATATCAATTCTCTATGAAATTGCGCCAAATAAATGATGTAGAGACTTTGCATACAACATCTCTACAGTAACAGGGCGAACGCATCTTAATTGCTAATAAGAATTGGGAAGCAAATTCAAACATCTAGAATAAAGCCAATTGTCTTAGATAAATAGTGAATGTAAGTCAAAGGATAAA
>NZ_JACJQL010000101.1 GCF_014696625.1 Nostoc parmelioides FACHB-3921
ATGAGTACGATGAGCGCCATTGCTGTCATGGATGGCATGAAAACTCGTAGCGAAGCGGGTGAATACAGACTAGAGCGTTTTATATTTAATTGCACCTAGCTACTTATACTGGTTATTGTAATAGCCGTAAATTATCAAGCTTGCATCAATTGCTTTCAAAAATGGTTCGGGTACAGTTACAGAATTTAAACTTTTAAAAGACTCATTAATATATTTATGTATATAGTTGAAAAAATTATTAATTTCTTGGTGTGTAAATTCTGATTTAAATACTTTGCTCTGGATTTTAGGTATATCTGATTCATCTTCAAATACTTTATATAGGCGATAATATATCCAGCTTTTAGAATCAAAAATATGCAATAAATAGAAAAACTTTCCTATTGTTTTATTAATGGTTATTAATAATGGAAAACTAAAAGAGCCTTTGGAACTATCAAATGAATCACTGCTATTTCCAAAAAGCCAAGTTAAGGTGATAAATGACTGTACTAGGTTAAAAATGTCTTGGTTTTTATTTTCAGACAAGTAAATATTGTTGTAAAATGAATCTTCATCTTTAATAAAAAAACTATTTTTTTGAAGCTTTCTGTATTCATAATCATCCAATCTCCACAATTCATATTTAATTGCTTCTAATTCAAACTCGAATTTGATTCACTCTTTAATTTGCCTAACTACTTGCTTCATAGGTTTTGAATCAATTTAGTCGGAGTATATAGTATTAGTGTACTATAAATACGGTGTAAATTTATTTTTTCGGCATAACTAATGAAAATTCCGTTAACGGCACTTGCCACTGCTTTAGAAATCGTTTATTTCAGAGAGAATGGTAGTATTTGAAAGTATTTATTGTGGCGTTTAAGATGGCAATAGAAATTTATCCATCATCCTTTCGTTGTGATTGTGGACATGAATCGTATTTTTTTGAAAATACGGTTAGGGATATGGAGAAATTGAGTGCAACCAAACGAGTCACTTTAAGCGACACAGCAGATAACAAACACACAATTGTTTTTTCTAAAGGCAAGGCGATAGAAATTATTTGCCCCAAGTTAGGAAACTGTAAAATAACCGACTCACACTAAGTGTTTTAGTGGAAAAGTAAACTACTCCAATCTACACGCTCAACAACCAACCGCACCCCAATGATCAACAAGCGTCAAGATAACGTTGTTTAGAAATTACCCCATCCACGCCACCCAATCGGGAACCTGTGCCACCAACTGCCCAAACAACTGCGGCTGTTGCTCATCAATCGCCATCATCACCCCCCATCTCTCATCACTGCTGAGGGTACTGAGGAACTCTTTGAGCGATTTCACCCCATACGTTACCCGTTCCAAAGCAAGCGTTGCATAATATTTTACCTGCCCCCACCAAGAATCACAGGGGTTTTCCTGTCCGTCCATACCCCCAATTATTATCTCCAATTACAATAGTGGGGGCGTGGACACAGCATCAATGCCATACATAGCCTGCATCCTAGCCGCATACGCCGCCTGAGCCTCTCGTTCCTCCTGTCGCCTCCGAGAAATTGCTGGTTGTTTTGGAGTCTGAATATAGAGAAAATAACTTCAATATGGTGAATTATTGATTGAGAATACCTAAATGATTTAATACGTACATGACAGCAGCGAGGCGAGTTTGAACACCAAACTTCTCATAAACGTGTTCTAAATGTTTCATGACGGTGCGATCGCTCATTCCCAACTGCTTTGCAACCTCGCGTGTACTTAAATCTTTTGCTACCCAAAACAATACCTCTGCTTCCCGTTTAGTTAGTCCCAACATTTGCAGTGTGTCAACTGAAAACTGCTTTGGTTGAGTTTCTTCTAACAATAAATAAACCTGTTCCAATTCTGGATTGTAATTCAAACGAATCATTAACCTTTGTCCCTTTGATTCTAAGTACAGAGGACAAGGAGGAGTAAAAGGTTTTGTTGATTGGACTAACTCGAATATTTGATGATTTACCCATCTTTGCAAAATAGCAGGCAAAAAAACTGTTGTACTCGATAGCTGAAAGTAGCGTTGTAGTATCTCCTGGGCTTTTTGAGTCATCCACTTTAGGCTACCATCAACAGATATTAAAATGAGTGCTACTTGCTCAGTTGCTTGTTGCTGTTGAACTAGTTGTTGTTGTAACTGGTTAAAGGTGACTCTATTTTCGTATGCCTGTTTTATTTGAGGACGAATCAGATTTAGAATCAGGCGATCGCGCTCTGTAAAGTTACGTCGATCACGGTTGATAGATATGATGAACTGGTCTTGCCCTTGATGAAATGGATCAGCATTTCCTATGAAAGGAACATCAAATTGAATCATCATCTGATCTTCCAAGCTAAATTTTTGAAAAAAATCTGTATACAGAGGGCAATGGCAATGAAATAGTGATTCTGTGAAAAAGTCGGAAATTGCTAGCGCTTGCCTATCCATTGTTTGAGCATAATGCTGGGCAACTGGATGAGCAAAAAAATTATGGGGTTGAGATATGAATAATTCGGCTGCCATACCTACTTCGGGAATAGGAAATGTATATACCCGTGGCAAGAAGGGCTTATTGGGAAGAGTGAAACTGGTTATGCTAAATATTTCTGCATCTAATAACTTAGATAAATCTGCTAACAATTTTATAGGAAATTTATCAAAACTACAAGGTATGTAAAGAGATTGTAAAAACTCAAGTATACGTTGCCAATCAGCTTGAGTCAGGGTTTCCATGTCTTGTTATAAGTGAATGGTTACTGCTTCATATTTAACTACGTAAATTAGCGTATTGTTTTCGTAAAAAAGATTTGTAATTCTACTATTAGTGTTTTTTTTAAAGAAAATATACACAACCGATAAAAGAAATTAAAGATTTGATAAAGCAACAGCTATTAATTGCAATAAAATAAACTTATGTCGATTAAACGAAGAAATGCCCTCATTATTCTGGCAAGTAATCTTGGTTATTGGATTTTAGGAACACAAAAATCTTTAGCTCAATCATTACCAAGCGTTGATTTACCTTTGAAGCCAATCAAGCCTACAAATCCGCCTATAAATATTGATTTATCTTTATTTCAAATTAAAGGGATTGACTTCCTTTGTGTAGAACCTAGTTTCAGTTCAACTCGCTTAAGGTTCAGTATTAGTCGTGCTTTTGATATTCCACTGAATGTTCAAATTGAAACATCTTCTACAGCTTTTGTTATCAATCCTAGAAATACTTTTACTATTCCTGCGGGGGCAACAATTTTTGAGATATCTCTAGCTACTTTAGGTATTGAACGAGGAAGGAGTATTAGAGGTGGAAGTCTAAGAATTTTAGTTAGCTCTAACAGATTTACTCAAGAGAAAATAGTTAATATTTTTGTTAAACAAGTAAGGGGTGAGTGGAAAAATGGAGGAAATCTCGAACTTGTAGGAACTCATATTGCTATGATGCCTAATGGCCAAGTGCTTTTCTTTGGTTATAACAGCAAAGGGAAACATTACGACAAAGAAGGTCAATACCAATTATGGAGTTCAGAAACTCGTCGTCCCAATGGCAGTAGCGTTAAGCTTTTGAATTGGAATCCTTTTTGTGCAGGTCATAGCTTTCTCGGTGATGGAAGATTATTCATAGCAGGAGGATACAAATCTGGAGATCCCTTGCGAAACTCAGCAGCAGATAAAGTTCGCACAGTCTCTATATCTAATGAAGGTAGTAGACCGACTGTTAGATGGGATGAAAGTTATGAAAAGATGGAGGATAAGCGATGGTACCCTACTTGCATAACACTCGCTAACGGAAATAGTCTAATAATTGGAGGTAGCGCTCCCAGCCCATTTAGTGATTGGACTGATACTAATGAAGATATTGAATTTTTTGATGTTAGACAAAATCGTCTAATTCAAAAAAGAGAAACTAGACAAGACTATCCAAGAGATGAAAAGTTCCGTCGTCCATCTGGAGATAGAAGACAAATTATAGAGAATGGTCGTCGTTTAGCAGGTTTATATTCTCTAACCCATTTGTTACCTAGTACTCCAGAAGATAATGCTCCAAATGGATTGTTATTTGTACTAACAGAAATGTTTGCTCGTGTTTACAACCC
Organism: Nostoc parmelioides FACHB-3921; assembly: GCF_014696625.1. Lineage (GTDB taxonomy): Bacteria > Cyanobacteriota > Cyanobacteriia > Cyanobacteriales > Nostocaceae > Trichormus > Trichormus parmelioides. The sequence continues at coordinate 4,086 of NZ_JACJQL010000101.1, forward strand.
AAATAGTAATACAATTATTGGATTAAAAATTGATGTTGGAGGTTTTCGTACTTGGTGGACTCAAGGTTCATCGGTTTTACTACCGCTAAATATTGATATTGAAGGAAATGGCCCATCTCAAGTACGTATTATAGTCTTTGGGGGTGGGTCAACAGGTACAAAAGACAAAAATCAAAATGCGATTGATTCAGCGAGCATTTTTCTCTATGAAATTGCTACAAAAAGTTTAAGAATTGAGGGAACTATTCCTTTAAGAAAACCTAGATTTATGGGAGATTCTATACTTTTACCAGATGGAAATATTTTGCTAGTTGGAGGAGCTAGTAAAGGATATGCTAATGAAAATAGCGAAGGTATAGTCTCAGCAGAGCTAATAACACCTTTTGCTGGTTCAGGTCTAGGTACTGCTAGAACTTTAGCTTCAGCTAGTATTACACGGGGATATCATGCTAGTGCAGTTCTTTCTCCAGATGGAGCCGTTATCGTAGGTGGTGGTACTTGTGGATGGAAAGGTGGAGTAACCAGTGAGCCAACTTGCGAACAATTTAGCGTGGAAGTTTTTGAGCCGCCATATTTTAGTTGTGGTTCTCGTCCCAGAATTGTATCAGCACCAGAGCGTTTAACTTACGGCGAGTCTTTTGAGGTCGAAAGCCAAGGAACTAATATTAGAGAACAAATAATTCTAATTCGTTGTGGTTCTAGAACACATTCCCTTGACACTGATCAAAGAATGCTTAGGCTTCAAGCAAGACGACGTAGAGATATTCCTTGGATACTTCAAGCAAGAATGCCCAGAAATAAAACTTACGCCCCTCCAGGCCCGTACATGATGTTTCTGTTGCGAGACGATGAGCATGGAGTACCTTCAACTGCAAAGTTTGTTCAAATTAGCTGATGCAAGAGGCATTAGCTCATTACTTAAAGATTAACTTTGAAAAATGAAAAAAATCTTGATTCTCTCTGCTAATCCCAAAAATACGGACAAATTACGCCTTGATGAAGAGGTACGGGAGATTCAAGCTGCATTAGAGCAATCGAAAAATCGTGACCAGTTTCAACTCATTACTCGTTGGGCTGTGCGAGTGGACGATCTACAGCCAATCCTCCTAGATCACACACCCCAAGTGGTGCATTTTTCAGGACATGGCACTGGAAGTTATGGGTTAGCGTTAGAGAATGAGTTGGGAGAGACGCAGCTTGTCAGTTCAGAAGCACTGGCGGGTCTATTCCGCTTGTTTAAAGATGAGATTGAGTGTGTATTTCTGAATGCCTGTTACTCTGAAGCTCAGGCAAAAGCCATTCATCAATATGTCGATTGTGTGTTGGGAATGAATAAGGAAATCGGGGATAAGGCTGCAATCAAATTTGCACGAGGGTTTTATCGAGCCTTGGGATCAGCAAAATCTTACAAGGAATCCTTTGAATTTGGTAAAAATGCTATCGACTTACAATCCATTCCTGAATCTTCAACACCAATGCTAAAGCACCGATCACGTCGCCAGCCTCGAAAAGCTCTTACAAAAAGTAAAAGTGCATCACCATCAGAGATAGAGTTTAAGGTGGGTGATTCAGTAACGATGGCAACTTCCCATACCACTGCACGAGTTTTCATCAGTTACCGCTCTCAAGAACCAGACCGGAGTTTGGCGCAACAGTTCCATAAAACACTTGAAGCAGCAGGACATCAGGCATTTATGGCAGGGGAGAGTATTCGCTTAGGTGAAACCTGGCCACAACGCATAGATGCGGAACTGAAACAGTGTGACTATTTCTTGCTGTTGCTATCCGAACTATCAGCAGTTAGTGAAATGGTGACAGAGGAGGTGCGACGAGCAAAGCTATGGCGCGATCAAAGGATTGATAAACGCCCCATCATCTTACCGATCCGTGTGAATTTTCCACTAAATTCACCCTTAAATTATGACCTACGGGGCTACTTACAGCAGATTCAGCAACGAGAGTGGGCATCTCCTGAAGATACACCCTCACTGGTGCGGGAAGTATTAAGTGTAATTGGTGAGAGGGGTCAATGGGCTATCAACAACGAAGAACTCCTAGACTTACCAGTTTCTACACGATTTGAAGACAATCCCGACTATTTACCCTTACCGATAGCGTCACCAGAGTTGTACCGAGAACCGGGGGGAGCAGTACCACTAAGTTCAGGATTGTATATTGAGCGATCGCCTATTGAAACAGACTGTTATCAGGAAATAATGCAACCAGGGGCTTTAATTCGGATTAAAGCCCCGCGCCAGATGGGGAAGACTTCATTGATGGCGAGGATTCTAGATCATGCCAGAAGCCAGGGTTGCGAAACGATTCCGTTGAGCTTTCAGCGAGCAGATAGTAAGCTGTTCACAGATTTGGATCAGTTTTTGCGCTGGTTTTGTGAGCAGATAGGGCGGCGGTTAAAGCGATGGCATCGGTTGGCAGATTATTGGCAGGGATACGGCAGCATGGATAAGTGTAATGCCTATCTGGAGGAATGTATTTTAGAGGAAATTGATCACCCGATTGTCCTGGGACTGGATGAAGTAGATCGAGTGTTTCCCCACCGCGAAGTTGCCGATGATTTTTTTGGTTTGTTGCGATCATGGTATGAATCAGCACGATATGGAGATGCAAGTAGTGAACTGTGGGAAAAGTTACGACTGGTGGTGGTTCATTCTACTGAAGTTTATGTGCCTTTAAATATCAATCAATCGCCGTTCAATGTGGGTAAGAATGTGGAATTACCAGAATTTAGTCCCAAACAAGTACAGGACTTGGCGCAGCGATATGATTTGGCTGGGAATAGTGATTTGGTTGCTCAGATAGTGGCATTAGTGGGCGGACATCCCTATTTAAATCGGAAGGCGTTGTATCATTTGCGTCGCAATGATGTGACGTTGGAACAGCTCGTTTTGAATGCACACACGGAAGCAGGAATTTATATCGACCATTTGCGCCGCCATTTGTTGAATTTACAGCAGTATCCCAAGCTGGTAGAAGCAATGCGTCAGGTAGTGATGAAAAATCGACCAGTAGAACTGGATTCAGAAGCGGCATTTAAGTTAGAGAGTATGGGATTGGTGCGTTTGCAACGGAATGATGCAACCGTGCGCTCTAATCTCTATCGTTCCTATTTTCAAGATCATTTACAAGAGTAAATTAATTGTTCATTATAAATCCCCGTGCATTTATTTGTGAAAATTATCTTTTGACTTTTTACTTCTTAAAAAGATGAGCATGACATCGGAGCCGACGTATAAATATAAAGTGGGCGGGGGACTGGAAAGCCATGCACCTAGCTATGTGATGCGTCAGGCTGACCAGGAATTTTATGCTGCTCTGAAAGCGAGTGAGTTTTGCTATGTTTTCAATTCCCGCCAAATGGGCAAATCCAGTTTGCAGAACCGTGCCGCGCAACGACTGCGGGCAGAAGGAATTGCCTGTGGGATAGTCAACCTGAATCAGTTAGATACTCACAATGCTGCTACTGGCGGATGGTATCAAGGTATTGTTGGGCGATTGAGAAGTAGCTTGGGAATTAAAATTCGACATCGTGAATGGTGGCATGAACGGGAAGATATACCCCCTGTTCAACGCTTTGTAGAATTTTTGGAAACGGTGCTGTTAGTCGAGATATCACAACCGATTGTCATTTTCTTTGACGAGATCGATAGTGTCTTGAAATTCGACTTTAAGGATGATTTTTTTGCGTTGATTCGAGCTTGTTATGAGCAGAGATCGCAACAAACTGAGTACAATCGTTTGACCTTTGCTTTGCTAGGAACAACAACACCTTCTGATCTGATTCAAGATAAAAGTCGCACACCTTTTAATATTGGTCGAGCGATCGATTTGGGAGGCTTCCAACTTCAAGAAGTGCAGCCATTAATGCCAGGATTAGTCAATCATGCCGATAATCCTGAAGCTGTATTAAGTGCCATTTTATTTTGGACAGGTGGACAACCGTTTCTCACCCAAAAGTTGTGCCAGATGATTCTTGATGCTCAACTGCAAATTGTTGTAGGTCATGAAGCCGAAACAATTAGGCAATTGGTGCAATCGCGTATCCTGGAGAACTGGGAGGCTCAAGATAACCCAGAGCATTTGAGGACGATTCGCGATCGCATTCTCCGAGGAGCAGAACAATACAAAGGTCGATTACTGAGTCTCTATCAGCAGTGTCTGCAACAGCAAGAAATCGCCACCAATGACAGTCCAGAACAAATGTATCTACGATTAACTGGACTTGTGGTTAAGCGAGATAACAAACTTACTGTCTTCAACCGCATCTATGGGGCAGTTTTTGATCTGGCTTGGGTAGAGCGATCGCTGGCTGAGTTGCGCCCTTATGCTGAAGCTCTGAGTATTTGGGTGACGAGTGATCGCCAAGATGAATCGCGGTTACTGCGGGGACAAGCCCTACAGGACGCTCAATCGTGGGCAGAAGGCAAAAGCCTCAGTGATTTGGACTATCAGTTTTTAGCAGCGAGTGAAGCAGTTTCTAAGCGAGAAATTCAACAGCAGTTGCAGGTAGAGGAAGAAGCGAAACAGGTATTGTCCGCAGCTAATCGTCAAGCCCGCCGTCAGATTACTATTGGTTCTGTTATCCTGGGAATTACCTTATTGGGTGCTATTGCTGCATCAATATATGCTGGACATCAGCAATCAGAAGCACAAAAAGCCTTGACTGAAAAAGAAACAGCAATTAAATCACGAAACGATGCAGTTGAAGCACAAAATAATGCAATTAAATCACGAAACGATGCAGTTGAAGCACAGAATAATGCGATTAAATCACGAAACGATGCAATTAAAGAACGGAATAATGCAATTAAATCACAAAACAACGCAGTTAAAGAACGGAATAAAGCATTAGGCGAGCGTGATCAATTTCAAAAAGAAGCCAAAGAAGCACAAGAAAAATTCCAGATTGCGAGAAAGAACTATTTATTCGCTAATCAACAGTTGGTAAAAGCCAAGGCGGATTTAACAAAGGCTGAAAACGATCAAAAAACTGCGGTATTACAAACAACTCAGGCAAATGAGCGACTAAAAAATGCAGAAGCTCGTTTAGAGAAAGCTGAGTTAGCCGTGCGGAAAGCTGAGTTAGCGTTGCGGCAAACTGAGCAATATGCAGAACTAAAATTAGATAGCCTCCGTGTTAGACAAACACTAGAACAAACTTCTGAAGTCTATTTAGATACTCTGATAGCGGCTCTGCATCATGGAAAAAGAATGCAAGCTTTGCTACTAAATATTTCTAATACTGGTGATTTATCTCATATTCCACAGAATTTACAGATAGCATTAGACCGCATCCGTCAACGTAATATAGTATCCGCCCATACCGCAGTCAGAAACGGCAGCTTTAGTCTAGATGGAAAACTTTTCACAGTTGTAGACATTGATGGAAATATTTATCTTTGGCACAAATCAGGTCAACCACTGGGGAAATGGTTCATCCCCAACTCGACTACTGCCAAAATTGCACCGGATGGGGAACATCTTGCTGCATTTGGCTTAGATGGTAAAGTTCATTTGTGGCATCGTTATCAATCAAAACAAATACTAGCTCAATGGCAAGTGTTCAATCCCAAGCGGAAAACAACAAAATTATCTGATAATTCCATCAACTTTAGTCCCACTGAGAAACTGATTGCAACCGCCGATTTTGATCACCAAGTTCGATTATGGGACTGGTCAGGACGGCAAATCATGCAATTCGCACATGAAGAGGCTGTTGGCAGTGTTTCTTTTAGTCCCGATGGCAAGTATATTTTAGTGGTTGCAAATTCCGGACGTGTTTTCCTGTGGAATTTGACCACAAAACAAAGACTTAAATTAACAGATGAATCAACCGGCTTGGCAATTTTTAGTCCAGATAGCCAAAAAGTAGCTACCTCCAAAGGTGATGAAGTTGCTAGTATCTGGGATCTTGCCGGCAAGAAAATTCAAGAAATTCGTGGTGTGCAGCAATGGGTGGGAAGTATGAGTTTTAGCCCAGATGGCAAACGTTTAATGACAGGTCAATTAAATGCCCATGTTTGGGATATCTCTACATCTACACCTTTTCTCATATCTACCGTTGACCCACCCAATCGGTTTGGTTTAAGTGGGAATATTGTTTTTAGTCCCGATAGTCAGGAAATGCTGACAATACACTACAATGGCTCTATTCGATGGTGGAATATTGAGCCACGAGAAACTAGTCTTTTGAGGGGTTCATATGCTTTAACAGATATTGCTATTAACGCCACTGGAAATCAGATTGCCATAGCAGAGACTGATGCCATTCGGCTGAGGAATTATCCATCTGGACGAGTAATTGGTGAGTTGATGAGAGGTGGTTGGGAATTAACATTTGCAGTCGTAAATTTTAGTGCAGATGGACGCTATCTCATAGGTGCTTTACGGGATGATCCTGTTCGTATCTGGGATATACAGACGCGCAAAGAACTATTAGCGCCACATAGGCTTTTTGGTCAAGGTGTTGAAGGTGTTATTAGCCCCAATGGCAAGTTAATTGCCACGGCTGCTCAGGATGGAGCAAGAATTTGGGATTTTACTTCTAGACGTGAGCTGGCTTTCTTACCACATTCCGGGGGAGTTTATCGTCTGAGTTTTAGCCCTGATGGACAAATGTTGGCAACTGGTAGCGCAACTGGTAAAGTCCACCTCTGGAATCTTTCTGGTAAGATGCTCGATAGTTGGCAAGCTCATCAAGCAGGAATTGTGCGAGTTAGGTTTAGCCCTAATGGAAAGTGGTTAGCAACTGCTGGACAAGATGGGAAAGTTGGTCTTTGGAATTTTTATACACAGAAGCAACCGAAAACGATTCTTTCAGGACACATCGAACGCGTTTTGGGTCTTGCCTTTAGCCCAGACGGTAAGTTTTTAGCTGGTGGAGGCGAGGATCAACGCATTGGCATTTGGGATGTTTCTTCAGGAGAGCTAGTAACATATTTTTATCCCAGTCGTTACCATCCCCAGAAAAATCATAAAATCACAGGTTTAATTTTTACACCCGACGGCAATCTCGCAAGTGTGGGAGAAGATGGTGAACTCCTATTATGGGATTTTCAGAAGTGGCAAACTGAATATGGTGATCTGGATAAGCTTTTAAACAGAGGGTGTAATTTTCTGAAAGACTATCTCGCTAATAATCCTAACGTCAGCGAGAGCGATCGCCAGCTTTGTCAGCAAAAAAAGTAAAAACTAAATAAATGTCGAAGCCAGGAAGCTACCCTCCTGACTCGGCTACAAAACCGTGCATGAGTTAGGGTACTAGAGTTAAGACTAAGTTAGTCAATAACCCTACTACCTGTATGACGATTGCATATTTGAGAAAAATCAACCACAACAAAGAACATTGCCCTAACCCTTCACCCCAGCCACTCCACCCAATCAGGAGCCGCCGCCGTCAATTGTTCAAAGATTACAGGCGCTTGCTCATCAATTGCCATCATCACGCCCCAACGCTCGTCACTATTGAGGGTGGAGAGGAACTGTTTGACTGCATCAACCCCACGGCTTACCCGTTCCATTGCAAGAGTTGCATAATATTTTACCTGCCCCCACCAAAAATCACAGGGATTTTCCTGTCCGTCCAGACCCCCGCAATTATTATTCCCAATTACATTAGCAGGGGGGGGTGGACACGGCATCAATGCCATACATAGCCTGCATCCTAGCCGCATAAGCCGCTTGCGCTACCCGTTCCTCCTGTCGATCACTCTGGTTTGTTTACGCAAGCCTTAAGTTGAAATTAACTTGCTAAACTTGCCTTGTGTAAGTAAGAGAAACTAAGCAAACTGTGTCTGTGTGGCAATTCTAGGAAAATCGGGGTAATGTCGAACTCTAGTTATATATTCTGTACCTCACATTTTGATAGGTTTAAAACCCAACATTAAGCTAGTGACAAGCTGAAGCTTATTTTTTAGGCTCAAAATAACTGTTGTAAATCTTTAGTTTTGCAAGTGCGGAGGTATGTGAACATCATGGGAACTTTTAGGGAACTTTTGGGGATTGCAGATATTGGGGATTGGTGAAAGACTAGTGCTGATGCAGCATTTGTTAATGATTAAATATCTAAAAGCACAAAGTTAAGGTTAAACGTCAGCAAATATTTCTCTTTATTAGTAGTTAAATAATCGTTAATAATTGCTGGAATTAAAGATAGGTAAGCTATAGGGAGTTTTAAAATAAAAATTTTATATTTGCTTAAGCTTAACTACTATCGTAAATTTACTGATGCTGCTAATATACGGTCAAATGCTGTTTCGAGAATTTGTACAAGTAACATCAATAAAATTAGCCGCTACTTACATTAGTAGTGCGTAAGTTTTAAGAAGCATAAAACTGCTACTTGCACTTTGTGTTGCTTAAATACAAGTCAAGTATTGGTAGATTTGATTAACCTAAAAAAGAAATATTCATGGAGTAAGAAAATTAGTATAACTTTAGATATTTGTAAATATCAATTTCTACTAAAACACTAGTAGCAGTACAGGATATCCACAGTATCTAAAAAAGCATTATTCATACATCTAAACTTAATAGTTTAGATTTAGTAAGTTAATTTTTGGCAGGATAATTAATATGTTTAATGAAATTTCTCGGCGGCAATTTGTAAAACTTTCAGGCGGTTTTGTAGTGGGAGCCACAGCAGCAGGAAGCACTCCTTTGATAAATGTTCTTACTGCTAATGCTCAAAACAGTGAGGTATCATCTATAGATTATTCAACAATTCCTGAGTGGGTACCAAAAGATACTGGCTACCATACAGGAGAAATGGTTAAATACCAAGGTAATATCTTTAGAGCTAGTTACTGGGCGGGTAAAGAGCCTGGAGTAGACCCTGGATGGACACTCTATGATGAGTTGTATAATGAAACAACTACAAATCAAACTGAACAGGCAAAAGTTATTGCTTATATTCCTACCTGGAGAAAGCAAGAAGGATTTAATTATAGTAATGCAGAAATATATCAAAGTATTACTCATGGAATCATCTCTTTCCTAATGTTTAGTGAGACTAATCTTGGTGAATTTGAAGCTAACTCACTTAATGATGTTAATGCAATAATTAACGATGTTATTAATACAGGACATCAACAAGGAACTTATATATTAATTGCATTGGGTGGTGCAACTGACTATGGTTTTCTAAATTTGATGACAGCTATAGGTAACAACACTACATCTCCACTTCTTGATAAAGCAGTAGAAAACGTAAAAACTTTTGTGGAATCAAATGGTCTAGATGGTGTTGACCTTGATTTAGAGTGTTGGTGGGATAAGAATAGTGATGCTAGTAAGGATCAAGGAGGTAGGCAAAAAAGTGATGGGGCGCATCCAGCTGGATATGCCTTAACTTTATTTGCTCAGAAGTTGAAAGAAGCTATGCCAGGTAAACTTATTTCAGCAGCTGTCTTTGCTACTTCATGGTATGGAAATAATTATGATCCAAAAATAGCAGATTATTTAGACTGGATTGGGGTAATGACCTATGACTTGACTGGTTCTTGGAACCAATCTCCTGTAGGCCCCCATACAGCATTACGTAAAATTCGCAACCAAGAAGCATACGCACAAGAACAGCAAGGTTCATGGCCCATCAGTGGACAAGGGGCTACTAGTGGCTCAGATCCCATGATAGATAATCCCATTTTGTCAGTTGAAGATGCTCTGTGGTATTGGTCAAATCCATTTTTTATGAACTGGCAAGGCTCTGGACAAAAAATACCCAGAAATAAAATAGCAGCAGGAGTCCCTAACTATGGATATGACTTTGCCTATAAAAAAGATCCAGATCCCCTAAGTGGTCAAGTACCTCCGGGATATAAAGTCATTAGATATAAAGATATCTTGGGACAATTCCCTAATGCCAATACTGCCGCCAATGCCAACATTAAGATTTCTGGCAGTACACCTAGACCTTCTTTCATATCTGCTTCAGGCAACTATCCTTATGCTCATAATATTTACTTTGAAACTCCAGAAACTGCATCTGTCAAATTGAATTTTTTAAAACAAGTAGGAGCGCAAGGGGTAATTATTTGGGAAATTTCTAATGAGCTTTGGGAAGAGGGAAAAAGTATTATTCAAGGACTTTACAAAAACTCAGGTAATCCTCAAGTAAGACCGTCAATATCTTCGAGTCCATCATTACCATCAGGGTCAAAACAAATATTTCCTAAAGAGTTGATGGGAATTTTTCCTAATGAATGGTTTATTGATACAAGACTTAGTAGTACAAAAAGTGTAAAATCTCTTGCCCAAAATTCAATCCCTAGCCTTTTAGTTACTAAAACGAATATAGCAATCACTGGAACTCCATCGGTTGCTATATATAATGACAAGCTTTTTTGCGTCTACGAAGGAGCAGGAGAAGATGGTTGGCTTTGGTTTTGTATCTTTGATGGTACTAACTGGTCTGATCCACAAAAATTACCGAATCATGGAACATCTGGACCTCCAGCTATTGCTGTATATAATGACAAGCTTTTTTGTATTCATGAAGGCGGACGAGGAGATGGTTGGCTTTGGTTTTGTATCTTTGATGGTACTAACTGGTCTGAGGATCAAAGACTACCAAATCATGGAACATCATCAAGGCAACCTGGTATTCCACCTGCTGCTTTAGTAGTTTATAAGAACCAACTCTATTGTATTCATGAGGGAGCAGGAGAAGATGGTTGGCTTTGGTTTTGTATCTTTGATGGTACTAACTGGTCTGAAGACCGAAGGTTAGAGTTGAATGGTAGTGGAGTTGGTACATCTGGTGCGCCAGGAGTAGCAGTAATAAATGATAAGTTATACTGTTGCCATGAAGGACGAGAAGAAAATGGTTTACTATATCACAGTTCTTGGGACGGGGAAAATGATTGGCTGCTGGGAACAGATTTTGCATTAGAGGGGAATAAAAATGAAACATCGGGCCCTCCTGGTATAGTAGTGCGTAATGGCAAAGCTTACTTCATGCATCAGGGGAAAGGGAAAAATGGTAAGCTTTATTCTTTTTCTAACCAGTCTTATGATAGTTATGAATTATACGATAGCTCATCATCCACAACTATTGGAATCTCTCGCTCTCCTGCTCTAGTAGAATATAAGGACAAGATATTGGCTCTTTTTGAAGATAGCCAAGAAAATGGTTCTTTGTGCGTATTAAAGGCAGAATTGCCAGAAGAGATCCAGGAGTTTAATCTTCTTTTATCACCAGAACGTTCCTCAGCTCCTTACTTAAGCCTCCCTCGCTACAATACAGCATTAAATACTAGTGGTAGCAATCCTAATAATTATCCAGTTGAAGTTATGCGGCATCACATTGTTCCGCATAATAGGCTTGTTGCTTTTTGGAATCAAATGGTCACAAGAGGTGAATTAATTAGTGTTGGGAGGGGATTGTTACAAATTATTGAAAACAATATTGGGCAATATAGTATTAGGACTTACGCATTGACAAAAAATTTCATTCATGTGTACTAAGCAACACAAGTATGGGTAAGATTTTCTACAATGTAATCACGCAAAACTAAAGTGAATAAGTTCCTTTGCA
>NZ_JACJQL010000102.1 GCF_014696625.1 Nostoc parmelioides FACHB-3921
TTATTGCAGACGTTCTGGTAAGCCGAGGCTTGAGCCGGATGATTGGTAACAATCTTGTCCGGTTCTTAGGGGAGGAGGATACGGCGACGTATGCCTCCTTACCCGACACCAAGCATATTGAACAGAAGTCGTTCAGTTGCATTTGAAGTATCAAGATTCTGGTCGAGGACGTGCAAAGCGACCTGTTTACGATTGAGTAAGTCTACAATGGGTAGCCACCGAGATACCGATACCGTTGGCGAATTCCCCAAACAGCTAAACTGAACCGATTAGTTCAGTAATGAAACGATTGAGAACCTTCTGAGCAGTTTTATACCCAGTAGGACTAAATATAGCGAAGCTGTCACAAGGGGCAAGATCAGCAGCCGCACAAAATCTTTGCGCGGTCGTACCTTCCCAAGTCATTACTAAATAAGGGTTTATCTGGGGACGAAAAATCTGTTGCTTATTTTTTTTCTTAAATAGATAGCTATGTGTAGCGTTTCAAATCCTGTTAACGCTTACCCCTACTTTATATCTCACGATATTCAGAACTTTGGAAGGGGACGAAAAAACAATTTTTTTAGCTTCTTCTTTTTCTTCAGATGAACTAGCTACTTTACTAGCTGCTTCACTAGCAGCTACTTTGAGAAGGGTTTTGTCAACTTCATTTGTAAGCCAGCGCGCTCCACCCACACCGACCAACACAGCACCCACTAATGATGAAAGGGTAATGCCAGACGACTCGACTGGATTTTGATTTAGATTAGGACTGCCGGCAATTACATAATATGCCATCGGCCCATAAAGCCCCCACGAAATAGCGGCAGAAATAGCGCCAATGAGGACGTTGCCAATGAAACCAGGTCTTATGATGCTGTTTCCATTGTTAATTTTTTCGGTTCGCGGCAGAACAAAACCATTATCAGATAGAAGAGCGTTGATCAACCCACCAACTGCTCCAGCACAAGCAATGATAAGTAGTAAAGACCAGATTGACATATATTTTCACAGGTAATTAAGATTCAATTCAACCGTTAGTCCTAGTCCTTGATTGTTATACAGTGAAATTTATTTGTCGTTGTGCCAAATTAATGTCATCAAGGGCGTGAAGCTTGAACTCTCTAGCATGAAGCTTAGAAGCAGCACAAGGAACTTACAAGCTGTATCAACACAAATTCTTGCCAACCTAAAGTGGATAAGGCTTAACTTGATGACACGAACTTGTCTCAACGCAATTTAATTGGTCACTGTACAAATTTTTATAACAGCATTTAAACTTATTTTAGCAGTATCAGTGAATTTACTATCGTAAATTTACTACTATTTTCCTAAAAATGCTTGATTTCAGGTGCTAAAAGCTCTTTAGCTCCAGTTAACTCAATATGATATTGATGTGAGTGTTTATCCTAGTAAAATTAACGGTTTTTCCGCCTGCTATAAGGTACATTCAGCAAATCAATCGCCCGTTTCTTGGCCGCTTCCCCCCGCCTATCATATTTACTAGTCGTACTTGGCGACGCATGACCTGCAAGTTTAGCTACCGTAACGATATCTGCACCCGCATCCAATAGATTACCGATAAAAGTTCTTCTAAAATCATGGGGTGTAAAGGCATCCACCTCGGCTTTTTCCCCACGTCGTTGCAAAGCTCGTAATACACCCTGCTCACTCATCCGTTTTGGAATAATTTTATTTGCCTTATTTAAAGGATAAAAAAGCGGCCCTGGTTCTTTACCCCGAATCAGCAGCCAATCAGTAACAGCTTGCACACCAGCTTCGGGTAAGTAGACAATTCGTTCCTTACGCCCCTTAGCTTCCCGTATTGTTAATGACCGAGTGCGCGGCTTAAAATCGCTCAAATCAAGAAATGTTACCTCACTGCGGCGTAACCCTACCGTCAAAACTGCCAGCAGTGCCGCATCTCTGCGACCCAATGTTGAGTCATCTTGAATACAATCTGACCACAGCGCAACAATTTCTTCGGTATCAAGGGAGCGCCCCTTCAATAAACTCTGGCCCCGCACAGACTCAATATCAGATGCTCGTCCATACTCATCTGTGGACATCAACCCCAACCGCCAAGCTTCCTTAAGCGTCCGCCGCAACGCACACAGCATTTTGTTCGCCATCGCTGGGCTGTATTTTTCCATCAGCACTGACCTGACCGCAGCCGTGTGCTGGTAACGCAACTTTGACCAATCCAAGGTGCTTGCATCACAAGTGCCACTGGTTAGCAGTTGGGAGATCGCATTTAACGCCTCCCGCATAGTTCGCCGCGAACCTTCACCAAGACTGTTAAGGTACACTTCAGCTGGGTGCATTGTTAGCGGTACTGGTTGATTTAACGCCAGCGACTCTGGGCTAAAATCGGATGCGATCGCGTGGTTCACGGCCTGTCTGATAGATGCTTTGAAATAGATCCTCCTCTAAATGTGCCGTAACCACAAGCCTTTTAACCTCTAAGAATTGCGTGAAGTACTTTTCTCTACACCTATTTCCGCCAGAAGGCTCTCTATTCCTAGATATTGTGTCTGTGTCAGCTATTTGACTGATTGCTACTTTAATTTTTTGGCCAAGTTAGCTAAACGAGTCATGCTAGAGCGAATATTACCTGCTTCTTTGCGACTCTTGAGCCGTTTTTTGGCTTCTTTTATGACTTGTTTCATGACTGAATCTTTTTCTTTGCAAGTAACATAAAAAGCTTCCAAAAGCGTTTCAACTGTGATTTTTTCTTCGTTGCATAGTTCATCGAGTTCTTGCTTGATTGCAGCTTCCAAGCGTACAGGTACTCTAGGGGCAATTTCCGGGAAGTTGGCTAGTTGCTCTTCCAATTTTGTGAGTTCCGAAACGGAGCTATCAGCAGTCGAGGTTACATCAACATCGCTTTTTGGTGAAGAAAGCTGTTGTGGAGCTAATACATCTTCTCGTGGTGCAACTGTTGGTGCAACCGCTCTATTTCTAATTTCATCTAGGATATTCATCTTTTCACCTCATAGTAAAATTTATTACACTGGTTCACTCTTAATTAATTTGGCATATTCTTCTGTCAAAGCTGGCTTGAGTCGTTGAGCTAGGACATGAATCGCATATTCCAGATTTGGCTGTCCTAAGTCTGTTGGTGCAACCCGTTGGTTAATGGCATTTTTGAATACATCGGATTCTAAGATATGCGGCAACATCAACTCATCCCCCACTAACTGCTGCATGGTATCGATGCTGGTTTTAGTAGCGTTTGTGGGATGCAAACCAGTCCAGCGTGCGCGAAACGGCACTACACCCATTAGTTCACCGTAAGGTAGGGCTGGTTTAAATTCTTTAATTAATTCCATAGTCCGCAACAGGGATTGCACTCCCTTGACGTTTGACTCGGCTGGAATCACCCACCTGTCACCAGCACCCAAGGAAGTCTGGGCTAAATGTGAACGTTCTGGGGGTGGGTCTACAATTGCCACACCAAAATTACTCACAATTGGTTGCAGGCGATTTCTTAAAATAAACAGACTTAAGCCACTGGAGGCCAATTTATAGTTAGCACTCTCCAAACCATCATCTGAAGGAATTAAGAACAGGTTGCTATTGTTAATGATGCGGTCGCCCAGTTTAACGTCTGGTACGGACGCAATGGCATCGATAATTTTTGTTTTCTCTTCTGGCTGTGTCAGAACTTCCAGTAAGGTTGGGGTATCAGGCTGCACTTGTACCCCTAAGAAACTGGTCAAGCTAGATTGAGGGTCGCAATCTACAAACAAAACGGGAATCCCTAAGCGACCCAGATACCTGCCCAGCATCAAGGCTACCGTAGACTTTCCCTGACCCCCAGCCAAGCCCAAGGATACGACTGTTGGCGGATAAGGCATAGAACAATTACATAAAAATACTAAAGTACAATGTGACCAATATACTAATGTACTTTTGTACAATTGTGCTATAGTTCAATTTTACTTTTGTACAAAAGTAAAATTGTATTTTAGTTAAAGTGTGATTTCCTTTCCTTAACTTGCCAACCATAAACCCCAAGTAGTGTGGATGTGCTGTTCAATATAGATATTGCAGTTCCTCACTACAACTTATAATTGAGCCACGTATCATGACAATCAAAGAACAACTGCTACAAGAAATTGAAAAAGTACCAGAACCTCTTTTACAAGAAGTGTTAGATTTTCTGCAATTTTTACAGAATAAGCACCAACAAGAGAAATTAGAAATAACCCTCTTAAGTGAATCTTCACTACAAAAAGATTGGCTCAAACCTGAAGAAGAGGCAGCATGGCAGGATTTGTAAAAGGTGATGTTGTTATTGTCCCGTTCCCTTTCTCCGACTTGACCCAAGCTAAACGTAGACCTGCTTTAGTTGTTGCTAATCTTCGAGGGAATGACCTGATTCTCTGTCAAATTACTAGTCAAACTGTGAGCGATGAATATGCTATTAGCATTGACAATAGTGACTTTAGCACAGGTGGACTCAATCAAATTAGTAATATCCGACCATCACGCTTGTTCACAGCTGATGAATCAATCATTCTCTACAAAGCAGGTCAACTCAAACCAGAAAAACTAGAAGAAGTCATAGTGAAAATAATTGAGATATTGGAACAATAACAAAACTTTGTAAATTAATTAACAGTGAAGAGCTAAGTATCAAAAGAAATCGGCTTACCGTTGAAATGGTTGTAAATATCTACTGGGTATTGAGTTAGGTCGAGGGGAAGTATTATCTTCCGCTCGACCTAACTGCTACCCGCTTAGGCATCCACATAGAAGAAACGCGGTTCATCTTCATTTTGGTCGGCAAGTGCAGCTGTTAAGACATCCGTAATTTTTAGGGTGACGCATTCCCTGACAGGGCAAACAGTTTAGTTATTCTTAAGGCCACCATCTTGCTATATCGAGTATAGCCGAAACGACTTCTGCTACTGCTGTCTGTCCACCTAACGCAAAGATGACCGGAGCAAGTGCCTCTATATCTTGCAGCAAATCATTACGAGTACGCACCGAACATTGATGAAGTGTGTCAGACCAAATAGGCAAGAGTTGACTAGCTGGTATTTGTGACAAATATGGAGCGAAAGTACTCAGAGTTTCAAAACGAGACCACTCTGCCTGAATTGCCCTTGCAGTAGCAAGAGCTTCACCTAACAACTCTGGCGGTATTTTTTCTGCCAAATCTTTCAAAAGACGGAGACGATCTTTATCAGATTTAATTGCTTTTGTCACAGCAAGAGCTTCTGGTAGTAACTCAGGTAGCTTGTCAGCTAAAATACTGAGAGCAGAAGCACGCAAGAAATCTGACGAAAGTTTCCTAGCAGCAGCAACTGCTTCTGGCATTACTTCTGGCAATTTATTAGACAGAGTAATCAATACATGGGTACGGTGATACTCATTGTCAATTACCCTAGCAGCAACAAGGGCTTCATTTATTAACTCTGATGGCAATTTATCAGCTAGGTCTTTCAAAGTGAGAGAACGATGTAACTTATCCTGAATTGAAATAGCACAAGTCAGGGCTTCTGACAAAACTTCTGGTAGCTTATCAGCTAAAGAAATTAAAGCCTTAACACGTTCGTACTCATTCTGAATTGCCCTAGCGGTAGTAAGAGCCTTAGGTAATAACTCTGGTAATTTTCCAGATAACGTAATTAAAATACAGGTTCGGTTATAATCATTCTTTATCATCCTAGCAGCAGCAACAACTTTACTTATTAACTCTACTGGTGTTCTTTCAGCAAACGCACTTAGAGCCAAAGTATAATAATATTCTGATTGTATTTCTTTTATAATACAAAAAGCTTGCGGCATTAATTCTGGCGGAAGTATCCTCAATAAAGCAACTAGAACTCTATTACGATATTTCTCAGATTTAAATTTTTTTACAATACAAAGAGTTTCGGAGATTGACTCTAGTGTTAGCTTGTCTACTAAGACTATCAGTGCATTAGCACGAGATGACTCAACCTGAATCGCCCTAACAGTAGCAAAGGCTTCTGGTAAAATATTGTTATACTTGTAAGATAAAGCACTTAATACTTTAGCACGATTATCTTCAGACTCAATTGTTCTAGCAGCAGTAAGGGCTTCATTTATTAATTCAGGTGGTAGTTTCTTGGCTAATCTAGTCAGCGCATTAGCACGTTTATATTCACTCCCAATGACTATAGCAGCAGCCAAGGCTTCTGGCAAAATTTCAGGGTGTTTGTCAGCCAAGATACCCAGTGCTTCGGCACGAGATTCTTCAGACTCAATTGCCCTAATAGCAGTAAGAACTTTTGATAAAATATCGGGTAATTGTTCAGCTAAGACTATCAGCACTTTGGCGCGTTCGTACTCATCCTCAATTGTCCTAACTCTAGTTAGAGCGTCAGTTAATAACTCTGGTGGAAGTTTATCAACTAAATTACTGATGGCTTTGGTACGTTTATATTCGTCCTGAATTCTGGTGGCAGCAGCTAAAGCTTCTGGTAGTAGCTCTGGCATTCTATTAGCTAAGATACTGAGTGCTTCTGCACATTCGCTGTCATTTTGAATTGTTCTGGCCGCAGCGAGAGCCTCTGGTAATATTTCTAGTTGTTTTTCTGATAATGATATAAGAGCTTTAGTGCGACTTACGTCATAATTTATTGCCCTAGTAACAGTGAGAGCTTCCGGTAATCTTTTTGAATGTTTGTTAACTAATGCTATTAGAGCTTCTGCTTGATAATGATTATTCTGAAATGTTCTAACGATAGCAAAAGCTTCTGGTAAAAACTCAGGTGTTAGTTTATCTGCTAAGGCTATAAGCAATAAACTGCTGTAACATTCAGACTGAAATGCCTTAGCAGCATTGAGTACTTCTGGTAAAAACTCAGGTGTTAGTTTATCCACTAAGTTGCTCAGAAAAGAGATGCGAATTTCTTCGTCCTCAATTGCTAGCACACAAGCCAAAGCTTCTGGTAAAACTTCTGGTAGCTTCCCCGCTAAACCACAGAGGACACGGGTACGATGAGACTCATCCTGAATTACCCTAGCAGCAGCAAGGGCTTCATTGATTAACTCTGCTGGCAGTTTATCAGCCAAGTTATTCAAAGCTAGAGAACGATATAACTCATCCTGAATTGAAATAGCACAAGTTAAGGCTTCTAACAAAACTTCTGGCAGTTTGTCCCCAAAAACGCTGAGAGCTTCAACACGCTCGTAATCATTCTGAATTACCCTAGCAGATGCAAGGGCTTCATTGATTAACTCTGCTGGCAATTTACTAGCCAAGTTACTCAAGGCTCGAACGCGAGACTGCTCATTTTGAATTCCAATAGTAACAGCCAAGGCTTCTGGTAATACCTCTGGTACTTTATCAACTAACAAGTTAAAAACTTCGGCGCAATACCAATCAGGCTGAATTAACCTAGTGGTAAGAAGGGCTATTTGCAGTGCTTGTTCTTTTAGCGTTGTTGGCAATTGTTCAGCTAGAGATATCAGTGAATTTGCTTTATATTTATTGTTTGGAATTTGCAGAGCATAAGCTAAACCTTGCTGTGGAGACCAAACATTTTTTTTCACCAATGCAATAAGCAAACCTTCTGGTAAATTTGCAGCCAAGCTGTTTAAAGAAGCTTGAATTAGTGCATAACGGCATTGTAAACCAACTACTTGAGAGAGGTTTGCTTCTGCCAGAATATCTTTTTCTGCCAAATCCCATGCCTTAGAAACATCTGTTAAATAACCTGCCGTTTGTCCTAGACGCTCTCGCACTTCATACCAGCCATTGGCACCAGTTTTTGACTCTTCACGCAACAACTGGTGAATTTTATCTCCCTGTCCAGCTTTCTCTAAATGCCACACCAGGTATTGATGGATATAACCATCATCCGGTAAAGTATGCCATAAACCTTTTTGCGCTTTTTTTCGATATTTCGCCAGAAAAGTGGCGTGAGCATTAGCAAGGGTCATACCTAACCCTGCTAAATCTCCTGAACGCTTTGGCGTTGGTGAAGCTGTTAACAAATTGCGTGCAAGATAATGGAAGAGGTCATGCAAACGATAA
This sequence comes from Nostoc parmelioides FACHB-3921, assembly GCF_014696625.1. Taxonomy (GTDB): domain Bacteria; phylum Cyanobacteriota; class Cyanobacteriia; order Cyanobacteriales; family Nostocaceae; genus Trichormus; species Trichormus parmelioides. Next base: position 7,997 of record NZ_JACJQL010000102.1, read on the forward strand.
ATTCTTGTCCCATCAACTAGAGACATACCAGCTAATACTAGGGCTTTACTCCGCAGATATTCCAACGTATCAGAAGCATCACGTTCATCCTCCATACTCCAAAGTGTTGCTGTCATTTTGGGAGTAATAGTTGCATCTTCAGGTAATATACCCAGCCAAATAAAATTTTGTTTTTCCTCTTGTGGTAATCGCTGTACACTCAAATTCAAGGATGCAGTCAAGCTCAGACGTTTTAAAGAAGCTTCATCATTAGTATCTCTGACTTCAGCAGCATCAAATGATTTCAATCGGGCAATTTCTTGTTGAATATCTTGCAATAGAACTGCCCAAGAAGTACCATCCCAAACCTGTACTGCTGCTAGTTCTAATGCTAGGGGAAGGTTGCCAACTGCTTTCGCTAAGTCTTCAGCTTCCTGTTTTTCTGTGCCAGTAAGGTTTCGTCCTAATTTTTTGGTTAGGAGTTCCATCGCCTGCTCTGGCTTCATGACATCCAGGCTGTAGGTACTGGCCCCAAGTACCTTGGTGATCGCTGCCTCACGGGTTGTAACTAAGACTTGGCAACGATATCCACCTACGTTAAATACTCGTGCATCCTCAGTATTCCAAGCATCATCTACTACCAGAAGCACAGCTTTATCATATAGTAGAGTCCTCAGATGAGAGGAAGTGGCTTCTACACTGGTGGGTTTAAAGTTATAGTCACCTAATGCTTGTACCCAGCCACTCAATAACGGGAGAACATCAGGTTGCTGACCTAATGTTGCCCAAAGAATACCATCTCTAAAGTGAGCTTGTACCTCTTTATCATGTGCTAAAGCTGCTGCCAGAGTTGATTTACCTACTGAACCCAAGCCGTGAATAGCGGTGATCGCCAAAGTGCGACTGTCTGAAGCTAGATTACTGAGGAGACGAGCTTTTAAGTCTTGGCTATACTCTGGGCGTTCTACAAAGTATGTAGGTAATGGTGGTGCTTGGAACGGTTTACCTGCTTGGGGGAAAGGATTAACAATTTGGTTAGTAACAAATGTGGGGTTAGTAATTGTAGAGTTACCACCCTTAACATTTATACCCTGGTAGTTTTCAGTTACCTGATTAATTAGTGGCTCAGAGATAACTGATTCTGGTACATCTTGACCTTCTGGCTCATCTTTTTGAAAGTCCGCTTCTAAAAGTTTAGATTTCTTAGTCCTTCTGCTTTGCCATTCTTTATCAAACTGTGTGAGGTTTTTTGCCTTATCTCTTGACCATAGCTTCAGTGTGAAGTGCCAATCATCAGAACCTTGGGTTTGAATCCGGTTATCGTCCAGTATCTCCAAGAAGCTTTTCAACAAATTTAAAGCTTCTCTAATTTGCGCTTTAGTTAACTTACCAGAGTATTTATCTTTCTGTGTCAGCAACTCCAAAGCGATTAGAGTTGTTTTGACTGTCAGTTTGGGGTTAGTGCTGTCTTCTTTCCAATCGTATTCAATCTTAAAGCTACTTTCCTCAAATTCCCCATCGGCAAAATCAAGCAACGCCTCAAAAAGACGCTTAACTCGTTTTTGAATTTGAGGCCCATAAGTAGTCTTTGGCATTACATCCCAACAATCGAGCAGAAAGTTTAGGGCTACCCCAAATCGGAACTACAACCCCAAACCTGTGTAATCGAAATTTTAAGCCATTTTCAGCGAGATTGGGGTATTTGCTTATGGACACAACCCCAAAGAGAGCCTGTATGTATCAAATCTTTGGGGTAGAAACAAATGCAAAATAAACATCAAGACATTCTAGGTCAAGCTATTACCTTGTTGCTAGTAGTACAGCTTTTCCTAATTGGCATACAAGGAAAAATTCAAATTGCTCAAGGAAAGTCCTCCCTTGAGGCACTAAACTGGATAATTCAACAATCTATTCCTGTGTTGGTAAAAATTCGCTCCTTGAAAGATAAACAAGACAAAAGCGTTTCTAAAAAAGCGATCGGTAAAAAAGTATGGTGGCAATAGGGGAGGTGCATAGAGCCGAAGGTTAATGTGTATTGTCTGTCCCTTGCTGTATAAGGATTCTGTCTAATCCTGTCTGTTCTGTCCGTCTGTCTGATTAGGGGCAATTTCGATGGTATTTGCATCCAGCCAGACGGCCAGGCTATTCTCAACCAACTCATTAAACAGTCGCTTCAATTCCTCTGAACTAAACCGTTGACCTTTTACCTTAAAGTTGGGCTGTATCTCCTGTATGACTGCCGATTTTCGCTCAGTGCGCTGGAGGTATTGCAGCAACGATTGAGCTAGTGGTATTAGGGATGGGGTAGGGCTTATTTCTATCGGAGGCTTATCTAAATTAAATTCCAGTTGCCAGATGCGCTCGGCTGTTTCGTGATCTGTTGAAAGTTGGGGAGGATTCGGGTTCTCCCTTGCCTGTGGCACTGGGTTATCAAACCGAAAATCAATCCGCTTGTGGTCAAGTTTAGGAAGTTCAATCGGCAACCATTGACCGTGACCGGGTAGTTTAATTTTCCCCATACCCGATGCTTTAGCCTCTGTAGTAATTGGATCAACTTGTGCGATTAACTCAATTTCTAATAAAGCTGCATCTCTCAGTTTTGATAACCCTTTAGCTTTGGCTAATATTTCCATCGTCCGATCATGGGCGACAAATAGGGGAATCATTAATTGCTTGCGGGATTCAGTCATGGCACAGCGAAACCATTTACCGATGAAATCTGGGTCAGGCTTCCAGTTTTCGGGCGCATCCAGTGGCATCGGCTCAATAATGTGATCCGTCCATGTGGTGAACTCCTCACAAATCACCGATAACTGTTTACCAGATGCCCTTAAATGCTGTGTCCACTGCTCCTCAGTCATGCCTGACTCACGGTAAGCAGCGTAACGCAAACGCATCTCATCCATGTACCATTGCATGAAATCAGCTATTTCCCTATAGCCAGTAATCAGCCTCACGCCTCGCCATTCAACCTCAGTACCATGAGGGTCTAAAGCTACAACGTCCCAAAGAGCGTTTACCTTCTGCCAGACAATCTCTCTAGTTGTCCATGACTTACCCGAACCCATGCCCCCAAACAATAAAGCAGGGTAGCCAATGGCGTTTTTCATCCATTGGTATTTGTCAGCGTTGGCGATGACTGGCTGCTGTGAAAGTTCGGTTACTGTTCCCGGCTGGCCGTGGGGTAATTGGGGTTGCTCAAACTTATCGAAGCTTGCCCCACCATCTAGTAAATGCCCAAATTCTGTGTAATCCTCTGCCGACATTGCCATGAGTAGGGCTGTTACTTGCTGTGGGGTGATGCTGGCTATAAACTGCTGTCTAGCTTCAGCGATTTTGATACCACGCAAGCATTTCAGTAATTCATTACCAGACATCTCTAGGATCTGTTCACCCAGTTTCACAGAGTAGTTAGCCTTGACCCCCTCAAATTGTTTGGTAGCGCGGTAGTGCGGTCTGATATCGCTTAGATAATCCCTTGCCTTAGAGGTGGCCCACAAGCCAATCCCCCCCAACACCATCGCCCCTAATCCAAGGTGAATCTTAAACGGGTTGTCTGCCGGGAGTGAGCGAAAAACGTACAGGCTATCGTGCTGGAGGAAGGCCCAAGGGTTGTAGTTCGGGTTGCTGGTGCGGTACTGGTTAGCCTTTAAGTAAGGTTCCGGGATTTGCGATCGCTGCTCATATCGGCAATACTTGTTACCTAGCAATAAATGCTCTGTGTCGCCAAGGGCTTTAATTGGTGCATCATACACCCTTGCCGACTCAGGGTAAAAGCACAGTTCTTTCTTTGCAATGCCGTCGCCAACGTGAGCAGCAATGGCACAAGTCACCGCGCCTAATACCGATGCCATCATGAGGAGATTGAGACGAGGGGGTATGTTGTACGAGCGTTGATTTAGGTCAGATGGTTTGGTGTCCATAGTTATCTCTTACGGCAATATAAAGCGAAAATCACGGCTATTACTGCGGTAAAGCCGAGAATCAAGGGGAAATGGTCTTGCTGCGGTTCTTGGATGCCCTCATACTGCTTGACTTGTTGAGTCACGGATAAGAAGCTGTTACGGGCTATGGAGTCCATCTGTCGGGCATCGGCGGTTAACTTCCATGAACTAGCAGCCAGCATTAGGGTACGAGTTACCCCAATGCCAAACTTTTGGCGATCACCTACGGTGGGCGGAACGCCATCGCTGATTGTGGGGATGAAACTGTTTTCAAAACGCAGATAGCACAAAGCCCCAGCCACAGAAAGCCCAACGGGTAAACCTACCACTACTGCGGGGAACAGTCCCACACATCCGGCAAGATACAGCGATTGCGTTGATGTGACTTGAAACCCTGCCAACACTGCACCCTGAGCAATACCACGAAGTACGGTTACACCGCTATCAGTTTGGGCAATATGTTCTTGTACCTGTTCGCTGTCGTAGTGTTCGCCCTCAATATGCTGTGTACGCTCGTCTACAATCTCTGCATCAAAGTAGATGGGTGTTTGGTTCTGGTTTTTGGTTAACATAAGGAACACTCAAAATGGTTTTACCCCTGGTACAAGCAGCACCAGGGGTCTTACTGTTAGTCAATCAACCGTCTAAAGAAACCTTTCACCCCTCGCATTGCTGCTGAACCATGCTTGTGGATGTCCCTTAAAGTTTCCTTGGCTTTATCTGTGGGTGTTAACTCCTCTTTTTTGGCGTTTACCTTCTGCCAGAGTTGAGTTTTCGCTTTCGTTGCGTCAATCTCAATTCCTCGCAGTTCGGCGCGGTGTGATTCACCTAGTAGGTTTAGCGTCCTAGAGTGGCGGAATTGCTCTTGTCCCAATTGGTTGTCAGAGGCGATAACCTTCTGCTGTAAGCCGTACCCTAAACGCGCATCACTGACTCTGACTTTTGACCAATTATCAGCCATGCGATTTATAGAAGTCCCTGCCTCGATGAGAAACTTCGTTTCTTCTGCCATCAATACTTCAGTCGCCTGTAAGCCTTGTGAGAGGTTGCCGAATACTGCCTTAGCATTTTGGGCGCGTTGAGTTTGTTTGATGCGGAAATCTGCTACAGTGGCGGCGGCTGTCTCATTGCCGTCTAGGGCTTGAAATATGGTTTCTTGGCTGATGCCCGAAAGGGAGTGTAAAGCAGCATAGGTAATGGGTGCATCTAGTTTGAGTTTTACTGTCCGGTTCATCACTCCCATGCTCCTAGTTCTTCCAATCTTGTGAAGATGTTGTTTGCTTTGTCTCTAGTTGCGTCATCAGTGATATCGTTAGTTTCAAACTGGTCATAGATTCCAGATTGTAAGTATGGCAGTGTTTCTTGGATGATTTGTTGTTGCTCTGGTGTTCTGCCTAAGTCTGGTTGGTATGGGTCATCATTGGCCACAATATAAGCTGCTTCTTGTGCCAAATCTGACGGGCATCCATTGTTTGTGAGTGCGTTTAATGCGGCGGTAAATAGATTCTCGTTATTCATCTTGGTAAGATCCTTGTAGTGTATGTACCCGATGCACTGGTGGGCGAACGCTCGGTGTCCAGTCAAGCGTTCGCTCTCCCCATTACTGAAGAAAACCTTCCTTCGATACATCCACAGCACAAGCTGTTGCTTCCCACCCCAGCGCGTTGAGAAACTGGGTTACATCGCCCATCGTGACATCTGCATCAATTTGCAGTGCTAAAAATTGGGGATGTTGTCTGATTTGAGTGAGTAATTGTTGGGCTTGTGCAATCAATTCTGGTAGTGGTTGGTAGTTCATAATTTCACTCCAAACATACTTTTAAAACCTCAGTCTGGATTAAGAGCGTTCACTGTGACAAAAGGGCAAATATTGAACCTCAATAACAGGCGATAGTTGCTGAGTTTTAGTTTGCTGCCAACTGGTATATAAATAGCTGCCAACAAACGCAGGAACAACAATACAACCCATCAAAAGTAACGGATTTACCTGAAATGCTTGCCACTTATAAGCTGCTTCTCTTGAGTCTCTATTAGCGTCGATTTTGGTTGACATACATTGCTAACCCTACGGCAAATAAACCCACACCGACTGGTGAAATAACTGCTGCTATCCCACCTATTAGAGACAGAGTAGCGACACCAGAATAAAAACAAGTTGCAGTGATTACGTGCATTTTTCTTTCTCTTGAAATCGTGAATAACAACGATAAAAAGCGACTGTCAGATAGTGCTAATCTGTAGGCAATATCTAGATATTTGCTGCCAGATTCATGATTTGTTCTAATGACTTCTGAGCAGTTCGTGGTTTCGGGGTAATTCCCCGTTGGGCTAAAAAATCGTTAGCATCAATTCCTTTGATGGAGTGAGCAGCAGTTGTTAATTCAGTTGCCAACTCATCTAAGTAATCTTCTAAACCATTTCTGATTGTGGTGGAATGAATATGGACAAAGTTATTAACGACTGATTGACCACTGATAAACGCTAGTGTGGAAGTGATTTTATCAATGGTTAATGTGTAGTTTCCGGCAAACTCATTTAGTGCATTTAATGCCCCATTGATAATTTTTTGTTGTTCTGGCACTGGCAGAGTATTGTTAGTTGATGGAGCAATCGCAGCTACTTCTTCACTATGTTCTTGTTCAGCTTTCTGTTTCAGGACTTGTGCCAAAGTTTCAAACTCAGCCAAGCTAATTTCTTTGAGGCTGTCAAAATCATCTGGATGGGATTCTTGCAGAGAGAATCTAATAATTTCTTCTGGCATATCTAACCGTTCGCAAACTTCTTTGATAGCAATCATGTTTTGTGTCTTCATGCTGCATTACCTCTGGTTACTTGATGAAATTGGCTAGTAAACTTCGCGGGGCTAAAATCTTCGGGATGCTTCTTGATATAGTTCTTGACCCGTTCAGCCGACTTGAGATTTTGCATGACCCGACCAATACGGGACAAACACCAAGATTGGTATGGTGACAATGGACAAGAGCGGTCTGTACTGCCATCGGCCTTGACTGGGTAGGCTTGGCGATAGCTATCTATGCGGTACAGTGCAATGCCGTCCCAACTGACTAAAGTTGAACGAGCAACGTTAAGAATTCTTGCGAGTTCAGATTTTGTAACATAACTTGAGCAAAACAGACCAGGGGAATCTAAATCAAGTCCCCGTGAGGAATTTGACGCTTTCATAGAGCATCTATTGGTTAATGGTCAAATAGTGATTGATGGTCAGCATTAGATACTGACAAACGTAAGACAAGCATCTGATAGTTACTGCTATTTTGTTAGTTCCACACGCTAAAAGGGTTGTTTTATATAGCTTTTCCTTACTCGGTGGACACAAATCAGTTAGCGGTGCTTCATCCGTGAGAGGTTAAAGTAATTGCACATTTGTCAAGAGGGTGCAGGAAAAGGGGATAGATCCAGCTTGAAGACTGGTTTTCGTAGGGCTTTGACTACGCCTAAATCTTG
>NZ_JACJQL010000103.1 GCF_014696625.1 Nostoc parmelioides FACHB-3921
TTAGCAAAAGCAATTGAAAGTGCTTTTAATCAAGTTTCGTTAAATGATATTTATAATTGGTTTACCCATTCTTGTTACTGTACTTCACCAGACTGAGAAAGGCTATATCTGCTGCTAAATCAAAATAGCTTTATTTTTCAATACACAGATAAAGGTGACATTTAAGGACGGTTACAATTTTGGAGAAATAATTTTTGGTTAGTTTTATTGCCCAAATATAATTAATGCTACATCAACCAATTGAGCGACATTTAAAATCTTATAGATGGAAAATGATTCAGCTTTTTGATAGAGGAAGGTAATAAAATCACTTGTGAAGATGGTAATAATCTTTAGAAGTGGATGACGATGGCTAAAGCTAATCCAGTGCAAATCCAAAAACACTTAAAAGGTGTTGACTATCCTGCTAGTAAGCAAGAGCTAATTCAGCACGCTCAAAAGCAGGGAGCCGAGCAAAAAATAATTTCCCTATTAGAGCAATTGCCAGAAGATGAGGAATATGAAAATCCCACAGACGTGAACAAAGCTCTAGGTGAAATAGATTAAATTATGGTGCTGGCGGAAAATAATCTCCTGATTTTCCGCCAGTTTTACTGACTAATCTGATTGATTCAATTTGCATCGATTTCTCTAGAGCTTTTGCCATATCATACAAAGTTAAAGCGGCAACAGAAACGGCAGTTAAAGCTTCCATTTCCACACCAGTTTCGGCTTTAGTTTTGACTGTGGCTTGAATTTGATAACCAGGAAGTTGGGGGTCTGGCGTAATTTCGACCGCAACTTTTTGTAAAGGCAAAGGATGACACAGGGGAATCAGATTTGCTGTTTGTTTAGCAGCCATAATTCCGGCTAGCCTAGCAGTAGCTAAAACATCTCCTTTGGGTGTGTTACCAGCTTGGATAGCGGCTAAAGTCGCTGGTAGCATCCGCACTTGAGCCGCAGCCACTGCTTGGCGAATTGTTTGTGCTTTATCAGACACATCCACCATCTGTGCTTGTCCCTGGCTATCCAGATGAGTAAGGTTGGCAGAATTTTTGGGAAAAGGGTCTTGCATAATTAGGAAAAATGGTGCTAGTATATATTTCTTGTAAGGGCGTGTAGCTCAGTGGACTAGAGCACGTGGCTACGGACCACGGTGTCGGGGGTTCGAATCCCTCCTCGCCCGTTTTAAAGATAAAAGCAGAGAAAATATTCCTCTGCTTTTATTTTTTGTCTGACTAGTTACTATTGTGCAGAGAATAGCCATCTTGACCGCGACCCAAAGCAAACCGGAGGGAATTAGTCAGATTTTTACTCGATCTGGTCAGGAAAATTAGTAAGGCTAGGAAAGTGATAGCAGTCGTATAAGCGAACATACTGCGATAGCCGGTTGCTTCAGCAATAAAACCTAAAATGGGGGCAGCGATCGCAATTCCTAAATCCAATCCAGCGATACAAATAGAGAAAATTCGTCCTCGTTCCTGTGGTAGCGAGCGGTCTGCCATCATCGTCGTAATCATGGAAATCATGGTTCCGCCGCCACAACCTTCAGCGATCGCCGCAATAGCGAAGCTAACGGCGCTGTTGGCTTGCCATAACAAGAAAGATGACAACATATAAGCCATGATACCGAAAGTAATAAACAAACCCCGACCGAAGCGATCGCTAGCTTTACCCGCAAACACCCGCACACTGAAACTACCAATGGCGGCGATGGTAAAAAATAGTCCGGCGTTAAATTCCACCCCTGTTGATTTTATAAACAGTGGTAAAAAAATATGGACAGCACCGATGGCTATACCGATAAGCAACATTACCAAAGTCGGCACTCTCACCCGTGGGCTGCTTAAAAGTTGCCAGAAATTACTATCCTTTTCTGTTCCTTGGCGACCTTGTGGTACAGGTGGATTAGAAACTTGAATCGCCCCCAATAACCCCACAAAAGCCAATTCCGATGCTATTAAAAATAAAATTGGATAACCCATTGAAGCTTGTAGGTAACCCCCTAAAGCCGGGCCAATTGCCAAGCCAATGGGAGCTGTGAGACTCATGTAACTAATAATTTCACCACGAATTGCTATAGGGGCTAAATCTGCTATTAAAGCACTGTAACCAGTGGTAAAAGCAGCAATGCTAACGCCATGAAAGACGCGCACCAACATCAATAAAGGAATGGATTTAAATGCCAAATAACCAAAGGGGGCAGTTGTCGCCACTATTGTCCCAATTAATAACAGCAACTTCCGACCGTTTTTATCCGCCAGTCGTCCCAGCATTGGGCGAAATACTAACAGCCCAATAGCAAAACCACCCATCACAATGCCAATTTCTTGCTTGCTTCCTCCCACATCCTCAATATATAAAGGCAGAGTAGGCAAGAAAGTAGCAGTACTCGACCAGAACAATAAACCTGCCGTAAATAGAATCAGCAGGTTAAGCCGCAAGCTTGCGTCAAATGTATTAAAAGCTTTCAAGGCAGATGCAATTTAATGCTAAATGTTTTGTTAACAAAAAAATCAGAATTCTGATTTCTTCTTGATTAATATTTTTACCTTAGTTGCCATTTTTTGCTACAACTTCTCTCACGCGATAAATTGGCCGGCCTTGGGATTCATGGTACGTACGCATCAGTAACTCTGCCAAAAGACCAAAGCAGAATAATTGTACTCCCGTTACCAGTAATAGTACCGCCAAAATCAGCAAAGGGCGATTGCCAATCATTTCACCTAAAGCCAACTTGACGAAAGTTAAGTAGATGCCTATACCTGTACCCGAAATCATGGAGACTAATCCTAACAGGCCAAAAACGTGCATTGGACGCGTGAGGAACTTTTTCATAAAAGAGATAGTTAATAAATCCATGAGGACGCGAAACGTCCGCCAAATTCCGTATTTACTCCGGCCAAAGCGTCGGGCATGATGTCGTACAGGAATTTCTGTAATTCTTGCCCCTTCGATATAAGCCAAAGCTGGTAAAAAGCGGTGCAGTTCCCCATACAGATTCATATCTGCCACGACTTCGGAGCGATAAGCTTTGAGAGAACAGCCATAATCGTGCAGTTTTACGCCGGTGATTTTGCCAATCAACCAGTTAGCAATTTTAGAAGGAAGTAACCGAGAGATAGCTGCATCCTGGCGTTTATGTCGCCAGCCACTAACTAGGTCATAACCTTCTCCTAACTTTGCCAATAAAATTGGGATATCTTCTGGATCGTTTTGCAAATCAGCATCTAAGGTGACGATCGCATTACCTAAAGCATAGTTAAATCCAGCTGCCATTGCCGCAGTTTGACCGTAATTCCGCCGCAAAATCACTGCTTTTAAGTCGGGACGGATGCGTGCTTGTTCTTTGAGAAATGTGTCTGAACCATCGGTTGAGCCATCATCTACGCAAATAATTTCATAACTCAACTCACTAGCAGATAAAGTAGAGGCGATCGCCTCCAATAAAAAAGGCAGACTTTCCACTTCGTCATGTACCGGCACCACCACGGAAACATCGGGAATGATGGCGGAAATACTTTCATTTTCTGGAGTCACCCTAACCGAAATCAATCCATTTCTCATAGAAAATTCAAAATTCAAAAACTATTGAGGAATCCTGAGTCATAGAGTAAAAACTTTCTCCTCTACCTCCTTGATGGTGTGTAACTCTTAACAACTCTGCCAGCACCTCGTAGCTGTTGGTAATATGACCGACTTACTACATCTCCCTGTTCCGAAAGGATGTCAATGCCAATACCATCCCGTCCTTGTGCTTTACCAGAACTATGGATGTAATGACCATCTCCTAAATACAGCCCTACATGAGTAGCTTTTACAGGAGTGCCAAAAAATACCAAGTCACCTGGTGTTAATTCGTCGATAGTAATTGCTTGGGTAAAAGCCTCTTGTTGATAAGCGTCTCTGGGTAGCCAAATCCCCACAGATACAAACGCCGCCTGCATTAAACCAGAACAATCATAATTCGGCCCGACCGTGCCACCCCAGAGGTAATAGTTTGATTGCTGCATAGCTTTTTGAGTAAAAGCGATCGCCTCTGGTAGCAGTTTTTTAATTTCCGATTCCGAAAATGATTTAGCCTGATAAAGTACAGTAGCAGGTTTTAATAAACCCAAGTCTCCAAGGGATAGCCACCCTGGGTAGTCATCCTCACATAAACACACCTCAATTGCCGCACCTTGCTGATTTGATGTTACCCGCAAATGTCGCCCGACTGCGGCCTGAGTTGCCAAGCTGGTACATTCGGGAGAATCATATAAGTTCAACGCAGCAAGACATTGGTATTCTCCCAATTTGGGGCTTTGGATGGACGATTCTAAATTAGAGAGCATTCTGCAATGGTTTTTTTTCAAAAAGACGAACAACTAGAAAATTTAGGTAATGGTATTTTAGAAGCTACTTGGACGGCATTTCCGAGTTTAGCCCGTAACCAAATTGCTTTAACTTGGATTGTCTATGATCCACCAGTACCAGTAAATACTGGTGGTGCGTTAACTCCCGATGCTTTTTGGAATCATCCAGTCCGGGGTTTTAGCTATCGTGGCGTGGAACGGATTTATCCGGCGAGTGTAGTTAAATTGTTCTACTTGGTAGCAGCCAATGAATGGCTAGAGAAAGGCATGACCCAACCCGCTAAGGAGTTGGAACGGGCTTTGCGCGATATGATTGTTGATTCTAGCAATGATGCTACCAGCTTAGTGGTGGATATTTTGACCGGCACAACTTCAGGGCCAGAATTACCACCAGGCCCCTATGACACTTGGAAATATCAGCGTCATATTATTAATCGCTATTACCAGTCTTTGGGCTGGGAAGATATGCAGACAATTAACGTCTGTCAAAAAACTTGGGGTGATGGCCCTTATGGACGGGAGAGGGCATTTTATGGGGAAATGTTTGAAAATCGCAATATGCTAACCACAAATGCGATCGCCCGTTTGCTACATAGTATCGTGGGTGGTGTGGCTGTTTCTAGTGGGCGATCGCAAGCCATGATGGCTTTACTTAAACGCAGTCTCAACCCCAATGATTTACCTCAAGATGTGGAAGAAGACCAAATCACAGGTTTTTTAGGCGGTGGTTTACCCCAAGACGCACAAATTTGGTCAAAAGCCGGTTGGACAAGTCAAGTGCGTCATGATGCCGCCTATATCGAGCTATCAGAACAGCGCCCATATTTATTAGTAGTCTTTACAGAAGGTAAAGCCCAAGCCAACAGCCGGGAGATTTTGCCTTTTGTATCCCAACTAATTGCTCAAGCCGTGAGTAGTCTATAATACCAATGCACCAAAAGATGACAACAGATTTCCAGCGAGAAACCAGAACATCATCTACATTTCTTAATTACGAATTACGTTGGCGTAGCTTCCCCACAGGGTATTACGAATTACCAATTACCAATTATGGAAACAGTTAAATACACTCTGACAGAAGAGCAAATGCCTACAGCTTGGTACAACATCCAAGCTGATTTACCGCAAGCATTACCACCAGTTTTGCATCCAGGTACTGGGAAACCAATTACACCAGATGATTTATTACCTCTGTTTCCCCTAGCCCTGATTGAGCAGGAAGTTAGTCAACAAAGATGGATTGAGATTCCAGATGCAGTCCGCTCGATTTATTGTCAATGGCGACCGACTCCTCTGTATCGTAGTCGTCGCTTAGAACAAGCTTTGGATACACCAGCCAAAATCTACTATAAGTATGAAGGTGTTAGCCCTTCTGGAAGCCATAAACCAAATACTGCCGTTGCCCAGGCATACTATAACAAACAAGCCGGTGTTAAAAAATTAACCACTGAAACAGGGGCGGGACAGTGGGGATCATCTTTAGCATTTGCTGGAGCTTTATTTGGTCTGGAAGTCCTGGTTTACATGGTTAATGTCAGCTATCAACAAAAACCTTACCGTCGCGCCTTAATGGAAAGTTATGGCGCTAGGGTAGTCGCCAGCCCCAGCAATGAAACCCAAGCCGGACGTAAAATTTTGGCAGAATACCCCAATAGCACAGGCAGTTTAGGCATTGCCATCAGTGAAGCCGTGGAAATGGCTGCTGCTGATGAACAAACTAAGTATGCCTTAGGCAGTGTTCTCAATCACGTACTTCTACATCAAACTGTAATCGGACAAGAGGCATTAGCTCAATTAGAGCTAGCCGGAGATTATCCTGATATTGTTATTGGCTGTACAGGCGGCGGTAGTAACTTTGCCGGCATTGCCTTTCCCTTTATTGGCGCTAAATTGCGAGGAGAAAGAGATATACAAGTCATAGCTGTGGAACCAGCAGCTTGTCCCTCATTAACTCGTGGCAAATATGCTTATGATTTTGGCGATACTGCCCACTTAACACCACTCACCAAAATGCACACCTTAGGTAGTGGATTTGTCCCAGAAGGTATTCACGCTGGAGGTTTGCGCTATCACGGTATGGCTCCCCTAGTCAGTCATATCGTCAATTTAGGATTGGCGGAATCCCGTGCCGAATATCAACTTGGTTGCTTTGCTGCCGGATTAACTTTTGCAAAAGCAGAAGGAATCTTACCAGCACCAGAAGCGAACCACGCAGTCAAAGCAGCCATTGATGAAGCTCTGCGTTGCAAGGAAGAAGGTGTCAGCAAGACTATCCTATTTAATCTTTGTGGTCATGGACACTTCGATATGCAGGCTTACATTGATTATCAAGCTGGACGGCTGGTTGATACTGAATATAGTGCTACTGAAGTGGCAATGGCATTGTCCGGACTACCTGTCGTGGAGTAGTCGCTTCCTGTTCAACAGCATACCAATGCCCATAACCATACCTAGACCTAATATGGTGGAAGGTTCGGGAGTTTGGGAAAGTACAAAATCTAATTGATATTCTTTTATACCGTTCCTAGTTTCCTGAATCCAGAAGGTATAAGTTCCTTGGGTGAGTACACCGCTAGGGAAACCGACAAACGAAAAGCCCCGGATGGAATCCGCTCTACCCAAATCGTCTAAGATATTATCGCCAACTTGTTTTCCTGGTTCTCCACCAATCGTAGCTGCACCAAGTAATTGAGGCTCGTTTCCAGTAATGGTGCCATCTTCAATCAGGGAACCTACTTGTACCGCTAAAAATCCTTGATTGGTCACATCGTCATCTAGTCCCTGGTAGTTAGCCAAAATAATTTCTGTGAGTGTATAACCAGAGGGAATGGTGATGGAAAAGAAATCTTGGTCAAGATTTGGGTTACCAGTTGTGGAGCCAATTATGACGTTGGAACCTCTTGAGAGGTTGAGTTTTGTCGGGTTCAAGTTATCGCCAGAGAAGTCTCCCTGGGAGCTTTCACTATATACAATGTTTGCTGCGTAGGCGTTGGGAGCAAATGCCAATGCGGATATTAACCCTAACAATAAGCTTTTCATAAATTTGACTCTGTTTTAAAGAAAATCAGGTTATCGATGCAGACTTCGACAATCGATTATCCTTAATTATCTAACGCCGTGTGCAACTTTCTCTCAGACCTAACCCCCAACCCCTTCCCTTGTAGGGAAGGGGAGTAATAATTAAAGCCTCTCTCCTTGCAGGGGAGAGGTTTGGAGAGGGGTTTTAAGAATAAGTCGCACATCGCGTTATCTAACAGTGTATGCGCGATTTACTTAACAGATTTCATGACAGAGGGGACATATCATCATTCCCTCTGTCCATTGTTCATTGTTTTAGAATCTGCTTCAGAAATCTGGTAATTCCTTGACAATTGTAAACCGAATGTGATTGATCGCCAAATCACCTATGGGTATATCATCCTTGGTTAATCTCTTACCTTGACTACTGATAGTTTCAAAGGAAACACCTTTACCGATTTCAATGTGATACCAGCATAAGCCCATAAAAAAGCGAGTAGGGTACTGGCTACCACGACCCAAATCATCAGGGTTTGATTCCATTGGCAACCAGCCAAAGCCAGGAATGTAAAATTCTAACCACACATGATTAAAATCTGGTTGCAGGGGAACTCCTTGCTGTTCGGCTTGTGGGGGGCATTTGTATCTACCCACCGTGCGGCAAGGGATGCCATTCAAACGGCAAAGAGCGAGTAACACACCTACATATTCGCCACAGGAACCAATGCCTCGCTCTAAAACGATATCTGGCGTGTCTATGTACGGCTTGATACCATAGGATAGCTCATCGTAAACATAATTACGGATGCTGTACATTTTCCGCAATAAATTTGTTTCTGAGCCAACAGCTTCTTCAGCCGCACGGCGGACAATACTGGTGTCCATTGCTAAATCGTCATCATCCACCAAGTAGCGCTCTTGAAATTCTGGTGAGAGTTCGGGAATATTCTCTACCTCTTTGGGTGTGATGCGATACTTAATGCCTCGGACTTCTAATAATGCTTTCCAGCCAAAGATATGGCGTTCACCAGGAACTAGGGCATCAAATTTAAATAATGCGACACGTTGTCCGTCAATAACTTCTTCTGTGAAAGGTATACCGATGGGTTCAATGTGTCGAATTTTTTGGCGTTCAGTTTCTGAGGGGAGAGCAATCCGCCATTCTACCTCTGGGATGTACACCTCTTCTAAAGGCGAAATTTCCTCAGCGTAGGACATTTCGATTAAATAACCGTTAGAAAGGGCGTAGTGCTTATCTGGCTCGTGATGATAGTAGAGGGGGTGAATAAAAGTGCGATCGCGGTAAGTTAATTCATGATTAGGATCAGCATTAGGATTATCCCGAATGTAGGGTTCTTCTGAGGCGTAGGCAACATAAAGATTTTCTTTACCTGTTTCGGCATCTAAATGTACCGCTATGCCTGTAGGTGATTCAAAGGGGGTCAAAACACTAAATCTTACCTCCCCAGTAGCCCTATCCATAGAGTAGACTGTTTGTTCGGTGCGATCGCACACCCACAATGTATTACCGTTAACAACCAAATTCTCTACCCCAACTCCAGGGGCATAAAATCTGGTAATCTCTTTACGGGTATCGCGGTCAAAAATCAGAATGTAGCCTAACCTATGGCAGCTAACGTAAACTGTTGATTCCCAAACAGCAACACCGTCGGCGCTATAAGGTAACGTGACAAAGTGTTCCAAGCCTAAAGACGAAAGCTTAGATACATACACACTGTTACCGCGAGTCACCCAGAGATTATCCTCCCACACAGCTAAACCGGTTACATCTGTAAACTCTTTGGCTTGGTGAGGATTGAGAATCTTGCTGTTATCGGTTTTGGGGTCAATTTCTAGTAAATGTCCCTTGATACTGTCAATGGCGATTAGTCTATCTTGGATAAAAGCAATGCCACATAAAGTAGCAGCCGTCAATGGTCTAATTGTCCTTGGCCCTAACATTTGGCTAACTGTCAAACTGGTGGGTGCAAAACTCATATTAAGCATATTTATTTAACGGTTAGCACGCCTAAAATTAATTGTGGCATGGCATTTGTAATCCAAAATTAGACTGGGTGTTATTCTCAATTATCAGTAAAATGTCTTCCAGAAAACTCTGGCTTAAGAAATAATACATATGCACCACAAAGAAATAAATTAACTTTTGTCTAGAGGGGAATTGGTAATTGGTGAGTCCAGCCCTGTAGGCGGGTTTCCCGCCGTAGGGGACTGGCGTTACCGTAGCGGTAGCGACGTAAGGAGCGTCACCCGGAGGGTAACTGGTCATAGGAAAAAACCATGACCTATTATCCATAACCAAATACCATCTCTTCCCTAGATAAGTAGCGACTTACGTTATTACTCTTACATCTAGACAATAGATGTAATGTAACTTTGGTGGATGGTTTTCCGTCCATCACTAAATTATGATCGAATTTTGTAACCATTTTCTGTGACTTACACAATGTCTGCTAATTCTCTGCCTGAAAGTTCCACTACTTGGCACAACTTGGAAGTTGATAAAGCACTAGGACTGCTCAATAGTAATGCAGACAGTGGCTTGACAACCGAAGAAGTTGAACAACGGTTGCAAAAATACGGCCCCAACGAGCTGGAAGAACATGGAGGCCGTAGCGCTTGGGAGATTCTGTTTGATCAGTTCAAGAACATTATGTTGTTGATGCTGATTGCAGTAGCTTTTATTTCTGGGTCTTTAGATTTTATCTCTTGGCAAGCAGGTGAACTCAAGCCTGGGGAAATACCTTTCAAAGATACGATCGCCATCTTAGCGATTGTTATCCTCAATGGTATTCTCGGTTATGTTCAAGAAAGTCGTGCTGAACAAGCCCTAGCAGCACTGAAAAAACTTGCCTCTCCTTCTGTGCGGGTCATTCGTGGTAGCAAGTTGGTAGATGTAGCAGCCAAAGATATAGTCCCAGGGGATGTGATGTTGTTAGAGGCTGGGGTGCAAATCTCTGCCGATGGCCGCTTGATTGAACAAGCTAATTTACAAATCCGGGAGTCGGCTTTAACAGGTGAAGCGGAAGCCGTAAATAAACAAGCATCTCTACAACTCCCAGAAGATACATCTTTAGGCGATCGCATTAATTTAGTTTTCCAAGGAACAGAAGTAGTCCAAGGACGTGGCAAAGTGCTAGTAACTAATACTGGCATGACCACGGAACTAGGTAAAATCGCCACCATGTTGCAGTCGGTAGAAAGTGAACCTACCCCTCTACAACAGCGCATGACCCAATTGGGAAACGTCCTAGTAAGCGGTTCCTTGGTGTTGGTGGCGATTGTCGTCGTGGGTGGTGTCATTCAAGCAGGGAATTTTAGCCCCCTCAGAGACTTATTAGAAGTTTCCTTGAGTATGGCAGTAGCCGTAGTTCCCGAAGGTTTACCCGCCGTAATTACGGTCACCTTGGCATTGGGAACCCAGCGCATGGTGCGGCGCAATGCCTTAATTCGTAAACTACCAGCCGTAGAAACCTTGGGTTCTGTAACTACTATTTGTTCTGATAAAACCGGGACACTCACCCAAAACAAAATGGTAGTGCAGTCAATCTACACAAACCATCAAACTTTTCGCGTCACAGGTGAAGGTTATGCACCAGTGGGCGAGTTTCAGCTAAATGGTCAAAACATTCCGGCGGAAGATTATCCCGAAATTCCCGCTTTGTTAGTTGCTTGTGCCGTCTGTAACGACTCAGTACTACAAAAAGAAGCAGGGGACTGGATGATTTTAGGCGACCCCACGGAAGGGGCATTAGTGACACTGGCAGGTAAAGCAGGCATTGAAAAAGACCAGTGGAACTATAAGTTACCCCGTGTGAGCGAGTTTCCTTTTTCCTCGGAACGTAAACGCATGAGCGTCATTTCTCAAGTGGAGAAAGTAGCCACTGGTGAACCTGCAATGACAGCAGTTGACCCCAGCTTGGCAGGTTTGGTGAATAGCGAACCTTACATCATGTTTACCAAAGGTTCCCCAGAGTTGATTTTGGCACGCTGTACAGCCATTCACTTGGGTGCAAACTCAGACCACCTCAACGACGAACAACGTCAACAAATTTTGGCAGCGAATGACCAAATGGCGAGTAAAGGTCTGCGGGTATTAGGTTTTGCCTACAAACCCCTGGCAGAAGTGCCGCCGGAAGGCTCGGATGAGACATCAGAACAAGGAATGGTTTGGCTGGGCTTAGTGGGGATGCTAGATGCCCCACGTCCCGAAGTCCGGGCAGCAGTCCAAGAGTGTCGAGAAGCTGGTATTCGCCCCATTATGATTACAGGCGACCATCAACTGACAGCAAGAGCGATCGCCACAGACCTGGGTATTGCCCAAGAAGGTGACAGAGTTCTCACTGGTCAAGAATTACAACGGATGAATGACCAGGAATTAGAACAACAAGTAGACCTAGTAAGCATTTATGCACGGGTATCTCCAGAACACAAATTACGGATTGTCCAAGCGCTGCAACGTCGCGGTAGATTCGTCGCCATGACAGGCGATGGTGTGAACGATGCCCCAGCCCTCAAACAAGCTGATATCGGCATCGCTATGGGTATTACTGGCACAGATGTGAGTAAAGAAGCCAGTGATATGGTGCTACTCGATGACAACTTTGCTACTATTGTCACCGCAACTAAAGAAGGTAGGGTAGTTTACACCAATATCCGCCGCTTTATTAAATACATCCTGGGCAGTAACATCGGCGAAGTCCTCACCATTGGCGCAGCACCACTCATGGGACTAGGAGGAGTACCCCTAACACCCCTACAAATTCTCTGGATGAACTTGGTGACAGATGGTTTACCAGCCTTAGCCTTGGCTGTGGAACCTCCAGAACCAGATGTGATGAAGCGCCCACCCTTCAGCCCCCGTGAAAGCATTTTTGCCAGAGGCTTGGGTTCCTACATGGTTCGTATCGGTATTGTCTTTGCCATCGTCAGCATTATCCTGATGAAATGGGCTTATGATCATGCCCAAGCAGTTACAGGGCCAGGACTCGATCCTGAACGTTGGAAAACAATGGTCTTCACTTCCCTATGTATTGCTCAAATGGGTCATGCGATCGCCATTCGCTCCAACAACCAACTCACTATAGAGATGAATCCTGTCTCAAATCCTTATGTATTAGGGGCAGTTGTTGTCACAACAATTTTGCAACTCATGCTAGTCTACGTTCCACCCCTGCGGGATTTCTTTGGCACTCACTGGCTACCACTTGACGAGTTAGCGATTTGCGTCGGCTTCAGCGCCTTGATGTTTGTTTGGGTGGAGATGGAGAAGTTATTCTTCCGCTTTATGGGCAAAAGGACTGTCTAGCAATTCAAAATTCAAAATTCAAAATTCAAAATTCAAAATTAGGAATCTCCCTTTTTGAGTTTTAAATTTTGCGTTGTTAATTCTGTCTGACATCCCCCATCTCCGTTATGTACCTAAAGACTCTGCACCTCCGACATTTTCGCAACTACTACGACCAAAGGGTTGAATTTACTGCTGCCAAAACGATTTTGGTGGGTAATAACGCTCAGGGAAAGTCGAATTTGTTGGAGGCGGTGGAGTTATTGGCGACATTGCGATCGCACCGCATGGCACGCGATCGCGATTTCGTCCAGGAAGAAGAACCAATAGCCCAAATAAACGCCACTTTGGAGCGAGACACGGGAGTTAGTGACCTCAGTCTGATTCTCCGGCGTAATGGTCGTCGCACTGTCGCCCTGAATGGAGAATCTCTGCGGCGACAAATGGATTTTTTAGGTGTATTGAATGCCGTGCAGTTCTCCAGTTTGGATTTAGAACTAGTGCGCGGTGGCCCTGAAGTCCGACGCAACTGGCTGGACACTCTCCTGATTCAACTTGAGCCAGTTTATGCTCATATTTTGCAACAATATAATCAGGTGTTACGTCAACGCAATGCCTATTTAAAGAAGTTGCAAGACTCACAACTCACTACTCAAGACTCAGCCCTCGCTATTTGGGACGCGCAATTAGTGACTACCGGCACAAAGGTAATTAGAAGACGCGATCGCGCTTTAGCTCGACTTGCCCCCCTAGCTACTGCTTGGCACACTAGTATTAGTGGCAGTACAGAGGTTCTGCAAATCAACTATACGCCTAATGTGCAATTGATGCAAAATCAACCAGAACAGGTGCAACAAGCTTTTTTAAGCCAGTTACAGCAACGAGCCGTCCCCGAAATGTACCGAGGTACTACCCTTGTCGGCCCCCATCGAGACGAAGTAGAATTAACTATCAATCAAACTCCAGCCCGTCAATACGGTTCTCAGGGTCAGCAACGCACACTGGTATTAGCTCTCAAACTAGCAGAACTCCAGCTAATTGAGGAAGTTGTTAAAGAGCCACCTTTACTCTTATTAGATGATGTTTTGGCTGAATTAGATCCATCTCGCCAGAATCAATTACTGGATACCATTCAAGACAGATTTCAAACCTTAATTACTACAACTCACCTCAGTTCTTTTGATGCCCAGTGGTTAAATTCATCGCAAATTCTTTTTGTCGAACAAGGTAAAATATTTACATCGAATGCTATTAGATAAATTTAAATAATCAGCATATTTAATACTCATAAATATGGTGTTTATTCTCTTGAATTATTAAAATAATTCTCATATTTAAGTATGAAAAATACCGATAATCTATTAAGCGAAAATGAAATTATATCACTGGGTAAATCATTAAGAAAAATCGAAAATAAACTACTCAAAAAAAGTAAAACCGAGGGGAAAACTAGAATTTGGTTTCAAGGTGAAGAACCCTATTTTGACGTTTTTTTTGAATTTGAAGATGACGAAATTTCCTGGTTTCAATTGACTTTGCGCGGTCAGTCACTATCTTGGGATAAAAAACTTTCAGGATTTCAAACTGGCACTACGAATGAATTAAGCATTGATGATGCGAGTTTTTATGCGGCTAGTAAGACAATTGAAACCGACCGTCAACTCGATTGGAATTTTATTTATTTAGTCAAATCAATTATCCAAACTAAAACAGAAGAAACTGCATTTGCCAAGGCATTAAACTTATTTGATTAAAACTAAAATGACTAATTATTTTCCCATCTCTTAAAAATATTTAAAATCGCAAAAGTTATGATGGCTCCAACTAAACTTAATTGCCATAAACCACAACCGGCCGCAATTCCTAATGCAGATGAAACCCAGATTGCTGCTGCTGAGGTAAGTCCGTGAATTTCTAGGCGTTGTGATTGTTGTGAAGATTTGCGGACAATTTCACCAGCACCGAGAAATCCGACACCAGCCGCAATACCTTGAATTACTCGGCTAACCACTTCTGGGTGCGATTGTATGGAGATGATTTGTAAAGGTATAACGACAAATATAGCAGAACCAAAGCTAACCAACATATGAGTTCTTAAGCCCGCCGGTTTACGGCGTATTTCTCTTTCTATGCCGATAATAGCTCCAATCAGTAAAGCTAAGAAAAGTCGAAAGAGCAGCTTGAGAAAATCGTCTGGTTCCAGGTAGTAGTTATCTAGCAATTTTATCTCTGATATAAGAAAACACACTCTATGTCATGTATAACTTATATCCATAAATCTTGAAAAACATTCTATTTATATTGTATTTTTTTTATTTAAAAGTTTATATTTCTACATTATAGCGTTTACCAGTCTAATGAAGTACATTATTTAAAATAAAGATAGTGTAGATACTCAAGGGTAAAAATGAAACCATATTCCCTAGACTTTCGCCAAAAAATATT
>NZ_JACJQL010000104.1 GCF_014696625.1 Nostoc parmelioides FACHB-3921
TGTGCTGTCGAGGGTTTGCTGATTTCTCTGATTGTTCGATACCTAGTGAGTAGATGATACTTTTTATCAATCCACTCTTTTGCCATTTTGTCAATGCGTAAGTCCTAAAAACAAAATAATCATTTTTACTTAAATTTAACTTGTTTTTAATTTGATCAGCCTAAGCTTTATGAAATTTGTGAAAAAGTAACTATTTTCTTATGGTAGTTAAGATTTGCTAAACTTTCTTATTAGGTCGTTACTCGTATAATTTTTCTAATTTCAACAACGAAAATTATACGTATTTATCTTGATTCATAGTCAAAACCTGGAGGTAGTACCATGTCCAACATTGATATTATCAAGAAGGGCAGAGGGCAATGAAAGAAGAGATTTATCCCTTTTCTCATTGCCCGAACAGTCTGCGCGACCGGAGGGAGCAAGGGGTTTAAGACCCCCACAAAATTGAAAATTTGGTGGCTCTCGTTCAGGTGGGGTTTGAATCCCCATCTGAACGAAACCTTCTGCCCTCTGCCTTCTGCCTTCTTCAATCGTGCTTGGAAATACAAAAAATATCGTGGCAGCTTAAGTCCAGTAAAACCATACCTCAACTACGATGAGGAAATTTTACCCCAACTTTATGAAGTTTTATTAAAGACTGCGTAATTGTTACAAGCCAGACTGAGTAATTAACTAAGTCTTCAGTTGAAGGAGCTTTAAAAGCTGGTTATTCAGTACTTATTATGCTAATTATTTAGGAAAATAGTATTTCATTAATTACTATTTTTTATCCCATTATAGATAAATGTCAGTTTGGAGTAGAGATTTTACGGTGACTTTAATAATTTATGAACAAAGATAGTTTTCATAACTTTAATCAACAGCCTTATTTACGTATTGCTTCTTCAAATTCTGAACCATATGTAATAGAGATTGAAGCAAAACAGCTTTGCAATCAAATACTAAATATAGAAAATATAGGATGCAATTTTAACGGTATAGCTGAAGAAGCGAGAAGATTCTGCAATAAATATTCGAGCGTCTCCAGCGAAGTTATAACTTCTATAGCAGATATTACTGAATACGATATTGATATATTAGGTGCTAGGGAAATTTCTCTTTTATTTGCAGAGAGAACTTCTGCATTAAGAGAAGATGCACTGATTATTGACGTGGATTTAAGTGTAATTGATTTCATTTTAACGCAATTTGCCCCTCAAGGCCTTTTGAGCGGATGCCAGCTTCAAAATTCGTCAAATGCATCTAACTGCCATGAAGTGGTAGCGAGTGCTTTACATTTCATTCATGGAGTACAAGTTGGGAATGGGAATATTAACAGAAATCAAAATGTCTTATTTAGACAAATGCTTGAAAGTATTGGTGTGCGGCTGCCAAAAATCTTATCGACGAGTTTCTCAGCGTTAACAGATATTCTTCCTGAGTCGTGGAAGTTGCCAGCTTATCGTCTGAGTCTCTCCCTCTTTACTGAAGAGATGTGTCCAGAAATTCTTGGTGCTACACTCTTCGATGTTACATTTCCCATACCAAGGCTTGTTCAGATATTGGAGCCCTATATCGCACATCATGGTGGATTAACTACATATTACAAGGTAAGAACATCGCAATGTAGGAGCAACCTTGTTGAAAAGGCACGCTTGGCAATTGAAATTTATCTTTCAACTTTTGATGGTCTTGAGCAATCAAAGAGAAAGCACACTTTGGAACAAATCTGTCGTCGAATTTATGACGGAATTTACACATCTTATCGATTCTTGACCGAATGGTCTTCAAGTTTAATACACCACCTTCAAGAAGGTTACCTTAGTCCCCGCGAAAAAATGATCCGCCTTGTAAAGCGGAAGGCAAAATATGCTGTTGGTTATCATAGCCGAATCGATCTAAATGGAGTCAACTTCGACACCGCGATCATTGATAATGCCGAAACGTTCGTTGACACGCTAGGTAAATCACAATGGGTATCCCCTGGAAACCCTGAAAAGAGCGCCCTGTTAACCAGCTTAGTAAAATTTAGTGGGCCGATGTTTCGTGTGTTTTCGCCTATAGAAACTGAAATTATTAATGAATGGGTAAAGTCATTACCACAAGAAGCCCTGGTTAAATGCAGTAGTAAACAAGAAATAAAGAAAGATGAAATTATCGGAAATTCCGAACAGACTTACTCAGGTTTCACAGCACTAAAGGCTTTCGGGAGAAGACTAGTGCATAATACCAAACGCTTGTCTGATAGAGATATGTACTATCAATTAATTAACATAGAACATTATCCAGACATTCGTTTCCGCGCACTGGAGTTGGTTACTAATTGGCTCACGCAAAGTTCAGTTGATATGTTTCGAGGAACAAGAGCGATCCCGTTCCAAAACTATACTCATCAAAAGCTGCGCGACTGGTTTAATGCAAAGGCACAGTCACAAGTTGAATCTTATTCTCAGTCGTTAAAGGAAATTGAAAAACCACGGGAGCAAGTCATCAAAGAGGCAGTACAGTTGTGCCCTATGATCCTGATTGATGGAGCATGGTTGCAAAACTGGTGTAGTCCTGGACTTGTAGATACAAAAATCGGTTCTATTCTATACAGTATCTATTCAGATGAAGTAGGTAATGGAGAACCTCAGCTAAATCATCCGAATATTTATCGAGCATTAATCCAGCAGATGGGTATTAACCTACCGAATTTTAAAAGCCTGGATTTTGCTTACTGGCATGGCTTTGCCGATAATGCATTTAGGGTGCCCGTTTTTTGGCTTGCTATCTCACTATTCCCACGACGCTTTTTGGCGGAAACATTGGGACTGAATCTTGCTATGGAATTGTCGGGTGTGGGTGGAGCGTATCGTACAGCGAGAGATGAACTTCGCTACTACGGCTATAATACACTCTTTGTCGATCTCCATAACACTATAGACAATGTATCAACTGGGCACTCTGCAATGGCGTTGGATGCAATTGACTATTATATGGATGATATTCTCCAGTCAAATGACGAGGTAACAATCCGTGAACATTGGGAGCGTATCTGGATCGGATATCGCGCCTTAAATCCACCACATCAAACATGGAATATATTTGCTCGTCGGAAAAATTACTCTTATCAGCTTAACTAAATTTTTATTTTTAAGTTAAGGGACTTTCACATGCCTTGTTACATATTAGGTTTATCTGCATACTATCATGATAGCGCAGCAGCATTATTGTTAGATGGTGAGTTAATTGCTGCTGTCCAAGAAGAACGCTTCAGCAGAGTAAAACAGGACAGTCGCTTTCCAGTTAACGCCGTAAAGTTTTGCCTGCGTGAAGCAGGCATAACGTTAGAGAGCGTTGATACCATTTTCTACTACGAAAATCCATACAAGAAGTTAAATCGAATTACTTCAACTTATTTAAACTTTGGCTTAAAAGGTTATAGATCGTTTATATCAGAAATGCCGTCATGGTTAATGAAGAAGGCTCATGTAAAGCGTACTCTCAACCTTGAATTAGCATCTCATTTCCCAGAAATACAGAAATTGCCGAAGATTGAATATATAGATCATCATGAATCCCACGCATCTTCAGCGTTCTTCCCTAGCCCTTACGAAAAGGCAGTTGTACTATGTATTGACGGAGTAGGTGAATGGGCAACTACATCAGCATGGTTTGGTCACGAGAATAAACTTTCTTTAATATGGGAAATTCATTTTCCACACTCTCTCGGTTTGCTTTATTCAGCGTTTACCTATTTTTGTGGTTTTAAAGTTGACTCTGGAGAGTACAAGCTTATGGGGCTCGCACCCTATGGCAAACCTTCTTACTACCAGCAGATCATGGATAATATCATAGACGTAAAACCTGACGGCAGCTTCTGGTTGAATATGGATTACTTTGACTATGCAACAGGAAACTGCATGATCAGTGATCGATTTGAAGAGTTATTCGGTGGGTCTAGACGTGAACCAGAGAGCATGATCACCCAAAGGGAGTTCGATCTTGCAGCTTCTGTTCAGTCCGTTATTGAGGATGTAGTTACTCTATTAGCGCAGTCTTTACGGCGGCAGATCGGTGTCAATAATCTCTGCCTTGCAGGTGGTGTGGCGTTGAACTGTGTTGCAAACGGGAAGCTACTAAAAGCTAACATCTTCGATTCAATATGGGTTCAGCCATCATCTGGGGATAGCGGCGGTGCATTGGGCGCAGCCTTTGCGGGCTGGCAAAGCAGAATGAAGACAAACAGAGTTCATCTCGGTGAAGATCGCATGAAAGGCTCTTTATTAGGTTCTTCATACGATGACACCGAAATTGAAGCGCAGCTTCATCAACATGGTGCTGTATATACTAAGTTGAAAGATGAAGACCTGTGCGGTATTGTTGCGGACCTCCTGGTTCAAGGGAGTGTAATAGGATGGTTTCAGGGCAGGATGGAATTTGGACCTCGCGCACTAGGTGCACGCTCAATCATTGGTGATTCGAGGAACCCAACAATGCAGAGTGTGATGAACCTTAAGATAAAAAATCGAGAATCTTTTCGTCCATTTGCACCAGCTGTACTGGAAGAATATGCCCATGAGTGGTTTGATTTAGATCGGCCAAGTCCATATATGTTATTTGTTGTTGACGTTCACGACAATCATAAAATTGTGCTACCCGATCACGAAAAACAACTCTCAGGTATAGACCAACTTAAATGCGTCAGGTCTACAATACCATCTGTTACACATGTTGATTATTCTGCACGTGTGCAGACTGTAAGCCGGACTACTAATCCACGTTTCTACGAGCTGATACACCAATTCTATTTACGCACAAACTGTCCTGTCGTAGTGAATACTTCGTTTAACGTCAGGGGTGAGCCTATTGTTGAAAGTCCGAGTAATGCGTATGCTTGCTTCATGCGAACTCAAATGGATTACTTGGTAATTGGCAGATATTTGTTACGTAAGAGCGATCAACCTGCTTGGAATGAAACGAATGATTGGAAAACAGAATTCAAATTAGATTAGTTAAACAAACTTATGTTTAGTTAAGTCTAATATTTCTACTACTGTCATGGTTCAATAATAAATTGAAGAAAAATTATTTTTTTATGATAAATATTTTGTACAAGGCTCTGTCTGCTTTAATCTTCTCTCTTATCTTTTTACTATTTTTTTGGCCTTTAGGTCTGCTAAATTTTATTATCTTTGATCCACTTTATCTCAAAAAAAAAGATAAATTGGATACCTATTTTAGATACTCTGATTTTAAAAATTTTAATGATGAATTAAACACAAGCAAGATAAAGAACTAAAATATATATTCATACAAAAATTGAACATATACTTATCCATTTTAGCCGAGGGCTTATAATAAAAAGTAAGTTATTAGAAATATTTTCCATATCAAAACATTATCTTACCCCCCGTGAACGGTTACAATAAAAATAATACTTTCTATTATTTAAAAAATAAAAATATGGAACGAAAACAATTATCTCACGAAGAAGCTGTTCGAGAAGTGTACCGTCTTACGCCACAAATTAGGGAGTATGACGAGTTCATGTACCTTGGAGTAAAGTGGCTTCCCTATACAATGTTCTTTCACCATAAAAATTATCAATCTGAAGTTATTAGTACTGATTCGCTTGGTTTCCGAAATAGTACATTTAGAGGTGAAAAAGTTAGTGTTGCTAATATGCCAAAAGATCACTCTGTCAATCTTTTAGTGGGTGGTTCTACAACGTTAGGTACAGGGGCTACGTCTGATGCCAATACTATATCCTCACGTTTAGCAAAGTATACTGAAGAGCCTTGGCTAAATTTTAGTGGACGGGGATATAACGCGACTCAAGAAATAATTTTATTTCTTATGCATCAACATAGATTTCAACGTATAAACAATGTAGTTGTATTCAGCGGTATAAATACGCTTACCCTTGAAGGGTTGCCTGATAGTCTCACTAGTGATCATGGACGTTATTATTATTCCTTTGAATATAATCACTACATGGATAAGTACAATGATGACTTAAAGCAACGCTCAAGAACATATGCTTCTGAGCTTGATAATAGGAATAAAGGCCTGTTGTCCCGATTGAAAAGTTATATCGGCAATCTTGTGAACCAAGAAAATATTGCTGATAAAATCATTACTGATAATAATACTAATACTCAAGAGCGAGTCCAGCGCGCAGCATTTGCAGTGTCGAATGCTCTGTATCAATGGCAACAATTGATCGCACCATTTAATGCGAGACTCACCTTCATTTTACAGCCGATGTCTTATTGGACAAGGGATTATCTTACTCCAGATGAAGAGGATATATTTTATGCTATTGATAGTTGTCCAAATAATTTCTGGCGATTGTTTAAAAATATCCTGGACAAGGAAATTCATGGTTTATTTACAGATGCAATACGCACCAGCTGCGTATCTCGCGGAATTCAATTTGAAGACATGAATTTGCTTTTGAGGGATTCGCAGAAAATTAGTAATTACCTCTTTGTTGATAGAGTACACTTTAACGATGAAGGGTACGATGAGGTCGCAAACATAATTCACAACAAAGTGTTAGTTTAACTACATCACATGATAAAAAATTAAGAGGTTCTAATGAATACTGAACAAGATAGAAAGCAGCCAAAAGATACCAAAGACTCGCAAGGTGTATTTAACAAAATTCGTGGTATCTTTCAAAAGATTTTTGGAAAGAAAAAAAAAGAACAAAACTCAATCTACCCTCTCAGGTAGTAAGTTAGGTATCTTGAGCGTTCCTTTTTTGAATATTAATTGTAAAATTTAGTGCGTTTGACTGCTGTTTGATAAACTGCACGGGTCAACTTTTTTAGTTATCCCAAAATGTCTTCACTCATGAGCAAATTTCTATATTGGGTAAAATAAGGAAATTAATGAAAATATTTTCAATGAAACCCGGACACGACGGGGCAATAGCCTTTGTTGATACTGATTCCACAAGGTTGGAGTGGTCTTACGAACCGGAAAAAGACAGTTTCCCTCGTTACGACTCTTTAAACCCAAGTCTCTTAATGGAAACCGCAGCAATTACCCTAGATATTCCCGATGTTCTAGCAATCAGTGGTTGGAGCAAGAACGGCTTTGATGAAAGTGCTCCGATTGGTGCAGGATACTATGGTCTCGGCAGCGATACCGTTCAAACAGGATTGATTAAATTCTTCGGGGCGGATATTCAGTACTTTAGTAGCAGCCATGAGCGTTCACATATTTGGTGTGCCTATGGATTATCACCTTTTGAGCAAGGCCAGCCCTGTTATGTCCTGGTATGGGAAGGCGCCCTTGGCGATTTTTATGAAATTGACGAAAAATTGAATATATTCCATGTCGGTACGGTAATGAAAACGCCAGGAAACAAGTATGCTTTCCTATATGCGCTGGCTGATCCAACCTTCAATTTACCGAAGGGAAAGCTTAGATTTGAAGATCCCGGAAAGCTTATGGCCTTGTGCGCCTATGGTGAATCTGGCATTCTGACCCCTGACGAGAAAGAAATTACCGAGTTCTTACTAAATAGAGATAGCATCCTTTTGAGCCTGAGCAAAGAGGATGTAACTTGGTCTCCCTATTTTAATATTGGTCTTGAAAATCCAGAGTTCACCCAACTTGCTAAGCGGTTCTCTGACAGCTTGTTTGAGCGTTTCTATTCATATGCAAAGGAAAATTTAACAAAAGGTTATCCTTTGTTGGTTGTCGGAGGTTGCGGCCTCAACTGCGACTGGAACACTATGTGGAAAAATACAGGCTTATTTTCAGATGTATTTGTCCCACCTTGTACCAATGACACAGGGTCGGCTATAGGAACAGCTATTGATGCAATGAGAGAGTTTACTGGTAATGCAAAAGTAAAATGGTCCGTATACTGTGGTCAGGAGTTTGTTGAAGATACTATTGCTATGCCTGATGTTAAAGTTCAGACGCTTGATCTGACTGAGGTTGCCAAATTCATAAACGCTGGAAATATCGTTGCCTGGACGCAGGGTAGGTGTGAAATTGGCCCCAGGGCACTGGGTAACCGTTCGATTCTTGCTTCTCCATTCTCCATAGATACGAAGAATCGTCTTAATCAAATTAAGCGACGGGAAGGATTTAGACCTATTGCGCCAATTTGTTTGGAAGAAGATGTATCTATACATTTTGACTGGCACGGTACTTCTCCTTACATGCTATATTTTCAACGCGTTATTAATGCTGATCTGCAAGCAATTACTCACGTTGACAATACCGCGAGGGTGCAGACTGTTAATCCCCAACAGAATCTAATGATGTATAGGCTTCTTCAGAGCGTAAAAGAAATATCTGGTGTCGGTGTCTTATGCAATACATCTTTGAACTTTAATGGTGCCGGATTTATCAATCGGACAAGCGATCTTTATAACTACTGTAAGCTAACCGGAATTGATGGGTTTGTTTATGGGGATAAATTTTGCAATTTCTTGCGTTAGCAGGTGATTACAAAACTATCTTACCTCCTAACTCAACCAAGTTAAAATTCTGTTTTGGCATATTTTGATAGATTAATATTTACTGGCAAATAAAAGCTAGGATGTTTTCCACCAAAGCTTTAATGTTTCCGGTAATATTCAATATCTAATTTTTAGTTACCTAAAATTCGGAAATCAGGAGACAATGAATAAAAAAATAGTTTATGTTTATTCAGTAGGTGGACCTCCAGTTGACTATTTTTATCCAAAGTTAGCGCAAAGAGGCGATATTTACACCTTCATTGTTAGTACTGCTTCTGAATACAACAGAAATATTATTGAAAGATATAGCCAACTAGTTGAAGATTTTAGCAATCTTACTCCAACTGATGCCTTAAAATGTGTTTATCAAAGAGCGGTTGCACTCTCACCGGATGCCTTATTTACGTTTGCTGAATTCATCTTAAAAGATGTGTCGGAAATAGCCGAAAAAATCGGAGTTAGGGGGGTTGGTAAAAACGTAGATTTGGCTCGTAATAAGGTGTTAATGCGTGAGCGCTGGGCTGAAGTCGGCATACCTCAGCCTAAATTTTGTGCTATCAAAAAGCTTTCAGATATTGCAAAGACAAAGGAGCTTACTACTCCTTTCATTATTAAGGTCGCTTACGGTGCGGGGTCGATCGCTATGCAAAAAGTAGAGCGACATGAAGAAACCGAATTTTACATACGAAAAATAATCGAAGTCATCGAAATTGCGCGAAAAACTGGTGACCATGAATTTTCAGAAGACTCAAAATTTCCAGTATTGATTGCAGAAGAGATCATTAGATCGACAACAAATTCCTGGTATGACGAGTCAGACTACGGCGATTTTGTAAGTGTTGAAGGTTTGGTAAGAGATGGACTCTACTACCCTTTGGCTATGACAGGTAGATTAAAAACTGTACCCCCCTTTACCGAACTTGGAAATTTGGCCCCATGCATATTAACGGATGATAAAAAAGCTAAGATTGTGGCGTTGGTGACACAGGCAATAAATGCGCTCGGATTAGAGAACTGCGCCACTCATACAGAGTTGAAGCTAAAGGCCAACAATGAAGTTTCGTTCTTGGAAACAGCCGCCAGGATGGGCGGAGTCGGGATTGCCAAAGAACTGTACGATGTCTATGGGTTTGATTTTGTTGATTTGTTCTTTAGCATTCTCCTGAATGAAGGATGTGAAATTCCACAATTTGAATCTACCACACCTAAATGCGGTGCTGCGTCGGTTGCATTAATTGGTTGTAACGCTAATGGGCAACCTTGGAGCAGTAACCGTGTGTTCAGAACCGACTCCCTAGATTGGAATACATTGACTAACGGTCATGGAACGATAGAGATATTAATGTCTCAGTCAATTTCTCAGGGTTCAGCATTTCCAATTTATGACTTTGAAACTGGGGTACTTAATTACGCGGGGCAAGCTTACTTGGTCTGTGAAGATCAAAATAAACTCAAAGATACTGCCTACCTAATAATTAATAACTTGGAAGATAGTTTACCCTTTGCACAAAAATCATTACTCAGTTCAGATAAACATTGACATAAATTTATGGGAATTAAGATTCGTATTGCGCTTATAGGTAATTACGATGCAACCGTGCCAGCGCATCGTGCAATACCTATTGCATTAGAACTTGCCGCAACCTCGGTGGCAGAGGAGATCAACCCCGTATGGGTGCCAACAGAAGAGATCAGCAATGCTTCACGGGTTGCGGACTTTGATGGGCTTTGGTGCGTGCCAGCCAGCCCATATCGAAGCATGGAAGGTGCATTGCTAGCTATTAAATATGCGCGTGAAAAACAACTTCCATTCCTCGGCACATGCGGCGGCTTTCAGCACGCTGTCATAGAGTACGCTAGGAATGTTTTGGGTTGGGACGACGCAGATCATGCCGAAACTGCACCTGACGGGTTACGGTTGGTAATTTCGCCATTAGCGTGCGAACTCGTTGAAACGTCCTCTTTAGTACGTTTTCAATCAGGATCTCGGCTTGCTGTCGCTTATGGACGGGAAGAAGCCATAGAGGGCTATAGATGCCGTTTCGGACTGAACCCTGCATTTCAAGAGAGACTGCTTTCGGGAGAACTTCGCGTCAGTGCGTGCGATAGCTCTAACGAAGTTCGTGCCGTGGAACTAGACAATCATCCGTTTTTTGTAGCAACGTTGTTTCAACCAGAGCGTCTAGCCCTTGTTCATCAGCTTCCACCAATCGTTGCCGCATTTGTTCAGGCAATTTACCAGAATAAAATCGTTCCAAAATAAAAGGTGAGCTATATCAATGAACTTACAACAAATATTAAAATTTCCCCAAACTGTAAAACTTTATTTACTGAGTTGTGTATTTTTTGGGGTGGGTACTGGTATCTATGAATTAGTTTACAATTTACATCTATTAAATATAGGAATAAACTCAAATGACATAGGAACTTTATACCTAATAAATTTTATTGTAATGAGTATAACCTCTGTTCCTTCAGGGCTACTTGCAGATCGTTATGGTCGTCGTTGGTTTTTAGTTGGAGGTTCTTTTCTTTTTGGTATAACAATGCTTTTGATTCCCTGGTTTACTAATTTATACATACTAGGATTCCTACAAGCATTAAATGCTTTGGGAGGAATAATAATGTTCACAACAGAATCATCAACTATTGCAGGTGAAGTTTCAGAGGAAAAAAGAACACAGTTATTTAGCTTTATATACGTTAACTATTTATTTTGGGATGGAGTGGGAACTTTACTGGGAGGTCAATTACCTTATTTATTAACCAGTAGATACTTTTCTCAATATCAATTAACGCTTTTTATTTCAGGCATATTTTGTACACTCATTGGTGTAATACGATATTTTATTAAGTTTAAAGATGAATCAACTGGAGGAAAGGAGAAATTAACTAACATATTTCCTAAAGCTCCAATGATAAAAATAGCAATATTAGCATTTTTCATCGGAGGTTCAGCAACTCTGGCAATGCGTTTTATCAATATAATTCTTCAATCCCATTGGGGATTTGATACGTCTATGATGAGTTATTTAATTTTCATAGAAAAAATTGTAAGTTTTATAGGAGCGGCATTAGCTCCCATAGCAGCAAACTATTTCAGTAATGAAAGAGCAGGTTCATATGCAATGTTTTTATCAGTTCCATTAATGATTTGTGCAGGCATAACTAATCAACCAATGGTATTTATGTTTTTATATTTATGTAGACAAGGAGTGCATTATTTTCAAATGCCCTATCTTGATAATCTTTCTGTGTCAACTGTTAGCTATAAAGATAGGTCTGCAATGTCAAGTTATAGAGAAATCGGATTTTATTTAGGAAGTGCAATATTAGCTAAAGTATATGGAAGTTTGTTAGAAAGAGAAAATTTTGTTGAAGCTTTTATCTTATCAGGACTTTTAGCATTACTTGCAGGTTTTGTTTATTTAAGATTTGTATCAAGCAAAAGTTCAGTTTAATTTAAGTTAATAAACTAACTTATAATATTATAATTTAGTTTCAAAAAGCATAAATAGCAGTTTAAAACTATTCCCAGAAAACATAAATACTAAGATTTTATAAGAAATACATATACTATACTTTTAGTTTATTGCGTGTTTTCAAAATTAATTAGTATTGTTATAGCCAATATTGAACTTAAAAAATCAAGGAGAAGAATCATGATGAAATTATTGATAATAGGAAGTGGGTCACAACTTTATCGAGAATATTCAATTTCATCAATAGCTAAAAAATATTCAATTTTATTAATACAACAAGATGAACCAACATGGCAAAAGGCTTATGTGCATGACTTTGCTTTAGCAAATATGATGGATGAGAAAGAAGTGATTGAAGCAGCCAAGCATCTTCAAATGAAACATAACATAAATGGAATATTAACTTATGAAGAACCTTCAGTTGAACTTACCGCCTTAGTGGCAAGAGAATTAAACCTAAAATATATAAGTATAAATTCGGCTAAACTTTGCCGTGATAAATATCTAATGCGAGAAGCTTTCAATAAATCTAATATTTCTTTATGTAATAGTTATATAGTAAATTCAGAAGAAGAAGCTGTTTTTTATGCAAATAAAATTGGTTTTCCAATTGTGTTAAAGCCTGCAAAAATGGCTAGCAGTATAGGTGTTGTCAAAGTAGAGTCTGAAAAAGATTTGCCTGAATCATATAGAATTGCAGCTTCTGCAACAAATTCTAGATTTTCAAAGAAGCAAGTAATTTTATTAGAAGAATATTTAGATGGTCCAGAGTATAGTGTAGAAAGTGTAGTTACTGGAAGTAATGTATCTGTTGTTGCAATTACAAGAAAAGAAATTGGATTTCATCCATACTTTGAGGAAATTGGACACCAAGTTTCTCCAAGCGAATTTTTTGAACAGAAACAGCTTATTGAAGAATTAGTAATTAACGCACACCATGTATTAGAAGTGGATATGGGCGTTACCCATACTGAAGTACGACTAACTAAGAAAGGACCGCGATTAATAGAGTTGGGCGCAAGGCTTGGAGGTGATTTAATACCTTATTTAGTTTATCTTTCTACTGGGATTGATCTCTCATTAGCTGCTGCCGATATAGCAGTTGGAGTAGAACCAAATTTAATACCAACAAGGAATAAAGCATCTTTAATAAGATTTATTTATCCTAACAATGATGTACGCATTAAAAAATTATCAGTAGAACCCATTGTATTTACATGGAATGGCGTACACCAAGTCACTTGGGAAGTTAAAAGTGGAGATTTATTTTTACTCCCACCCAAAGAGTTTTCAATGCGTTTAGGCTTTATAATAACTGTTGCAGAAAAGGTTAAGAATTGTATAGAAATAAATGAAAGAGTTTGTAAAAATTTAATTATCGAAGTTCAAAACTTATAGATAGATTTTGAAGAAATAACGAACATCTGAAGGGTGAGTTCTTTAAAAGGTAATCCCAAACTGACCAAAAGTTTAATTTATAGATTATCAAAAAACTCGCGTCAAAGTACCCTAGTTTTCCTGTTTTTCGAGAACACAATTTGATTTAATATATATTGCTCTGACGACATTCGTTACCATTTAGAGAAATATTCAGACCTCGTTTCTTTGGAGGAGAATTTAAATAAAGCACTTCCAAGTCGAGAGTGCTAGCAATTACTGGAATTGCCGCCTTTTCCCCACACGGGCTGCTAATTTATTAGTTAACTCCAACTGATACTGATTTTTATTGTCCTCGTAAACCAAAATAGTCCTGGGGTCAGCATGACGGCTCAAATGCTGCACCTTCCGGTAGTCTCCTGAAGCCAAATCCAGCGCATCGGTAATCCCCGAATGCCTGATTTTATGGGGTGTCATCCGCTTAGTTATGCCAGCGCGTTCACAGGTTTTTCTTACAATGGCGTAGATGCCGT
Organism: Nostoc parmelioides FACHB-3921; assembly: GCF_014696625.1. Classification (GTDB taxonomy): domain Bacteria; phylum Cyanobacteriota; class Cyanobacteriia; order Cyanobacteriales; family Nostocaceae; genus Trichormus; species Trichormus parmelioides. Next base: position 13,843 of record NZ_JACJQL010000104.1, read on the forward strand.
CCCCGGTGAGTTGGTGTCCATAATTGTGGAAGTCCAGCGCGATAAACAAAGGATCGCTGGGTTTAATATTTGGCGCGTGAGTAGCAACGGATACTGTTGGCGAAACATTACTTAACATAAAAACGGCGGTTCTTCCGTGTAATACATGGAGAAGATAAACTTGCCTCTCCGTGTAATACACGGAGAGAAAAAAATTTAGTTAGCTGCCTCAATAATCAATAAACTAGAAGAAATACCTGTGGAGGCAGTATATGTGCTT
>NZ_JACJQL010000105.1 GCF_014696625.1 Nostoc parmelioides FACHB-3921
AAACTCAAGGGTTGAGATTATTACTTCTACCCTTCCGACTTCTGCCTTCTGCCCTCTGCCGTCTGCCTTGTCCCAACCAAGATCACCAAAAGTTGCCAAGACCCCACAATGGTTGCAAGTCTGAGATGAGGGGTAAAATGTACCAACTTTCTGCACAATTCTTTCATGCCACAAAGCTTTGTATTCCAGCATGGTGACAAACTTTGACCAACTAGCGTCGGAAATACTCAGGGCTAATTTATGGTTTTTGACCATATTGGCAACTCGCAAATCCTCAATACAGATAATGCTGTTTTCTTTGATTAGGCGAGTTGAGAGTTTGTGCAGAAAGTCATCTCTGAGATTCGTAATGTGTTCGTAGGTACGAGCCAGCTTGATTTTTGCTTTGACTCTATTGTTACTACATTTGACACTACGAGATAGTTTTTTATGTGCTTTACGTAACTTACGAGTTTGAGTTCGGTAATATTTGGGATTATCTACAACTTCACCCTTGCTGGTAACCAAATAAGATTTGATTCCCAGGTCTAAACCAATATTTTGAGTAACTGGAGAGTGTTTCTCTATCTCGGTTTCACACAAAATACTAGCAATATATTTACCTGTGTTGGTACGAGTTATAGTAACGTTTACAAGCTTCCCCTTAATGTCTTGAGACTGATGAAACTTCATCCATCCTAATTTGGGAAGTTTTAAACGATTCTCTATAATTTGAATGTTGCCGTTAGTCAGGTTGGTTTTGTAAGATTGCTTACACCCATACTTTTTTTTAAATTTAGGAAAACCTACCCCTTTTTTGCCTTTAACCTTTTTTAAGTCTGCAAAAAAGTTTTTGTATGCTGTCTCTAAATTCTTGAGTGAATTCTGTAAGGCAAACTTATCTACCTCTTTGAGCCATTCAATTTCTTTCTTTAGTACAGTTAGTTGCTGACTACAAGCGTTGTAGCTTAAGGTTTTTTGCTCAGTATTATATAGCTCTTTTCTTAATGCCAAAAAGCGGTTGTACACATACCTGGCACAACCAATCGTCTTGTTGATTAAGATTTCTTGGTTGTGTGTAGGTATAAGAGTGACTTTAAATGCTTTTTGGATGGCTGGCAACTTTTTACAATTGTTACGGCACTCTGTTAATTTTAACACGAAGTTACGCTCAATATAGAACGCCTAACTCATGACGCTTATGTCACGAGTGTGCGGCTTGAAGAAATCAAATTCGGCTAATGACTAAAGCTCAATATTCAACAGATTTAAATCTTAGGTGATTTGAGGACACTTAGTAATAGTATTGACCAAGGTACTTGAATATCTGGTATGAGCCAGTCATGCTTTCTCAATGCGGGTAGTGCCAAGGGTATGAGAAAACGTAGTGAGCGTAGTGACACAGGTAAATTGCCTTCTTGATCTACAACACCGTATTGTTTAGCTAGTTCCGCAACAACTTGGACGCGTCCTGTACGATTGATTACATATGTCTCGGCAGCGAGTTTAGCTATGACTCTACCTGTGAGTAGGGGAGTTTCCCAATTGTAACGCTCGGCGATCGCCGAAATTTGGCTTTCATCTGTGTGATTATCGCTCATTTCTGAGGCGAGGCGGGAAAAGAGTTCTGTCCCAACAATACCTGGCCAGATGGAAAGGGAAGCTATATTATAGGGTTGTAATTCTACAGCCATATCAGCTGCTAGGCGATCGCATCCTGCCTTACCTGCACCATAAGCTGCACCGAATAAATAAGCCATTCCGCCCCAGGAGGAAATCGTACAAATTAATCCCTGTCGGTGTTTGGTCATCATTTGGGCAGCATAAACGCTGGCTATATAGTGGCTACGCAAACCCACATTGTTACAAGCATCCCAGAGATTGGGTTCATTCTCCCAAAAGGGTTTTCCTTGGGCATTAGTTAATGCTTGCACTCCGGCGTAAGCATTGTTAACTAATAAGTCAAGCTGTCCATTATGTTCATTTTGGATACGTTCAAAGAGTGAACGCACCTGCTCATCGTTGCTGTGGTCTACTTGTACGGGAATACATATACCACCGGCTTCTTCAACGGCTCTTTTAGTGTCATTAAGACTACCTGAAACATCGTTGCTAGAAGTTGAGTGACTATCCAGTCTACGTCCGGTAATGTAGACAATTGCCCCGGCTTCACCGAGTCCTATAGCAATTCCCTTACCAAGACCGCGTGTAGCGCCGGTAACTAACGCCACTTTCCCCTCTAGGAGTTTCATAATTGTTTGTTGACGGTTGACGGTTAACTGTTGACTGGTAAGATATTCTTCTGCCTGCTCACACTTCTTCATCCACAGGAAGGGGAAAGATGTCACCGGCGAGGTAAGCTTGAAAGTGCTTTTGGAAGTATAGCCAAGAGGTCATGTCTTCGCCGTCTGAGAATGCTTTTGGGGCTTGTTTATATAAAGGAACGCGGGTATTAATTTCCTCTTGTAATATGTGGGGTAATTCTGTTAAACCGTTAACTTTACTGCCAAAAGCACTATAGATCAGATTACCTGGGCGATCGCCCATTTTCATCCAAGGCAACCATTGACCGATTCTATCCCAACTGAGTCTTAGCTGAGAAACTGCTGGCAATTCTGCGTTAAATAAATCTGCGGTGGGGACGGTGAGTTTAAATAATTCGGCGGCTTGATAAGTGGGATAGGGGCTATATTCAGCAAATTGTGGTTCTTCGGCGAGGGGGTTGGGGTATGTAGGAAAGATATCAAATACAAAGGTTGTTGTCTCCCCCTCTACTTGAGCCGGGAATTTACCTTGAAAGTGACCTTGTACGGGATTATTGGCGACATGGAGAACTGGTACTGTCTCCCCTGTCCAAGGATTTTCCCATTTACGTAAAATCTCGTCGTTTTCTGGGTTTAAGTAATAGGTGAGTTCCCTAGAGGTAAAATCCCAGTTCCCCTCATTTGTAGGTAAACATCGACTAACGCTGACTCCCACCATTTTAAATAGGAGTTTTCTTTTTTCTCCTGGAATTAAGGCATAAATTTTCCCTGTCCAGGTGAGGAATGTGGATTGATTAGGGTCGAGGGAAGAGCGAGTTTTCACCCAATGCAGTGCATCTAGTTCTTGGATTTGGGCAACCATTAACTTGTTTAACCACTAAATTTAATCGTCTAATAAACTCATCAATGCTTGAAATTCCGGGTCTGGCGGTTCAGATAATTGCGATCGCAATTCTAGCAACTGTGTCTCTAATGCTTGAGCTACATAGAGCATATTAGATTCTTGGGCAATTTTCAGTTGATTTTCTTTAATTTTGATTTGTCGCAGCAGTTGATTTACAACGGAAGTTGCATCCCTATCATGAGAAATCATAGCTTTGCGTCTGCTTAAATTTGATTATCAAATTTTAAGTACATAGTATAGATGGTATTAGCCCAAGGCGGAAATAGTAGTGAGTGCTGAATCCTCAGTAAACAATTATTTCGTGTTGTATTTTGCAGCTTTAGCTTCCCGTAATCCATCAAAGTGACGGAATAAAAATAGCCACAATGGTAAAGAACTGTTAATGGCAATCAGTCTGACTAAGTGACCTGTTGTGACGACTTCCACATTGTGATTTAAGGTTAAGGATACTAGTATCATTTCTGCTGATCCGCCTGGCGCTGTCACTAACAAACAAGTCAACCAGTCCCATGAGGATAACTGCATAGCTAGAGTAGCAGCGATCGCTCCTGCAACCAAGGTCATAAATACAGACATCAAAGCGTAGCCTACAGTTTTTTTACCAAAATTAGGTTTTTCCCCCCAATATTCACCAATGGTTATTCCTAGCAACATTTGACCGATAATATTCACCAATAGTGGCGGATGGAAGTGAATATCACTGACAAAGGGTAAGTAATCTAGCACAGAGTTGAATGTTGCACCCAGAACTAATGCACCAAAAAACTCTCCGGCCGGAATCTTAAATGTTATTGCTAGATAAACAATGATTCCTGTGAGTACCAGCACCACTGCCAATAATCCCAGTTGTGATGCGGCAAAATCGATTAACACTCCTTTAACTGGAAGTGTGGGTGAATTCAAGTAACCACCAACAGATGTTCTAGCAATGAAGGGAATGAGTAGGACTACGGAAGTAACACGAATCGCTTGCACTAATGCCACTAGCGTAACATTCCGATTATAGTCGGCGGCGATCGATGACATTACGCCTACACCACCGGGAACTGTAGCCAACATTGCCGTTAATATGTTGGTTTTACTTAAGCGGGAGTAGATATAGCCAATGCCAATACCAGATAACAACAAGAATAAGGTGAGAAAAATAAATATAGGAATTCCCGAAACAAGACTAACTAGATTACTATTGGCATTTGATGCACCAACTGTCAGTCCCACTAGTCCCATTCCTACTTTTCTGGCGACGCGATTAGGCTGGGGAGAATAGTTATAAAAAACTCGACATCCTTGCAGAACTACTGTCCCGGCTGCAATTCCCCCAAATATCCAAGCAATTCCGCCAAAATGTAACTTTGTTAATCCCCAACCCAGAGGTAATGCTAGTAGCATTTCAGCACTGAGGACGATAATTTGCTTGACAATTAACGGCAATTTGGCAATGAGAGGACTGGCGTTAGTGGTTTCCTTTTGGGTAGGACTAATACTTAAACTTTGATTCATTGACAGGCGTTTCTTAAATTATCTTAACAATGGTGTGATGACTGCGGAAATACTTACGCTCGGACGTAGTCCTACTACTGAGAATGGGCAAATGCTACAAAACTAAGTATAAAATTTGTATTTCATAACACAATTAAAAAAGAAAATGCAGCATTAATTAATATTAGTTTATATATCCTTGGATAACATCATCTTGGCTATAAGCTAATGTGCGCCTAAATCGCATAACTACTAATAAGGACTGTTGACTGTTAACGGTCAACGATCAACAGCCTTCACGATGGATTATGCAGCTTAAAAGCAAAATAGCTTATCAAACCAGATCCAAGAGAGGGAGACAATTTGTTATATTCCTCTGTCTGTTGATATTGCTGTCAAGAACGATGGGAGATGTTTAGTCTTCATCTAAAGCTGGAAAGATTTCTTCAAACTTCCACAATTCATCTTTATTTTTGATAAACCACGTCCGAGTTTCTGGAGTCAGTTGACTCCAAACAATTTCGCTGGAAATTCCTGGCGAAGCGTAGCGGTATTGTTCACCCAGTGATTTGAGATTCTCTGCTACGTTATCGCTCATACCGAATTCTTGCCAGTCTACTTCTACATATCTGCCTGATACTCCACTGGCAGGATCAAAAACCAGCTGAGCTGTTCTGATTAAATCGGCAAAGTGTGTTGGTTTCAGGCTGGCTAATTGCTGAATCTCGATTGATTCGTCATGTTCTTGAGACATGGTTTCTGGAGTAAACAAAGGTATTTAACTGGAGAACTTACTGCCAGAGATTTTTATGCCAATATCTCTAATTTTAGCGCAAAGTGATGGGCATGAGTTTAGCTATGTAGGTTGATAATGGCTACTTAGTAAAAATATAGGATTTTCTGCTGTTAAGTTGCACAATCCATTGTGAGGGCTGTTGACGGTTCACAGTTAACAGTTAACAGCCCTTTGTTTAGATGTGTATTAACTGATTTGATTACTTCAATACAGATAGGGGAAGCACTGCGTTAGTTTTCGCGTAGCATTTCCCCATGTTGGTTATTGTCCCTCAGCTAGGGCTGGATTTATTAAACGTTTTCTCCTAGACCACTCATACTTTTTGCACGAAAATTAGATGGGTCATCCCAGTAATCAACTCTTTTGATATTCACTTTTAGCAAAGCAATATCTGGTTCGTTTAATCCTTGGGGAAACCAAGTTTCTAATTCTGATTTCCATCGCGCTTGAATTTTTTGACGTTCTTTTACTAGTTCTGCTGTAGCTGAAATAGAAATAAAGCGTTGCTGATTTGGTGATGAAAAATTTACGTTCACCTGTTGACGTTGTTCAATTTCCAAGGCTTTGTGAGAACTGGCTGAGGTAAAAAACCAGAGTGTTCCTTCAGCATCAATATCACCATTGAAATACATAGGGCGACTGTGCAAACTACCATCATCGTCAACGGTAGTTAACATAGCGTAACCCATGTCTGCGATGATTTCTTTTAAATTTTGAACTTGTTGATTGCGATTTGTAGAAATTGTCATTTATTTATTTACCATCTTGGTTATTTATGATTTTTGTTGTTTCCGGCTACTTACTAGTCGTAGCATTTTTCTTTGATAATTATTTCAAACTCAAGGTATAATTTAGTTAAGAATAAACTAGTTATTATCTTTCTTTAGTTACTTGTTTATGGACATTGATCATGATATGTCCGTAGCCAGATAGATTAGGAGATCAAGCTAAGATAAAACCCTGACAATTAAAAGCTTTTAACCCTGTCAACAGAAAACAGTCAACCGTCAACAGCTATATGTAGTCAATACCTAATTTTTCTGGATATGAAAAAATTGCTATTCAATATCTATAAGGATGACTTTGTAACTTTAGGCTGATGGAAACAGTGATTTATTTAACTACTGTTCTATATGATTAAAGCCTTATTAGGGGAAATATATAGAGAACATATATACTGCAATTACCGTCAGATATCACAATTTTGATAACGATATTTAGTCTAATTTTGTTTTGGATAATTTTATAAAACTTAATTTAACTGTGAATATTGGGTGATACCTAGAAAAGCGAATTTTCCAGACAGAGTGGCACTGGAGTAGATGGAATTTAATTGATTGTTCATGGATTGCAAATATAAATTTGGAAGTCTTAACAGTTGTTATTAACAAAAAGAGTATGCTTAATCACTATAATTAATCACAGGCGGATACATATCAAAGATTACATTTGCTCAGGGCGTTATAGGAGTAGAGGTTGCTGTGATTAAAGCAATACATAATAGTATCAAAGGGAGAGCGAGATATAAGGTAAAAGAACTTTATCGTTCACAGTCTCTCAAGGAATATTTGGAGCGATCGCTTGTCAATCAACCAGAAATAATTGATGTTTCTGCTAATATCTCTACAGGTAATGTGCTTGTATTTTTTTCACCAAAATATAATTATAAGCAGATTGCTTATTTGATTGATGAAGTTATATTAAATTACCAGAAAAGTCATCAGCAAGTTCAGCCATTTAAAGCAACTAAAATTGTTAAGAAATCCAAACAAATAAGTGGTGTTAAACAGCAAATAAGTGAAAATTGGCATCTCATGCCAGTAAGTACGGTTGTGGATACCTTCAACACCTCTGCATCAGGTTTATCCAGTGAGTCTGCTGCCGCTAATTTGAGTATATATGGGGCGAATGTGCTTTCGGAAACAGAGGTACGCTCTAGTTTAAGTATCTTAGTTGACCAGTTCAAATCTTTACCTGTGGCTTTGCTGGGTGTGGCTGCTGGGGTGTCGGTTTTTACTGGAGGGTTGATTGATGCTGTAGTTATTTTGGGTGTGGTTGGTGTAAATGCGGTGATTGGCTACGCTACGGAAACTCAGTCAGAACGCATCATCCACTCCCTCAAGCACCAAGAACAAACGTCGGCTTGGGTGATGCGAGATGGCAAGGCGCAGGAAATTCCTGTAGAGAATGTAGTTGTGGGCGATGTTTTAATTCTCAAACCGGGTAGCTATGTAGCGGCAGATGCCAGACTGATTGAGGCGGATAATTTAAGTATTGATGAATCAGCTTTAACTGGAGAAAGTCTCCCTGTTAGTAAAAATACGGCATCTTTGACAGGTGAGGACGTACCATTAGGCGATCGCCTAAATATGATTTATAGGGGAACTTATATCACTGGTGGTCAAGGATTGGCGGCGGTTGTAGCCACCGGTCAGTTTACGGAAATGGGACACATCCAAACTATGGTGGGTGCAGCTAATGCTACAGAAACACCCCTGGCCAGACAACTAGACCAGGTGGGGAGTCAATTAGTAGTCATTGGGATGGGTCTTTGTGGTCTGGTATTTGGTATGGGGGTGCTGCGGGGATATGGTTTGGTGCAGATGTTGAAATCATCCATATCCTTGGCTGTAGCGGCTGTTCCTGAAGGTTTACCGACAATTGCCACCACAACCTTAGCCTTGGGTATCCGTGATATGCGGCGAAACAAAGTCCTTGTCCGTAGCTTGAGTGCGGTGGAGGCTTTGGGTTCTGTGCAGACAATTTGCCTAGATAAAACCGGGACAATTACGGAAAATAAAATGTCGGTGGTGGAAATTCACACCAACACACGGGAAATTAAAGTTACAGATGGGGAGTTTATCGCGGGGACAGAAAATATTAACCCCTATATGTACGATGAACTGTTAAAGCTGATTCATGTCTCGGTTCTGTGTAATGAAAGTGAAGTGAGTCGCGTCGATGGTGAGTATGTAGTCACAGGTTCAGCGACAGAAAACGCCTTAATTTACATGGGAATTGCGGCGGGGGTAGATGCGATCGCCCTAAAAGAGAAGTATCCTTTACTACAAACTAACTTGCGATCGGAAAACCGCAATATTATGAGTACCATTCACGAGACTCATAACGGAGATAAATTTGTCGCTGTTAAAGGTAGCCCCAGCGAAGTGGTACAGATGTGCCAAGGGTGGATGAAGGATGGACAGGTAGTGCCTTTAACCGATGCAGACCGACAAATGCTGGAAATAGAAAATGACCGCATGGCGGGGAAGGCTTTGCGGGTGTTGGGTGTAGCCTACAACCATATAGATGAATCCCACAACGGCAACCATGAAACAGATTTGATTTGGTTGGGTTTAGTAGGGATGGCAGACCCAATTAGAAGGGGTGCGAAAGCATTAATTGCCGACTTCCATCACGCCGGCATTGATACTGTCATGATAACAGGTGATCAAAGCCCAACAGCTTATGCGATCGCCAAAGAATTAGAATTAAACCGTCATACCCAACTAGAAATTCTCGACTCCACCAACCTCAACAACCTCACCCCAGAAGCCTTAATTGCCCTCAGCGACAAAGTAGATGTATTTGCCCGTATCAGTCCCAGTAATAAACTGCAAGTAGTCCAAGCCTTGCAAGGTGCGGGTAAAGTCGTCGCCATGACCGGTGATGGCATTAACGATGCACCAGCCCTAAAAGCTGCCCAAGTGGGTGTAGCAATGGGTAAAGGGGGAACTGATGTTGCCCGTGAGGTGGCAGATATTGTCTTGGAAGACGACAGACTAGAAACTATGATTATCGCCGTTAGTCGGGGACGGACGATTTACAACAACATTCGTAAATCTGTGCATTTCCTCCTAGCGACCAACCTCAGCGAAATCATGGTTATGACCACCGCTACCGCCGTAGGTATTGGCGAACCCTTGAATGCAATTCAATTACTTTGGTTGAACTTGGTTACAGATATCTTCCCCGGCTTGTCTCTAGCGATGGAAGCCCCAGAACCAGAGGTATTAAGTCAACCACCCCGCAATCCAGCAGACCCAATTATCAAAAAATCCGATTTTGGCAGAATCACCTTTGAGTCCGCCACCATATCTGCAAGTACCCTAGCCGCTTATGGTTACGGCATCTTCAAATATGGTATCAGTCCCCAAGCCAGCACCATTGCTTTCATGGGTCTAACCACAGCCCAACTACTACACACAATTAGTAGCCGTTCGGAAAAACATAGCATATTTAGTCCAGAAAAACTCCCACATAACCCTTACCTCACGGCGGCGGTAACAGGTTCCTTTGCCTTGCAACTACTCGCTGTAGCCGTCCCACCCCTGAGAACTTTATTAAAGATTACCCCCATTAATCTGGTTGATGGTGCGGTCATTGGTGGTAGTGCCTTACTACCCCTGATTGTGAATGAAGCAACCAAAAATACTGGCGCAAGCAAGATGAATCAATTTAAAATACCCTACGGGAAGCTAAAGCTACAAAATTCAAAATTCAAAATTCAAAATTAAATACACCCTACCAAAGCATCAATTTCGGATAATTTATTTTTTGGTGTTCCCTAATATTCCCCAATCCCCAAAGTGAATTATGAAAAGAGATTTCATGTTTACATCTGAATCCGTAACAGAGGGGCATCCTGATAAACTGTGTGATCAGATTAGTGATGCGATCGTCGATCGCTTTTTACAACAAGACCCCTACGCTAGAGTCATTACCGAATGTGCTGCATCCACAGGTATTGTATTTATCGCTGCCAGATTTGAACCTAACACCAATGTCGATTTTACCAACATAGCCAGACAGGTAATTGATCAGGTTGGTTATGAACAAATGGAATTTAACGGTAAAAATTGTAGTATCTTAACCAGCTTAAAAGAACTTTCTCCTAATCCATATCACTTATTTAATGAACACAAACTATCAGATGCAGAGATAGAACAAATTACTGTTACCAACCAAGCCACAGTCTTCGGCTTTGCCTGTCATCAAACTTCTACCCTCATGCCATTGCCAATCTGGTTGGCACACAAATTAGCTAGACAAATTAGCGAAGTTAGAAAACAAAATCTTTTAAGTTATTTAACTCCTGATGGCAAAACTCAAGTAGGCGTTGAATATAAAAATCGCCGACCCTATAGAATTCATAGTATTACTGTTATTGCTAGCCAAAATAAAGCAAGCAAACCGGACTTAAAGCAACTACAAGACGATATCAGAGAAACCGTAATTTATCCTGTATTTGCCGATGAAGAAATTAAACCAGATGAAAAAACTAGAATATTTATCAACCCTGATGGCCCCTTTATAGTTGGCGGCCCGGCTGTACATTCTGGTTTAACAGGGAGAAAAAACGCCATAGATACCTATGGTGAATATTCCAAACATAGTGGTTCGGCCTTAAGTGGTAAAGACCCCATCAGAATAGATAGAGTAGGTGCTTATGTCGCCCGTTATGCTGCTAAAAATGTAGTAGCGGCAAACTTAGCTGATGAGTGTGAAGTACAACTAAGTTATTCTATTGGGCTGGCTAGACCTGTAAGCATCCAAGTAGAAACTTTTGGGACGGGGAAAATCTCCGATGAAGATATCACCGTCTTATTAGAAAAGCATTTTGATTTTCGTTTAGCAGGTATTCTCAAGGAGTTTAATTTAAGACATCTACCCTCATTAACTCAAGGCGGATTTTATAGAAAATTAGCTGCTTATGGTCATGTAGGTAGACAAGATATCGATTTACCTTGGGAAAAAATAGATAAAGTTGGTTTATTGTGAACTATAGCTGTTGACGGTTGACAGACTTAAAAGCCTTGTTTTGCCTCATCTATCTGGCTATGGCTATCATTAATCGAGGTTGTCCTAATTTGCTGCCTGTCGCGTCACCGTATCCCCAGTTCTCAATTCACCCCAACGCCGCAGCCAAAAATAAGCTAAAATTCAAGCAGATTAAGCATTTCGCCCTCAGTAATCCCCCATGCTAGAGACTCTGCAAACCCAAATTTACCAACTAGAAAAATTTGCTAACACCCTTGTCTCTTACCAACTAACACACCTGAGTTTGCTGAGTATTGGGATCATTTTTGCCGCAGGGTTACTCACTAGCCTCACACCCTGTATGCTTTCCATGCTGCCAATTACGATTGGCTACATCGGTGGTTACGAAGCCAAAAGTCGTTGGCAAGCAGCAGCCCAATCAACTTGGTTTGCTTTGGGATTGGCAACTACCCTAGCTGGACTAGGCGTGGCGGCTGCAATGGTTGGCAAAGTCTACGGTCAGATAGGTATTGGTTTACCGATTATTGTGAGTATCATTGCTATCTTGATGGGGCTAAACTTACTAGAAGCCTTACCTCTGCAACTCCCATCTTTTGGCGATACTAATTGGATTTCCCAAGACTTGCCTCCAGGGGTGCGTTCTTACGGTATAGGGTTAACTTTTGGCTTGGTCGCCTCCCCTTGTAGTACTCCTGTGTTAGCCAGTCTACTGGGTTGGGTCGCCAACACGCAAGACTTAATTTTAGGCGCTGTTTTGTTGATTTCTTATACAGCAGGCTATGTAACCCCCTTGATTTTGGCGGGTACTTTCACAGCATCAATTAAAAAGTTGCTGGAATTGCGGCGTTGGTCTGGTTGGATAAATCCAGTTAGCGGTGCATTATTGGTAGGATTTGGCGTATTTTCTCTAATTTCTCGGATTCCTCTAGGCAGTTTTTAAGCAATGACTACAGACAATTCAGCCCCCACAGCATCCCCTTGGTGGTCACTACCAGGAAAATTTTTGCGGCGAGAGTTTTTCCCTGTACTGACAGATTTACGTTTAGCGATCGCTCTATTATTAATCATTGCTCTCTTCAGTATCTCTGGTACTGTGATTGAGCAAGGGCAATCACCAGCATTTTATCAGGCTAACTACCCAGAACACCCCGCTTTATTTGGTTTCCTCACTTGGAAGGTGATCCAAGTGGTGGGGTTAGATCATGTTTATCGGACTTGGTGGTTTCTCTCCTTATTAGTTTTATTCGGGACTAGTCTGACAGCTTGTACTTTTACCCGTCAGTTACCAGCCTTAAAAACTGCCCAACGCTGGAAGTATTACGAAGAACCACGCCAATTTCAAAAACTCGCTTTAAGTGCAGAACTAGACGCTGGTTCTGTAAATTCTTTAAGCCAAATATTACAAAATCGCCGTTATAAAATTTTTCAAGAAAAAGACGATATTCTCTACGCTCGTAAGGGAATAGTCGGGCGTATTGGCCCTATCATCGTCCATATAGGTATCGTCACTATCCTCTTGGGGTCAATTTGGGGCGCAATGACGGGATTTATTGCCCAAGAAATGGTTCCTAGTGGCGAAACCTTCCAGGTGAAAAATATTATCGATGCAGGGCCATTAGCGGCCGGGCAATTTCCCCAAGACTGGTCTGTACGTGTTAATCGTTTTTGGATTGACTACACCCCTAAAGGTGGAATTGACCAATTTTACTCAGATATGTCTGTCTTAGATAATCAGGGACAGGAAGTTGACCACAAAAAGATTTTCGTCAACCAACCTCTGCGTTATCATGGCGTAACCTTTTACCAAACTGATTGGGGCATTTCCGGTGTGCGTGTCCGCCTCAACAAAAGCCCCGTCTTTCAGCTACCAATGGCACTTTTGAACACCAACGGACAAGGGCGCATTTGGGGAACATGGATTCCGACAAAACCAGATTTGAGTGAGGGCGTTTCCCTGTTAGCTAAAGACTTGCAAGGTATGGTGTTAATCTATGATGCCCAAGGTAAATTGGTTGATACTGTACGTGCGGGAATGTCTACTCAAGTAAATGGTGTGACACTCAAAGTTTTAGATGTAGTTGGTAGTACTGGCTTACAAATTAAAGCCGATCCTGGTATACCAATCGTTTACACTGGCTTTGGTATTCTGATGCTGGGTGTAGTGATGAGTTACTTTTCACACTCACAAATCTGGGCATTACAAAAAGGCGATCGCTTATATGTTGGCGGTAAAACCAATCGCGCCCAGGTGGCTTTTGAACAAGAAGTTCTGGATATTTTAGAACGCTTGAGTTCACAATCTGCGACAGTCAGTAATCAGCAGTCCTAAATGCGATGGGGAAGGAGATAATTATTATGCTTTCCCCCATTTTCCCATCTCCCCAGTCTGCAAATTCAGACATTAAATCAACTTTTCAGTTTAAGAAGAACGCCAATTTTCAATTTGCAAATTTGGTACTCTTTGAAATTCTCGAACATTAGATGTTACAAGAATATGGTCGTGAGTTAATGCTGTTGCTGCAATCAATACATCATAAGCACCGATAGGATTACCAGCAGTTTTGAGAATGCCCCTAACTCTAGCAGTTTGTTCTGCTTCTTCTAACCCAAAAGGTAAAATTGTAATTGAGCCTAATAGCAGGGCAAACGCATCTAAATATAGTACAAGAATACTAAGCAAGGGATAAAGGCAGGCATATCTAACGGCAAGGTTCTGTCTAAGTAGGTGGTATAGAGGATAAGTAG
>NZ_JACJQL010000106.1 GCF_014696625.1 Nostoc parmelioides FACHB-3921
TTTGGCTGCGCTTGCTGTGGCTAACCTATCCAAATGCTTGCTCCTGCTTGTTTTGCATCAAGGCTACATTCTACCTCTATTGGTAAATTCTTTCCTAGAAATCACCTAATGCAACTCGATTTGCATTATTATATGCTTTAAAATCTACTGGCTTACCAATAGAAACTGGTTCTGGCGGACTAACTAAATTCAATAGAACTCAACAGGCATTAAATAAATCCCACTGGCTGGACGCTTGTTGCGTTGGTGCATCAACACCAATACTTAAAATCAAAGGTATCAAACCATTATTAATTACCGCTAATGGTCATGGTACAAGACAATCATGTCGTACCGATAAATATGGGTTACCTGTTCGCCATTGCTCTAGAACTAAATTCCATTTTGGATTTCAGACTGGAGATATTGTTAAAGCCGTTGTTACTAAAGGTAAAAAAGTTGGTACTTATGTTGGTAGAATTGCTACTCGTGCCACAGGTAGTTTTAATATATCAACTGCAAAAGGACTAATCCAAGGTATCTCTCATAAATACTGTAAAACTATTCATAAAAAGGATGGTTACGCTTATGGCATATAGGGTATTTGTGAATTGCACGGGCTGCCCATTCACTGTTTTTGCTAACACAAAAATGGGTTCATGGGACGTTTCTCAATTCACCTCCCATTCCTTTCACCGCTTTCCTTGCCAGGATAAGCGGTGAAAGGAATGGGAGGTTTTGATGATTTTTTCAACCATTCCAATGCTTCGTTATAAAATTTAAACTGGCGTTCACTGGCGCGAAACTCTTTAGTATGAACCATTCTTCTTCCCTGAACCCAGTGCGTACCATGATATTTATGTAACAATTCGTGATATAAGATAAATTCAACTACAAACTCAGGTATTTTAGTATCATCAAGAGTCAAGCTGATCACTACCCTATCTCTAGCTGACTCATAATGTCCTAATTTACGGTAAGTATTAATTCGACTCCATGCTAGACGTGGTTTAGCAAGACTGGCAGAAAAATATTCATAATTGACTTTATCAAATAACTCATCAAGATTATAAGACTTACCTTGTGGATTTTCCGCCATTACATCAGCAATTAAATCAAGCTCTATTGAAGAAGGCAGAAGGCAGAGGGCAGAGGGCAGAAGGATCAAGTCAGAAGGGGATTCAAACCCCTCCTGACTTGGAGCCACTGAACTCTTGTTCAGTGGGGGTCTTAAACCCTTACTCCATGCACGGTCGTGGCAGAGGGTGTTGTATCAGAATTCCCTTCTGCCTTCTGCCTCCTGCCCTCTGCCTTTCTTGATAAAACATTAGTGTATTCTTCTGTACTAGCAAATGAGCGAATAAGTTGGGTATTATTTTTACTCTTACCAAGAAGAGTAGATTCTACTAACGCTTGCAATACTTCATTTGGTGCATTTATAAAGCCTTCACTAATCATGATACTAGCTGCACTAGTAGACATTTTACTTTTATATAGCCCGGATAAATTAGTTAGTGCAATCGTTAATTGCCGTGGTTCTTGATCATGTATACTCAAAATATGTTTAGCGGTTTCTAACAGATAACCAGTATTTTTCAGATGCAGTTGTAGATAATGTTTATCTGTCAAAAACTTTATCCACGAGTATATTTTACGAGAGTGATAAGTCAGAGATGCTGGCGTTGCTTTTTGTTGAGCAAATATTTTTTCAATTACTAGTGCTTTTGTGATTAGAGTTTGATGTAGTGGTTGTATTTGTTTTAAACCAAAATTAGAATCTGATGCTAAATATAAAATCTCTTGTAGTATTGCATTTTGTTGTATTTTGATGTTTTTAAGAGAAATACATTCAATATTCATTTTTAGGTTAATTATCAGCGTATGTCTAGTAATAACAGTTATATTTTACATCTTTTCATCAAACAGAGGCAGGGTTTAGCCATGAAGGAAGTTGAAGAAATCAACTTGAAAATCGGTCATGGTATTGAAGAAGATGTCAATGCTAATCCCATTAGTCCCAGACAAGTCTTAATTGTTAAGTATGAAGATATTGTAGACTTCGGAATTCCACCAGGAAAATTCCGAGAAAATATTGTTGTTTCAGAGATAAAATCTAATGATTTCATTCCTGGTTCTGTAATAAGTTTTGATAGTGGGGCCGCTATTCGCTTAACTTTTTATTGTGAACCGTGTAAACGTATAGCGCATTTAGTTGATACTTTAAAAAGTCTCCACGCTAAAAGAGGAATTTTAGGTGTAGTTATTAATTCAGGCTTTATTCGTGTGGGAAATGATTTTCAAATTCAAACTGGTAAATTTCCAGCCTTATCTGAAAATCCTTATGAACGCTTTCTTGAATTTATCGTAAAAATACCCGCAGGTAAAGTAGTTACATACAAACATATACTTGAAGCAATTGGAGTAGATAAAAGCTATATTAGAGCTATCCCTACATATCTTAAAAAGGCATCAGACGATAATTATCCAATACATAGAATATTAGATTCTCAAGGCTATTTGACAAAATATTCTCCTAATCAAAAGAATAAGTTATACCAATTCAAAATTCAAAATTCAAAATTCAAAATTAAGAATCAAGAGAGGACAAGCATTTGGGGTTGTACATCTGTCACATTCTTTTTTCAAATTGGTATTAGAATCAGAAGGTATTATTATAAATAATTTATATTCATCTAATAGTTTCATTAAATACTTTGTAGATTATAGTAAATATTTATATCAAGATGAGAAATATTATCTAATTTAAAAGGCGTTGTTGCGTAAATAGACAAAATGGTAAATTTTACCTATCGCCTATGTTCGCTCGCCGCAAGCGCCCAGAGATGAAGACGAAAGCACAGTATAAAGTTAAGAATTGGAAAGCCTATGATGCTTCCCTAAAGTGCTGAATCCTTATTCAAACTTCTCCATTCAGGAGCTTCGTCATTAGAAAACGCTCGTGTTTTTGATAGCCAACTCGATGATAAAGGCGTTGGGCTTTTGGGTTTTCAAAATCTACCTCTAGATGAAGGGCTTGAACTCCTAAACTATGGCAAATTTTCTCTGCAAACATCAAAGTCTGCGTACCAATACCTTGTCCTCGATGCTTTGGACGAAGATAAAATTCATCTATAAAAGCATCTCGACCTCGGTATTCAAGGCTGTAACCTAGCGTCAAAACAATATAGCCAATGACCTCATTGTCTTGCTTAATCAACCATATTTGTCCAAAAAAGTCATTGCTCAAAAACTGTACAAGTACATGGCGATCGCTAGTTTTGTCAAATGGTAACTTTTCAGTTTCATGAAACTCTTCAACTAGTTCCAAAACAAGATTTAGATCGCAAAATGCGGCTTTTTGATAGTTAATATTCATAATATACCTTTAGATTTCTAGAATCAAAATATCAAGCTACACCATTCAATCTTGCTATTTTTTGTCTTTAAAATAAAGCGATGTACAACAGTATTTCTTTCACTAACTGACACACAGAGAAAATATCGGTTTCAAGAAGTGAGATACTGCCCAATCGATGGCTGTTGACGACGCAGAGCAGTCATTGCTTTTTGCTGGATTTGGCGCACTCGCTCTCGGCTAAGATTTAGCTTTTCGCTAATTTGGGCTAAACTTTGCTCTTGATTATCCAACAAACCAAAGCGTAAAATTAATACTTCGCGTTGCATCGGTTTGAGTGATGCTAACAAATCACTTAGGTCTTGGCGCAACATTTCGTGAGTAGTATTTTCATTCGGTGATACGCACTTGTAACACTTTCGCTAAAAGTATCCGTTGCTACTCACGCCCCGATTCCTAATTTACCGACTTAGTGCAGTGAGAGACTGCTCGTAAAGCATTTTCAGTGCTATCAGCATTCCACATTTCCGTGCTGAGATACCGTTCTCCGGCACTGGGTTGAATGATCACAATCCGTTGATTGTGGTATTGAGATCGCTGTCCAATGTATAGTCCCGCGTAGACAGCTGCGCCCGTTGAAATACCACTAAGAATGCCCTCAACTTGCGCCAATTGCCGTCCCGTCTCGTAAGCCTGCGCTTCGGTAACGGTCACAATTTCATCAATCAAATCCACCCGCAAGACATCAGGAATAAAGCCTGCACCAATACCTTGTAGATCATGTTCACCCGCAAGCTTACCACTCAGCACAGCACTGTTGGCAGGTTCGACCGCAACGATCCAGAGGTGGGGATTTTGTTGCTTTAAATAGCATCCAGCACCTGTGAGCGTTCCGCCTGTACCCACGCCCACAACGAGTGCGACCATTTGTCCATCTGTGTCCTGCCAGATTTCTGGACCAGTAGTCTCGTAATGGATTTTGGGATTGGCAGGATTGCTGAACTGGTGGGGTGAAAAGGCATAGGGAAGAGTCGTGAGTAATTGATTAGCATAGGCGATCGCCCCTTGCATATCGGCTGCGGC
Organism: Nostoc parmelioides FACHB-3921; assembly: GCF_014696625.1. Classification (GTDB taxonomy): domain Bacteria; phylum Cyanobacteriota; class Cyanobacteriia; order Cyanobacteriales; family Nostocaceae; genus Trichormus; species Trichormus parmelioides. The sequence continues at coordinate 4,418 of NZ_JACJQL010000106.1, forward strand.
AGGAGTTAAAATCACCTCTGCTCCGTATGCTTGCACAATCTGTTGCCGTTCTCGGCTCATGTTCTCCGGCATCGTCAGAATCAGACGATAGCCCTTAGCTGCACACACCATCGCCAGCCCAATGCCTGTATTGCCAGAGGTTGCTTCCACAATTGTAGAAATTCCGGGTTTAATCAAACCTGCCTGTTCTGCCTCTAGCATCATGCTGACTGCAATTCGGTCTTTCACCGATTTTGCCGGATTCATCCCCTCTAATTTGAGGACAATTTCAGCAACACAGCCAACTTGCTGAGGCAGCCGTTGCAGCTTAACAAGGGGAGTTTCACCAATAACTTCAGTAATGTTGGCATAAATATTCATAAAACAAAAAGATACCTTAAATTATTAGCCAGAAACTCGTCACTGTTAGTCCAGCGATTAACAGTAAGTGGGGAAGATTGCTAATCAAGGGGCGTTTGGTAATTCGTAACAGGGGATATATACTGAAAATCAGAGCGGATAGGAGCGTTACCCCCTGAAGGAAAGCTGCAACATCGCTACTCCAGGTGAGTGTCGGTAAGTTATCTCCACTAAAACCCAAGGTTCGCGCCAAGACAGGCAAAATTTGACCTGCTTCAGTGACAGCAGCCGGAATGTAGTGTGCTAGGTTTGCTGCCAGGGTAAAGGGCAGATAGGCGTAGATGACGGTGAGATAGGTTGGTTGCTGTGGATCGAGGAGGCGGGCGATCGCATGAGTTAGATACGTCAATACTGCGGGAATACTGAGGAGGACGAGGGCAATCGGCGTACTGGTCAGTAAATGGTCAGCATCTAGGGGAACATCGTGGAGTCCTAAGCATCCTAAAATCCGTTGGGCATGGTGCATAAACACCCCACCAAACATCAGCAGCAACAAGGCGACTTCTGCCCAAAAGCCCCGATGATTCTCCAGCAAGTCTGATGTGGGAAAACGCAGGTTTAACTGAACCGAGCGATGGGGACAAGCTTTCAGGCAGGTCATACACAACATACAGTCCCGGTTGTCCTGCAACTGAGCTGGGTGGGAATAGAGGGGACAGCCACCTGTTGCCTGTCCTTCAGTGGGCAGTGCATCGGCAAAGGTGACGGGAGTTGCACCACTGCCTTTGTAACAACCAAAGGTACTGCACTGGCTGCCACAAACCTGTTGAGTTGATCGCAATTCAATCATCGCCAGCTTGGCAAACATCCCATTCATGCCGCCAATCGGACAGAGATAGCGACACCACAGCCGCCGCTCATAAATCAGGCTAAAAATTACCGCTCCAGCTGTAATCGCCAGGAGCAACCAGGCAGAGAGCGCAGCATGATGGGGCAAATCCCAGAGCTTTTCCCAGAGATAAATTGCCACAAAGCCGCCAAACAAGATCCAGGCTCCCCACCGATTCAGCCATTTGGTATTCCAAGTCAGTTGCTGGCGAGGAAATAGCAAAAGAGAGAAACGACGAATCCACTCCGCCGTGATCATGAAGGGACAGACGGCACACCAGATGCGACCTACAAAGACAAATAAAAACAGATAACCAGGCCACCACCACGCCCAAAATAGATTGAGCGTTACACTGCTATCTCGCCCTTGAGGGCCGATGAAACCTGCGATCGTCACTGGCACAAAAAACGCCATCATCACAATCCAGATGCCCTCTGGATACCAGCGACTCAGCAACACTCGCCGCAGCCAAGGCACATGGGTGAGGAGATCCAGACGGAAGGCGTTTTTGGCAGATTGTACCGACCATAGGGCTTGTTCTGAAATCACCCCTTGCCCTGGTGGTGTCATGATCACCGCCCGATGCAGAATTTCTGCCAGTTCTGTGAAGTTACCGGGGTAGTCATAGCTGATCAGACGACGCAGTTCCGACTGATCAAGTTTCAGCAATGGACGATTTTGTTCCTGACAAAACTGAGTTAAGAAGTAATGGGCAAAATCTGGAATATCTGCTTTGCGCTGGGGCAAGGTAAAGAGTTTGATGGGAATTATGTCTACATCTGGTAGGTCTAGTTTGTCAGGAGAGGCAAGAATTAAGCGTACCCAAGACTGGATGGGTTTGTTAGCCTCGGTTTTCAGGGTGCTGGGTTCGCTCACGCCATGATTAGGAAGAATCACACCTGTTTTAAAGTAGTGGATGAAGCGGGTATGATTCTCCAAAGGAGAGGCTTCCCAACACCCTCAATCAGCACCTGGACATTATTAAGCAGTAGCGTTCCTCGCTCCATTAGTTCAAGGATGCCCGGTTCTTTGCCGACTCTGCCAAACAAAAAGTCGGTATTGAACCTGCCTTCTTCTGATCTGGGCAACTTGGCGCAATCTAGTTCAGCAAAGGGTTGATCAGCGAGTCCAGAACGGGCATGGATCAGCCCTGCCAGAAAGGTTTTTCCGGTTCCTGGTTGCCCTTGAAAGACGACGGGTTTCACAGTGGCAGAGGCTCGATCAATTTGTTCCACTAGCTTTTGAGTGGCTTTGCTGTTGCCGATGATCGTTTCCCCGTTTGGAACTGCCTGAATGTAGGACTGTAAGCCTTGAATGCGGCGTTGTTCTTGAGCAATGCGAACACTGAAGGCGTTTAAGTCTTGCGCTAAAAGGCCATTGAACAGATGTTCAATTTCAGCATACTGCCCCATCAACTGCCGCAACTGAGCCTGGGGCAGAAACCAGATTTCGCTCGCAGTCAGGGCGATCGCCTGAGTTTGATGTCTGCCGTTTTCTGGTTTTGCCATCAGCGACACATAGCCAAATAGCTCTCCGGCACTACGATGGCGAATCAGAGATTTACCAATCGAGGAGAGTCGATAAATCTCCACCGCGCCCCACTTTAGCAGATATAGCCCGATTGCCGGTTGATTAGTTTGATAGATCAGCGTTCCTGGTTCGACCTTGAGCAGGTGCAGTGATCGCCCAATGTCTTGCAGTGCTATATCTGACAATTGTCCCCAAAGCCGATGAAACCTCAACCAATTGCAGCACTCTTCAGATGCAGATGTATCTGCAAGGGGCAACTCGTCCAGCCCTGTGCCTAAAGGCGGACATTTTACGGATAATGTAGAGGGCGAACTGAGTGTAGAAACCATAGTTTCACTTTATGCCAAAATATCCGACTTGTAACCGTTCTAAATTATTCTTAAAGTGAGGAAAGCTGGAGGTGGCGATCACTACTCCTTTTTTGTATTCTCTAATTCAGTTTAGTTAACTGCCAGATTCTCTTTTTCGTTTTTCTCAAAGTAAGTATGGGCAAAATTTGCTAGAGGAGAGTCTGGCTTCTGTTCAATTCCCAAAGTCTGAAATTGTTCAAGATATTGCGCCTCTGTCCAGCCTTCTTGTTCTGCCAATACCAATAAGGTAAATATGCCAGCCCGTAATCCAGAGGCACAGCGAGTATAAATCGGTTGAGGGGATACTTTCACCGCCTTTTTAAAGGCTTCTAGTGTTTCGATGGTCAAGTTTTTGGGTGAAACGGGAACACTGACATATTCCAAAGTTTGTTCTTTCACCATTGACGCATCAAGCTGATTTCCTTCAGATGCAGGACACAAATCAATAATAGTCTTGTAGCCTTTTTGAGCAATTTCTTGCAAGGCTTCAGACTCAGCAATAGAGCCAATGGCTAAATTATTGGTAACGGTTTTAAACATTAATATTTCCTTACAGGTGTTGGTGAGAAAGCGATTCTCCGAAGGAGAGGCTACGCCAACGCCTAATTATTTTGTAGTCAAAGGGATTGTTTCCTGATTGCACCCACATTCACCCTTATGGTCATGGGCATGATCATGTTCTTCTGGCATAGTGACCACCAGGGAACCTGCAAGATATGCCGTTACGGCTGTATCCGGGTCAGTTTCAGAGGTAATGACGGGCTGAATCCCCTTAGATTCCAGACGACGTGCTAACCCACGTCCCATACTGCCGCTAATCAGGACTTGCACTGTGTCTAGTGGATGAGAGTCTTTCGGGGAACTCTCATGAAAACTCTGGTCTTTGGTGAGTTGTAACACCTGCTTGTTTTGAATGGTGGTGTCGTCCATGTCGTAGATCCAAAATTTCTGGCAGCGTCCGAGGTGGGCAGTCACATTGGTCTGGTTTTGGCTAGAAACAGCAATTTTCATGAGCTTTCTGATTGGTTGAGTTTGAGAAGGTTGATTGACGATTTGGAATTGTTAGACCCACCAAGGCTTTTCCCCAGTCCGTGGATCGGTTTCTGTCCAGGGTGAGATCAAAATGCTATTGTCGATGACGGCAACATGGAAGATTTTGAGAGGGAGAGGAGCCGGCCCCCTTACTACAGTTCCATCTGGCGCATAGCGAGAACCGTGACAGGGGCATTGGAACTGTTGATCGTTCGGATTCCAGGGAAAAGTACAGCCTAAATGGGTACAGTTATCAAGTATTCCAATGCTGTCTAGGGTGTGATCTTCCTTAACGATTAAGTAAGTGGGTTCACCGCCCAGACCTGCAACCAGCGCACGACTTCCTGGCACCTCTGCCAAAATTTGTGCGGCTGGGATTGGGTTCCCCAACACATCTTTAGCAATAATGGCTCCTCCTGCCCCTGTTTTTTCTACTGGAGCAATAAAAAATTTGCCAGCAGGATAGAGCGCAGCACCCGCAGTAGCAGCAACAGTTGCTCCGGTAATAAAGTTGAGGAGTTGTCGTCTTGATAGGGATGGACTTTCGAGAGGAAGACTAGTGTCCATTATGGATCTCCTTAAGTGTTGATGAGTGAATCCCTTTAAAGTTGCTCATTGGTCTGGCTGGTCTGAATTCCCAGGAGGCGATAAAGACCGCAAAAGCCGACCAGAGCCGTAACCATCAATACACCACCCGCAACAACTAGCCCGATGCCTAAAGCAGAGCCACTGTAATGAAACAGTCCTAGATAAAACAACGCCGAAGCCAAAAGTAAGCGGATCAGGCGATCGATTGAACCCACATTCGTTTTCATGGCTGAAATCTCCAATATTGAGCGGATTGCAAAAACCGGCGTTGCACGGCTACAAGAAGCAACTCTCAAGGTGATCGCAATTTTTTGTAACTTTACGTTCATAATATAACTAATTAGTTATATAATAGTAAAGTGGCTTTAGGAGGATGTTTTAACACTCCCGGTTTGCCTATTCTAACTATATTAGACATCTCCGAAAATGATGAAAGCCTCTATTTTACTAGCTTATAACATATAAATGCACTCATGAAAAATTAGTGAGATGTACGATAAAATCGGAATTGGAGATGTTGATTATTGATAAATCAGCAAAAATATTGAGTAATGTGCGTTGATTTTAGTTTGGTGGTATCACCGATATTTGTGTTGGTAATATTAGCGTTCCAATGCGGAATCTTACTAGTCCACAAATGGCCAAAATTACTGGCTCATACTTGTGAGGATTTAACCTAAATCGTTCTTGGACAACTCGAAATATTTTGACTGATCTAATGCGATGTTCCACAAATATTCGTTTAGCTGAAAATGCTTTGTTTTGTGCTTTTTGTTCAGGTGTTAATTGGCGATTTTTAGGTTTTTTAATGGGAGTTGTAATTAAATCTTCTCCGATGTAAGCTTTATCTCCCTTGAATCTTTGTTTAGGGTCAAATTTATCACGATATTCCCGAAATAAAGTTATATCACTTTTAGGTCCCGGTTCTCCCGCCACAACATCAACAATGTCTTTACCTTCTGGCAAGATAATCATTTGACTTTTAAATGTATGATTAGTTTTCTTGGCTGAATAATATTTTTCTTGTTCTTCATTATCTCCAGGGCGCTCCCTCACTTGTTCATAGCTATCTACTATTAATTCATATTCGCTCAGAACTTCTTTGACTATTTCATAGTCAGAAGCGTTTTTTTTTACTTGTTCAAGTAAGCTAGATGGCAGCAACTCTCTCAAGTTAGACAACCAATATTTAAACGTATCGTTGGCAGTAGACTCACTTACTCCAAACTGGATACCTAGCAATTGAAATGTTGTCATATGCCTGAGATAGACCAAGGTTAAGATTATTTGTTCTTTCACGGATAATTTAGGTTTTCTACCTCCTCCTCTCGCAATAAGTCTGACTTTCTTTGCTTCGACGATCGCTTGTTTTTCATGATGTAGCCGTTCCCCATTTTCGATTAGTTGTTGTAACTGTTCATATTCTAGACCTATTAACCTCTGTGTTTCTTTTGGATTTTCTTCAATGTAGTTCAGTATCTCACTCATTTTTTTGACACAAAAAAATTATTATGATGTTCTTTTACCACAAAATATACTATTTTGGAGATGTCTATTAAGTTAGGAAAAAGCTGAACGATTTAATCGAGCTTCAATACCTTCGGCAAAAGGATGAATGGCAAAAACCTTTTTACTGTCAAGGTTTTCAGCTAAAACAAATATCAGTTTTATCTGTTAGGCTAAGACTCCAGAGTCCTTATTTATTAAGGTTTTCAACGTAAAAATACTGTGCGGGAATACCGGAATAGTTTTTAAGTTATCTGGAATTTATAAAAGCTATTTCACTCATACGAAAAAATCTTGTTTCTATAAACTTTGATACTACGTCATCACTCAGAAATTGGGCGAAAAAATTGTTATGAGTGACCTATTTTATTACGTTTTACATCGAAGTTAATCAATTCGTTCAATTCATACAAGAAATAAACTAGCAGGTTGTTAGGCTAATAGCAGTCACCAAAAATATTGAAGGAAAAACTACAGAGGGCTATTGAAATGAGTACCCAAGATGATGCCCAAGATTCTATCCCGCAATATGACGCGCACATCATTCCGGCTGAATCTGCCGCACGTCAGCATCGAGAAGGTAAGGACTTTGGTCATACCTCTCATGAAGAAGCTGACGGCACATCAAACCAAGCAACAGCAGGCTACACGGTAGATAAAGAAGGCTTGCTCAATAACTACGCGATCGAGCCAGAAATGTACGTCAATGTTCCTGGCGATATGCAAGAGCAAGCAGCACAGGAAAAAGCAGAATATGCCCACCAGTTGCAGGAATTGTCTGAGGATGAGGACGGTAAACTGACCACAGAACATGATTGGCGGCACAAAGGTCCTGGCTTGATTTAGCGCACGCAAAAAATTCAACCAGGATAGGTATCTGATGTTTATACCTCGCGGTTTTGGTGAATGCTCGATAACAACTAAACTAGGCAGAATGGTTTATTACACGGCTCAAGGAGAACCGTGGGATGAATGTAGATCAAAAGAAACATTAGTCTTTCTGCACGGCTTTGGTGGGGGTTCCTCTGCTTACGAATGGTCAAAAGTTTATCCAGCTTTTGCCGCAGAGTATCAAATCTTGGCACCCGATTTGATTGGCTGGGGGCGATCGGATCATCCTGCCCGCAGCTATACAGCCTAAGATTACGCGGGATTTACGCCTCAGCTAGAGCAACCTGCGGTGACGATCAGGCTTATTCGCCAAATATTGCCCTTACTGGAGTAGAGGTTTAACTAGCCTGAGGTCACAATAGATCCCGAACTAGACCTGACATGACGTATTCCATTCAATTCAGGAGCAAGAACCGATGCGCAAGTTATCTCAGAATGTTCTGAGCCTTGTACTGATGATCAGTGTCAGTCTGCTGCTGCTCAGTTGGAGTCCAGCGTTGGCGCAGCCTCCCCTTTGGGGAATCGCCTCAGCCACTCCAGTCATTCCTCATGCTAACGAGTTGGCACAGGCTGTCCAAGAGATTGAATCTCTGGATGCCATGCGTACTGGGCTGGCTTCTTCCCTGGAAGGGAGTACCGAAGCTCCAACAATGCAAACCATGAAAGAAGTCTGCCGTCCGGTCGGAATGCGAGCTATCCAACTCAGCCAAGAAAATGGCTGGCAGGTCAAACAGATTGCTAAGAAATATCGCAATCCAGACCACGCCCCAGGCAACTTGCACGACCAAATTGCGTTGGCAAAATTCAACCAAGATCCAGATCTGATTGGTTTTTGGGATCGAGAAACCCTGGATAAGCAGACAGGAACACGCTACTACCGCCGCATTAATGTGGAAGCCAGTTGCCTTGCCTGTCATGGTTTGAAAGATCGTCGCCCGCAGTTTGTTAAAGATGGCTACCCTCAAGATTTAGCGTATAACTTCCAGGTTGGCGACTTGCGCGGTATGTATGCCGTTTTCATTCCCGATGATATCCAAAAAGCAATTCAAAAAGCTGTCAATTAATGATGATCTCAATTAAGTCAAAGAGTAGTGCCAATGAAAACTGTTTTACGTTTTATCGGATCAACATTCATACTCGGAATGCTAGTTTGGGCGCTAACGATTAATCTGGTGATCGCTCCAGTTCAGGCTGCCATTCGCCAGTTAGAAGAAGCTCCAGGGCAGACGGTCTACCAGTCTCGCCAAACGCTCAAGGATCAACAGGGCAATAGTTGGCAAGCGATCGCCTTCAAACGGACTCATCCCGATCGCACAGCCACTCTTTACTTGCGTCTAGTCGGGTTTCCAGGAACCGCAAACCTCGATCACTCGCAGCCAATAACGCTCACCGACTCGATGGGCAAAACCTTCACTGCCGCAGATGTATCCCACGATATGTTTATGGATCAAACCCAGATGGAACCTGATGCAGGACAGTATGATTTACAGCCGATCTTGATGCAGTTAGAATCGGCGATCCCATTGCGGCTCATCCTTCCAAGCCTCGACCAATCAGAGATTATCCTGAATGTTTCTCCTAATGTTGTTGAAGAATGGCGATCGCTGACTGTTCAAAAGTAATCTTTCTGCAACTAGATAGCTATAAAGCAATAAATCGATTTTAAGATATACAAATACTTTGGAGATAAGCATCATGAGTTCAGAAACCTTAGCGGCGCTCAAGCCCTATCTCAGCTTTTTTCACCCCATTACTATGTGGATCTTGCTGGTTGTTGCGCTCTATGCCATGTATCTGGGTGTGCAAGTCCGACGGACGAGGCTGGCAGATGGAGATATCAAAAAAGAATTGGTAAAGGGTCGGTTCGCCATCCGACATCACCAAATTGGCTCTATCCTCTTGGCGCTGATGGTAATGGGTGCGATCGGGGGAATCACTGTTACATACCTCAATAATGGCAAGATTGTGATTGGCCCTCATCTGTTTGCAGGCTTAGGGATGGTGGGATTGATTTCTACTTCTGCGGCGTTGGTTCCCTTTATGCAAAAGCATGACTGGGTTCGCAGCATCCACATTTCGCTGAATCTTATTCTGCTGGGATTGTTTGGTTGGCAAGCTGTGACAGGGGTGCAAATTGTGCAAAAGATTGTGAGCCAAATAATGAATAATGGTGCAGCGTGAGAAAGTTCTATTGGATACCGATATAAATCTTTATCAATCTGCGATGGCGTAACTGCCCACCGGAGACGAGGCGATCGCCCTTAGTTAAAACAGAATGGCACTAAGAAAAGCTCTAAGCTATGCAGAATAAGGGCTACAGCTTTTAATGCCAGAGAGCGGAGAACGGCATGAGCCAGGCGCTCGCCAATGGAGAGATGAG
>NZ_JACJQL010000107.1 GCF_014696625.1 Nostoc parmelioides FACHB-3921
CGCCGCCCCAAAGCTTACCCCAGATTGACCAAGCCCCGGCATGAGTTACGCAAACAATTGCAAACTGCTTAATTGATAAGGCTTTCCGCTTTTCTTAGTGCCATTCGGATTTAACCAACCAATGAGCAACTTGATAATGAAACTCTTTCCTTTGCCTTGCAATGTGCAAATGAATTTTAGCTACCTTGTTCGCTTGTTTTTGGTAGTTCCTCGACCCCTTTGTTTTACGTGTAAGCTTTCGTTGCTGACGAGCTAATTTAGATTGTGTCTTGCGATAATACTGCGGCACTTCAATACTTTGTCCATCAGCAGTGGTTAAAAACTTTTCTAATCCGACATCTATGCCAGTAGCAGTTTTAATCTCATCAACTCTTAATGATTCAGGTACAGTTTTGTCTTCAAGAGAAAAACTAACATACCAACCATCAGATTTTTTAAGGATAGTTGCTTGTTTAATCTCAAATCCCTCTGGGATTGGTCGATGCAAAATTATCTTAACTTCACCAATCTTAGAAAGTTTGAGAATGCTAAGAGTTAAATGTGCGCCTGCCTTGGGAGAGTTGACACGCGGAAACGTGAACGAGCAGATATCACCACGCTTTTTAAACCTTGGTCGTCCTCCTTTCTTGCCGTTCTTATCGGGTATTAGCCACCGTTTCCACGCTTTATCTAGCCTCATGAGGTTTTGTTGTTGGCAGTCGGCGTATATGTCCTTATATTCGTGAAACAGTTCTTTGGTTTGCTTGAGGTCAGAAGCTTGTGTGTAGTAGTCAACTTTTGGTGGTATTTCACCAATTGGTTCACAAACCAAACTACAACGGTCAACTTGTGATCTTGTACGATTCAGCCAATCCAGTCTTTGCCCTAACGCATAGTTGTAGTGACGACGCAGTAACTCACCCCAGGTTTCAAGAGTGACAACCTGCTCTGATGTGGGGTTGAGTTTGTACTGGTAAGTTAGTAGCATATAACTATTGTACAGCATTATTCCGTACTTTTGTATGACTACTCGCATAGATATCAGACTTCCAGAGCAAGAGCTAGAAATATTAAAAACCTACTGCCAAGAACAAAATAGAACTCAAACAGAGGTAATCCGTGAATTTATTCGTAGCCTTAAAAAGAAAATCAAAAACCAATGATTTGGCAGTTACTAGGGTATCGAACCCTAGTAACTGCCTTCCTATCCCCCATTACCGCCAATCGGAGTACCGATGTGGCGGGAGTACCCCGGAGATTTAGATGGAATCGAAACCAACCAAAAAACCCTACAAGCCCAGAACATCAGAAACCGAGACAACGAAATTTCAACACGTTAAGATACTTGACTGTAACTCACTGACTGATGACTGTTAACCGTTAACCGTTAACCGTCAACCGTCAACGTGAAATCCCATCCCCTTTTAGGGGTGGGATGAGCTTAATTTAGCAATAGACCAAGAACGAACTTCACCTAAAGTTACGGGGATAATATCTTTGACATCAATTGTAAATAGATAAACCCTTTTAGCTCTGCTGCCATTGTCTGGGTCAAAAAACCTCAATTTCACATCCCAACAATCACTATCTAATCGACAAAAAGGACTCTTTTCTACTTCGATGCTATCGAGTTCCATCCCTCTCGCCACAGCCTCTGCAAAGCTAGAAGCAGCTTGAAAGGCGTTAGTAGCGGCAAAATTTAATGCTCTATCTTTAGAAGATTGTCCTAAGTTTTGTAAGTCGTAATAAACTCTTTGCAAAAAGCTAGTTAGGGATCTTCTCATTCTGATTTCATTAGTTGTGAGTTGTTGGGTACTCACAGTTTGCAAAGCTGCATCAACAAGACTATTCACCTTCCAGCCGTACATACCCCTGATGTTTGGTAGTGTAATTACGGGAATAATTTGCCCAGACAATAGCTCTACAGTTCTATTAGTTAAACGACCAGGAAAACTTACCCGTTCAATATATTCTTCACTATCTTGGGGTTGTACCTGTCCGGCTAAGATAATTTGCAAAATTTCGTAGACATCAGCCGCAAACGCACCTTTGGGGTCAATAGCATAGATTGGTGTCAATTCTTGGTTGATTGTCCAAATTAAGGATTTGGCTTCTGTGGGGTTCTGCTCTAAATAAGCTACCATCTGACGCGCATCATACGGGTTGCTGGGAACTGTTGTTCCGTCAATTTCTACACCCGACATCGGTTGTTTAAATGAGTCGCGCCGCGCTTCTGTACCAAAATCGTAGCCCAGTGTACCCAGTGCATAGACTAAGTTTGATTTAGCGCTGGGAGTAACAGCCTCCGCAGTTTGACTGACGGTGAGGGTTGCAACTGCTGTGGCTGAGATGGTTTGACCTAACCCCGTAGGAAAGGGGGGAGTAAATTCTGCGGTTGTGACTCCCCTCTCCTTGTAGGAGAGAGGTTGGGGGTGAGGTTCAACAGTTAACCTTTCCCCAGTCAATAACTCATAAGCACCAGGAATGTTTAACTTACCCAGTAAACAGCGTTCTGGTTCTTCCACTGTTTCCGGGTTACAAGGAATGGCACTATTTAAAATTGCTTGGCGCACACCTTCGGCGTTGGGTTGTTCACCTCGTTGCAATTGCAGACTCATTAACAATGCAGAAATACCTGTAACAATAGGTGCAGCGCAACTTGTTCCTTTTTGGCGGGTGGGTTCTTCTGTTCCCGGTTGTGCGCCTAAGATGTTTTCGCCGTTAGCCATCACCCCTTTATTTTGATATTCTCCGCCGTAATTACTAAATTTAAACGGCTGGCCATCGTCACGGATTGCACCAACAGTAATCACACCTGGAAGAATAGAGGGAATACACCAACATTCACCTTTATCATTGCCACCAGGGGCAACTATTAACATATTATTGTCTTGGCATTGTTTGACAGCACGGGCAAATAAATCTGGGGCTACTCCGGTTTGGGTGGGGTGACAAGCGGCGATATGGATGATATTTGCACCCCATTGCAAAGCCGTGTTAATCGCGTGGGTAAGGTTGACGGGTGAAATAAAGTTATCGTCAGCGTAAGAAATGGGAATATTTAATGCTGTACATAAAGGGGCAATACCTGGGGCGGGTGTGCCATGTTGCCCTAAGATCGTGCTAGAAATGTGCGTAGCATGACTGGATAATTCTATCCGTTGTCTAATAGCTGGGGGGAAGGGAGCAAAAAATGCTTCTCGTTCTTTTTTCGCTTCTTCTTTATCGTGGTCTGGGTCGTCTTTTTTATCTTTTTGTTGTTTGTTAAATTCTAAATATAAGTTGAGATAATAATAATATTCTTCGTTTAATTCAATATCTTCTGACCAGTAGGGTTTAAATTGGCTAAAATTTGCGCCTTGAAAACAACTGCGTTCTAAATCTGCTGCGCCGTCAAGGATAGCAATTTTAATCTGGGGGTCGCCTTTTGTGCGTGTCCAAATTTGAGAGATTCCGGGGAGATCGGTAAGGTCTGGCATGGTTTTTGTTGGTGTTATAATTAGGGGTAAAAAGTCTAAGTTTTGTTAACTCGATGCCTGCTAAAGATATTTTTCATAATGCTGTAAGGAAAGGGTTAGAAAAAGAGGGTTAGATAATTACAAATGACCCTTTGAGGATTGAGGTTGGTGATGTGGAAATGTATATTGACCTCGGTGCAGAGCAAATTTTAGCTGCTGAAAGAGCGGGAGAAAAAATAGCAGTAGAAATTAAGAGTTTTATAGGTGCTTCAAACATTTCTGAATTTCATACAGCAATTGGACAGTTTTTTAATTACCGTGTCGCTCTGGAAGAACAAGAGCCTGAGAGAGTTTTATATTTAGCTGTGCCTTTAGGAATATATAACGCTTTTTTTCAATTGCAATTTATCAAAACAGTTGTTGAGCGTTACAAACTCAAGATTATGATTTACGATCCAATTCAGGAGGTAATTGTAGCATGGAAAAACTAGAAAAATATCGAAATTATGTACAACAAGTAATGAGAGAATATACTCAGATAGGCTCAACCAAGAATGAAATTGAACAGCAATTAATTTTTGACACGGTTAACGACCATTATCAGTTGATGTATGTTGGTTGGAAAAATAGACGAAGATACCACGGTTGTGTTTTGCATTTGGATATTAAAGATAATAAAATTTGGATACAACATGATGGAACTGAAATTGGCGTAGCAGATGAGTTAGTTAAATTAGGTGTTCCTAAAGAAGATATTGTTTTAGCGTTTCATGAACCTTTAGTGAGACAATATACAGGTTTTGCTGTTGGTTGATTTTTACATAAATTTTACATCGTTATTGGCAAGAATTACATAATGGCATACAGTGATTTTACCCTCAAAAAAGTCAAGCAGACTTTTGGTATAAACACCTTATCCACTTCCTCCCGTTGATGTCATATTAGGTATTTTAGTTTGGATGGTAACTTCTGCTAACTAGATAATTGTCACCAATCAGGATGTGCAGGATTTAAGGATTTACAGGATGTCATTTAAATTGTGTAGGTTGGGTTGAGGTAAGGAAACCCAACATTTCGGTTCTTTTATTCCCAAGATATCGGTGATTTTGTGATTTAATTTTGTTGGGTTGCGCTGTTGCTTAACCCAACCTACATCTACATACTCGTGATTTTTTATTAACTCATTTGGTAATACAAATTAAAATTATCTAATGAACCAGCATTTAATTCTTTTTCCTTGAAACATATCATTGTATTTAACACATTTTTACCTCGATAAAAGCTATGAATTTTATTACCAATATCATTATGTAAATTATCTATAAACTCATTGGGATTTATTAGGTAGCCATAAATTAATCTATCCTTATTTGTTTGGGTAAAACCAATTAAAACTGAATTAAAATTATCCAAAATATTTAATGCTGGTGCAGATAAAATTTGAGATAATTTTAACTTTACATCCACTTTCTGCAATTCTTCCTTACTCATACTTGGATAAAGTTCGATTGTACTTTTTCCATTGAGATAAAAATCAAAACCTACTAACCAACTATTGTTAACATAAAGTAATCGCAAATCTTCCCTATCACCTAACAGAGATATTGCTGTTTCTAGCTTTTCTGGATAATTGTCAATCCAAAACCAAAATTTTAACCTGGAAGCAGAAAAATTTTCTCGTAAATCTACTCCAGTGACAATTTTTACAACTTTGCTAAAGTCAAAGTTATTACCCAAGAATTTATGAATTATTCGATAATCTAATTTAACATCACACCTGGTTTCAAATCTTCGGAATAAGTTAAATACTAAACTAACTTCTTCAAAAGTAAATTTGTTGGGAAAGAAGTTAAATCGAGCCGGATAAAATCTATCATGATCAATTTTGCAAGAACATTCAATTCCCCAATTTTGAGCTTGTTCTGCAAAATTTTCAAAAATATCTAAAGGATAAAAATATTCAATATCAAATGCTTGTTTGTGTTCGTTAATATAACGAATATTATGATTTATATTATTCAGATTTTGATTAGATACCATTATTATTAATTATTCCTTGAATTATGCCTAGAAAACTTCGTATTTTAAAACTCAGATATTCTTATCACATTACCACCCGTTGCAATAACCGCGAATTTAAATTATCAAGGCTTGAATGTCGGGAAGTGTTGCTGTATGCGATAAAAAAGGCTTTAAATAAATACAATTTCCAGCTTTATGCTTTGTGTATTATGTCAAATCATGTTCATTATCTGATTGCACCTAAACAGCCAGAAGAGTTACCTAAAATAATGCACTTCCTCAACTGGTACACGGCGATGTGTTTCAATTGGATGTTAAGAAGAACAGGACACTTTTGGGAGAAAAGGTATTTTTGTGATGGGTTTCCTTCTTCAGACAAAGAAAGAGGATTAAATACTTTACGCTACATTCACGCTAATCCTAAAGCTGCCAAAATGCGCCAGAGCTTTTTCTATGACTTTAGCAATTATGGCAGTTATGAACGCTTAACCGATGATGGTTTAACTCAATGGCATCCGGCTTTTTTGCGACTCGGAAACAGTTGAGAAGAATGTGCCAGGAAGTATAAAGGCTTTTGCAAAAAGTATAAACCCAAGGAGAAGACCCCAAACCAATGCCACTGGGGTAGTAAGCTGTTGGCTGGAGTTCATCTCACAAATAAGGGTTCAACCACTAACCCCAAAAAATCCAAGTCCCGTTTCTCAACACCCCCGTGCCAGGTATCGGAAAACCACGAACTGACAGAAGTTGTCCGTCAATTTATCGAGGCGAACCGTGCGCCAAGGAATGTGGAAACAGACTTTTGACCTTTTTTGAGGTGAGTGAGAGAATGGGGTGGTTTACTCCGCGTCTTCGCCTGCAAATGGAGTAAGAGGTGCGCCAGGTATCCACTGGGGTGTAACCACTCCGCTTTGGCCCTTTAAAGTAGCACTAGTTTCGCGTTCTACAGGTGCAACTTGTTGGGGGCGGATGTTTTTCTTAGTCATCATGGTGTTTTTTCCTTTGTTTTGTTGAGATCACTTCTTCGTTATGAAGAAGACTGGTTTGGTGAAGGCGTTAAATTGATGTTGAAGGGTAATTTAACGAGTTGTCATTCACCAGAAACTTTTTTTAGGTGAGAGTGTGGAAAGTCTCAAGAATAGCGATCGCCTCTGTGATAATTATGCAAATGCGATCGCTTTTCTCACCTCAAAGTGCCAGGTATCCGAAACCCCCGAACTGACAGAGGTTGTCCGTCAATTCATCGAGGCGAACCGTGCGCCAAGGGATTTGGAAACAGACTTTTGACCTATTTTGAAGTGAGTGAGAGAATGGGGTGGTTTAATCCGCGTCTTCGCCTGCAAATGGAGCTTCCGGAAAATTCCCAGGCCTAACCCATAGGGGTGTAACCACTCCGCTTTGGCCCTTTGAAGTAGCACTAGTTTCGCGTTCTACAGGTGCAACTTGTTGGGGGCGGATGTTTTTCTTAGTCATCATGGTGTTTTTTCCTTTGTTTTGTTGAGATCACTTCTTCGTTATGAAGAAGACTGTGTTGGTGAAGGCGTTAAATTTATGTTGAAGGGTAATTTAACGAGTTGTCATTCACCAGAAACTTTTTTTAGGTGAGAGTGTGGAAAGTCTCAAGAATAGCGATCGCCTCTGTGATAATTATGCAAATGCGATCGCTTTTCTCAACAACCCCGTGCCAGGTATCTGAAACCCCCGAACTGACAGAGGTTGTTCGTCAATTCATCGAGGCGAACCGTGCGCCAAGGGATGGGTCAACAGACTTTTGACCTTTCTTGAGGTGAGTGATAGAATCGGGTGACTTACTCCGCGTCGTCGCCGGCAAATGGAAATAATACACCAGAATCCCATTGGGGTGTAACCTGACTGCTTTGGTCTTTAGAACTAGCGGTGGTTTCGCGTTCAACAGGTGCAACTTGTTGGGGGCGGATGTTCTTCTTAGACATAGTGTTTTTTCCTTTGTTTGTTGGTTTAACTTCTTCGATGTGAAGAAGACTGATTTGGTGAAAGCATTCGCAGATTTGAAGGGCTTCTGGAAGAGGACTAGCAATTCACCAGAAACTTTTAGTTAGTGGAATGCTGCCGAGGTTTAATTGTGTTATGGAAGGCGATCGCTCTTATTTTGAGGTGAGTCATAAAATGAAGTGACATACTCATAAAGCTTGATAGGTATTGCGATAATTTCTATAAATGCGACCACACACAGGTCTGAGTTTGATGAGAACAAGGGAAACACTCTGTTAAAGGCGATAAGCTTTGTACTGTATTACCGCAACTGATTATGACGTTTTTGTGCGGCTTGCAAAACTTATATTAGTGCTTACAATACATGGAATAACCAGCAACTACAAGTACCGTTAGATATTTATTCCTGATATTTTTTTTCTTAGTGTTATTTTGATTACTAACTTACTAAGACGTTTATAGATAAGGAATTAAATAATCAACTAGTAATCTCTTAACGGTATTCTCGTGTATAACATATTCTTATGTATATTAATTTACGTAAAAATTAGTTGATTAACTTAGCAGATATACAGCTATTATCTACATCAGTGTTCCCAGTAGTTGCAAATAAGTTCGATAAGAAATATAGAAAAAACTACTCTTATCGAAATAATTAAGGATTTAAATAGATAAACAACAGTTTTAGATGCTAAAATCCGAGTTAAACGCAAAATTAGAACAACTATGGGCTTTAACACAGGGTGATTCAAAAATATGTGTAGCGGTACTGGATGGATTAGTAGATCAATCTCATCCATGTTTGAATGAAGCAAATTTGACGCGGTTACAAACACTTATCCAAGGTGAAGCTACTGAGAAGGGCAGTATGTCTGCACATGGTACTCACGTAGCCAGTGTGATATTTGGTCAACATAACTCCCCTGTAGAGGGTATTGCTCCTCAGTGTAAAGGTTTAATCGTCCCTGTTTTTGGCGATTATAGTAGTAGAATTTCCCAACTAGACCTGTCCCGCGCCATTGAACAAGCTGTTAATGCTGGGGCGCATATTATCAACATCAGTGCCGGACAACTCACCGATAATGGTGAATCAGAAGCCTGGCTAGATAAGGCTGTGCAACTATGCAAAGACAAAAATGTTTTAATCGTGGCGGCGGCTGGTAACGATGGTTGTGAATGCTTCCATGTCCCCGCATCCTTGCCAACGGTCTTAGCTGTAGGGGCAATGGATGAACAAGGTAAACCTGTAGACTTTAGTAATTGGGGTGAAAAATATCAAAACCAAGGTATTCTTGCACCAGGGTCAAATATCTTAGGTGCAAAGCCAGGAGGAGGTACACAAAAACTCAGTGGTACTAGCTTTGCCGCACCTATTGTCTCAGGAGTTGCTGCATTACTGCTAAGTCTGCAAATCCAGCGTGGAGAAAAACCTGACCCCCACAAAGTCAGAACAGCCTTATTAGAAACTGCCATCCCTTGCACACCAAACGACACCGATGATGTAAGTCGTTGTTTGTTAGGCAAGCTGAATATTTCCGGTGCATTGCAATATCTCATAGGAGGAACTGTGTCCGAAGAATTAGAAACCCTAGAAACCGTTGATAGTGTTGAAGCCTCTGGTTGCGGCTGTGGTGGAACAGACATCAGCCAAGAACCAGCCAACCCTGAAGAATTGACCCCATCAGAAGCATCTGAAACTTTTACCCCTACACCTGTAGCTAACACCGCACCCATCACCACTGCAACTATACCCACCACCAGACCAACTGCTATGTCAAATCGTGTATCTAACTACGTCACAGCTAGCCAAGCACCCAGCGAATTAGCTCAATCTACCTTAGTCTATGCTTTAGGAACACTCGGCTATGACTTTGGTAGTGAAGCCAGACGCGACTCCTTTAAGCAACTAATGCCGGGAATTGAAATTGATAGCACAACAGTCCCCGCCAACCCCTACGATGCGCGGCAGATGGTGGACTATTTAGGTGCAAATCTTTCCGAAGCTAAATCTTTAATTTGGACATTGAACCTAGAATTAACCCCCGTCTATGCAATTGAACCAGTCGGAGGTTTTGCTAGAGATGCCTATGCAGTTTTACAAGAACTATTATCAGGACAGATACAAGCAGAAGATAGCACCGACTATGTAGAGCGAGTTAGTATTCCTGGTGTATTATCAGGACGCAGTATCAAACTCTTTTCTGGGCAAGTCGTACCAGTTATTGAAGTCTACAATATCCGAGGACTCTATGGTTGGAAGGTAAATAACCTAGTCAACGCAGCTATTCAAACAGTCCAAAGCACAGCTACAGACGCACAAGAAGAAGCTATTCGCCGCACCCTTACCAGCTTCCTCAGCCGCATCTATTACGACTTACGCAACTTAGGTACAACTTCCCAAGATAGGGCATTGAACTTTGCCGCTACCAACGCTTTCCAAGCCGCTTCTACTTTCGCTACAGCAGTAGCAGAAGGTATGGAATTAGATAGTATTACCGTTGAAAAAAGTCCCTTCTGTAGATTAGATAGTGATTGTTGGGATGTCAAATTGAAATTCTTCGATCCTGAAAATAGCCGCCGTGCAAAAAAAGTTTACCGCTTTACAATTGATGTAAGTGATTTAATTCCGGTAACTTTAGGCGAAGTCCGTTCTTGGTCTTCACCATATTAATCAATGAAGGAGACAGGGGAACGGCCGGAACACAGAATCAATTTACCCAGTCCGCCATCCCCAGTCCGCCATCCCCAGTCCCTCGTTCCAGGTATATACAAAATGAGATTACCAGTGCTTTCTATACCAGTTAAAAGACCTGATATTATTTATCCCCATAGATCCGTTGATGTAATTCACGGTGAAGTCGAAGATTTAGTAAAAATCCGGATGAAGTTATTGCATGGTGCGAACTATAATGATCCACCGGCATTTCAACAAAGAAGTTATCAGCAATTTAAAACTTCTGGTTACTGCGGCTGTCGCCACATTTAGATTTAGGTTTGGTTAAGCTGTGTTTAACCAAACCCTTGATTTTTCTTTGTGATGAGTAAATCCTAACCATAAATAACTGATAAATTCATCCTCAATATTTGATAATGGAGGGAGAAATCTTTGCAGTATGTGCTTACATTTGATGGACAAGACGACTATATTAATTTAGGGAAAAGACAGGAATTTAAAATTCAGCAAAAAATAACTTTAGAAGCATGGATTTATTGCCAAAAACAACGGCGACGAACAGGAATTATTTCTAATGTTTTTGACACAACTGCCACTGAGAGTGGTTATGGTCTGCTTCTGGATGGCAAAAGTGGTGTTTTCTTTGCCCTAAAAACTGTATCAAAGAAAATTCAATATTTTGGCAACAAAATTAATTCTTTACGCCTGAATCAATGGCACCATATCGCTGCTACCTATGATGGTCAAAAAATAAAATTTTATATTGATGCTGTAGAAATAGCAGGAAAATCATTTTCTGATGCCGAGATTAATTACGAACCTGAAAATGATTTATTGATTGGGACTTACAAGGACAATAATGAAACTTATCCGTTTTGTGGCAAAATTGCGGAAGTTCGTCTTTGGCAAGTGGCTCGTACCCAATCGGAAATTCAAGATAATATGCACCGTAGTTTAGTCGGTGATGAATTAGGATTAGTGGGTTATTGGCCTTTGAATGAAGGTCATAGCAATATAGCCTATGATAAAAGTAATAATGCCAATAACGGCACAATTTACGGTGCTAATTGGGTACAGTTAGAAGTCCCAATTATTCATAGTCAAGCTCAAAATCAATTAGGAGTTGTCAATAATATGTCTAAAGAAAAGAAAACTACAGCTAACTCAAATCCAGCAGAACCAAAAACTTCTCAAAATGCTGCAAAAGCTGAGGAGGTTAAAAACCATCTTTTGGCTACTGGTTTAGAAGATTATGGATTTTGGTGGCAGCAAATGGCTAAAGATAAAGCCCAGCAATCTGAAACGGATAAGCCTTTTCGTCGTGGTCGAATTTGGGCTTAGGAATTTCGGCGTTGCTGATTAGTGGGATGATTTTTGTCGGGCTTACGCCCCGCTTCGCTAACACGCAAAGGCGCAAAGACGCAAAGAATCGATATTCTGCTTTGTACAAAAGTCTCAATTCATCCCGCATTTATGCAACGCCGGAATTTCCAGATAAAAAAATATCCAAAATCTAGGGTGCGTCAGCGCCAGAAAACCTAGCTGTACCAAGCAATTATTCATACTGACGCACCCTACTAACTAAAAATATTATGTTTGTCAGTAGAACAAATTAACTGTTGAAACCTAACTCAAGGTGAATCAGTTGGTTTTTGAGTGCTGGGATTGCGAATTGCCTACACCTATCCCCTCACCTGGGCAACCTTAGAAGATATCGTCAAAATGAATGAGCTGCATATTGAGTTGATACACCAGTTATTTGCCCAATCAGAAAAAATCAATCTACCCCTGTGGTTGCAGGGCGGATGGGCGATTGATGCGAAATTACATCGGATTACACGGGAACATGAAGATATTGATATTGCCTATCCGGGCGATCGCCACGCTGAATTTCTCTGGTTGTTGCACACTTTCGGCTGTGTTATCACCGAGCAAACCTCTTATGGTTTTTTGGCTCAGTTGCAGGGTATTCTTCTCGACTGTGAACCGTGTGTTCGTATTGCAGACGACTACGAGTTAGAGGGACTGCCCCCAGGAACCTGCCCACTAGAACCCACTGGCAGTCTTGGCGGCCAGTTAGTACGATGCACAAGTTGGGAAGCTATTCTCTGGGATTACTTCTACTATATAGAAGAGGTTCCACAAAGTGAATGGCGACCAAAAGACTTTCGCAGTTTTGCTCTAGCTAAAGAGTCATTTGGCGAGGCCGCAACACACAATTTGCATGAGCAATTTAAGTATCTATATTAAGATAAAATAATTGCTAGTAGCTTACTAAACTTATTTTTTCAAACAATTTTAAATGATTGCCCAAAAATCTTTAATATCACCTCCACAATTTCAATAAACTTGGCAATTGATACATATCCTCAAAGACCAATTTTGCTCCTGCGGCAATCAAAGAATCGTGATGTGAACTATTTCCCTGATGACTTTGTGGAGCATAACCAAATACAAGCATCTGGGCAGCAGATGCCGCTTGCACACCTGTTACGGAGTCCTCAATTACCAAACAATTTTCTGGAGCCTTTTCCATCTGCTGCGCGGCATACAAATATACATCAGGATAGGGCTTAGGGCGTTTAACATCATAAGCACTATATAGCTTGCCATCGAATTGATGGAATAATTCTGTTAATTTTAAAACGAATTGAATATGCCGATGACTACTATTTGATGCCACACATTTTGGTAACGTTATCTGTTCTAATACTGTAGCAATCCCTTCTGTTGCTTGAAGTTCTTGTTGGAATGCAATCATTTCCCTTTCTTTACACAGCTCAATTAATTCGGCAGGAACCGTTCTTTCATAAGTTTTCTCTAGAATGCTTATACAAGTTACCAATGATTTTCCTATGAATTTCTGAGTAACTTCTTCATGGGTTATTGGGAAGCCAGCTTCGGTTAAAGTTTTGGCAAAAATCCGATTAATAATTGGTTCACTATTTACTAATACTCCATCACAGTCAAAAATTATTAATTCTAAGTTTTCCATAGCTTAACTATTATTTAATTCTTTTTAATTTATAAAAAATATAAATTATTCATATTTTTAATCATTACATAACATACTGTTACGGACATTTATTCTATTATTTGAATATAATTACTAATCATCAAAACAAACACAGGAATTTATTTACTATGCAGGATGAAATATAGGACTCCTATTTGATTTCTGAACGGGTTTTTATATAAAAGACTTGTTGGATACAGATTAAAGTCTCAGTATATTTTCAAAATTCAAACCGGATTCCTATAGCGTTTACCAGTCTAATGAAGTACATTATTTAAAATAAAGATAGTGTAGATACTCAAGGGTAAAAATGAAACCATATTCCCTAGACTTTCGCCAAAAAATATT
>NZ_JACJQL010000108.1 GCF_014696625.1 Nostoc parmelioides FACHB-3921
GGACAAAGTTAAGGCTGTATAGAATCTATACAGCCTTAACTTTGTCCAGTTGGGTTTGGGTGTGTACAAAGTTTGTTATCAGGATTTCTTATCTTTGTCCTCTTGTTTGGACTAGCGTACAAAGTTACTCTATCTTTGTCCTCTTGTCTAACTTTGTCCGCATACATCCAAAAGCCTTACCCCACAAGGGTTTTAGATACCTGTGCTACTTTGTCCGCTTACCTGTATTTACTGTACAAAGTTGTTGGTCTGTGCTACTTTGTCCGCTTACCTGTATTTACTGTACAAAGTTGTTGGTCTGTGGTACTTTGTCCGCTTACCTGTATTTACTGTACAAAGTTGTTGGTCTGTGGTACTTTGTCCGCTTACCTGTATTTACTGTACAAAGTTGTTGGTCTGTGCTACTTTGTCCGCTTACCTGTATTTACTGTACAAAGTTGTTGGTCTGTGCTACTTTGTCCGCTTACCTGTATTTACTGTACAAAGTTGGCTTTTGAGCAATCACATTCCCACAAAAATTCCACAGGCGATCGCACTTAACCGCCGCCTTTCCCCTATTCCCTATTCCCCATTCCCCAATGACTAATGACCAATGACCGACCGTCGCCGCCTCTTCCTTATTTCCCTATCCCCTAACCCTGGACTGGCATCTACGATGCCCAACGACGGCGGCTATCGCCGCGTCTCCTGACTTTTCCCCACTTTTCCAAATGAATAACTACACCTACGCAACAATCAGTATTTGAGTCTGTGATTTTTCCAGGCGCATTTGCGATCGCATTCTTCACTCCCTGACCCTTGGACTGGCATCTACGATGCCCAACGACGACGGCTATCGCCGCGTTTCGCTCTAACTAACAACCGACCACCCCACAAAAAAAAGACGGCTGTGATTTTCGCCGCCACCCTCCCCAATCCCCACTGACCGCCGCCAAATGTAGGAATGTAGGATTAATCCTACATAAATGTAGAGTCGATGTAGGATAGCCAACGCCCAAAACCCTTGCACTGTAGGATTGTAGCGATTATGTAGGATGTGTTGGCACTTTCTTCGCTCACAGTTTTTTATAAGAAAAAATATGTTTACAAGTAGTTCTGTACTACATACATTTTTTCTCAAAAAAATCTTACAAGGAATAAAATATCTTACATATCCTTCAGTTCCTACAGTACAAGGATTCTAGCCTACATTGACCCTACATAAACCCCAAATAATCCTACATGAATCCTACAGAGGGCTGTTTTCCCACTTCAAAACATAGTGATTTTGGTTTACGGGCTATTTCTCCCACAATGCCCTACAAGCCCTCTCAACCTTCAGAACATAGTAAACATAAAATTTGCCCCCTATCCTTGCTCTAGCCCAAAATAAAAGCCACCTACGCGGCGGCTTAAAACTTTATGGCGATATCTTGTATGGGTGAAGGAGGAGGGGCGATCGCTATTCTGCTTTTGTTTGTGTGAGCAATTCTTCGGTAGTCTGTATAAATTTCAATTGATTAAGTAAATCAATTTTATTAAAGTTGCCGTGTTAATTGTAGAATTACCAACATTAGCAAGGTAATTAACCATTTTAACAACCTGTTTGCTGCCTAATACGCAGATGCTGAACCTTGCAACTGAATCTAGAGTGTCAATGAGTTAATAAATAGGGTAAAACTATATGAAATTTCTTCAATCTTTAGGAATTATAGGCATAATTTTAGTTACATCTTTTATTCCTAAACAAGTATTGGCAGGATACAAACTTACGCCAAGTCTTACCATCTCAACTCAGTCTAGAAAAGCTAGTGGGGCTTTAGGTACTGTCCGAAATAGTTCAAATAACGTAGATTATATTGGTTGTGGTGTATTTAATTCTGGTAATTCTGTTTTGATAAAATGTACAGCAAGAAATTCTGCAACATTGGTAACTTGCCTTGGCAGTGGCCCTGCTTTATTACCAGTTGTCCAATCATTAAATAGTGATAGTTACCTTAGTTTTAGTTGGGATGAACTTGGTCAGTGTACTTCAATCTCAGTTAGCAATTTTTCTAGCTATGAACCAAAGTTACCCTAATGTTAAACAACACTACTCTTTAATATCTGTTGCTGATAAATTGTTATTGAAATTATCTGAGACGTAGAATTTTATCGAATTGTCTGAAAAAAATTCTAAGATGGGTGATTGCATCCCTCCGCACCCAACCGTCGGCTACTTCCCCAATCCCTCACCCTTGAATAGCATCGTAGATGCCCAACGACGGCGGCTAACGCCACGTCTCCCGCCGCAAAATGTAGGAATGTAGGATTAATCCTACATAAATGTAGAGTCGATGTAGGATTGACGGTCTTCAAAACCCTTGCACTGTAGGATTGTGCAGACTATGTAGGATATGAAGGTACTTTTACCACTCACAGTTTTTTTTCTAGAAAAAACTATGTTTATAAGTAGTCTTACACTACATACTTTTTTTTTAATCTCACAAGGAATAAAATATCCTACATACCCTTCAGTTCCTACAGTATAAGGATTTTAGTCTACATTGACCCTACATAAAACCCAAATAATCCTACATGAATCCTACAAAGGGCAGTTTTCCCCACTTCAAAACGTAGTGGTTATGCTTTGTAGGGCATTGTGGGAGAAGTAGCCCTATATCGACTTGTATTTCACTGCTGAATAGCTAGAGGCTGCTTAATGCCCAAAATTAGCCCCACTTAGGCTATCTCCTGGTGGGGTGTTAGTGGGTAATGTGGGGGTATGGTGCGATCGCATTCTTCACCCGCCAGCAACGACCCCCTTAAATTCCCTATCTGAAGCTGAAGCTACATTTCCCTTGCTTTTTGCTTTTGATCCGCCTAGAATCGCAAAATTAAGCCACCTCTCGGCGGCTTGGATTCATCTCTTGGGTGCGATCGCTAAATTTGAAAAGATGAATCAAGATACAAAACTGTGACAGGAAATCCATCGTGCTGATTTGATTGGATGTATTTTTCCAATCTGTTGTATTCATCCCCTTCGTCATCGCTCCATTCGTCCATCTCCCAGTATTCCTGCTTTACATCAGCAGCACTAAGATGTTCCTCAATAAAATCTGGGTCTGAGTCGTAATCAATAGCAGCTTCTAGTAAATCTCCTGGCGCAATATGAGCCTTAACAAAGTAACCAACAACTTGATAGTTATCGCATGAATACAAAATTTGTAATTCAGAAGTCATTGTTTTTTTGCTATGTAAAATATCTCAAATATTTCAAAATCGTTACACATCCCATTCCTTTAAGGCTTCCCGGAGTTCGGCTTGCATATCTATTTCTCCGTAGCGATTGAAATACACGACAGAATCAAACGGGATACTCCCTCGATTTACGCCAGTTAAAGGATTTAGCAATGCTCTAATTAGGATTTGCGAGGACAAACTAAATTGACTGCCTATCGCCTCAAGATTGGGACACATTTTGATTTTTCCAGTGTGCTTTAAAGATAAAAATAAGTCTTTAGCTTCCACATCCTCTTGACTAAAATCTACCTCACCCTCCACACCACGTTTAGCCAATGCCTTTTTAAAAGGCTCATGTTTATTAATCCAAATTCTATGAGTATAATTAGAAATTTTAATTACTAATTTTGCACATTCTGAAATCGGTATTTTTCTATGTAAACATCCTTGCGTAATAATTAAATTTCCTAGTTCATCAACTCCACCGACTAAAATTTGAGACTCAGAAAATGAATAGAAACAAGCTACAACTTCTTCCATCAAATCAAACTCCATTCCGATGTGTAGTTAGTTGCAATTAATAACGCAAAAGATAAAGACATAACACAATCATCGTATTGTCCTGATGATGCTTCTAGCTTATTTCCTAACCTTCTGAATGATAATAACTCGTCTTTAATAGGGCTTTTAGTTGGATATACTAAGCTATTCTTTTCTAGTGCTAATTGTAAGCCAGATATCATTGCTGGTTTTGAATCCCCAGTCGTTTTAATTGCTTCAAAGCTATAGCCGGGAAATTCTCTCACTAGGCTTTCAAGATATAAGCTACCTACACCGCCAGTAATTTCAATCGCTACCTTATCAGGGCGGTATTGCTCTATTAACCTGCCAATCTCGAATAAGTTATAAACGCTTGTTTGTTGCCTCTTGCGATACATCGCAACGACTGAATATAAATTATATTTTTTCTTTAAAACTATTGCTACACAATAATCACTACCAAGTGTAGCTGTATCGATGCCAATAAAATATTCTGCTGTAATATCGCGCTCATTTTCCCACTCTCCGACTGCTGAAGCTCTAACTAAATCACTGGTAAAGACTGCAACAGATGAATCAATAAATCTTAAATCGTACTCCCTTAATACTATTTCTTCATCACAATTATCTTGCTTCATCCTGTAAGCTAAATAACCACCTGGATATTCTTTATCAATTTGTGTATAAACTGGGTGACAACGCCAATGTAGAACAACTTTTAAAGCTCCAGCCGCATCAACAAAGTAATAAAAACCTGGAATATCTTTATATAAATCTCCTGATGCTACCTGCTTGCAAATCTCCTCAATATCTTCATTATTATTCTGGCTTAATTGATTCCAATACCATCCCATTTTGGCTGATGGAGTAGAAATAATCATCTTCTTTACTTTGTCGCCAACCAATGCAGAAGCCGCATTAGAAGCCGCGTAAATTGATTCTATATTTTCAATAAAGGCACTTTCATCATAAGTTTGATTTGTAATTGAATCTAAACTTCTAATACCTTCTTTTGATGAATTTTTAATATAAATATCGCCAAGTGCTTTTATCTTTATATAGCCAACACTATCATTCGCTGGTAATACGTACTCTCTCAAACCATGCAACATTTGTTTTATACGTCGGCTTAGGCTTCCAACATCATCGCCATTTCTCATAAAAAAAACTGAACTACTTGCCGCATTGGTGCAAGCATCTTTTAAATCATCGCTTGCAATCGCTTGAGTACAACCAACTTGACGGCTTTTAATTACTACAATATTGGGATAATCTTGGCGTAATTTGATTAATATTTTCTGGAAATCATAAGGTATGAATTGCACCATTTTACCACCGCTTCTTATGGTGCAAAGTTTCACAAAGGCTTCCCACTCTTTAGGCACAGATTTAAAAGTGTTTTGCCCTATCAAGTGCGCCTTGGCTTTTTTTTCTAATGCTCTAATCTTCGCTGCTGATATTACCATCTAGCGCCGTCTCAATAGCTTCTAGCCTTTCTTCAAGTGCTGATTCTTTCGCTTTTGCTGCCGTTGTTAATAATACCTGAATGGCTGATACTTTTACCCTTTTTGGTGTATCAGGGTCGGTAATTATAGATTTTAATTCCTTCGCTGCTTCTCTACTCCCGCTAACTAATTCTGCTATAGCCGCGTCATAAACTTGAATCACAGCATTGCGTAGCATTGTTTTGAAATCTGGCTGAGTAACCCATCTGTTTATTGTTGATTTGCTCACACCAGTTTTTCCGGCTACTTCATCTCTAGAATAGCCAGCCGCCAACAAACATAATGCTTCATTCTGAATCGGAGTTAAAGACAAAATTTAAGAAAATTTGATAGTAATTTGCTTAATTTTATCTCAATGACTAAGCCGCCGCAGGTGCGATCGCTCTTAACTCGTCTAACATTTCTGGAGTTTCGCAAACCTCAAAATATACGGCTAAATATTCCAAAGATTCATCTGTTATTCAACTTTGACAACCTCATTGATTGAAACTGAACAAGCTCGATCGCCAAAATCGATAAAAACCTGATTACCATTTATGGTCATCACTTCGCCTTCTATGCCTTGATAAACAACCTTATCCCCTTGCTCTAATTGCGGTGCAACTTCTTGGCACAATTGCGCTTGTTTCTGCTCCTCCAGTGTGGGCAATATTTCTATTTGTTTAGCTTCAATTTCTGGTTGTGTTTCTTCAATCACAGGAGAAGCGATCGCCTGGGTTTTTTCTTCCCCCACACCTGTAATAAATCGTGGTTCATTACTGTGGCCTGCATGGCGGATGTCTATACCAGAGATATAAACACCTTGGGGATCTCTAAACTTGCTTACATTGCCCATTCCTAGCTGACTCTTACACAAATCGACCACGCAATCAGAGAAACGCCGTAAGCTTACTGGCTTGCTTCCAGTTCCCTCCATCCACTTAACATAATTTGCATACAGGTAATGCTCTGTTGGTTTGTCAAGAGTCCCTATGTATGTTTTAGCTTTCTCATCCCGAATACAGCAATTTTCGAGCCAGTCGGCTAATGGGTTAGTGTCAAGCAAAAATTCGGCACTAAACGTATTGAGGGAACTAACAGAATTAGCGGTGTCAACAATTAGCGCGGTCATTTCCTCATCTGGCAGTTCCAAGACCCACTGCAACACCCCTGCTAGATACGGCTGGAACTCTTTCTCTAAATTCCGCCGCAGATGTGGAGCTACTTGATTATTAAAGGGAACGGTTAGCCGCCGCCGTCTTAAACCACTAGTGTAGTCGCTGCTTTGGATTGGTTCATTTGCGCCAACCAAAACCATACCAGGGAATTTAAAGCCTCTAGTCTGCTGGATGCCCTTACGCTCATTCCTGACCTCATCCCCTCCCGTGATAGCCTTTAGCGTGGCAGTTTCGCCGCCGTATCGCTCAGAGTCGGTAATTAATACTAATCGCTTACCATACAGGGATGCACTCTCAAATCTGTTACCTTCTAACTGCTTAAGCGTGGTAACGGTGGCATTTTCTTCACCAATCAACGCAACCGCTAGCCTTTGGTATGTACTCTTACCTGTTCCACCTGGCCCGATACATTCCAAGAATCTTTGTAAATCATATCTGCCACAAACAATAGCTTTAAGGTATGCGCGTAACAACTGGACTAAAGTTTTATCACCCTTCATGGTTTCATTTAGCCAGTTACTTATAGGCTCATGCCCAATTGCTCTATCTGCCCATCTGTAGGGCAGTTGCCACAAGAAACGATAACCGGGGGAATGTTCCATCAATTCCAGCGTTTTAGGGTTTAAAACTCCATCACGCATTGGGATTAATCCTTGTTGCTCCTCCCATTCCTCAACGGCTAAATCTGCCTTCAAAAATTTAGTCGTCCCTGCCACAAAATCATATTTAAAAGTAGCACCAATACGGTTTTTAGCTTCAGCAATCACCATCCGGGCTACCAATTCATCTGATATTTCACACCATACACCGTCTAGCTTTCGTTCATACTCATACCAACATTTATTACCAACGTGCCACGCTAATCGATTCCTATACCTTTCTGATAATTCCTCAGCTAGTTTTGATTGTGAGATTCCTGCCTCTTTAGGGCTGATAGATGCTTCTAGCCTTGCTATAGCTTCACCATAAGCAGCATCAAAAGCCGCGCTACCTTTGCCAGTAATTAAATCATCAATTCCTTTGTAATCCTCATCCCAGTTCATAGAAATAGTGTGAGAGTTTAGCATAGATAACGTATTCTTAATACGTTTAATTCCTAGCCTAACCGATTTCTGTGCGCTGGGTTTTTTGTCTTTATCAAAGCCAATTAACCATTTACTTTGATTTGTCGCTAATGCTTCTAATTCTGGTATTAAATCCCCACTCTTTTTAACACCACATCGACAACCATAAAGAGCAATACAAGCGTACCCTTGACTAATTGCTGATAGGGCTTTCTTGCCACCTTCAGTTATGATTCGGGGAATTTCTACCTCTTTCAACCACTCCCAAAAAGAAATATTCTCAGCAATAGGCTTGCCGTAACGTTTTGCAATTTTATTCCAAATCGACTGAGGAATTTTAGGGATAAATGCTCTGTCGCCCTTGCCTTTTGGTGCTAAATATCTGTATGGACGCTGTTTATCTTCGTCCCAAATGCTAACAATAGCTTGCCACAAACTACCATCTTCATTCATCAAAAAAGCAGCATAAATATTTTCGTTGGCTTGTTTCCTAAATCGCTTCCAAGTCCATCCCAGTTGCTCATGTATTGGCGCTTCCCAATCGCTACCAGGGTAAGCGGTTTCTATATCTTGGTGAAATTCTACGCAGGCATCAAACAATTTTGGATCAATACCACTGCCATTAATAAATTTATCCCGCACAAAAGCCTTAAAATCGTCAAGAGACTCAAATCTATTTTGTTTGGCAGATTGCCCTACTGTAGCAGTGGTAGCCATTTTCACCCCTCCATTATTTTCTAAGTTGTTGCTCTTGATTTTTGAATGCTGTGGAAAAGTATTCATACTGCCACCTCCCCAGCCGCCTTTACTTTGCCTTCAATCTGGAGAAGTACAGCAGCCACTTGACCGCTAAACCACTCAAGCTTGGCTACTTTAATGAGATATAGCCTTTCTTCTAAGTTGATGCTGGACGATCGCAGTAACTCATCCGGGCTAGGGCATGGACTCAATGGAGAATCGCAACAGCCAGCCCGTAAATATTTGGCTTCCAAACTGCGATCGCTGACCACATTTAGCCAAAACTCGCCGCCGCATACTTGGCAACTATTCATACTGCCACCTCCCTAGCCAATCTCTTAAAGCTCTCTAATTTATTGGTATGGGGGGATATTGCTAGAAAGTAATCTAGATAAGGTTTATAAATCTTATATATGGGGGGGGATACCCAAACACTAACTTTTTGGTTTATGAAATTGTAGAAATTCTGTGCAACTTGGCTTTTAGCAAGGCTTTTAAAGGATAAGGTTATCCATCCCCTATGTGTTTCTTGCATCAATTGATTGCATTTCTGTAATTGCTTATAGGGGGGGGATATTGCTATAATGCTTATCAGATAAGCTTTTCTTGAATAATATATGGGGGGGGATATTCTCGACCCTGTATTTTCAGACTTATCTATTGAAGTTGATATTTTCATATATGGCTGCTCCTTCTGTTTTTCAAGAGCAGTCATCTAGTAGCCATACTAGGTATGACAACTTGCCATACATTTTGTACAATAGTTTGTAAGAAATTAATTTATTTGGTAAGTTCGATTGTGGTTGTCCTACGCTAACGCCTGAGAAACGTTATTGCTGCATAGAATTTTTGTACAAACGACTCACTCGTTGTCCAAACTATTTACGAAATGCGGCTTGCTAAGGGAATGACTGCTCTCGAATTTTTTTTATTTTCCTAATTAGATTTACTTTTCCAAATTAAGCTATTTTTGGCTTGTAGTATCGAGCTTCAAGTGTATTAATAACTTAAGAAATATTAAGATTTGGGAAAAACACTTAGTTAAACTGACTAATTTAGCAGGTTAAGTCTGCTTGGCTGTTGTGGTATGTCTTTTATAGGCTACTGCCACCGTTGCGCCTAATTAGTTGTTCTAAAATTCTTTCTAATCTATCCACCGCAGCGTTAGTTGATGCGTGACTAGCCTCTAGTCTGGCTTGGCTTTCGTCAAGCCTAAGAACCACTCCATCTAATACAGCGTTTCTCGCTTTTGTTGTTTCAACAAAGTCTGTAGTTGTCTCAACAAAGTTGTCGATTTTCGTAGTCAAGCTGTCAACTTTTTCACTCATAGTTTGAACGGTGACAGCTAAACTGTCTAGCTGTCTTTGGGTTAAATCTTGTCGTTCGGCTAGCCGATCAATTTTTCGATCTGAGGATTCCGCATATCTTGCGGTGGAAACAAGTAACTGTTTCACCGTTTCTAATTCGTCCTCAACATGGTCTAATCGTTGTGCGTCTGTCATGCTGATTTTTCTTCCTCCCTTCTTTTTTGTTCTGCTGCTTTTAAAATTAACTGTCTACATAGTTGAGTGATGGGTATAAATTCGGATTTTGCCCAATCTTCCAAATAACGAAAATCTTCATCCTCAAATCTGATTTGTACCTTTGGCTTGCTAGAAGGCATAGTTCTAAGTGGGTTACTTAGCATCCATTATCTTCCAGAAAACTCTTAAGTTTAATATTATAACCTCTTGGTTGACAGGTGAACCTCCTAGCCATTAGGATACCACTATAAGCAATCGATCAACAACCAGCTATTAATTAGCGTCTTACGAGTACCCCAAAGTTAAGCAGTGAAGGGGGTTTAGCGATTTGACGCTAAATTATGCTGTGTAATTTATCGATACTTGGCTAATTAACCATCAATTCATGTTTATTGCTGTATGAAGCATGAAACCTAGACGCTGCAAACATTCCACCGATTTCGATTTATTTTTAGAATTTCCAGCAACCAAGACACATTTAGCTGAGTTGTTAGGTGTAAGCCGTTCTACCCTTTGCACTTGGGAAAACATAGCCTTCTGGCGCATTGAATCTTTTCGCAATGCCTACCCCAAGGCCCACGACGGAAGTATAGACAGGGAATCACCCTTATCACCCTATCAAGCATGGGTTTTAAGCCGTGTAGGTCGAATTATGGCTCAAGTACGACGGAGTGAACGGGTTAAGGGCTATATCCTCAAAAATCCGAACGACTTCTCTAGATACCGCTATCAGCAAGCATTCCAGCAATTACAAATAAAAAA
The DNA here is from genome assembly GCF_014696625.1 of Nostoc parmelioides FACHB-3921. Lineage (GTDB taxonomy): Bacteria > Cyanobacteriota > Cyanobacteriia > Cyanobacteriales > Nostocaceae > Trichormus > Trichormus parmelioides. Next base: position 10,491 of record NZ_JACJQL010000108.1, read on the forward strand.
GAGAGCGTAAATCATGACTAGAACCACCAAAACCAAGACAGCAACAGATAGCAACACAATGACGATAGCCGCCGCCGTCAAGCAACTAAAGACCAATGAACAAGCCCTCAGACTTGCACTCATCGATATTCGCCCAGATGACTTCGACAGTACAAAAACCTTATCTAGTCTTGATTTTGAGGCAGTAGCTAAAAAATTAGAGCAACAGCAACAGCTACAATTGCCAGCACACACTGAAAATTTAGAATCTTATGAAACTCCCACACAGCAAGCATTAGAGACAGCCACACACGAGCCACCAAAATCGACTATAGTACCCCAGGCTTCACAGCAACATTTAACCAATTCTGCCCAATCTCCAACGCCCAATAGTGGCTTATCTCTGGTTGAGATGGTAGCCAAGCAAGCGACTGAGGAAATCGCCGCCGTCGATGGCATCCTACAAGTAAGAAACGCCCTTGTACTCAATAACTTGGCTGTAAGGGATGCGGAACTAGCAGAAGGTATTAACCAACGCTGGCAAGGTCAAAAGCAAGGGTATGTAGGCGTGATTAGAGATTTAGCCGGACTAGCCCAAGAATCACCACAGTTTACCCCAGATACTACTGACATTAATGCAGAGATTAACAGCGTACTGGGAAAGTTAAACAGCGTCGCATAGTTGATGTTGTCTTATTCCCTCTCGACATTCTCAACACTGGTCTAGAGAAAATATTCAACCTGATTCACTGAGGAAAATATGCTCAAGTTTTTTGATGGTTTCAATAATTTTTTGTGTGTAACTATCAACGTAATTTTGCAAGGTGAATATGCCAATTGCTACTAGAGGAAAAGAGCGTAAATGATTACGCTCCCTCGATGCTTTGTAAAATCCCCAAAGGGAAAATACACTCAAATCCTACATCTTCTAGAGATAGTTATGAACGCTTTACCACTGCCAGAATTGATTGCCAAAAGTCAAGAGCTAGTAAGAGAAATTAGACAACATCCACAATTTAAAGTGTTGAAGTTCGATTGTGATGTAACTTTGAGTGATGTTTCTCAGTTCTTTAACACGTTGCAACATGAAGCGACAACTTGCAGTTTAGAAAGATTGAATAGAGAAGGTTTTAGCCAGTAGTAAATAGCGGTTGTCTAGCTCAACCGCTATATTCTGTAAATTCGATGACCTCAATAGTACCACTATGGACGAACTAGACCGCCAAATTGAGGATGCAAAAACAGACGAGAAAGAACTAAATCAAGTGCTTGAAAAATATGACCTTGATGAGGCGTTAGCACTTGAATTTAGTGAAATCGATAAGGCATTTAGGCAGCTAGAAATTAAATATCAAGCTCTACTTAGTACCAGAAAATTTTTAAGCAATGGCTAAAATTGACCGCACTAAAGAAGCCGCCCAAGCTGTAGCTGAAAAACTGGCAGGTAGGAATAAAACTGCAACTACTGTTAATAATTCCACATCTGCCCCCACTGCAATAGACAGTCGCATCCCTGGATTATTGACAATTACCCCCGAACTGATACCAGGAATGATGCCAGCTTTTCACCCTGAAAAGTATCAAATTTCTGACCCGCTTAATCCTCCTGAAAGCATCCCACAAGTTACAGAAGCCCAATTAGATAAGGGTATGAAAATTTATGAAGGTGCTACCAGAGCATTGAAGTTAACTGGTGCAGCCCTCGACCTTACCCGTGAGAAATTTACCGTAGTTGGTAAACACTCAAAAGCCATTGGTGCAGGTATTCAAGCGGCCACAGAAATCGAGAAAGTAAGGGGTAATTATCTTGATTATTTGTCACAGAAAGAAGTCACATCTCAAAAATCAGTAACGTTAGATGTCAACCAAATTAAGACAGTCACAGATACAAATATCGCCGTTTATAGCAAGGATGAGTTAGCCCAAAAGCTTAAACAATCTCAATTAAAGGCTGAAGAATTGCGATTAAAAACAATTGAGATTGAGGGTAAAATGACCAGTTTCAAGGCTCAATTGGGTGATTATTTGGAGGTATTAAAATGAAACCAATACACGGTTTTAGCTTGACTGCTTTAGGTCTATTCGCTGGCTTGGCTATCTCCTCAAAAGCTTACAGTGATGATATAGCCAAACTAATATCTATTGGGCTTCTAGGTGCAATTCCTGCCACCTTCATTACTCATTTGATTGTAGATACCAGGGCGCAAAGGTTAATAAATACGGCTGAAGACAAGTTAAAGAATGCTGGCAGTAACTTACATAAAGTAATTAGATATTGTGATGGATATAGAAGTCAATCAACAAAGCTTGTTGAGGAATTACAGCACCTAAAAGATGAGTTACGAGAAGCCAGAAATACTATCAATAGTCTTGGTCACGCCAAGATTGAGAATAGTGTGATGATTGGTCATCTAAATTCTAAATTAGATGAGTATCAGGCTAATTGGGATAAAGCTTGTAGAGAGAATCAATTAAGCCTTTGTGACTTGAATGAAAAAATGAGCTTTTAGCTCACATTATGCTTCACGAAGCAGATATCCATTTTATACTTCGCAAAAATAGTGAAAGTAGAAAATTTATTTTTCCA
>NZ_JACJQL010000109.1 GCF_014696625.1 Nostoc parmelioides FACHB-3921
TTAATGCAGTTGCCTTAGTAACCTCTTGAATTACTGCTTCCGCTTTATCTAATGGGTTTAAGTCTTCAAATCCTAGAAATGTAATTAATGATGATTGTGTCAAATCCTTGGGCATAGGTACTACAACAGCCCGGATGGACTTCCATCCTAGTAGCTTTGCTCCCTCAGTACGCAATTGACCATCCAAAAGTATATAACGACCATTTTCTTGAGCTACAAGAATTACTGGTGTAATCTGTCCATGTTTTTTCAGAAGTCTAGCTTTAGCTTGGATAGACTCTAAAGTTATTGTTTGCCTGGGTTGATTAGGATTAGGGTCAATTAATTCAAGATCAATCTCTACTTCCCCTAAATTATTTTTTAGTTTTTCCCTTAATATTTGTAGCTCAGTTTCCAGTTCTGGGGATTGTTTAGTTCTCAGTTCTTCTATTTCTGCTTGTAATTGAGCAATTTTCTTTTCTTGGTCAGTTTTTTGAACTGCACCTTTAAATTTTTCACCTATTTGGGGTAAACCTCTCGCCATAAATACTCCTTAATTGTTTTTGATCAATTGAATCACATCATCAGCAATTTCTTTAAAGTCTTTACAGGCTGGATGTTTATTTCTGTATTTGTGTAAAGGTAATCCATGAGCGCTGGCATTCTTAAACTCATTCGAGTTCCTAATTTTTGTGTAGAGTTTTATTTCTAATTGTTGGGCAATTTCTGGTAGTTGCGAATAATACTGTCTGTGCATGGCTACTGTTTCATCGTACATACTAGGTACAAAGCCTAAAATGTGAGGTTTGGGAGTTAATTGTAATTCCTCAGACGTATTCATGCACCACTCTACCAATTCTGCTGATCCTGAAATTGCTTTCATCTCAAGTTGTATCGGTACTAAAATGTGAGTTGCAGCAGATAAAGCATTGACGTTGAGCATCCCTAATGTAGCTGGACAGTCTACAATGACTAGATCATGTGGCAAAGGATATTTTTGTAACCTGTCTGCTAAAGTATATTCTCCTCGCTTACGAATTACTAACTCATTAGCAATTTCTGCTAGTAATGGATGTCCTTGGCAAACCTCTATTCTAGGTTCATTCCAGGCTGACGCTAAAGTCCAATCACCTGTAAAATCCTTTGATAATACTTTAACCATCGTATTTTCAGCTTCTGCGGATTCTAATCCACAAAAAACATCAAGCGATCGCTGCGGATCTAAATCTAACAGCGCTACTTTGAATTTACGACGGCTTACTTCATAAGCTAAGTGTACTGATAACGTACTTTTTCCCACGCCGCCTGCATTTGCCAATACTGCTATTACTGTTTGTGACATTGAAATACCTCAGTCTATAAATACTATTTCAGTAACCTAAAATAAATCTTTTAATCTGTATTTTTCCTTTAGTTCAGACAATTACTTACATTCGGTTTTATGTCGAATTTTAAAATTCGACAACTTTTAAGCTAGTTATAATTCGCTATCACCCTAACAGATCCGGTGTTGCGTGAGTGATTTTGTCAAGCTATGGGTAAAGAATAAGTACCACGTTTATCATGCTTTTAAAATTTTGAAAAGGGCATATTTTTATTGGGCTACATATAGAGTCTAAATGTATCCCAAAATCATTTATAAATCTTTTGGTTCATTTTGTTACCCATATAGGATATATTTAGGTGGCTTTTAGGTTATTTCTATCGCCATCAATTTTTGTATCATATTTAACATTAATGACAAGTGTTCACGCATTACAAAAAATATTTCCCGCAGGGTTCGATAACGGTTACGGCAATCTCAAACTTTTAGTCGAAGGATTTGATGTCGTTCGTATCCCTAGCTATATTTCTACAGCCGACATGGAAGATGTGCCGGGAAGGGTAGAGTTTGAAGGCAAGGCTTACACAGTTGGCGAATCAGCTTTTCGTGCTGGAACTCATTTTGAGCGCAACACCGATAGCAATGAAAACAAAGTCAAGAATGCACTAACTACTTTGCTGGGAGCATTAGCACATTTGCCACACCGCAAAGCATGGCACTTAAAGATGGTTGTCAGCTTGCATGATGTTGGTTTGGCAGAAGAATTGAAGAAAGTATTAAATGGAGAATATCAGCCGATACTGGCGGGTAAACCATCAGAAGTGAAAGTAGAAGTGCTGAAGGTGATACCTGAAGGAATGGGAGCATTATTCGGACAGCCACTACCCAAAAAATTGACTGTGCTGGACTTCGGCAACGGTACAACTTTATTTTCGCGTTACAACCAGGGTAAACGAGAAGTACATACCCCATACCCAACAGGTGTTGAAGTTCTCATCGACGATATTGCCCAAAAGATGAAGCATCTCAATGGTGGTAAAGTCGGAGATCCAGCCAAAATTCGCTATTGCCTAGAAATGGGGCATACCAAGTATAGTCGGGACATTGACATCAAAGAGATTTACATTGCTTGCCTCAAAGACTGGTACGAAAAATATTTAAAGAAAGCAGTGAATCTGGCGCTTGATGCCAAGCACTCTGGTGATGAACTCTGGGCGATAGGTGGTGGTTGTCTGTTACCGGGATTCACGAAGCTGTTGGAGAAAAACGGTTTCAAAGTCTTGGACAATCCGGTAGAGGCGAATGCTATTGGGCTTCTAGAAATGGCAAAAAGCATTGCAGCCAAAAACTAAGAAGCCAGGTCAGGAGAAAAAATGAAAAACGAACACGACAACACCCCAGAGAGAGTTCGCATCCGAGACAGCTACCGCAAACGTATATTTCTAGAATCGCAAAACCTAGATAAAAGTTACCTGGAAACGCTGTACTTTATAATTGATTGCTATTTCGCCTTCAAGAAAGGTGCATTTCCTCTGCAACTAGGAGGGGTACATACACCAGTTCCACCCCCGGTAACTATCAACCAAAACCAACAACAAGCGCAAGAGCCAGAACCAGCGACCGTTATACCTCAAACATTAGAAAAACCTGATGATGATACATTTACTCTCGATTTTGATTTGTGAAGGATGGTCTTGCTAGTTAGGGGGCGCAACAGTCAAGTTGGAGAAACTGGGTGGGGATGATGCAATGATGGTGCTGCGAACGCTACTCCCTACTCCCCAATTTCTACTGGGGTTCAAGTTGCCGCATGATAAAAACCTGTTTCCTCGTTAAATTCCCACCCCATGCTCGAACTATCTTTCCCCTTGCACCATGCCACGAAAAGCGGTGGTGGCAACTTCGCCGTCTGTTCGCGCAAAGTTTCCACACTGACACCTAAACGAGAGGCTAAACCTTCTGGAGTTAACGGTTTCATGCGCGGAGTAGAAGCTTGAGTATACGAGTTTCTACTGTATGATTTGCCCCGCTGCTTGGGTTGATTGTTCAGATAGGTTTGAATTTTTCTAATCGCATCAGTCAACTGTTCTACACGGGAAGTCATTGATTCAATTTTTTGCTCCAACTCATTCTGTTGGGGATGATATGGTGTTTCAATGCTACTGGACTTGTTCTCAATTTGAGATTCAAGCTCGTCAAGTCGAGAGGAAATAGCTAATATTGTTTCCGAATCACCACTACTGAGATTGTCAGTTAAATTTTGGCGTAAGTATTCTGCAACAATCTCTTTTATCCTGGAGTCCAGCCCATTGTTATTCAAATCATGATCAGCAACTGCATCAAGGTTATCTAAGGAACCATCTATGTACATCTCAATAAAATGGGTAAGTGTCGCTGTGGCTGTTGTTCCCTTAGACTGGCAACGAAGGATAAACCTTTCCCACATCCTCTGGTCACAGTTAAAAGATGCTAGTTTTTTCCCCTTGCCAGTGTTGCTCATTTCTAAGTCTAGGTCAACTAAAGCTTATCACTGATAGTTTGTAAAACATTTACCTTTACGCTTACCTTGACAATATCATTTCTGCGGGTCAAACTCTAGAAGAATCCGCTTTCACCCAAACATTGTCATTTTCGTAAAATTCCCCACGCTGCTGTAGCGCAAACCCACCCAGCAATAATCCCAACCATACCTCGACCATCGGCATTTTCAACTTGCGTTGCAATTTCGTTAGAGCTATTTCATCTTTCACATTTACTAAACAATTAGCGATCGCCCCCCGCCACTTATCTACATCTTCATCACCTGCCAGCCGATGGACATCATCCACAGTCTGAATCTCCAGCATTGCCAGCACATTCTCTTTCTCCACAGGTGCGGCTACTGAATCACCACTCTTTACAGGATGAGTAAACTGATGTGTCCCATGTGGTCTAAAGTTTTGCGGTGGCGGTTCTTCAATGAGGTCATCTAAATCTAATTGCATGGTTGTTCTCACCAAACCAGCAAAGATATCTGTGCTGATGACTGGCCCATCAGTGTCCGTTTGTGCGCGGACATCTTCTAACAATAATTGGGCGCGAGTTTTAAGGATATCTGCGATTTGCGAGAATGCAGTGGAGGCGATCGCCAATTGTGCTTCTACTGATAAAGTTTCTAACTCCGTATCTAAACATGACCACACCGCAGCGAGTGAAGAGGTGGGCGGGGCTTCGGATACCTCATCAAGAATGTCCCAGATTGTCAGCTGACGATAAATGGTCATGGTTCAGGGTGCAACGGGCAGGGTCTTACTGGGCAGTGAGTCGGTGCAATCTCGAACATCTCTTTATATTGGTACAGCGTGACATTATATTCTTTAGCAAAAGCCTGTAATACTTTGTCGGTGTACGCTCTAATTTTACCTGCCGTCAGTCCAAAACAATGAATCGGCTCTAGGCGGCAGATTGGCTTTTGTCCCAGCCATAGTTCTGCACCTAAAGCGTGTAAGGGTTTATCGCCTGGCTCCTTGTACAAGTACAGCACGGCAAAATATGTTTCTGGTGGTGCAACAGCGATCGCCTCAATCCCAAGAGAATCATCTTTGTTGCGGTTACGGTAAAACGAACGGCGATTGTGGCACACCTTCGGGTTCCAGCAGTTATCACCTTCTCGCCCATGCAGCACCTTAGCTTTAGCGGAGGGTAGTTTGGCACATAACTGGCATTTGGGGTCTAACGGCTTGGGCATTGCTTACTCCGCTTCAACTTCCCCTATCGCCCGATAATAAGCAGCGATCGCCGCCTCTTGTTCACTACGCAAAGTATAGCGCCGGAACGCCTTCTCGCTTTGATGCCCAGTCAGTTTCCTGGCGTGGCTGGGGTCTACACCTAACAGTAATAGTTCAGTGGCGTATGTATGCCGAAATTGGTGCGGGTGTAAATCTTCGATGCCTGCAAACTCACCTATTTTCTCGACGGCGAAGTATATCCCGTGGTAACTCAAGCGATCGCCTTTATATGACGCATGATGTGAAACCATCAACGGGGTGAGGCTATTGAGTTCTTCACCCGCAACAGAGCGCGACCGCAAATAAGCCTCTAACACGTCACGGCTTTCTTTTCGCAATGGTACTAGCCGGGGTTCATTCGTTTTGGTATCAGGTAAGAACAGCAGCTTGCCATCGAAGGAACCAACATTTAGCTGTACAATTTCCCCAGCGCGTAGTCCGTGACTGAGAATGTGGACAAGCGCTGTATCGCGCTCTTTTGTCTCTCCCAACAATTCTAATGCTGACCAAACGCGCTCCATCTGCTCGTCAGTTAGGCTTTGGGCTGGTGGCAGTGGTACTTTCTCTAGCTTTATCCCCAGTGTAGGATTAGTAGTAATTATTTCAGGATATGTGTAGCACATCCAATTAAAAAAGCTTTTAAGTGCGGCAACCCCAGCATTAATACTCGCTTTTGACAGGGGTTTACCTGAATCAGTTTTTACCTCATCCCTCAGATATTCCTTGTATAATCCTAAGTGACGTGGGCGTAGTTCGTGATAGTGCAGTTGCGTCCATCCCAAAAATCGCTTTAGTTCGCGTTCGTATAATTTTCGGCTATTAGGTGCGAGGTTGGTGCTGCGGAGGAACTCCAGTACCTTGATCCAACGTATATCTGTGGGTGCAGCTATTTTTGCTGATCTACTTTTAGATTTTTGAATAGCTAACGGTAATACTTTATCTTCCAGCGATATCAGTTTAATAGGTGGTAAAGAATCTGCATTATAATTCATTATTTATATTTCCTTGTTGATTACTGTATTTTTCTCCAAAACCTAGATTAGTTATCATAAAATTACTTTTCCTTAAACCATTAAGTAAGCAGATGCTCAAGGATATTTTCCCTGACTCATCAATACTTGTCGTTGTAGTAATCTATTAGCGAGATTAAACTGAAGTAACCTTGTTGTTGCTTGACCTACTTGAGATTTTCCCTCTATCCTTACACCCTCAAAATAAAAATGTTCCTCCCAAATTTGACGACGAGGATTATACAACGGCACTATTTCTCCTGTCGTTGAGTCAATTGTCGCAAAATCAGAACCTTTATGACGGTTGCACGTTAAACATGAAAGAGCTAAATTATCTTTTACAGTTGCGCCCCCATGTTTCACTGCAATAATATGATCCACTTCATGGGTATAAATTGAAAAATCTTGATGAATTAAACAATATTCACACCGCTCTGATGCTCTACTGATTACCAGTTTGCGAAGTTCTGTGGAAATTGAAGTACTGCCCATTTTATTTATTTTTTATTTTTCCATAGCACGCGCCTTTAGCAAAATCATTAGATGTTCTAGTTGTTCATAAACATCTAATTGAGCTAATTCCATTTGACTTAATGACCCCGTGCGGTTTTTCTCTAATAACTCTTGTAAATGTATTTGTGCTTGTGCTGAAACTTTAAAAGTAATAATTTCTTCTGGCGTTGGACGTTTAATCAAAAAATCCAATACTTCTTGATAAACTTCGGGAATCTCTACAGTCTGTGTATTTAGTTTAGGCTTCTCTTTCTTTTGTTCTCCACCTATATCTAACAATAGCCAAAGTAATTCGGGCAAACGACTTTGCAAAGGTTCTAAACGCTGCGCTAGTTCATCCGGTATTTGAATCGTTAATTGTGCCACGTCCTTAACCATGAAATTAGCTGTTTGCTCACATTATGAGTTAGATTACGTTGTAATACAAGACTACAATACAAAATAAGTGACCCTTATCTTTTATACGATATAAACTACGATTAAAACATAAAATTTTTGACAACAACGATTTTCGGACATCTTAATGTCCGTTGCGACTTATGGAATGTAGCTAAAGTCTTTACGGGAAATGTAGGGGATATGCGTGGGCGTTTACCTATACTTCTAGCCCATAACTTATATTACCTGTTCATTAGCATCAATATCTGCATTTTGGTTAACCCTTTACATAACGTATCAATATGCACGGTTTACCTTGCTTGAGTTCGCATCTAGGTGATGTTCACTGATCGTCTAGGTAAGTTACGACTGCAAACATGGTGGCACTATGTCGGCTACGTCTTAGTGAGCGATGAGCGCGACAGAATTAGCATTTTATCGCTTAGAGGTTTGTTTTACTCATTTTGATGTATGAATTGAGTCAGTAAAACGCTTACTCACCGTAGTATATAGGTAATATCTAGGTAGGTAAATCTGTTTTTAGGTAAGGCTTTAACCTTATTTTACCTAGACAAGCTTTTAATCTAGGAAGCGTATATTTTTAAACTAATTAATTTAGCTCAAGTTTTATATTTAGCTAATATCTAGGTAATGTCTAGGTCAAACAAAACTACAGGCATTTAAGACATTACTGTGCCAGAATGTACAGAATTATTTGTCAGTTTTCAACAATTACTGTCAAGTCACCGGTTTTTTTGGGTCTTGTGCAATTAGGTTATGCGCTAGCTCCTTAAAAGTCTTGCATCTATGCACGGGTGGCAAGAAGTTGAGGAAGCGTCAGTAGTTAGTAGTTAGTAGCTAGTAATATAAAAATAGTTGCTTCTGCTAACCAGTTAATGCAAGTTCAGACAGTTGAAAACTGTGATGATGCTGCTATTTATTTTCCTCTGATGAATGGCAGGTATGAAGTTAAGCCAGGTATGCTACCTTTTGGTTCGGATTTGGGCAATAGTCGGGCTGATAAACAGGTATTTCAGATTGATAATAATTATCATAATTACAGGCAAACCAAACTTTTAGCCCGTAGGGAAAGGTTGGGCAAGTATTACCAGACTTGTAATTATTCCAAGGCTGTAGCAGGAGCGATCGCTCGTTTAATAATTGAGCGTCTTGTACAAGAACACCCACAACATTTTGAGTGGCAACAAACAGCTAATACTAGGAAATTGCACAGTTATCTAACTCAAGAAACTTTATACCTCAATTCAGATTGGGAGTTACTACAGGTTTCAACTCCAAATAGTTCTGTATTCCCTAATTACGTGTCAACCTTTGACGCTTTAGCTACACAAATACAAGAAGACCTAACAGTAATTTGTCGTCGTGCTGATGGTAGCAATTGGCTGAGTGCAGTGCATTTGTGTTATCCGAACCATTGGTCAGCCGAGAAGAAGATAGGCAGAGATTTTGCGGCAATTCATGCACCTGTGGCTGGGATGGAAAAAATTAATCGCCGAAGTGATGCGATCGTCAATACAATGATTACCAGAAAACCTACAGTGCGCTTTGCTTGGGGTTTGAGTACGGATGCTTGCCTTAACCATCATCCCGAACCCCCACCTCATATATCACCTAATCAGTGGCAAGGTAGAGCATTTGATTTACAATCACCTAAACTTTATCTACGAATTGAGCGTCAAGTTATTTGGGGTTTACCAGAATGGGAAACTGCACTATTTACCATTCGCACTTACTTTCGTGATTGTAGTTTAATTAAGCAAGACTCAGTGTTATGCTCTAAGCTGTATAATGCACTCGAATCTATGACAGTAGAGTCTCTTGTATACAAAGGTTTGATAGAGAGTAGGGATAGTATTTTGCAGTGGCTAATCATTCATTCGTAATTTGTAATTACAGAATATTATTCTTAGGTTTACGCAACTGCTAAGAACCGATGGGGCCGAGGAGTTGGTTGAGGTTTTGCAGTTGTTCGGCTGTTCCCATGCAAATGAGGGTATCTCCTGGCATTAATACTGTGTCGCCTGCGGGGCTGTCCATTAAGGAATATTTGTCAACAAGAGGAAAAGGGGCAGGGGGCAGGGAGCAAGGGGGAAAACCGAGACGGAGCTTGTACCCCGAAGTTCTGAGCGCCGGCTTCCGGCGCTCAGACTTCTCTTCATGTTCCGCTCCGCTCCATGCATGGGGAAAGGGCTTGCTCCCCCTGCTAGAAAGCTCCCTTCCAAGAACTGCCTCGAATGGTCACAGACCATACAGCACAAGCTTTGTGGCTAGGAAATAAGCTGGAACTGAATATCAAATTCCTCCAGCGAATTTCTTAATTGCGTTTGCGTGCTAAGGTGAGTCCATCTGCGATCGTAATCAAACTGATGTCTATGCGATCGTCGTGAGCTACCTTACTGTTAAACTCTCGAATAGCTATGGTAGCTGAATCCTCTATTTCTGGCTGAGTCACTCTTCCTGACCACAATACATTATCAATTGCAATTAAACCACCGGACTTAACCAACTGCAATGTCAGTTCGTAATAGCGATAATAGTTTTCCTTATCAGCATCAATAAACGCAAAATCAAAGGTTTCCGCCTAACCTTGTGATAATAGATACTCTAATGTTTCTATAGCTGGAGCAAGGTGCAAGTCAATCTTATCTGCTACTCCTGCTTGTTCCCAATAGCGACGAGCCACAGATGTAAACTCTTCACTCACATCACAAGCGACAATCTTACCATCTGGTGGCAGTGCTAAGGCTACACTCAAAGAACTATAGCCCGTAAATACACCCACTTCCAAAGTTTTCTTTGCACCAATTAGCTTCACCAAGAACCCTAAAAACTGTCCTTGTTCTGGTGCAACCTGCATATTTGCACGAGGTTGAATAGCAGTTTCTTGCCGCAATTGCAACAAAATTTCTGGTTCGCGCAGGGATACAGACAACAGATATTTGTACAAATCATCTGTCAGACTCAGTTTTTTACCAGTAGACATATTTTCAGTAGCTATAAAGAATCACAGTTTGTCGCAGCTGCTTGCTTTTGCTGCTTATGTATGTGAATATTTTACCATTAAATACGGTAAATTGCTCAAATTATCGTAGTATTTATTTTGGTTATGTAGTTAAGTGTGCTTATGTGGAGTCAGTTTGTATTGCCTCAATTAATGAAGATTGTCAGCAGTTTTCTTCAGAATTATGAAATATCTAGAATACGTAAATTTATCTGCTGGTTTACATTGGGGCTAAGTGTGAGTCTGGTTATTTTTGCCTGTTCTCCTGGCAATACAAACAACTCTGAGGTAACGTCAACCGCAAACCCCACGCCCACAACACAAGGTGTTGCAGTTCGTATTGGTTATCAAAAAGCAGCCACTGTTCTCAATGCGATGAGAACCAAGGGAGATGTAGAAAAGGCTTTAACTGCTGCTGGTACGAAGGTGACATGGACAGAATTTCCCTCTGGGCCGCCGATGCTAGAAGCGATGAATGCGGGTAGTATTGATTTTGGTTATACAGGCGAAGCACCGCCTATATTTGCCCAAGCAGGAGGAGTTCCGTTGCGGTATATAGCCTACGATCCTTGGAGTCCCAAAGCCGAAGCAATTATTGTGCCGAAAGATTCACCGATTAAAACTGTGGCTGAACTCAAAGGTAAAAGAGTCGCCTTCGCTAGAGGTTCTAATACTAACTATTTAGTAGTCAAAGCCCTAGAAGCCGCAGGATTAAACTACACTGACATCAAACCCGCCTATCTCACCCCCGCAGATGCCCGTGCAGCCTTTGAAGGTGGTAGCGTTGATGCCTGGGCAATTTGGGACCCTTTTTTGGCAGCAGTTGAACAAGCTACAGGGGCAAGAATTCTCACAGATGCCACAAATTTAGCACCCAATCGAGGTTACTATCTGGCACGTCAAGGCTTTGTAGATTCTCATGCAGATGTATTGAAAACCCTGTTAGATGAAGTTACCAAAGTCGATAAATGGGCAGCTAATAACCCCCAAGAAGTAGCTAAATTTCTAGAACCAGAATTAGGCATTCCCGCCGCCGCCTTAGAAGTTGCCGAGAAACGCCGACAGTATGGTGTTCTCCCGTTAATAGATGAAGTAATTAGCAAGCAGCAAGATATTGCCGATACCTTTTACAAAATCAAACTCATTCCCAAGCAAATTCAAGTAAAGGACATCATTTGGCAAGACAATAAATAAGGAAAAAGTAAAAAGGTAAAAGATTGTTTTTTTGACTTTTTACTTTAGCCCTTTGCCTTTACAGTCCCCAGTCCCCAGTCCCCAGTCCCAAATCCCCAGTAATTCTTTCATTTTGAATTTTGAATTGATTTTATGGATATCAATACTCAACGGATAAAAACAGATGTACTCGTTATTGGTGGCGGTACTGCGGGAACAATGGCAGGTATTAAAGCCAAGCAGGCAAATCCAGATGCAGAGGTGCTGATATTAGAAAAGGCTAACATACGCCGGAGTGGTGCGATCGCAATGGGGATGGATGGCGTAAACACCGCAGTCATCCCCGGCCATTCCACACCAGAACAATACGTGCGCGAAGTCACCCTAGCTAATGATGGCATTCTCAACCAAAAAGCCGTCTATCAAACCGGTGAATTAGGCTATGAAGTCATTCAAGAATTAGAAAGTTGGGGTGTAAAGTTTCAAAAAGATCCCCAAGGCAACTATGACTTAAAACAAGTGCATCGTGTGGGTAAATATGTCTTACCCATGCCGGAAGGTAAAGACCTCAAACCTATTCTCACCCGCCAAGTCAAACGCCACAAAGTCAAAGTGACAAATCGTGTGATGGCGACGCGTGTATTAGTCAAAGATGGACGTGCTGTTGGTGCGGTAGGATTTGATGTCAGAAACGGCGACTATATAATCATTCAAGCCAAAGCCGTCATTCTTTGTACAGGTGCTTGTGGCAGATTAGGCTTACCCGCTTCCGGCTATCTCTACGGCACGTATGAAAATCCTACCAATGCTGGCGATGGTTATTCAATGGCTTATCACGCAGGCGCAGAACTCAGTAATATTGAATGTTTTCAAATTAATCCCTTAATTAAAGATTACAACGGCCCTGCCTGCGCCTATGTCGCCGGGCCATTTGGCGCACATACAGCCAACGCCGAAGGAAATCGCTTCATTAGTTGCGACTATTGGAGTGGTCAAATGATGTTGGAAATCTGGAAAGAATTAAACTCAGGAAAAGGGCCAGTTCAACTCAAAATGACCCATCTTGATGAAGATACAATTGCCGAAATTGAATCCATACTTTGGGCGAATGAAAGACCAAGTAGAGAAAGGTTTCATCAAGGTAGAAATGAAGATTATCGTACTCACGGCGTAGAAATGCACATTTCCGAAATCGGCTTATGTAGTGGTCATAGTGCTTCTGGTGTGTGGGTAAATGAAAATGCCCAAACCACACAGGGCGAACGCATCTTAATTGCTAATAAGAATTGGGAAGCAAATTCAAACATCTAGAATAAAGCCAATTGTCTTAGATAAATAGTGAATGTAAGTCAAAGGATAAA
>NZ_JACJQL010000011.1 GCF_014696625.1 Nostoc parmelioides FACHB-3921
ATTCTTCCCAAGTTATTGTGTTGTTACAATGCTTTTTCGTTCCATATTTTATCTGCTAAAAATTTTAATGATAATGATAATCGAAAAGAGGGGGGAGGAGGCGAGCGTCGCTCGCCTCCTCCCCCTCCCCACCACATGATTATCATTTTTATTTAGATAAGTTTAAGTATTTTAGCTCATTGACAAAATACACTTTAATCTAACCCCTCACGAGTGGTAGTGTAGCTATACATATAGGATTGATACTTGATTTCTGGAATATACGTAGGAGAGCTACAGGGTTGGTCAGGCAGTCCCATATTCTCTATGAGATCCTGGAAGGACGGGATTTTAAATCTAATTTTTCCATAACTAGCTTTTGATTCTTGTCCATGAAGAAACAATCTGCTTGTGGCGTTTGTGTCCTATTAGCCACTGTTGACAAACTTCAGTTACAAGTTGTTTTTCTTCTTCAGAAAAAACTTCCTCAGATTTCCCAGAAGCTAAAATACTCGCTGCTCTTGCAGCTTTTTCATATCTCACACCGTACTTGACTAATTGGGTATGAAATAGCTTCTCCTTTTCTTCCTGTGACATAAAAAACTTACCTGACATGAGCTTGAAGGCTCTAAAGAGCTAGTTTTGCAAATTTAGGTAAAAATAGGCTGATAATTCTTATTTTTGCAGATGTTAAGATTATTTAACTTCTCTCAAAAGATATATGAGTACATATACTTAATGTTTTCTTTATAATTGACATTTTGATAGTCACGAATCAGGGGTGTAGGGGAGCCAGTTACGTGGTGAGGCAGTCCGGTCTTGGGGGTTTCCCCCAGGAGGAACTGCCGAAAGGGTCTCCCGACTTGAGCAAACTGGCGTGTGTAGGAGACCCCCTCGATAAATTGAGGGGCTTGATATGACGCAATATTTTGAGATGCACGGCACGAAAAACACATTTTCTTTTTTCCATGTTTACAAACAGGGGCTTGTATCCTTTTTTTTGGGGCTAATCACCCCTAAACCCACCTTATCTTAACTAGGTGGAGTAACTTCCTCAAAAGGACGAATAATTGCTGGTGCTGGTGTGACTTCTGGCTGAAAGATAGCCTGTAAAGCTTGTTCCAAAGTCTGTGCCATGACGATGCGGTTTTCGTAAGCTACGACTACCCGCACTAGAGTTGGTAAGCTATTTTGTGTTGCTTCCAAGTAAATTGGCTCTACATATAGCAGAGATTGTTCGATGGGAATCACTAACAAATTCCCTTGAATTGCCCTCGAACCCTGACGATTCCATAAGGAAATTTGCTGAGAAATTACTGGGTCTTGGTTAATACGTGCTTCTATTTGCTCTGTCCCGTATACAAGGCGTTCCTTAGGAAAGTTATACAGTAACAATTTACCGTAGTTCTCACCATCCGATCGCGCGGCTAACCAAGCAATTAAGTTAGTCCGTTGTTTGGGGGTATAGGGTAGCAGGAGGAGAAATTCTTCAAAAGGGACAGTAGGTAGACTGGTAATCAAATAATAAGGTTCTACTGGACGGCTTTCACTGCCATAGATTTCATTGGGGATTTGCCATTGGTCTTCTCGGTTGTAAAATACTTGGGTATCAGTCATGTGATAGGTCATTAACCGCTCGGACTGGATGGCAAAGTAATCTAAGGGATAGCGGATATGGCTGCGGAGAGTAACTGGCATATCGCTTAGGGGCTGGAACATACCAGGAAATATGGCTGACCAAGTAGCAATAATAGGATCTTTCGCATCTGCAATGTAAAATTTTACACTGCCATTGTAAGCATCAATAACTACTTTGACAGAATTGCGAATGTAATTGATGCCGTTACTGTTGGGGTCTGAGTAAGGGTAGCGATCGCTTGTTGTGTAAGCATCAACAATCCAATACAAGTAATTATTCTGCCCTGGAAAGGCTGGATTACCATCAGCCGCAACTAAATAGGGGTCGCTGTCAAATTTTAAAAAAGGTGCGATCGCCTGGATTCTGCTCTTGACATTCCGGCGAAATAATACCTTTGTTTCTGGTAAAAAGTCCTGCGTGAACAACATTTGCCAATCTTTTAAATACATGGCAAATAGTCCCCGTCGCCAACCATTGCCTATAGTGACACCACCCAAACCATCATAAGCATTGTAAGCATTATCACTACCACTGGGATAATCTAACTCCCTCACATTTGTACCAGTCATTACATAAGTATTGGTAATTTCACCATAATAAATTCGGGGTTGCCCAATAGGAATGCTGTCACGAACTGCTTCACTGGAAGTAGAAAGTGCGCCCTCATTACTTCCAGCAATATCTTTGACAAAATATTCCGGTAGTCCACCAGTCCCAGCCGTATTAACTGGACTCATGGTAAATCCGTAACCGTGGGTATAAATTAAATGCTGGTTGATCCATGTTTGCGCCTGCTCTGGGACTGCACTGTAATCTAGTTCCCTGGGTGCAATTAATACTTGTCGTCGTTCCGTTGGTGCAATTCCTGCTGGTGCTGGCGACTGGTTAGGGTTTGCTGGTCTAATTGCGCCTGCTTCCGCTTCTAAGGTGTAGCGGTCGATATCTGCGTCAGGGAAGCGATAGTAAGGGCGAAATTGTTGCAGTTGGCGATTAGTTTCTAACAGTGGTCGCTGATCCCACAGACGAATGTTACGAATCGTCAAATCATTAGCTTGGATAGCGGCTGTAGTTAAATTTCCTTGGGGGTTGAAAGTTCTAGCATCAATTGTTTCTAAACTAAATGCTTGCCTAGTCAAGGCAATTGTACGTTGAATGTATGGTTGTTCCCGTTGTAATTCGTTGGGTTGAACAATCAAATACTGGACTATTGTAGGTAAAACAGAGCCAGCCGCTACGACCACAAATAAATAAACACCCAATCCGTAAAAGACAAATTGGCGATACTGAGATTTAGCGCGCCAAAACATTGTCCGCCACAACAGGTAAAATGCGATCGCTAATCCCAGAACACACAAGATGTTATAAATGGGTAACTGTACGACCACATCCGTGTAACTAGCGCCATAACTCACCCCGCGAGGCGAATAAACCAACTCATAACGACTCAGCCAGTAACTGAAAGCCACCATCAACATTAATAAACCACCCATACCGTAGAGATGGCGTTGCTGTTGGGGTGAAAAACCGGGAAAAATTCCCTGACTGAGGCTGTCTGCGGAGAGGAGATAGGTAAGAGTCACGGCGATAAAGCCATACAAAAACATCCCCATCAACCACAGTTCTAGCAATTCCCACAATGGCAGCGAAAATATATAAAAGCTGATATCTTTCCCGAATAAAGGCTCAGTACTGTTGAAAGGTGTAGGAGCGAAATACTGTAAAACCTTAGCCCAGTTGTGAAAAATAATTGTCCCAAACACAACACTGAGAATAACAGCGATCGCCCTGAGGAAAAAATGTGAGTAAATAAGAATAGCGATCGCTACACCGACAATTAAACCCAGATATAAAACTTGGGAAAAAACTTGCTTGCCCATTTCCCAGATAGTTTCTAAACGAAATGGGGTAATTATGGGTAAACTATGCTTGTTAAAAGCCGGATACCAGTAAGCCAGAGCTATTTTTCCATAGTGAACTAAAATTAACCCTGCCAATAAACTGAAAACCACAGCCAAGGGTAGCAGCCAACGCAACCTCAAAGGTTTTAAGTGGCCAGCATCATGAATCTTAGGTGCATTTAACCTAGAATATGCAGGACTGAGAAAATTTTTCAGTCCCACACTCAACTCTGCTTCTTCTCGCCTAACTTCCTCAATCTTCAAAAACTGGGGATACTTTAGCCGTTGCGCCAAAGTTAAATTTCCCCACAGATAAACAGCAGTTACACCCACAGCAACCACCCATAAACCCCCACGACTCAACAGCCGCAGGAGAAATACTTGCAGATAGCCAACCTCTTGAAACCAAAAAATCTCTGCCCCCAAGCGGGAACTCAAATCCAAGAGTAGCCAAAGTCCTACAAAGACTATTGAGAGTCGAAAGCACCATTTCCAAAACATTCTTGGGCAGCTAAATTAATTACTGTGGGCGTAGGTAATGAGAAAATTTTCCTTTACCTTCCTCTTTATTATGAATTTCCCTGGTAATTATGCTGCTGGCTTAAATTAATCTTTAGCTTATACTGACTTAGGCAAAAGACAGAGGCAAAGCAATTAATAACTACTGACGACTGACAACTGACAACTGACCAATGACCATTAACTATGCTCAGTAGCGTTGACCGTTTATTATTTGTGCGACGAGTCCCGATTTTTAAAGAATTGCGGGATGATTTTATTGTGCGGCTAACCTCAGTGATGCACGAATTGCAATTTCCCGCCAATCATACAATTTTTAGACAAGGGGAAGAGGGGCGATCGCTATATATTATTGTGTCTGGTAGAGTCAAAGTTCATATTGGCAATAAACAACTAGCAGAAGTAGACCAGGGAAAATACTTTGGGGAAATGGCAGTATTTGATACCCAACCCCGTTCCGCCTCTGTAACGACCATAGAACCCTGCGAATTTTTGGAATTAACCCAAGAGCAACTATATGATGCCATTGAAGAAACTCCCGAAATCGCCGTAAATATTATCCGTGAACTATCTCGCCTAATTCGCGGACTGAACGAAAACGTTAATATGTCAAGATTGGGTTCTTGAAGAGAAACAAGTCATCTTGCGTTTAGAAAAAGTTACAGAACAACACGCCGCAATCCTCTACCAGTACATCAGTAATCCACGGATGTATGAATATCTAGAGGAGCAAATTCCCACACAGGCGGAAGTGCAGCACAATTTCCGGTTTGCTGCCTTAGAAAAATCACCCGATAATGAAACCATGATTTGGCTGAAATGGGCGGCTGTAAACCCCCAAAATCAGTATGTAGGTCTTGTAGAAATAGGTATTTTTGATGACCTCTATGCAGAAATCGGCTTTATGACCTTCGTCGATTTCCAGAGACAAGGATATGCTACCCTTTATTGTTTAGAGGCGATCGCTCAAACCCAAAAACGCTTTTCCCTTCCCTCGCTACACGCATCAGTCAACGAATATAATATTGCTTCCCGTAAAGTCCTAGAAAAGCTTGGTTTTAAGTTGCAAAAAGTCAACAAAAACGCAGAGTTGATCAAAGGAAAACCAACCGATGAACTCATTTACTGCCTAAACTTTTCTGTTTAGATACCCGACTTTTTCAAAAAGTCGGGTATTTAGCAACCTATAGACAAAAAAAGATACCACAAAGCTCAAAAGCTTGTGGCTAGTCTAGAAAATGAAATTATATTACAAATACCAATTTACCAAAGCCCCAGCTAGTACCGGAAATTACGAATTGGTCAGTAAACTATCTTACCGCCTGGGAGTATTTAAACCACGACGCTCAAGCAATTGACGTACTTCTGGGCTAGGACTGTAGTTGTAGCCGTAAGAAGAGTTTTGAGAGTCATCCATAACTTGAGGTGTCAGAAGTACAATCACCTCTCTACGCTCATTGGTTCTGTTGGTTTTTCTAAATAGTGAACCAATCAACGGAAGATCACCTAAGATAGGAAGCTTGGATACAGTTGATCTATCTGATTCTTGAATAATGCCACTGAGAATTAATGTTTGACCATCTCTTAAGCGAACTACGCCAGATTGAAGACTTCTGGCGGATAACAGAGTAATTACACCATCAGGACTAGATGTTGTGCCACCAGGTGCAGACACAGTGGGTGCGACCGACAAGGAAACAAAACCATTATCATCAATACGCTCAACCTTCACATTAAGGGTTAGACCAGCTTCTTTGATAATAGGTTCTCTTGTGGTGCCATTTGAAGAATTTGCTCCTATTTTGATCCCTCCAAAAACTTCTGAGGTTAATTTGACTACAGCCTGTTGACCTTCCTGTACAATCAAAGTCGGATCAGTCAAAACTTTGGCATTGCCATTTTGTACCTGAGCCTGCAAACTAGCAAGAAGACGTTTAGGGAATTGGTATATAGTTGGTAAAGATGTAGTGGCTGTACCAAGCTCACCTCGTGTGATGGTTGTTGTACCATCTGCATTTCTTGTAATGATGTTATCGGTTGCGGGGGTAATTTCAGAGAAACCTGGTTGTAGGGGGTTTGTACTACTAGGTGCAATAGGTTGATAGAAAGAGCCGCTTCCGGGATTTGCAATTCTAGTAATGTTGCCGTTTGCGTCTACCACTACTGTACCTGGGGTAGTTCCTGGAATAGATACAGTATTGTTGGGGTCAACGAAAGTCGTTCCTGTAATAGGATTGTCTATAGTTGGTGTAGCGGTCACACTGTTTGCAACTTCAGAACTGGTCGCTGGTCTAGAACCACCAAAATTTAGAGTTGCTGCACCGCCATCACTCGTGAAGTAGTTATTACCAAGTCCAAAAGAAAAACTCGCGTTGGTGTCTTGAAGATTCAAAAGGTTCACATCAACAATTTTGACGTTCACTACTACTTGGCGGCGGCGAATATCAAGTTGGGTGAGTTGAGCTATTGCCATCTCTATTTGCTTGGGAGGGCCAATTAAAGTCACAGAATTAGTGCGCTCATCCCCCAATGCTTGTAAACCTCTTAATAAAGGCTTGGAATCTTGAAAATCAACTCTTTGAGTCTCTATTCTGCTTTCTGTAGTAGTTTGAGTTTGTGTGACTGCGGCATTAGCTGCACCGCCTACAGGTACAGCATTTACGCTCGTAACAAGTCGTTCGCGGCTAATGGCGCTTTCAGCCCCCAACCCAACCAAGAAATTTAAAGCAACCCCTACAGTTACCTGATTAAGCCGCAGATTACGCATCACCACATCACGGGTGGAGTTAGGTAATTTTGGCCCGACGAAAATTGTTCTATTACTGCGGTTAGCTTCTAAACCACTCAGACGCAAGACATAGTTAAACACATCTTGTACTGGCTCATTTTCTATATCTAGCGAAATTGTTTGAGAAATGGCTTGACCTCCAGCCGCAGGTGTTCCACCAGCTCCATCACTGATATAAGCCAAGTTTAAATTAGCAGCACGAGCCAATAATGATAGAACTTCCCTAACTGGTGCATCGCGCAACACCAGACGAGGTACACGTTCCTGAGTACCTAAATCTATCGTACTGGGGGAGGCATCGGTCGCAGAAATGGCAATATCACCCACAGGAGGTGCAACTGCTCTAGGTAAGAACGGCGGCGCTTGACTTAATGGCTGTCCGGGGCCAGCAGGCTGGGCTGGTTTGCCATCAATTGTTACTTGCGGGTTAGGTACAAGCACATTGGGGACGGCTCCTGTTTGTGCTGGGGTAGCAGCTGGTGGTGTTGTAGATACTGGTGGTCTGGGGGCGACTGGTGCTGATGCTGTAGTGCCTGTTGATGGCGTTAAGCTGAGGGTGATGCCATCTTGTTGACGGGTGACAGGTTGACTAGTTGGTGCATCAGTATCACCAGTCACGATGACGCGGATACTATTAGCATCTAGTTGCACCACCTCAACGGAAGCAATTCCCGCCGCAGGTTTATCTTGACGGAAGTTATTACCTTGTGGAAGCCGTAGTTGCGTATTAATAACATCTGCAACTAAAGCTTTGCCTCTTTTTGTTGTAAAAACTTGTGGACGAGAACCGGCAGAAGTTTTTAAAACAACGCTAAGTCCACCATTGCCTGGATTTAGCTTGACTTCTGTAATTTGTGTGGTTTGCGCCCACACAGGCTGTGCTGCCAAAAATACAAAAGCAGCAGCACCTAAAACTAATCCATTACCATGAACGTGTTTCACAGTTCATTCCTCACCTAATAAAATCGTGTATGTCAACTAAAAAGAGTAGAGAGTGCTGAGTGGGGAGCTATTATTTTTGAATTTTGTTCGCCCTTGGCGTTCCCGAAGGGTATTTTGAATTTTGAATTGATTCCCCCCTACTTCTTAGGCGCAGCCTGAGCAGCCGCAGCCTCTTCAGGACTTAAGGGCATTAATGCTTGCAGTTGAAAAGATGTGGTAATTGGTGCTGGGCCTAACCTGCGTGTGGGTTTGTCTGACCTATCAGTAGCCTGTACGTTAGCTAATGTTGATTGATAGTCTTTAACTATTAATAAAGGCTGTAAACGTTCTATATTACGAATAATCGATTGTGTTTGTTCATAAGTGCCGATAATTTCCACATTAACGCTAGAGCGTTTCAGCTTACCGTCAACTGCTGTTCCTAGCGACCCATCATTAACAGGCTCTGGTTTTTGGATAGCTGGCACAAATTTTTGTAGTTTAGCTCTCACCGCATTGAGAGGAGTTTTAGCGTTGCCGGCTTCTACTAACCGATTCAGATCCAACAGCATGGTATCTAAGGTTTTTTCATCAGCAAATAAAGCTAGCACCTGTTTTCTTTGCTGTTGGGCTTGGGCGAGTTCTTCTGTGATTTTGCCCTTTTGTTTAACGGTGGTTTTCTTTTGCAATACTTGACCTTCTAATTCGGCACTTTGAGTTTGCTTCTGCTGATAGGTATCCCAAGCTGGCATCACCATATTCAGGAGGATATACAAAGCACCAGCTAGACCCAGTACACCTACGAGAATGCCAATGATTTTAGGTGTGAAGCTAATACCAAAGACAACGGGATAATTTGATGCGGCTGCATCTACATCAGCAGCCTGTTCGGCAAAATTTAAATCTTCACTCAGCGTCATCTTGTAATGACTCCTGTTTGTTGCATAGCTCGAATCCGAGTCACCAGTCCGACAGTGCCTTTTTGTTCTAACTCCCGAATTAATTCAGAGGCTGGAACATCACTGAGGCTGGATTGAATAGTGTATTTAACTACTTGGGGTGGTTTAATTCCCGCACTGTTGCCGCTACCAGCTTGTACTGGTGCATCTGCTAGGCTGGCTGTGATAATTTTGGTGTCACCAGACTTCAAAAAACGAGATTGTTGTAAAAGTAATAAGAAGTCGTTGACATCGTTAAAAGAGCGAGCCAAGCCAGTAATTTCTATCCCACCGGCTGGATTACCAGGGGGCTGTCCTGCGGCTGGGGGTGTAGGTGGCGTTTGTCTAACGGTTTCAATTTGTACACTTGCAGGAATGCGATCGCGCAAATCTTCTAACATTGCTGACCAAGGACGAATCTGGTCAAACACCATCACCAAACTTTGAGTGTCGGCTTTGACAGCGCCAGTCTGTTCCTTGATTTTGGTAATGCTGGCGATTTCTGCATCCAGTTTCTTACTTTCTTCATCCAGTAGAGCGATCGCCTGCTCTAATTCCGCAGTTTTCGCCTGTAAAAATAACAACCCACCACCGACAAATATCGGAAAACAAAGACCTACGCCAACGCCCAAATACATGGGTAATAAGCTGCCAGATGGCAATTTAATACCTGGTTTTTTCTCGGACTTGTTATTAGACTGATAAGCTGGGCGGTCTTTGAGAAAATTAATATCTAATCCATACATTCTCTTATACCAATTCTCCAAAACAGGGACACAGACTGAAAACCGGAAATCCTCATCAAACCTGACTTTGTATATAGGAATCCGATCTAATTTTGAATTGGTATCATACCTCCCTCATTCCTAAACCAAGGACTATTCCTAAGCCAGAACGTTGTGTAGAGGGATATTTTTCTTCATCAACTTGCAAGGACAAAGACCCTATAGGATCGATTTGACTGGTAGGAATACTTAAACGCTGAGTAAAAAACTCATGAAGTTGTTCTAGTCCGCCACCAGGCCCACCCAATAAAATCTGGGCTATTTCTACGTTTTCACTCTGATTTAAGTAAAAATCAATAGAACGGCGTAGCTCATCTGTTAGTTCTCCCAGGATTCGCAATACGCCAGCAATACCAGGGTCGGTTTCTGTCATCCCCGTTTTATCGCTCTCTACGGAATTTACAGGAATCACCAATCCCTGTAACATTTCCATATCTCTGGAAGTGGGCAAACTCATAGCTCTAGCAAATGCCATTTGCATTTGATAAGTGCCAATGGGGACAGTGCGGGAAAATTGTGGTACGCCATTAATGATGATCGCAATTTCTGTACTGTCGAACTCTATATCAACTAGTACCGTTGCTTCTTCTGGCCCAAATTGCCGCAGTTGATCACGAATTGTCCGAATTAGTGCAAAACTATTAATTTCTAAAACACTAATTTGTAAGCCTGCCTGCTCAAAAGTACTAATATATGTATCTGTTACCTCCTTGCGGGTAGCAACTAACAAAACCCGTACCTTTTCAATGCCATCCTCATCCACAAAGTACCCAAGTTTCTGATAATCTACATCAGCTTCTTCACGGGGATAGGGTAAATACAACCCTGCTTCGTGGTTTAACACCATATCCCGTAATTCTTTGTCATCCAACTCTGATGGTACGGGTATGATGCGGACAATCGAATCTCGTCCCGGTACACCAGTAGCCACACGAGATACTTTGATTTTGCTTTCAGCTAGCGCCTGCTGAATTAATTGAGCCATTGCTGGGGGATCGGTGATTTGACCATCAGTGACAATCCCCTCTGGAACTGGAACTGATGTTAAAGATTCAAGTTTCAAGCCTTGGCGCTGCTTGCGTATTTGAACTACATTCACCCGTTCTGGTGCAATTTCTACACCCACCCCTCTATGAGATTTGCCAAACAGACTACTGAAACTTTTCACCACATTTATGCCCGCCAAACTGCTAAAGTGAAAATTTAAAATTGACTTAAGTGGTCATTAGTTATGAGTTTTTTGAGTATATATATTGCTTTAGGGCTAATGCCTAAGTTGATATGGTTTACTAATGACTAATGACTAAGGACTAATGACTCCGCAACGCGGTTTTATTTAGCCTATAATCTCGACAATTCTGCATAAGCTTTTGTCCCTGATCAAGCGTAAAAATACTGGTAAGATGATTCAATTGCAAAAATTAAAAAAATTTATTGCTTGTGCAATGCTGGGTTTAATCACCAGTTGGATGGTCAGTTGCAGCACAGGAAACGTGAATACAAACACACAGCAAACTGCTTCGGGAACAGCAAATATTGAGTTTTGGACTATGCAACTCCAACCTCAATTTACTAACTACTTCCAAAGTCTGATTGCGAATTTTGAAACCCAAAATCCAGGTATAAAGGTGAACTGGGTAGATGTACCCTGGGCGGCAATGGAGAACAAAATTTTAACAGCTGTCTCCGCAAAAACGCCACCTGATGTTGTTAACCTCAATCCCGATTTTGCTTCTCAACTAGCAGGACGAAATGCCTGGTTAGATTTAGATACAAAAGTCCCGCAGGAAGCACGTTCCTCCTATCTTCCGAACATTTGGAAAGCCAGTACTCTGAATGGCAAAAGTTTTGGCGTTCCTTGGTACCTCACAACGAGGCTAACCATTTATAACACTGATTTATTAAAACAGGCAGGTATCAGTAAACCACCTGCTACTTACGCAGAATTAGCACAAGCGGCGCAACAAATTAAAGATAAGACAGGGAAATACGCGTTTTTTGTGACATTTGTACCGCAAGATTCCGGTGAAGTCTTACAGTCTTTTGTTCAGATGGGAGCAACCCTAGTAGATACTGAAGGCAAAGCTGCTTTTAATTCACCCCAAGGAAAAGCTGCGTTTCAGTATTGGGTAGACCTTTACAAAAAAGGCTTATTACCAAAAGAAGCACTAACTCAAGGACATCGCCACGCAATTGATTTATATCAATCTGGCGAAACAGCCTTTCTTGCGTCTGGGCCTGAATTTCTGAAAACGATCGCCACCAACGCCCCAAAAATTGCTCAAGCTTCGGCGATCGCTCCCCAACTCACTGGCGATACAGGTAAGAAAAATGTAGCTGTGATGAATATCGTCGTTCCCCGCGACACAAAACAACCAGATGCGGCGGTGAAATTTGCTCTATTTGTCACCAATGATGAAAATCAGTTAGCTTTTGCTAAAGCTGCAAATGTTTTACCATCCACAACCAAAGCACTAGCTGATAGTTATTTTAAAGATATTCCGGCTGATGCTTCCACAGTAGAAAAAGCGCGAGTTGTCAGCGCGCAACAACTACAACAAGCCGAAATTCTTACCCCTGCTTTAAAGGATATTAAGAAGCTGCAAAAGGCGATTTATGAAAACTTACAAGCTGCAATGTTAGGGGAAAAAACAGTCGATAAAGCTGTAGAAGATGCGGCGCAGGAGTGGAATAATCGGAATTAGTCAGTTGTCAGTTGTCAGTTAGTAGGGTGCGTCAGTATGAATAATTTCTTGGTACACATAAGTTTTTTCGCACTGACGCACCCTACATCGTGGATATTTTTTTATCTGGAAGTCCCTTACTGCTAATTGTTATCTATTTCCTAGTTTCCATTCTCTAATCTCTAATCTCTAGACCCTAAAAAATGACCAATTAAATATAATGAACCACATAAGACTACTAAATTATCTGTTGAGTTGAATGCGGTTTCTAGGGCTAATAGTAAATTTAGAAAAGTTTGACAAGTGCTTAATTTTGGACAAATATCACTAGCTAACTTGGATAAAACCTCTAGATTAGCTGAATTATTATCTGGTACTGGAACTAAATATAATTGGTCATTTGGTCTTAATAAAGCTTGAAAAATATCGGCGTGGTCTTTCGTAGATAACATCCCCATAACCCAAGTGACTGATTGAGTATTTAGGGTATCTACATAGTTGCGTAACACTTGAGCCGCCGCCGGATTATGAGCGCCATCAATTAGTAATTTGTGGCTATTCCAGTTAATCCATTGCATTCGCCCTGGCCATTTAGTTTTTGCCATGCCATTAATAATTTCTGCTTCAGAAATCTGCCAGCCTTTTTGTTGCAAAATTTCTAAAGCTGCTAGTGCCAAAGCAGAATTATTGAGTTGAATTTGTCCTTGTAAAGGCAGAGGATATTTAATTGTTTTTGTATCTTGAATACTTTGATATTCTGCTAATTGGGGAGAAATTTGACGAGCAGGTTGAGGCAGAATTAAAGGACATTGTAATTCTTGAGCGCGCGATCGCACTACTTTTTCTGCATCCGGTGGCAACATCCCCACCACAGCCGGACAACCAGGCTTAAGAATACCCGCTTTTTCCCCAGCAATATCAGCTACAGTCGGCCCCAATTGTTGCCAATGTTCCCGACTGATAGAAGTTATCACTGTCACCAAAGGATCAGCAATTACATTAGTAGCATCCAACCGTCCACCCAATCCTACTTCTACCACCGCCACATCAACTTGTTGCTGGGCAAAATATAACCAAGCGGCGGCGGTAATTACTTCAAATAAAGTCGGGTACTCATCCGAGTTAATAGCGGACTTAACCTGTAGTAATAATTGGCACAACCCCTCAGCAGAAATCTGATGTTCATTCAGGCAAATACGCTCTGGCCAATCTACTAAATGCGGCGAGGTATAGCGTCCTGTACGATAACCAGCTTCAGTCAGCACAGATGACAAATAAGCACAAACCGAACCCTTACCATTTGTACCAGCCACATGAATCACCGGAACATGGTGATGAGGATTACCCAAATTAGCTAACAGGCTATTAATCCGAGCCAGTCCCAAATTAACGCCAAAATGATGAAATGGTTGCAGTAGAGAATCTATATTCACGATTAGGGGATTGGCTGAAACTACTTTGGCATTGTTAACTACTCTTGGTATAAGTAACAACAGCCTAACCTTCTGTTCCGTCTGTCAGCAAACTATCGGGATCAATCCCTTGAGATTGTAGGTAGGCGATTAAGCGTTCTTTTTGTCGGCGTTCCTGTTCAGCACGTTGAGCTTCTTGTTCAGCCCGTTGTTTTTCCTGTTCAGCCCGTTGGCGTTCTTGTTCCACCATCTCTACAGCCCAAGGTAACAAATTACCCGATTCATCCCACCACCGCAACCAATAGCCAGTTCTCCCTTCTTTTGTCCCGCGCCAAGTTCCTAAATGTAATCCTATAGTCGCTATCCAATGGCGACCATTTTCATCTGGTTGCTTTAACTCATAGTGACCATTTTCTAGTTGATGAAACTCCAACAATCCACCATCTGGGTCAAAAATGATGTAGATGGGAACTTGTAAAATTTGTTCGTAGAAAAACCACTTCCCCGGCGGGTAGGTGCGCTTTGATGAATACTCTTCTCCTTCTGTCTGGGATAAAAATTCCATGACTATCGCTGGAATTTCCCCTTCTAAATGAGGAGTATAGCTGGTGCGATCGCCCACAATTTGATTTACACGGGGTATATATACCCAATCTGCTGCTTTAGCAATAAATTGCCCATTGACTGTGGCACATATCGCAAAATTCGAGGCGATTAACATTTGCTCTTGGATGAACCCACTAATTTCTAAGCTTTCACGCAAAGCACCAGCCAGGATTGGCTGACCTGTATTTTCCACCGGTTCATCCTCTAGCTGGAAATCATCGGGCAATGGTTGCCAACAAATATCTAGTGGCGTGATTTGGGCTACCATAAGCAAGATTTTGGCATTTTTTCAAATTGTATCACTGAATTGGTACAGCTAATTCAGTCAAGAAATCAATAGTCAGTAGTCAGTAGTCCAAAAACCTTGATTTTGCCAAAAAAGTCAGAAAATTAGTAACACTGCGTAAGTCCTGCCAATCCCCAACCCCCAAATTAAAACCGACTATCTCAGTAAAGAGAACAGTCGGTTCAGAGTTACGATTTTTAACTGAGATTTAAGCTTCTCTGTTCAAAAAGTTTTGAACTTGTCTTATGGCAGCAGCACCAATATTAAACGCAGCCCAGCCAGCAGCAACGGCAATTGGCGCTAAAACGATCGCTACACGAAAATCAATATCCATATCTAAACCCCTCTATCACGTAGAAATTAAATTTTTGTCAACTGTCCTCATTTTTATTTTTAGCTGAAGTGGGCAATTTTTCTACATAAATTTGTAAAGAAAGGTTAAATTTGTCAATAGTCAGTAGTCCATAGTCATTGGTCAATAGTCCATAGCCATTCTTGTTTACTTCTTTTGCTCCCCTGCTCCCCTGCTCCCCTACTTCACTCTTGCGGATAAAAGCCAATATCACTACCCTTACCAGCGTGAACTAACGCTAACTTTTTGTAACGTTCGGCGTGTTGAATCAGGTCTGCGGCTTCTTCTGGAGTGATGGGACGTAAAACTTTACCTGGAACACCCACAACCAGAGATAAGGGGGGTATATTTTTAGTTACTATCGATCCAGCACCTATGATGCTACCAGCACCTACGCGGACTCCATCTAAAATTACTGCGCCAATGCCAATCAAACAGCCACGTTCAATGTGGGCAGAATGAATGACAGCCCGATGTCCGACGGTAACATGGTCTTCTAGTACTGTTGGCAAACCAGGATCACCGTGTAAAATAGCTCCATCTTGAATATTTGTGCATTCACCAATTTCAATGCTTTCTACATCTGCCCTCACTACTGCTCCGTACCAAATGCTTGCTCCTGCTGCTATTTTGACTGAACCCATAACAACAGCATTGGCGGCGATAAAGGCGGCTTGAGAAAAATCGGGAGAAGGCCAGTAAGAAGTGGTAGACACGATAGAATATAAATATGGTACCCAGGAACACTGGAATAACTCCATCCTTGGAGGCTGGTTGCAAAACCAGAATATCACAGAGTCTCACCTCCAAATTGAGGAAGACAACGGTGAAAGTTGTTCTGGCTGCGATACCGTATACTTGCAGCAACGAACAATTCCCCCAGTATGGTGGAACCGAAGTGTAAAATCCAACCCACTGGTGCTGGTGAATACGAAATTATGTTTGTACGCACTTCATGATGAATCCAGCCTTGCAGTACCCTATATTTGGCCCTGATATTCAGTGTCCCCATTGTCGCCAGACGATTCCGGCGCTGACACTGACTGATACCTATTTGTGTCCTCGTCATGGCGCTTTTGAAGCTAATCCCAAAACGGGAGAGCTAGTTCATCTACAGTCTGGTCGCCATTGGCGGAGATGGAACAACGAATGGTATCGACAGCATACTCATCCCGATGGTATTCGGTTTGAAATCCACGAAGCTTTAGATAAGCTATATACCCAAGGCTACAGAGCTACAAGGGTAGTTATCGCCAAGCGTTATCAGGAATTGATGAGTGGTTATTTAGAACGCAGCACACCTTGGCGTTCTGGACAGCCGGAAACCTCATCGGCGAGACTCTACGGCTTACCTGTGGAATTTAGCCCCGAATCAACAGATGATCCTTGTTGGGAAGTGATTAATTTTGATTTGGATAAAGAACCGGGTGTTCCTGTGCGCTACCCTTATTTCAGATTATTTGAATAAGAGTCAGTAGTCAGTAGTTAGTAGTCAGTGGTTATCAACAACTGACAACTGACAACTGACAACTGACCACGACACCTTGTGGATGACTGTATTTAATTTTGAATTTTGAATTTTGAATTTTGAATTGATTCATGCACCACGCTTCTATTCGGACTGCGAATATCCATCGCGCGATCGCCTTTTATGAAATACTAGGATTTACGGTCTGTGAACGCTTCACTACAGGCTATACCCTCGCTTGCTGGATGGAAGGACTAGGCGGCAGAATTGAACTGATCCAAATTCCTGAACCAAAACCAGCCCCAGATGCTTTTGCAGATGAGCATTATGTAGGTTATTATCATTTGTCATTTGATTTAACCGAGACTACCCCAGATTTACCTAGCTGGTTGACAAATTTACAAGAACGTGTTTTACAGATAACAGAACTATCACCATTGAAGATACTTTTAGAACCGACACAACAGCAAATAGGCGATCGCATTTTTGAAGTGGCCTTTATCGCTGATACTGATGGATTGCCACTGGAATTTATTCGACTTTTACCGAAACTTAACTGAGTTTATAGTGTACTTTTATATACAAAGTGATGTGGCTCACATAATATACGCACAAAAGGATTAAACTGGTTTTGTACATAAAAATATATAAACTCAACGCATCTACCAAATAAATGTCTGCATTATCTATCTGGTGTCGCTACCGTTTTTATGTGTTATTGTTGAGTGTTTCTTTAGTTACAGTATTATTTTTCAGTAATAACCCTGCTGAAAGCCAATACAAAACTACATTGAGTCGAGTCAATTCCCCAGCAACATTAGTGGCGAACAATCCCCATCAATTCCGAGTCACAGAAAACGTCCACAAAACCGTTTTGAACAATGGTTTGACCGTATTCATCAAGGAAGTACCGACTGTACCGGTTGTCAGTGTACAGGTATGGTACAAGTTTGGTTCACGCCATGAAGAATCAGGTGTCAACGGCATCGCCCATCAATTAGAACACATGATGTTTAAAGGCACAAAAAGCCGTCCTATTCAATTTGGAAGTTTATTTAGTGCTTTAGGTAGTGACTCTAACGCCTTCACCAGTTATGACCAAACAGCATATTACGGCACAGTAGAACGGGATAAGCTCAAGGCCATGCTAGTCTTGGAAGCAGACAGAATGCAAAACGCCCTCATTGATGCTGACAAATTAGCTAGTGAAAAGCGCGTAGTCATTTCCGAATTACAGGGCTATGAAAATAGCCCAGAATACCGCCTCAATCGCGCAGTCATGCAGGCGGTATTTCCCAATCATCCTTATGGTTTACCTGTAGGTGGTACTAAGGCGGATGTAGAAAAATTTCCAGTTGAAAAAGTACAAAAATACTATCAAGACTTTTACAGCCCCGATAATGCCGTGTTAGTCATTGTCGGCGATTGCCAAGCAGAAGAAACCTTGGCAACAGTAAAAGAGATATTTGGCGGTATTCCTCAGCGTCAAAAGTCAAAAGTCAAGAGTCAAGAGTCAAGAGTCAAGAGTCAAGAGTCAATAGTCAAAAATCCCATAGTTCTAAGAGAACCAGGTGCGGCGGGACTGTTACAAGTGATTTACCCCCTACCGCCAGCGAGTCATGCGGATATGCCAGCCCTAGAGGTAGTAGATTATATCTTGACTGAAGGGCGCAATTCTCGACTATATAAAGCATTGATAGAATCGGGTTTAGCCAGTGAAGTAGAAGCTTCTGTTGGTGGTTTGCAACAGGCTGGTTGGTATGAATTGTTGGTGACGGCAGATCCAGACCAAGATATAGGTAAAATTGACTCGGTATTGAATAAGGCGATCGCTAATCTTGCCCGCACAGGTGTAAAAACAGAAGAATTAGCTAGAGCTAAAAGACAGTTAGAGGCTGCCATAATTTTGAGTAACCGGACTATTACTGATCAAGCCATGCAGTTAGGCAATGATGAGACGACTGTTGGTGATTATCGCTTTACAGATTATTATTTATCAGCAATTAGGCAAGTAACTTCAGCAGATGTAGCGCGGGTAATTAATCAGTATTTACCAAAATCTCACCGGAAAGTAGGTATTTTTCAACCAACGACATCTACCAACACCAAAGAAGTTGGCAACAAAAAGTCAACACAACGCACACAAGAAAATCTCGCTGGCGACTCATCTGTCACATCATCCGAGGTGATGAAGTATCTACCATCTCTAGATACCACAACAGATAATATTCCACAGAAGTCTCAAACACGTTTACCACAGCAGTTTACTTTAGCTAATGGTTTGCAAGTATTTTTGCTACCTGATAAAAGTACGCCTACCGTCACCTTGAGTGGTTATGTGAAAGCAGGTACGGAATTTGATCCAGATGGACAAGCTGGTTTAGCCTCATTAGTAGCAGATAGCTTGATGAGTGGGACTAAAACTAAAAGTGCTTCGACTTTAGCTCAAGCGTTAGATGATAGGGGTGTGACTTTAGATTTTGCCGCGTATCGCAACGGTATGCGTATCCAAGCCGATAGTTTAGCTGAAGATTTTCCGGTGCTGATTCGGACATTAGCCGACGGACTGAAAAATAGTACATTTCCTAAAAAAGAACTGGAATTAAATCTGCAACAAGCTGTAACTTCTCTGAAAATGGAATTAGATGATCCCGGTGAAGTTGCTAGAAGAATTTTTCTGCAATCGGTATACCCCAAGAAACATCCCCTACATACCTTTCCTACAGTGGAAAGTCTGCGGAAGATTCGCCGTCAGGATGTGATTGCCTTTAGTCAGAAATATTATCGTCCAGATACTACTGTGTTGGTGCTAATGGGGGATTTTGAACCTCAGCAAGTGCGATCGCTCATTCAAGCAGAATTTGGTGATTGGCAAGCTAGTGGAGAACCCCCAAGTATAAACTATCCCCAGGTTGGACTACCAAAAACTACCACGCGAGAGAATCCAGTATTACCTGGTAAGACCCAAGCTATTACTTACCTTGGTTATGCAGGTATTAAGCGTCAAGATCCGAGATTTTATGCGGCGCTAGTGTTAAACCAAATTTTGGGCGGGGATACCTTATCTAGTAGATTAGGGGCCCAAGTGCGCGATCGCCAAGGTTTAACTTATGGCATTTATAGCGACTTCCAAGCCGAAAAAGATTTTGGAACTTTCTGGATTGAAATGCAAACCAGTCCTGAAGATGCGAATAAGGCGATCGCTAGCACCCAGCAAGTACTTGAGCAAATTCACCAACAAGGTGTGACAGCATCAGAAGTAGACACAGCTAAACGTACCTTGATTGGTAACTATAACGTTTCTTTGGCAGACCCAGAGGAGTTAACCAATAAAGTCCTGATGAATCAAGTTTATGGACTAGAATCGGGCGAACTACATTCTTATAATCAAAAAATTCAGCAAGTTACCTTAACCGAAGTTAATCAAGCAGCTAGTGAATTACTCCACCCAGATCAAGTAGTAGTAGTAACGGCTGGGCCTTCTATGGTTGCAAGACAAGGTGTAAGGTAAATAGTGATAACTGTTGACGGTTTACGGTTGTAGGGGTGGGTTTAAATACTGCCCCTATGGACTAATACCAATTCAATTCATCATTGCCACAAATCATTGGCTAAAGAAGAAGACGCGATTCATCGCGTCTCTACAGATGGTTTATTTGTCGCATTCTTTTTTTCAAATTGATATAACTTATTCCCGGAAATTCGCAAAATTGTATACGCCATGATTTCATTTTTATTACCAATAGCTCGTCAAATTTGCGTGTTTTTTACCCTGCTGTTATATTTTACTTTTACTAACACTAATTCTGCATTGGCGGCAAAAGAATCTAGTGATTTACTTAAACAACCTGTTGCGGAAATTACAGTATCTTTGGGTAATTCTGCTAACGAACTCAAGTTTGAACCAAATAACTTGGAATTAGTCGCTGGGAAACGTTATCTACTACACCTCAATAACCCCAGCCAATTGAAACATTATTTTACTGCCAAAGACTTTGCCGATGGGATTTGGACGCAAAAAGTGGAAGCAGGCAAAGTGGAAATTAAAGGGGCGATTCATGAACTGGAACTTAAGCCCGGTGCTGAAGCTGAATGGGTTCTCCTAGCCATCAAACCAGGAAAATATGGCTTACGCTGTCCCATCCCAGGACATACTGAAGCAGGGATGACAGGAGAAATCGTGATCAGTCCCTAGTCAGCAGTCAGCCATCATCTATATACGTATCTAGCAGCGAAAAATAAGTTAACTTAAGTATAGATATTATTTCTCAATTGTTTAGAAATAACCTGCAACCTTAGCGGCAAGGCGCAAGTAATAATTGATTTCCCATGAATATTCTCACCAACTTGCTTTCTCAAACACCTAAGCCATCACCTGCCAAAAAACAACGCCGGGGTATTGAAATTAAATCACCCCGCGAAATTGATATTATGCGAGAGTCGGCGAAAATTGTCGCCACTGTACTTAAAGAGATTTCCGGGCTGGTAAAACCAGGTATGACGACAGCTGACTTGGATGCTTATGCGGAAAAGCGTATCCGCGAAATGGGTGCAACACCAAGTTTTAAGGGCTATCACGGCTTTACTGGTTCTATTTGCTCTAGTATTAATAACGAAGTTGTACATGGTATTCCCAGTCATAAGAAAGTCATTCGGACTGGAGATGTCTTAAAAGTAGACACAGGTGCTTATTTTCAAGGCTTTCATGGTGATTCCTGTATTACGATCGCTGTTGGTGAAGTAACTCCAGATGCCGCTAAACTGATTCGCGTAGCTGAAGAGGCGCTATATAAGGGCATTGAACAAGTCAAAGCAGGTGCATACCTCCTTGATTTAGCTGGGGCAATTGAGGATCATGTAAAAATGAATGGCTTTACTGTGGTAGAAGAATTCACAGGACACGGTGTGGGACGTAACCTACATGAAGAACCGTCTGTATTTAACTACCGCACCAGAGAAATGCCCAATGTGAAACTGCGTGCAGGGATGACATTGGCAATTGAACCCATTTTAAATGCAGGTTCTAAACACACCCGGACTTTATCCGATCGCTGGACGGCTGTAACAGTAGATAATTCTCTATCAGCCCAATTTGAGCATACAGTTTTAGTCACAGAAACCGGTTACGAAATTTTAACCGATCGCACAAAGGTTTAAAAAAGAATAGGACACACAAACCACTTGTAGAGACGCGATTCATCGCGTCTTCCTCAGCCAATGATTAATTTGTCAATAGTCCATAGTCAATATTCAAAATCAAGGTTTTTGGACTGTGGACTATTAACCACCGAAGAGTTTTTTAGTTCAGCACGTAAGTCCTAAATTTACCTGACTCACAGCTGAAACTACACCTTGGGCTTCTAATACAGCCGCTACCTGTAAAATCAAAGCTTCATTGTATGGGGCGGCTATTAACTGCACACCTAAAGGTAAAGTATTGGGACGCTGAATTGGTACTGATAAAACAGGTAAGCCAATAAAAGATAGGGGTTGAGTGAACAATCCTAAATGGGGACGTACTAGAATTTCTTCCCCATCTAAAATCATTGTCTGTTGACCGATTAGCGGTGCTGTAATAGGTGTAGTAGGGGCGAGAATTACATCGACATTCTGAAAAACTTCACGGATGCGATCGCGGTACCATTGCCGAAAGCGTTGTGCTTGTATATACCAATTACTGGGAATTAATGCCCCTGCCAAAAAGCGATCGCGTGTTGCGGGGTCAAAATCTTGGGGACGTGTTCTTAATTTATCTAAGTGTAAATTTGCGCCTTCGCTGGCGGTAATTACAAATGCGGCTGCCCTGGCGCGGTGGGCTTCTGGTAAAGTTACGTAATTGGTTACGTTTAAAGCATTGGCTACTTCCTGCACGGCTGCTAATGCTGCCGATGTTGCCCCTTTTTGGAAATAATCATCAGCGATCGCTATTTTAATATGAGAGATATCTTGATGGAGTTGCTGTAAAGTGGGGTTTGCAGGTCGTTGAGTGCAGATAGGATCGCGATCGTCTTCTCCTTGCAAAATATCAAATATTGTGGCGATATCCGCAACGGAACGGGCAAAGGGGCCAATGTGGTCAAAACTAATAGAAAATAAAGCCACCCCACCACGGGACAAACGCCCGTAAGTCGGCTTAAAACCAAACACACCACACAAAGCCGCCGGGACACGAATGGAACCATTAGTATCAGAACCCAAGGTAAAAGGAACCAACCCAGCCGCCACCGCCGCCGCCGAACCACCAGAGGAACCCCCAGCCACTCGCTGTAAATCATGGGGGTTACGAGTAGCACCATAATGGAAATTTTCTGTAACAAATCCGTAGGCGTACTCATCCATATTTAAAGCGCCTACCAACACCGCACCAGCTTGTTTCAGCTTGGCGACTGCGGTTGCATCTCGCCTAGCTGGCGGATTTTCGGCATTGATTTTTGCACCCGCCAGAGTCGTCAAACCAGCAATATCAAATAAGTTTTTTACAGCAAAAGGCACACCAGCCAGTAACCCAGGATAATTACCTGCGGCTATTTCCCTATCAATAAGTGCTGCATCCGCCAAAGCCGTTTCCCTAGTTACAGCAGTAAAACAATTCAGTTCTACATCCTGTGCTGCTATCCGCGCTAAAGCAGCCTGCGTCACCTCTACGGCGGTAACTTTACCCTCACGTATAGCTTTAGCGATGGAGACAGCATCATTCATGGTTTAAAGACAGGCGCAGGTTCTATTGCTTCTGGTAGTGGGAATGAGTTAACAAGTTGAGCGATCGCTTTTATTCTCTCAAAATTTGCCACCACTCCATCCCGATACTCATTTTTTATCGGCAAATCCAATAGCAACGCCGTTTGTTCAACATACACACCCAACGCTTGATCTTTCATCTCCATACTTATCTACCCTAAACTTACAACCTCTGGCGGCAACTCAAACAACCCATTTTCCCCAAGCTCAAAATCAATCACCTGATACACAGCATCAAGATTCAACTCGCCA
Source organism: Nostoc parmelioides FACHB-3921 (assembly GCF_014696625.1). Lineage (GTDB taxonomy): Bacteria > Cyanobacteriota > Cyanobacteriia > Cyanobacteriales > Nostocaceae > Trichormus > Trichormus parmelioides. The sequence continues at coordinate 23,266 of NZ_JACJQL010000011.1, forward strand.
TAAATATGCGGAAATAACTCACCATCAGCCGTCTCATAACGAATTTCTGGTTTAACTTGATCAGCATTGATAAAAAGTAACACTAATTCCGTTTGGTGATGAAAAAATCTATTAGCAACCTTGAGTATTTGTGTTGCTTGAGAAGAGTGAATAAATCCTTCAGTATCCAGCGAATCTGCACGGTAGCTGCCGACATTTTTTGCTTGTTCCCATTGTTGACGTTTGGTAATGTGGAGAATAGTCTTCATATTTGATTTATTAAAGTCTTGAATATTGAGTAGGGTGGGCATTGCCCACCAATTATCTCATTATTTAGTAACCAAACTCATTCTCCAGCTTTTTCTAAAATTTTATCAAAATCAGGTATTTGTATTCTCTCCCCAGAACATGAACAATACCAATTGCTAGAATAAATACCTTTTCTCACAAATTTATGGAAACTAGAATAATCCCATAAGTGAGGACAAGAAACTAAACCATGCTTAACTGGATTGTAATGGATATAGTTCAAATGCTTTTCAAAATCAGCTTCATCACGTATGGTATGTTCCCAAAAACGACGTTGCCATACATTACTTTCCCGGTGTTTACGGCGTGAATTAGATAAATTTTCAGGTAATATTGTTTTACTACCTAGTGAACGGGTAAATAAAACTTTTAATCTGCCAATTCGTTGGGAATAATTTTTGTCTTCAGTAGGTAAAGTCCAGAGAAAATGGATATGATCTGGCAAAACAACTGCGCCCTCTATTTCAAAAGGCATTTCGGAACGTACTTTTGCTAGAGCAGAACGCAAGTGAGAGATATTTTCTATGTTTGAAAATATTGGGTAGCGTTGGTATGTCACCAATGTTAAAAAGAAAGTCCCACCTGGCAAATATGCACGACGATATTCAGGCATATTGGTGAGTTAAATTATAGGTTTTGGAACAATTTTTAGTGTGTATTTTTACATAATATTTTTGGTGGGCAATGCCCACCCTACTGAGACTGAATTATTTGGCGAAGGTCATCTAGAGGTGATGGAGGTTCGATATTTTCATTTAAGAAAAATTCGAGATTTACGTTATATTCTGGTTTTTTTAAATCAGGATTGACAGAAATATTGATCTTAATTTGTCCTGTTTCCCAACCTTTACTACCTATTTTAAGAACTTGACACTGTATGCTCAATTTATATTCTATTTCTTTAATTGGAATATACTGATTATCTCCAAGAGAGATATTTCTCAATAAATCACAGACATAACTATCAGGTTTTTTAGTCACCTGATTGTAAGTTCCTTTATTCCATTTAGTTTTGATATCACCTTCGATTACCTGTTTTAACTTTCTTACTTGAAATGTATCAGTTCCAATCAAGATAACATCATCGCTATCTAATAGAATAATTTTATTATTCATACCAATTTATCCAGGTTATTTAGATTTAGGAATCTAAGTCAATTATCAATCTTCATGTTCATTTTAATCTCTTGTTTGTAAGAAATATCTAGTAAGAATACGGAAATAATAGTTCCATTATTTCTTATCTCACGCAGAGACGCAGAAGCACAGAGAAAACTTTGTGACTTTGCGTCTACCCTGCGGAAACGGCTTTGTCGAATGCGCGAACTTAAAAGTTATTGGGAATACAAACATCAGGCGCACATAAACCATTAAATTGCATCGTCATCACCTCCAAAGTCTGTAAATCCACACGGCGAATTACATGATTATTCGTATCACTAATATACAGATATGAATCCATCGCACTCAATCCGGAAGGTTCAAAAAAGCGAGTGTTTTTCCCTTGACCATTTTGTAACCCAGCCGAACCATCTCCCAGGACAGTTTGACAATTACCAGTATGAGGACTAACTAATTTAATTTTGTGGTTATATGTATCTGCTACCCACAAATAATTTTGAAAATATTCCACCCCTAAACAATGCTGTAAACTGACATCTTCACCCTGTCCATCGACATCACCAAAACCGAATAAACCACCACTACCACAAACGGTTCTGACTTCCTGAGGTTCCACCAGTCCTACACCACGAATGGAACTGATTTCACTATCAGCAATGTATAATTCTTGTTCATTATTAGTGATTCCACTAGGTTGGGCAAAAACTGATTCTGTAAGGGAACCATCAAGACAACCTTCCGCACCAGTACCTGCATAGGTTTTGACAAAGCCGCTTGCTAAATCCATTTGCCAAATTTGATGGATTCCTGCCATCGCAATGTATAAACTATTCCCGACTTTCGCCAAATCCCAAGGGGAGTTTAAGGTAGTTTCTAAACCAGCACCCCCATGCGGTTGTATATTGCGGCTTTGTTCACCTGTCCCTGCAATGGTTTTTACTATTTGCTGATTGATATCAATCTGCCGCAAAGCATGATTATCTGTATCAGCGACGTAGAGAATTTGATTTTCGACATCAAACGCCATTCCCTGGGGTGCAGAAAACTGCGCTTCCTGAAAAGTACCATCAGTTAAGCCTGATTTCCCGTTACCGATTAAATGCAGAATCTCGCCGTCGAAATCACTCACAACTATGCGGTGATGTCCAGAGTCAGCGACGAATAACCCTGCTGGGGTGGCTAGGACTTTACCGGGAAAGGCTAGAGGTGTAATTAATGGTTGATGCTGTTTTTCTAGAGTTAGGCTGAGTTGTTGGAAATTAATTGCGCCTTGATGTTCCTGAATGACTTGTGTAATTAATTGGTCTAACTTATCTCGATTTCCTTCACCAGAAACGTAGCCAATTACATAACCTTTGGGGTCGATAACCATTAAAGTAGGCCAAGCACGCACCGCATACTCTTGCCATACACGAAAACCTTTGTCTACTAATACTGGGTGTTCAATATCGTAACGCAATATAGCCTGGCGGATGTTTTCGGTTTCCTGTTCGTTGTCGAATTTGGCAGAATGGACACCAATAACTGTCAGGCTGTCTTTGTATTTTTGTTCCAGATATTTCAAGTCTGGCAGAACGTGGAGACAGTTTATACAACAGTAAGTCCAAAAATCTAAAATTACAACTCTACCTTTAAGTTGCTTAATAGACAAAGGTTGTTCAGTATTCAACCAAGGATAATTTTGCGGTAGTTCTGGCGCTCTTACACGGGGAATCATAAATATAGTTGGATTTACGAAGACCTTAATTCTGGAAGTAAAGAATAATCAGAGAATAGAGAGGATGATAAAGTTTTTAAGTACAAGTAAAGGCTACGTAACAAGAACAAATTTCTCCCCTATATTTCTTTTAGTCTTTACTTATAGTAACCAATATTTTGTTATTTAAACTACCACAATACTTATTTAAATATATGCAAATATTATGGTGTCAAATATGCTTGTTGCTCATATTTTTTGTAACAAATAAGATACAAAAAATAATTTTCTTGAACATGAAAATTTTATCATCATCGGGTGATTGCAAATATTTTTTATTTGATGAACATCAGGAAAACTTGCCAGCAATTAACACAATCTTTAATCTTAAATCAAGAGTTTATTCAAGCAAGTATACCGATATTTTAGAGATTGATTATCATAGAATAAATAACTTTCAGATTGAGTTGATGCTAACAACAATATCTGAACATTTGCAAACAGGTAGTTTTAACATGGTCTCCCGCAAAATCCTAGTTGTTGAGGATGAAGCAGCCCTGGCGTTAAATATTAAAAATAGTTTACAAAAATTGGGATATAATGTTATAGAGGTTACAAATTCTGCTGAAGAAGCAATTAAAAATGTAGAGGAGAAACACCCAAACTTAGTATTATTTGATATCTGTTTATCTAGAGAAATTAACGGGATTCAAGTAGCAAATATTATTCAAGGTAATTTTCACATACCAGTATTATATTTAGCCGAGTATTCACAATATTTAGACTGGCAAAATAAACAACTAGATGAGTCTTTTGCTTATCTGTTAAAGCCATTTGCAGAAAAAGATTTACACTTTGCTGTAGAAATGGCTTTAAAGCAGTATCAAATTCACGAAAGATTACAGGAAGCAGCAGAAAAAAAAGCAGCCATTATTAATAGTATGGGTTGTGGGGTAATTGTTACCTTTACTAATGGTCAGATTCAAATGATGAATCCAATGGCGGAAAGACTTACAGGTTGGGTGCAGCATGAAGCTTTTGGGAAAGATTTAGCCGAGGTTGTGAATCTAGTTGATAAGGATATGGACGAGGTAATTGATAATTTGGCTACACAGGCGATGCAGACTGGCGAGATTGTCAATTTACCAGAAAACTGTACTCTCATTTCTAAGGATGGTAGAGAGATACCTATAGGAGATAACATTGCACCTATCCGAGATAAGATGGGTAATATTACTGGGGCAGTATTAGTTTTTCAAGACATCACTCAACGCAAGCAGTCAGAAGTGCAATTACTCCGCAATGCTTTTTATGATGGACTGACGACGCTACCCAATCGAATTTTATTTTTAGACCGCCTCAAACAAGCAATTGAACGTAGCAAACGCCGCAGTGATTATCGTTTCGCTGTGTTGTTTTTAGATTTAGATGGTTTTAAAGGAATTAACGATCGCTTTGGACACGGAATAGGAGATGATTTTTTAGTAGCGATCGCTCATAGATTAGAATCCTGTGTACGTAGTGGAGATACTGTAGGGCGATTTGGTGGGGATGAATTTGCCGTGTTGTTAGAAGATATTAGAGACGTTAACGACGCTATCAACGTAGCCAAACGCATCCAAGATACATTAGGATTACCATTAAACCTAAATGGACATCAAATATTTACCACAGCCAGCATCGGTATCACTTTAAATGGTGGTAGTTATGACGAACCAGAAAGCCTATTAAAAGATGCAGACCAGGCTATGTACCGCGCTAAACAACAAGGTAAAGCTCGTTATGGCGTATTTAATAAAGCTGCTAATTGTTAGTTTTATGTGAGAGTGGTAATAGGTGATTGGTAATAATTATATATATGGAAAAAACCGAAAAACAAAAAATGCTCGCAGGTGAATTATACCTAGCAGATGATCCAGAATTAGCAGCCGAGAGTAAACGAGCTAGTCGTCTGTTGCGAATGTATAACGCCACAACCGAAGAACAACCAGAACAACGCAGGCAAATTTTAAAAGAATTATTTGCTCAAATAGGCGAAAAAATCACCATAGTACCGCCGCTTCATTGTGATTACGGTAGCAATATCTACGTAGGCAATGGAGTATATATGAACTACGGTTGTGTAATTTTAGACTGCAATAAGGTAGAAATCGGGGATAATGTCTTGTTCGCTCCCTACGTGCAGATTTATACTGCCTACCATCCGACAGAACCGGAAATTCGTCTATCTGGAAGAGAATTAGCCGCTCCCATCAAAATTGGTAATAACGTCTGGATTGGTGGTGGTGCAATTATTTGTCCAGGGGTAACAATTGGGGACAATACCACTATTGGTGCTGGGAGCGTAGTTGTAAAAGATATCCCTGCTAACGTTGTAGCGGTTGGGAATCCTTGTCGGATAATTCGCAATTTAGCCTAAAATTTATATCCCCTAGCTAACCAATATAACCAATCGGCGATCGCTTCTTGAGTGTCGTCATCCACATCAATAGCCTCTATATCCGAAAGCTTCGCAGAATATACATCATCTTCCTTACCGCCGATATAAGCAACTTCCACATACATATCTTTCAAACAATCATCCTCTGGAGCCATACCCAATACCTCAACAGCTTTCTCTTCAATAGCTGAGGTTTTGCGAGACTTCTTCTTCCACTTACCCATAAAGGGAAACTCTAAAGTATCGTCCAGGTAGTAGTACCAACCCATTGCTCTTTCTTCTTTATCTTCAGCATCGACAACAATTTCTGTTTCAATCCGATGCTCCCTGGTTTCGTCGCGTTCTACACTAGCCATAAAACAAAAACCCTGCTCAATATACAGTTTGATATGGTAGCCTGTTGAGCCATATCTGTCGATAATTTAAGGGGTCTTTAGGTATTTAAATTTGCTATCTGCTGAGTTAGCGGTTGCTAGCTCCCTGGCTTCTTCAACAAGTCGGGGATGTGACCACTCATAACCCTAACCCTTGTCTCTTACTCAATCAGTACATTCAAACATCAAAATAGACTTCCAATAATACATAGCAGGAATTTAAAAAACTTCCTTGCTCTAGAAATAATTTATAACTTGTGTCAGATGAATTAGTAGTTTTTTATCGTTAACTTAAAACTGTGGTGAGAGCTTTCATTAAATTTCACTGCTAACTCAGACTGTAGGTACAAACAAGGAAGTACCGCCAGTGTGAGGAATATTGACACCAAATTAATGGAGTATGATGATGGCAAATTTATTTTCTAAGGTAATCACTCATATCAAGTTTCTATTTCAAGAGTTTCAAGTAAAGCGTTTTTTTGCGATCGCCTTAGTTGGTTTTTTAGTATTAACCACCAGCCTCAACTCTAGCATTGACTCTGGACGTAGCAGTGATGCGGTAACTAGAAGGCTTGACAGAGTTGTACATCAGGATGACGCTGATAGACCCAAAACCACTGGAGAATGGAATAGAGAAGCGCGTCAAACAGAAGATGCTCCTGGTGAGAGAGCTAAAAGAATTGCCAAAGAATCTGGAGAAGCAGTAAAACAATTCGGTTCTGTCTATCCAGACACCGCTAAGAGAAGCGCTGAGGACTTACAAGATAATAACCGATAAGCGAATAATACCTCTAATACAACCTCAAGGGACACAATGTTTGTGTCCTTTTATAATTTGTATATTGATTAATCATTGCGACTTAACTACGGTACAAAGATTTAGAATTTTTGAATAATACCTAAATCATCTAAAATCTGTGGATCTAATTCTTTAACTGCTCCTATTTCAGTATTTTTAAAAAGCGCCGTAAACGCACCAGCACCTAATCTATCTTGTGGGAACAACCGATAACAAGGAATATTTGCTAAATGAGACTGATACTCTTGTAAATGATTAATCGTCACTGCTTGAAACTGGGGAAAACGTGACAAAAACCATTCACACACCTGCTCATTTTCTTCAGGGGAGTAAGTACAAGTCATATAAGCAAGATAACCTTGTGGAGCAACAATTTGTGCAGAATTAGCGATGATTCTTTTTTGGCGATTTGCACTCTTGTTAATAGCCGTAGGATGAAAACATCCTGGTGCTTTCTCTCCTTTTGCTAAGAGAGATTGTCCAGTACAGGGGGCATCAACTATAACTAAATTACTAGATAAGGGAATATTTTCCGCAAAAATACTAGAATCTCTATTAAATATAATAGAAGGGCTAATCTGACAACGTTTTAAATTAGAAATTAACATTCCTAAACGTTTACCAATCACCTCATTACAAATGATTAATTCTGGCTGTAAAGCTTGCCATGCAAAAACACTTTTACCACCAGGAGCAGCGCACATATCAAAAACTAAGCTTACTGATTGAGGGATTGTTAATAAAATAGACGCTGCAAATACAGATGAAAAATCTAAACAATAGAAATATCCTTGATGATGTAAGGTATGCTGTCCGGGTTTTTCTCCCAGGTGCAGACGGTCAACAAATTTTGGTTGCCAACTTAATGGAGATTCTACGGAAAAAGGTGAAATATCAGGCTGATTTTGACACCACAGAATACAGGGATTAAAAGGCTGAGGAGCAACTAACGCATCGATAAATTTTTCTTGTTTATCAGGATTTTCAAACAAACGTCGTGCGAGTTTAAGCAGTAAGTTCGATGGTTTTTCCATTAGTAAAACGGTAACAGGAGAACAACGCTTAGAAGTGGCTTGGCTTCATAATACTAGGGAATGGGGAATGGGAAGAGGTAGGGGAGAAGAGAACTGTTGACTGATGACTGATGACTGTTGACTGTTGACTGTTGACTAATGACTCCATGCGTAAATCCGAAATGATGGGCAAATTACCCTAGCGCAGTGGAGAGGGTTATGATTTTTGACAATTTTCAGCGAAGATTGCGACGAGATGCGGAATTGTGGCGTGATGAAGGAATAATTAGTGCTTCGCAGTATCAACAAATTGCCGATCGCTATAAATTTAAGAATCTAGAGATTGCTGCACGCGATCGCTTTATGATGATAGCGATCGCTATTGGCGGTGTTTTGTTGGTTGTGGGTGTCTTTACCTTCGCGGCCGCTAACTGGTTTTCTTGGTCACGAGAAGTCAAATTCATCTTGATGATGAGTTTATTTTTCTTTGTGAGTATCACAGGTTTTTACACCTGGAGAGAGCCGACACTGAAGAACAAAGAAGGAAAAAAGCCCCAGCAGAGTAAGCGTTTCTTAGGCGAAGCGTTATTAATTTTTGCGGCTTTTATCCTGGGTGCAAACCTCATCCTCATGGCGCAGATTTTTAATATCACTGGTTCTACTCCGGAACTATTTATCGCCTGGGGATTTGGGGTTTCCTTCATGGCTTACAGCCTATCCCTCAATTCCTTGGGAATTATGGCCATCGTCCTAGTACAGATTGGCTACTGGGCTGGACTGGGAGATTTATGGTACTCTTCCGGCGAATGGGGTTGGGCGCGGCTAGCAGTCCGCCATATGCCATTGATATCATGGCTATTGTTTGTCCCCTTGGCTTACTTTTGCCGTTCGCGGTGGATTTTCTTCTTAGCAGCCATCTTCTTTGCTAGTTCCCTGCAATTCAACCTCAACCCTCTACCATTGCTGAACTTTTCTGACGTAGCTCCTTGGGTGGCATCCTTTGCATTAGCACTGCCTCCTGCCATATTCTGGAGTTATGACGATCTGTTATTTCCCACCATAAATTATCGACTATTTCAACCCCTAGCGCGTAACTTAGCCTTAATCGCTTTTGGCTTAGTCTTTTATGCCCTTTCCTTTCGTTGGCAATGGCAAGGATTGTCTTACAATTCCTTTGGGTCAATGAGTAACAGCAACTTTTCTTCTGTCTCCGTCATTGATTTGGGGATTCTCAGTGGTCTTGCAGTATTACAATGGTTATTTCTCTTACGTCAAAGAAGTAACCCTCCCCGTCGGGAAGTTGTTTTTAATACTACTTGGATTGCCACTTTCTTGGGCTTTATCGTCGTAGTACCATTCTGGCATCAAGCCATCAACCGCATTGGCGACCTCGGCAGTTTTATTTTCAACGTGCTTTTAGCCGTGCTGTCCTGGGGATTCATTCAGGAGGGGCTGAAGTTAAGTGATCGGCGCTCCTTTTGGGGCGGTATGCTATTGTTAACTTTACTAGTAATTAGTCGGATGTTAGAGTACGACACCGATTTACTGTTTAGGTCAATGGTTTTCTTGATGTGCGGTTCCATCTTAATCAGTACCGGAATGTGGTTTGAAAACCGCCTCACCGGTTCTTCTAACAAGAAGTCCAGTTGATTGAATCGCCAGGAAATGAGGGAGCAAAAATTCAAGAATTTTGAATTTTGAATTTTGCGAAAAGTTCTGTAGGCGGGTTTCCCGCCGTAGGAAACTTTTCAAGACGAATTTTGAATTGACTACTCCCCAGTCTGCGTAAGTCCTATGTCCGCTTTCCCAAAACACCATTACTTCTAGGACTAGGCTTATGGCAAGTGAATCCTCCGAATCGGGCAAAAGTAAAACTTTGTCTCCCGAAGCAGAATTTTCTAAAAAGCTGACTTTTCGTGATTATTTGGCTGCTACTGAACAAAAAAGCAACCAGCCTTTACCTTTTTGGCGGTTATTGTTGCCCTTAATTTTGCAAACAGGGCTAATTTTGTCAGTACCTACTCAAGCCATGTACACCAATATCACAGGTAGAGAGGTAATATTACAAACTTTACCTGCTGACCCTGATAATGTGTTACGAGGTTACACCCTCAATCTGGATTACAACATATCTCGTATTTCCAATTTACGGCGGCTTCCTGGTTGGGAAGAGTTATTGAGAAGAAATCGGGGTAGGGGTAGACAACTAGTTGAGGGAACCAACTTATATGTCATTTTGCAAGAGCAACAATCTTTTGGTCGCGGTACTCCTAGAGCTTGGCGACCTGTGCGCGTGAGCAGCAATTTACCTATGTCCCTCCGAGATAATCAAGTAGCGTTGAGAGGGGTTTATCAGAATGGCTTTATTAACTATGGTGTGGAATCATACAACGTGCCTGACGAGCAACGCCAGCAGTTAAATAACGACATTTTCCGCGCTGCTCGTCAAACTAGAAACGGACAGTTGCGACCACTAGCAGTCAAAGTCAAGGTAGACCCCCAGGGTAATGCTGTACCGATGAGTCTATGGGTGCGCGATCGCAATTATCGTTTTTAGTCTTCGTGATGACGCACATTCCATGCTACACCGAAAGCTGCTCCGGCTCCGGCTAATAAGCCTGTACTCATCCCTTCTACCGTCTTTTGGGTTGGGCTTTGAGTCAGGCACTCATTTGTAACTTTATCAGCTTGCAAGCAAAGAGTACTCTCTGCCCAACTAGTAGTTCCCCCTAAAATTACACCCGTTACACTACAAGAAGCCACGAGCAGCAAGAGGCGTTTGGTTTTCCTATCCATAGATGGATGTGTCAAAGGTTAAATATATTAAGCATTCCTCAATTACTTTACACATCCACAACGTTTCTGTCAGCTGATGGGAAAAATTTATCGAGAGTTCCATCAAATGTACTGAAGAACGGTAATTCTTTGGTAGTATTGTCGAAAACTTTAGCCCTTATCCATAGCACCTAACATTTGTAATATTTTGTCGGCGTTGTCCAAGTCGCCAACCATGCGCCGAATCGGCAAAGGCCAAACTTTCACTAAGGTGGGAGTGGCGGAAACCTGATCAATTTCAGCCTGTTCAGGATTAGTTAAGACATCAATCACCTTCATAGTGTAAGGATATCCTAGCGATCGCTCCAATAGTTCATGCAGATTTTTCAAAATCCGTTCTGTATTCGCACTATGTCCAGCCACGAACAACCGCAAAACATAGGTTTTGAGTGGCGCTTTTTGGACTGTGATAGCCGGTGGATAATATTTGGGAGCCTGTTCAGACAAGTCTAAGTTGACAATTAAATCATGGTCTTCCCATAGTTGGGGGAATGAGGAGCGATAAGTTGATAATACCAGGCGATCGCACAAACCCTCTTGCCAAGGAGATGGTTGCCAAACCAAATCTCCCGTGCTAAAAATAGCATTCAACACAGCTTGATGTTTCAGTACTCCAGGGGAAGCTTCGGCAAACGTTTTTACCTGCTGCGTCTGAGGGTCTAACCAATGGTCAACCGTCGCTGTATAGCAAGGAACTAAAAAATGAGGCGGTTCCGGTAAGTCTAAAATTTCCTGCAATGCAGCACACAAATGGGAATGCCATCGACCTTGCTTATGAGGGTCGATGCAATAAATTAAATCGCCTCCCGGTGTAAACAAGGCAATACCCTTGTATAACCGAGGTATAGGTAAGTTATCTGGAGTCGATTTAGTCACAAGCTCCCAAAACTGAACGGTAATTAGGTTAAGACTTACACAAATGTCATAGATTTCTCATCAAGGCTGTCAATAGTCCAAAGTCAAAAACCTCAACTAATGACTAATGACATTGAGTTTACCAGTTGCGTAAGTCTTCGCCCTCTACCTTTTACCGTATCTACACTCTTCCTCGCAGGAACTGAGCCATTTCGTTAGGAGTTGGTGACATTTCCAACGCAGTTTCTTCAGTGATGCGGCCTTCTTGATAGAGATTGAGCAAAGACTGATTCATCGTCACCATCCCATCAAAACTAGCTTGCTTCATCAGTTCGCTAATTTCATCATATTTACCATCCTTAATCCATTCCTTGATAGCTTCAGTGTTGATCAAAATATCGTGGAAAGCTGCCCGTTTACCATCAGTTGTCCGACACAACCCTTGAGCAATCACCGCTACCAAAGACTCTGCTATGGCTATTCGCATAGCATCCTGTTCTTCACCTGAATATAAATTGAGAATCCGTTCAATAGTTTTTACTGCACTATTGGTGTGTAGGGTTCCCATTACCAAGTGACCAGTTTGAGCCGCTTTCAGTGCTGTATTGACAGTTTCTTTATCCCGCATTTCCCCCACCAGAATCAAATCTGGATCTTCCCGCAAAGCCGCTTTTAAAGCATTATCAAATTTACGGGTGTGCATTCCCACTTCCCGTTGCTTAATCAAGGACTTGCGGCTTTGGTGAACAAATTCCACAGGGTCTTCAATAGTAATAATGTGCTTAGGCATTTCTCGATTGATGTAATCAATCATTGCCGCCATTGTTGTAGATTTACCAGAACCAGTCGGGCCTGTCACCAAAATTAAACCTTTGTGAGTGTGACAAACATCCCGAAATACCGGTGGTAATCTCAACTGGTCAATAGAGAGTATCTTCAATGGAATCAACCGCAAAACCATCGAATAGCCTTTGAGAGAATCAAAGACATTAATCCGTACACGGGCAAATTCGTACTGAGTTGCACCATCAAATTCCAAATGCTCTTGGAAGCGTTGAATTTCTGGCTCAGTCATAATTTCCCGCAACCAACTCATAAAAGTCGCTTTATCGGTTTCGGGATATTCGGTCGGGTTAATTTCACCTCGGTTGCGATAGCGGGGAACTTCACCGACACCCAAGTGAATATCCGAATAGCCATTATCAAAAGCTTCTCTAATAATCTGTGCCAAAGTTAAAGGCGAATCATTCGCTGGGGTTGAAATTGGTGGTGGTGTCCCAGGACGATGAGCCGCACTAGGTGGTGGAGGCGGCGAAGGTTGATTTGCACTCCTATTAACTGATGATAAATCCAAGGTTTGTGTATGTTGGCGTTGGGTAATTAACGATGGTGGTGGCGGTGGTAATGGTGGCGGTGGTACAGGCGGTATATTACGTGAAGCAACAGGATGGGAATTTGATGGGGACTGGGATTCCGTCATATATCTTTATGATTTTGTAGTTATCAACTAGAAACAGCAAAAAACTCTCGACAAGGTTCTTATAGCTTTGGAAAGCGGCATTACAGATACCTGATTGCTAAAAACCCGTAAATAACACTTCGTTACAAAGCCATTTATAATTTGTATTTTTTATAACCATAAAATAAAAACAGAAATTCTACACTACATCTATATAAACTGGTTTAACCTAAGAATTTCCATAACAACATCAGCGAATACGCTTACAGTCATTAGTGTTTTTTAAGACAAATAGGGTTTGATAAATAGTTTAATCAACGTAAATGAGAAAGCTACGGCTGAGTTAGCCATAACTTACTAGCAATTCACAGCAAAATCATCTGTAGATAATTTGTCTAGCACCACAAAAGAATTATGAGAGACAAATCGATTTTGCATAAGAAATGTTAAGCAAAATCTAAGTCAAGAGTTTGTAGTGGACTTTTTCAGTCATGGCTTTTGTGTTCTACTCCTCAAGACAGATACTGAAAACTAGATTAATCCTGAAATGTAAATCCGGCTTTACATTCATCATTGAAAAAAATTAATTGTAAAGTTTAATAAATAAATGCTCATTTTCTCAGATGGGTTTTATATACTGAAACTTCATTAAAGTAATCAGTTTATTTCATCAAATCGAAATATTACTGAATACCAAACTCACTGTGTATTTAGGAGGAAAAGTCATGGTTTCGGCTCAGAGCTCTAATCTCGGTAAGACCTACTCCTTGTTGGTTGTCAAAAGCTTTTTGATATGGACTTTTACGCTGGCAGTGTGCTTGTTGGTTGTGGGTTTTCCATTAGTGGTTTTGATGGCTACGGTCGGATGTCTGTTGTCAATTGTGTTGCAATCTGTAATGCCTGTCAGTGCGGTTTTATTCGTAGCAGGTAGCTTAATTATGTTTAATGTAATGGCAGTTTTGATTGCTGCTGGTGTGTTGACATTTAAAGGTGTACATCCCACAGACATTAAATGGTTAAGCTGGTTGCACGGAGAAGAAGAACAAATGGAAAGCACAATCTATGCTTCCTGCCCTCTTACTTGTGACATCAAAATTTAAGTTTCTCACCACAAATTCGACAAACAGTACATCTGCCCGGTCAAGCCGGGTTTTTTCATGTCTATATTTGGGATTGGAGACAACAGACGCGATGAATATTTCGGACAGACGCGATAAATCGCGTCTCTAACAACTGACAATTGTACAGACGCGATTTATCGCGTCTCCAACTAATGACTAATGCCTTCAACAGACTTGCGCCTTTTATTCAAGAATATATTTATCATCATCAATGGACTGAATTAAGACCAGTTCAAACGGCAGCTTGTGAGGTGGTATTTGACACCGATGCCCATTTATTAATTGCCGCCGCCACAGCTGCGGGGAAAACAGAGGCGGCTTTTTTACCAGTTTTAACTCTGTTGTACAACAATCCCGCCAGCACCATAGGCGCACTATACATAGGCCCTATCAAAGCTTTAATTAATGACCAATTTGCACGCCTCAATGATTTATTAAGATTAGCGGACATCCCGGTTTACCATTGGCATGGTGATGTGGCGCAAAGTCGCAAAAATAAACTTTTACAAAATCCCCAAGGGATTCTCCAAATTACACCAGAATCTTTAGAAAGTTTATTAGTCAATAAACATAAAGAAATATTACGTTTATTTGGCGATTTAAGATTTGTAATTATCGATGAAATTCATGCCTTTATGGGTTCGGAACGCGGTTGTCAAATTATTTGTCAATTGCAGCGTTTGGCCAATTTAACCAAAACTCAACCCCGCCGCATTGGTTTATCAGCAACTTTAGGTGATTATTCAATGGCGGAAGATTGGCTGCGTTTGGGAACTGATAAACAAGTAATTACACCAAAAGTAGAAGCAGGAAAACGCCAGATTAAATTAGCGTTAGAACACTTTTATATAGCGCATGATGTAGATGAAGCAGAAGCCACAGCCTATGAACAATATATTTTTAATCTGAGTCAATCTCGCAAATGTTTAATTTTCGCAAACAATCGTACACAAACTGAATCAATAATTGCTTCTTTGCGACAAATTGCCAGTCAACAAGCACAGCCAGATATATATCATGTACATCATGGGAGTATATCTGCTAGCTTACGACAAGTAGCAGAAAATGCTATGCGCAAACCCCATAATCCGGCGGTGACTGCGGCTACTCTGACTTTAGAGTTAGGTATAGATATAGGTCATTTGGAACGAGTGATTCAATTAGAATCGCCCCTTTCTGTAGCGAGTTTTTTACAACGTTTGGGGCGTGCGGGTAGAAGGGGTGAGGCTGCTGATATGCGCTTTATTTGTGCTGAGGATGAAATTTTAGCAGAAGCACCTTTACCAGAGCAAATTCCTTGGCAACTGTTACAGTGTATAGCGATTATTCAACTTTATTTAGAAGAACGTTGGATTGAACCTATTAAGCCAATTAAATATCCTTTGAGTTTGTTATATCACCAAACAATGAGTATTTTAGTTGCAGTGGGGGAAATTTCCCCTGCTGCTTTAGCTAAACAGGTTTTAAGTTTGCCCCCATTTGCGGCTATTTCTCAGGAAGATTTTAAGTTACTGTTGCGTTATTTAATTGATATTGGTCATATTCAACATACTGAACAAAATAAATTAATTCTGGGTTTAGCAGGGGAAAGAATAGTTGGTAAGTTTCAATTTTATGCTGTGTTTGCAGAGAATAAAGAATATACCGTTAAACAAGGTACAAAGGAAATTGGTAGTATCGCTACACCGCCAGTTGTTGGTAAACAGTTTGCTTTAGCAGGGGTAACATGGGAAGTTACAGAAATTGACTTTAAAAAAAGAGTAGTTATAGTTAAGCAAGTGGAAGGTAAGGCTACAAGTTATTGGCGTGGCGGTAGTGGTACGATTCACACGAAGGTTTTGCAACGGATGCGCCGTGTGTTATTAGAAGATATAGAATATAGCTATTTGCAAAAAAATGCCCTCCAACGTTTACGAAAAGTTCGGGAATTGGTAAAAGAAGTTGGATTGGATAAGCAGCATATTTTGCAGTTAGAAAAAGGTAGATGTTGTATCTTTCCTTGGATGGGTACTGTGGCTTATCGCACTTTGGAAAGGTTACTGAATAATTTTTGTCGAGAATCTTTGGAAATTAGTAGTATTGGTGGGGTCAATCCCTATTATTTGACAATTAAGTTAGGTAAGGGAAAATTTAAATATCTTCAGCCAGAGATTGTCTCTTTGTGTGAGC
Source organism: Nostoc parmelioides FACHB-3921 (assembly GCF_014696625.1). Classification (GTDB taxonomy): domain Bacteria; phylum Cyanobacteriota; class Cyanobacteriia; order Cyanobacteriales; family Nostocaceae; genus Trichormus; species Trichormus parmelioides. Next base: position 39,437 of record NZ_JACJQL010000011.1, read on the forward strand.
AAAGAATTATGAGCGAAGATTTGATAAGTTCGGCAGAAGCACCAGAGATGCGAAAGTATGATGAGTTTATTCCTCATCCACTGTTGCGAAAAGCTTTTGCTTATGACTATTTGGATATGGATGAAATGAGAAGGGTAATTGGTAATTGGTAATTTGTGGAGTTGCTAGCTCCCCGACTTCTTCAAGAAGTCGGGGAACTGACCGAAAATCATTGCTATGAACTTATAAGTTAGGGACAGAATAATGTATCGCGGGTTTCTCTTCCTGTGGTGGGATTAGTGCCTTTGGCAACTTTACATAATTTTTTCTGCTCGTCTGGACGTAAGAGTACGTCGGTGAAGTCTGCACCGTCAATGATTGCTCCATCGAATTTGGTGCTGGCGGCGAAGGCTCCTTCGAGTATTGCATTTGTTAAGTTGGCTTTGATGAGACGAGCTGAGTCTAAGGTGGCGTTTGTGAGGTTGCTTCCTTCTAAATTAGCTGACTCTAAGTTAGCGGCGAAGAAGCTAACACCAGTTAAATTAGATTTACTAAAGTTACTCTGGCGCAAGTTAGCTTTGGTAAAACTAGAGTCTGTTAAATCTCGTCCTGAAAAATCTGCTTCCACTAAAATTTCTTTGTTGTACTCCAGTGCAAAAGCTGGGGGTGTGCAACCGACAATTGTGATTATGCCAAATAGTCCCCAAAGTAATAAGCTAAGTATGCTGAGGCTGAGTTGTTGAAATTGTTTCTGGTCTAGACCGAGTAGAGTTGTGGTTAAGTCGGCTAGGTAATACGATATACGATCGCTTAATTTACTTAATTTCGATTTCATGATACTTTTACCCAATGGCGAACCCTCCTTCATCACATTATCCTGATCTTGGGCGCATTGAGATAAGCTTGGGGATTTTCCGGATTAAATTCTAAGCCATTAAAGAATTTCTCTACCCCCCGTGATGTACTGGCGGGAATCGCTGACTGTTGACCGATGAACTTAGCAGCTTCTCGCCACAAATCTTCACGATTGACGGCATCAATTAGGGGTTTGGTGTCAAAATCGGGGGAACGATAACCCCAGCGCATATCTTCAATGAGAAACCATAAATCATGGCTTTTGAAAGGATAGGAAGCATTTTCCCGCCAGTATTTGATGCCATGGGGGCTATTTTCCACTATCCGCCCATTACCATAATCAAACTTACCTAAGAGGCGATCGCGTGTCAAGTCACTTTTCACGCCAATCCATTGCCGTTGTGACACTATTTGGAACAGTTCCTCTTTATTTTCTGGCTTATCACACCAGATTTGCGCCTCTAAAAATGCCGCCAGCATAGCTTTTGCCGCCTTCGGATATTTATCAACCCACTCAGCCCGTACTCCTAAAGCTTTCTCTGGGTGATTAGGCCACAACTCCCCAGTTGTCACAGTTGAGTAACCAAGCCCTTGTTTAATTAATCGGTGATGCCAAGGGTCAACTACACAGAATGCTTCCATACTACCACTACGCATACTTGCAACCATCTGTGGAGGGGCAATGACAATTACTGATAAATCACGGTCTGGGTCTATTCCACCATAAGCTAACCACCAACGCATAAAAAAATCACCTGTTACCCGGCGATAAGGCACTGCACAACGCACAGTTTCCCCAGTTTTCGTTTTTTGGGCAAAGGCTGATTTTAAGGGAGAACTATCTATACTCAGGTTTAAATTTTTGTAGCTATTAGCAACTGATATCCCTTGTCCGTTCACATTCATTCTGGCCAAGATATACATGGGGATTTTTCGCCCATAGCTAATTTCCCCAGTAGCCATGAGGTACACCATCGGAAACAGCAAATGCCCACCATCTAACCCCTCATCGGCTGCACCTAACATGAGTTTGTCGCGCATGACTGCCCAGGAAGGTTGTTTGACAACATTAATATCGGGCATTCCATGTTTAGCAAAAAAGCCTTTGGCTTTGGCAATAATTAAAGGACAGCAGCTAGTAACAGGTAAAAATCCTAGTGTGGCTGTGGTTACTTCTGGGGTGTCACTATAGCCAGCATAAACACCAGAATTTAACTGAGTTTTGGCAATAGTGGCATGAGTCAGTGCAGCTGCACCGACAGTTGTGATAAATTGTCGCCTGTTAAACTTTGGCATATTAACTCTGAGGGAATTTAAATGATAATTTTTCAACTCAAAGGTACGCAGAGTTTTGCTAAAGTTAGTTCACAAGAAATGAAGTATCTATAAATAGGGCTTACGCACGAAAACACAAGATTAAGGGTTTAGATAAGGGTATGGGGGTATGAATACTTGAAACCCTTACACCCGGTCTCAACAGAAAGTCTGGGTACGTAAGTCCTACTATACTTGTAAGCGTTTAGCTTGTTCTTGACCTTGTAAAAATTGCATTAATTGTTGGCGTAGGTGATGATATTCGGGACTATCTCTAATTTCTAGAGAACGGGGATGTTCAAAGGGGATATCCAAGATTTGACCGATGGTTGCGGCTGGGCCATTTTTCAACATCACTACTTGATCTGAGAGTAATAATGCTTCATCTACATCATGCGTCACCATGATGGTTGTGATGTGGTAAATGTCACAGATACGCATTAATTCTACTTGCAAGGAACCACGGGTGAGGGCATCTAATGCGCCAAATGGTTCGTCGAGTAAGAGTAACTTGGGTTGTACAGCCAAAGCACGGGCTAAGGCCACACGTTGTTTCATCCCTCCCGATAGTTGCGCTGGTTTTTTCTGGGCTGCGTCTTTTAAACCAACCATCTCTAGGTGAGAGGCGATAATCTCACGGCGTTCATTTTTGGATTTCCGAGGCATGGCTTTATCGACGAACAAAGCCACATTTTCCCAAGCGGTGAGCCAGGGTAATAAGGAATAATTCTGGAATACTACCATGCGATCGCGGAATGGTCTTTTTACTATTTGACCATCGACTTGTATCTGTCCTTGAGTCGGTTTTTCTAAACCAGCTACGATATTTAAAAGGGTCGATTTACCACAACCAGAATGCCCAATCAAAGATACAAAATTTCCCTGCTGAATTTCTAAGTTGATATCTTTGAGAACAATATTCTTATTACCATCCTGAACAAATTCCTTTTTTATATCTTTGATGTTTACAAAACTAGACATAGTATTTACTTTTAATTACTAGAAAAAGTGCTGACTAATACCCGTTTATAACTTACTCTTGAGGAGTCACTTTTTCGGAAATATAGGACATGATTTTGTCTAACACCAAACCCACAGCACCCAAATAAACAATTGCCAAAATCATTTCATGAATATTCGCATTGTTGTAAGCATCCACAATGAAAAAGCCAATTCCATCATCAGATAGCAACATTTCGGCGGCGACAACTGCTAACCACGATAGACCAATGGCAATTCTCAACCCGGTAAATATATAGGGTAAAGTTGCGGGTAAAAGGATTTTGTAAAAATTTTCTAACGGTGATAAACCCAACAACTTAGAAACATTTCTATAATCTTTGGGGACAAGCTTGACACCTAATGCGGTATTCAAAATAATCGGCCAAATAGCAGTGATACAAATTACAAAAATAGCTGAGGGATTAGGTTTGAGAAATACCGCTTGTGCTAATGGTAGCCAAGCCAAAGGAGCAACAGGACGCAGTAATTGTATGAGTGGGTCGATGGCTTTTCTACAAAAGCTATTTAAGCTAATAATGAACCCGATGGGAATACCTATTAATGTAGCCAGCAAGTAACCAACAACTACTCGCTTGAGACTAGCGAGAATTAGCCAGAAAAAACCTTTATTATTACCACCTTTATAAAAAAACGGGTCTTTAATCAAATCCCAAGTATTGTTGATAACTGCAAGCGGCGACGGCAAAGATGTATCAGGACGCAAGCTTAAAAAATGCCAGGATATCAAAAAAATACAAATGCCAAATATAGAAGGAAATACCTGCATTAGCCTTTGGTAAGATACTATTGCTATTCGCTGGATAAAATTTTTATACCTAGCTTGTGAGTACATTTATTTATAGCCTCAAGAAGTAATGATTCAGTAATTAAAAATATTCAAGTTGTTGAAACCATTAAGAGTATAATTTTTGCGTCCATCATCTCAATATACGTACTAGATTCGATATGAAGAAGCTTTTAATTACTGGTGCTAGCGGTTTTTTAGGATGGCACCTTTGCCAAGTAGCCCAACAAGAATGGGAAGTTTATGGAACTTATTATTCTCATGCTTTATATATTCCCGGTATAAAATTACTCAATGTCAATTTAACAGATTTTTTAGAACTTAAACAAATATTTAATGAAATTAAACCAGATGCAGTCATACATACAGCTGCACAATCACAACCAAATTTTTGTCAAATCCATCCTGATGAATCATACGCAATTAACGTCACTGCCTCTTGTAATCTTGCCGAACTTTGTGCAGAATCTTCTATCCCTTATGCGTTTACATCCAGCGAACTAGTTTTTGATGGCGTAAATTCTCCTTATAAAGAAACTGACACCGTATGTCCTGTAAATATTTATGGTGAGCAAAAAGTCTTGGCTGAAGTGGGTATATTAGAACGTTATCCCATAGCAACAGTGTGTCGAATGCCTTTGATGTTTGGTAATGCTACACCTACAGCTAAAAGCTTTATTCAGCCATTTATTCAAACCTTACAATCTGGTAAAGAATTAAATTTATTTATAGATGAGTTTCGTACTCCTGTCAGTGGTAAAACGGCAGCTAAAGGAATTTTATTAGCATTAGGAAAAGTTAAAGGACTAATTCATTTAGGAGGCAAAGAACGGATTTCCCGTTATGATTTTGGACATATATTAGCCGCAGTCTTTCAATTACCAACATCAGGAATTAAAGCCTGTCTTCAACAAGATGTAAAGATGGCAGCACCCAGACCAGCAGATGTTTCCTTAGATAGTTCTCAGGCGTTTGCCTTAGGTTATCAACCTCTATCCATCAAGTCAGAATTAGAGGCATTGCTCAAGAAGGTAGGGGGCGACTAGTGATACCAATTCAAAATTCAAAATTCAAAATTAAGAAACCTATATTTTGCAAAGGTTTCTGGGTTCGGATTTGTATCAGAATTTTAGTGAAATGGTATGAGATATGTGGTTGTTCTTTGATTCAGAATGCTAGGGTAGGCGATCGCCTTTACATCCATTCATTGATTTTTCTCGAAAATATGAAGCAATCCTTAAAATTACTAGGTAATCACTTGAAATAACATACCATCCGGTTTATTTGACGAAAATATTACTTTTCTCAATGTTAGTTTTGATGCAAATCTTTGTTTGTCAAATCTAACTGATAGCAGAAGTTAGAAAGGTAATTTTTTGAAAAAATAGCTACGAGCAATAACCAAGAATGGGGAACAAACTAATGAAAGCTAGAATTATTGCTGTTTTGGCGATCGCCCTATCTATTGCCAGCTTAGAAAGCCCGGTTCGCGCCCAGACCCCAGCAACGCCAAATTCCAAATACCCAAGACTATAAGTTAACTGGTGACTCTCTAGAAGGGATTGGTAATAGATCAGCACAGGATGACTTCTCACAATTCTTTAACACCAGTATTCCCACTAATGGTAAAAAAGATAATCAGAACGTTACTGGATGGAGGTCGAATCGATCAACCTCATTAGATACTCCAGTTTTATTACAGCCAGCACAAGAGTCAGTTAGTGGTAATGATGGAGTGCAGGTACAGTTAGATTTAGGAAATCAGTGAAAAATTGTTAGTTGTCAACAGTTAGTAGTCAATAGTTAGTAGTCAATAGTCAATAGCAATTCTCTCTTACACCCCTACACCTCTACACCCTTGTACCCCTAAACCCTTAATTAAATTGCCAAAAACCAATCTAAAGAATAATTCTGCAAGCAGTTTGCAGTAAAATTAGTCCTTTAGATAGAGGAGGGCAAGACGGATGACTCGTGTCATTATTGTGCGTCACGGCCAAAGTACTTATAATATCGAACGGCGCATTCAAGGACGTGCTGACGTATCAAGATTAACGGATCGAGGTCGTAGTGATGCTAGTAAGGTAGGCAAAGCCCTCACTAACATTTCCTTTAATGCAATTTACAGCAGCCCGCTCCAGAGAGCAAAACAAACAGCAGAGATTATTCATGGTGAACTAGCAAATGAGGCAGTTCAGTCTGCTGATGTGCAGATTTCTGAATTGTTAAGAGAAATAGACTTGCCTTTGTGGGAAAAACTGCTGACATCCGAGGTCAAGGAAAAGTTTCCCGAAGATTACCGCATTTGGCACGAAAACCCCCAGGAACTACAAATGTTAGTGAACGACAATGGGGTGACAAGAGAACATTTTCCAGTTCCATCTTTATACGAACAGGCACGGCAGTTTTGGCAAGAAATTTTGCCCAATCATCGCGGTGAAACCATTCTCATCGTTGGACACAACGGCATTAATCGCGCCCTCATCAGCACAGCCTTGGGCATTCACCCCAGCCGTTACCACTCCATACAGCAATCTAACTGTGGAATCAGTGTATTAAATTTTGCTGGGGGGCTGGGTGACCCAGTGCAACTAGAGTCGATGAATCAAACCCAACACACAGGCGAGACTCTACCTTCTTTGCGTCCTGGTCATCAGGGAGTGAGATTGTTATTGGTGCGTCACGGCGAAACTGAATGGAATCGCCAAACTAGGTTTCAGGGGCAAATTGACGTTCCCCTCAACGATAACGGTAGGCAACAAGCGCAAAAAGCCGGGGTGTTTCTGCAAAATGTAGCAATTGACTTTGCTGTAAGTAGTTCTATGCTGCGTCCCAAAGAAACAGCCGAGATTATCTTGCGCCACCATCCAAGTATCAATTTGGAGTTGCAAGACGGTTTAAGAGAAATCAGTCACGGACTTTGGGAAGGAAAACTAGAAGCCGAAATAGAAGAGGAATTTCCTGGTGAATTAGAGCGTTGGCGGACTATACCAGGCCAGGTACAAATGCCGGAAGGTGAGAATTTACAGCAAGTGTGGGAACGTAGCACGGAAGCCTGGCAAAATATTGTGCAAACAGCCTTAGATAATCAACGCCAAACAGGGTTAATCGTGGCTCACGATGCCACAAATAAAACCTTACTGTGTCATATTCTCGGTTTACCCACAGACAATTTCTGGAATTTTCGCCAAGGTAATGGTGCTGTTAGTGTAATTGATTACCCCTCTGGATTAAATGGTGTACCAGTACTGCAAGCCATGAATATTACTACTCATTTGGGTGGTGTATTAGATAAAACCGCAGCTGGAGCATTATAGGCAAAATATAGATCACAATAGACAAGCAGTCCCAGCACTGATAGGTTACATGACAACTGAACTTCTGCAACAAGTAAGGGTAATCGACCCGGTTTCGGGTATTGACAATATCACAGATGTGTTAATTGCTGATGGTGTAATTCAAGCCATTGCCCCAAATATTCCTAATACTAGTCCTGATACTCAAATTAGAGATTGTCGAGGATTAGTTCTTGGCCCTGGTTTAGTGGATTTATACAGCCACTCTGGAGAACCAGGATTTGAAGAACGGGAAACGCTGGCATCTTTCTTACAAGCGGCGGCGGCTGGTGGTTTTACCAAAGTCAGTATTTTACCCGATACATCTCCGGCTATTGATAACCCCGCACTGGTGGCACAGTTGCAGAAGAGGAGGCAGGGGGCAGGGGGCAGGGAGCAGGGAAGCAATTCTGCACCCCTGCACCCCTGCACCCCTGCACCCCTACTCCATCTTTGGGGTGCTATGACTCTGGATGTGGCTGGGAAGCAGATGACAGAATTGGCTGATTTAGCGGCGGCGGGGGTGGTTGGTTTTACTGATGGGTTGCCTTTAGACAATTTGAGCCTGGTGAGGCGCTTGCTGGAATATGTTCAACCATTGGGGAAACCTGTAGCATTTTGGCCGTGCGATCGCCAACTCTCGGCTAATGGAGTGATGCGGGAAGGTGCAGATGCCCTCCGCTTTGGTTTACCTCCCATACCAGCCAGTGCAGAAACAACAGCGATCGCATCCTTATTAGAGTTGGTTGCCGCTACTGGTAATACTCAAGTACACATTATGCGGGTTTCCACCGCCCGTAGTGTAGAACTAATTGCCGCCGCCAAAGCCAAGGGTTTACCCATCACCGCCAGCACCACTTGGCTACATTTGTTACTAGACACCAAAGCAGTTAAAGGTTATAATACCAGCCTGCATTTAGACCCGCCTTTAGGTAATGCTAGTGATGTCAAAGCCTTGCGTCAAGGAGTGCGTACAGGGGTAATAGATGCGATCGCCATTGATCATGCGCCATACACCTACGAAGAAAAAGTCCAAGCCTTCGCCGAAGCGCCACCAGGGGCGATCGGTTTCGAGTTAGCATTACCCCTACTTTGGCAAAATTTGGTAGAAACTGGAGAATTGACAGCGTTAGAATTGTGGCAAGCCTTGAGTACTCGTCCAGCCCAATGTATTCAACAAAAAGTGAGTGCTTTTGCCCCCCATCACCAAGCAGAACTAACTTTATTTGACCCTCACAAAACCTGGAAAGTTGAGAAGAACAATCTGCACACACTTTCTAGTAACACATCTTGGTTAGGGCAAGAATTACGAGGTCGAGTCATACAAACCTGGGTGTAAGGATGGGATTTGAATTCAAGACTTTGATTGAGCAGAGTATCCGATTGTTAACTGTTGTACCCAGATGGATACCAGAAATTTTGCAACAACCGACAATTCGTCATCCCATCGCTGTAAGTTTAGGTGCGATCGCCGGCGCACTCAGTCGCTATTATCTCAGTTTGTGGTTTGCCCAACGCTTCGGCATTAGTTTTCCCTACGGCACATTATTTATTAACATTACCGGCTGTTTAGCTATGGGTTTCTTTTATGCCCTAGCTTTAGAACGAGTATCCCTAATTTCTCCCGAAATCCGACTACTTGTAGCAGTTGGCTTTCTCGGTGCATACACCACATTTTCTACTTATGCCTTAGACACATTTACTCTTTTGGGAACTCGTAATTTAGCAGCCGCAGCATTTTACTGGGTTGGGAGTGCCATCTTCGGAGTCATCAGCATCCAGATAGGTATAATTCTTGGTAGATTATGCCAGTAGTCAGTGGTATTTTCTTTAACAACTGACAACTGTACGGGCGGGTTTACAGATATCCTCACTCTTGAACGATGATCTTCATAAATCCGCCCCTACTGACAACTGACACCCACAGCGCAATTAAAAACCTAATTTCTCTAACACTGGCTTTGTCGAAACAATGTGGCGGTCTAATCCTAATTCTTCGGGACTAACGCCTAGTGCCAAAGCAATTAACTGTGGTAGGTGTAGTACTGGTAAACCCAGTTTCCGACCGATAACTTTTTCCACCTCTGGCTGACGAGAATCTAAATTGAGATGACATAAAGGACAAGGGGTAACTAAACAATCAGCCCCTGCGGTTAAAGCATCTTGAATGTGCATCCCCGCCATCTTAAAAGATTCGGTGGTGGCATAACTAGCCAGAGGCCAACCACAACATTGTGTCCGTCCACGATAATAAATTGGCTCTGCCCCCACAGATTGAAAAACATTTTCCATTGCTTGTGGGTTGTAAGGATCATCGTAAGGCATCAACTTTTGGGCGCGGAGTAGATAACAGCCATAAAAAGCCGCACACTTCAAACCGGATAGCTTACGGGTCACACGTTTGGTAATTTCCTCTAAACCGTAGTCTGTGACTAAAGCATAAAGCAGGTGTTTCACGTCGGTAGTACCCTGATAAGGTGAACAACCTTCTTTGTGTAATAGACCATTCACCTGTTCTAGATAAGCAGGGTTACTTGTCTGAGATTCTTGCAAACGCTCATTAACATGACCAATCACACCCTGACAAGTACTGCAATGAGTTAGCAAAGGTAGATTTAATTCTTCTGCTAAGGCAATATTGCGAGCATTGACTGTATCTTCTAGCAGTTGAGAGTCTTCCTTAAATGTGCCAGAACCACAGCAGGCAGCTTTTTTCAATTCAATTAATTGAATACCTAAAGCTTGGGTAAGAGCTTGAGTAGACTGATACAGCTCCCGACAAGCACCTTGGGCAACACAACCAGGAAAGTAAGCATATTTTAGTGTCTGAGATAGCATAAAAGTAGGTTTATATTAGGGCAACTGCCCCGATGATAACTTTTCTATCAGCCCTCACAGGCCATACTTAAGAGGAATGGTAATTTTTTTTGGACATTTGCCAAAAATTTAGTAAAAATTGGTAAGCAACAGCATTTAAAGAACTTAGGCGTGATGACCGATTCTCGGTCAAAACCCAAAGCACAACGTCTTATCTGGACTAGTAAAAAAATCGCTCATAGCACGAGCTTATATCAATAGAGCTAAGTAGCAAGAAAAAGGGGCTGGGTCAAAACCCTGACTCAGCACTTAGAACTAGAAACTCAGCACTGCTCCCACCCTATTCTATATTTGGAACTGGGACGCTATGCGGACGATCGCGCTTTCCGATAAGATGTATATGCTCAAAATGTTGCCCACAAAGCGCGGACAATAGCAACTGGTTAAGGACGTTTATCTATGAGCCAATCAGAAATTTTTGAAAAAGTCAAAAGCATTGTTGTCGAACAACTAAGCGTGGAAGACCCTGAAATAGTAACTCCACAAGCTAGTTTTGCCAACGATTTACAGGCTGACTCCCTCGATACAGTAGAACTAGTAATGGCTTTGGAAGAAGAGTTTGACATCGAAATTCCCGATGAAGCCGCAGAGAAAATCACCACCGTCCAAGAAGCGGTGGATTACATCAGTAACCAAGTTGCCGCATCAGCTTAAGCAGCTATTGGGGATTGGGCATTGGGCATTGGGGACTGGGGACTGGGCATTGGGGACTGGGGACTGGGCATTGGGGACTGGGGACTGGGTATTGGGAAGTCAAGATTTCTTTCTCCTTCCTCTGCCCCCTGCCCCCTGCCTCCTGCTCCCTGCCCCCCTGCCTTCTGCCCCCTGCCTCTTCCTCATCCCTAGTCTTTAGTCCCTAATTTTTGCAGCTTTCTCGCCACCTTTAACTGAGTCATGACAGATTATAATCGTAAACGCGTTGTTGTCACGGGTGTTGGCGCGATTACACCTATTGGTAACACAGCCTCTGAATATTGGGAAGGATTGTTAAGCGGACGCAATGGCATTGACTACATCACCCACTTTGATGCGTCTAGCCATGATTGTCGGATTGCTGGTGAAGTGAAAAACTTCGACCCCCATGAGTACTTGGAGCGCAAAGAAGCCAAGCGCATGGATCGGTTTTCCCAATTTGCAGTTGCAGCAGCCAAACAAGCACTTGTGGATTCCCAGTTAGTCATTAATGAACTGAACGCCGAACAGGTGGGGGTTATTATTGGTTCTGGGGTAGGCGGACTCAAGGTTATGGAAGACCAGCAAACCATCTATCTCAACCGTGGCCCTGATCGCTGTAGTCCGTTCATGATTCCCATGATGATCGCCAACATGGCGGCTGGACTGACGGCAATTCACACTGGTGCCAAAGGGCCAAATAACTGTACCGTCACTGCTTGCGCCGCAGGCTCTAATGCGATCGGCGATGCTTTCCGCCTAGTTCAAAGCGGTTATGCCCAAGCCATGATTTGCGGTGGGGCTGAGGCAGCAATTACACCCTTAGGTGTGGCTGGGTTTGCTGCTGCACGGGCGTTATCAACTCGTAATGATGACCCGGCTCATGCTTGCCGTCCCTTTGACCGCGATCGCGATGGATTTGTCATGGGTGAAGGTGCGGGAGTTCTGATTCTGGAAGAGCTGCAACACGCCATAAGTCGCGGCGCTCGCATTTATGCCGAAATCGTTGGTTATGGTATGACCTGTGATGCCTACCACATGACATCCCCAGTTCCTGGCGGCGAAGGAGCCTCCAGAGCCATCCAACTGGCACTCAAAGACGCAAACATCACCCCAGAACAAGTTAGCTACATTAATGCTCACGGTACCAGCACCTCAGCAAACGATACCACTGAAACCGCAGCGATTAAACGAGCGCTAGGAGACCATGCTTATAAAATAGCAGTCAGCTCCACCAAATCGATGACAGGTCATCTTTTGGGAGGTTCTGGAGGTATTGAAGCTGTAGCCACAGTGTTGGCAACTGCTCATGACCAAATTCCACCTACAATTAATATTGAAAACCTTGACCCAGATTGTGACTTAGATTACGTGCCTGACTCTAGTCGCGCTCACAAAGTCCAGGTGGCATTGTCTAATTCTTTTGGATTTGGTGGTCATAATGTCACATTAGCTTTCAAAAAGTACGTGTGAAGAAGGCAGGGAGCAGGGGGAGACAATTCTTACTTAGTACTCACTGCTCACTACTCAGCACAACCCGCTTACCACTTGTCGGCTCTCCTGAAATCAACCAGCTAAAAGTATCATAGATATCATTCCCGACCCAGCCAAGGGTTCAGCGTGACCGGATTCTTGGCTTGATAAATTACCACAACCTCAGGAGATCCCGCTTGTCCATCGACAATCGGGAATGGGATGATGAGGATAACGTAGGGGAATGAAAATCAGTTGTCATTTATTCAGTATCAGTCATCAGTAGTAAATCCTATCTTGATAACTGTTAACTGTTAACTGCTAGCTGAGAAAAATAACCCCAGTAAAAGTAGCTTGAAGAGTGCTAACCCGTCGTTAAGAACAAGAGATTATGGCTGTTGCAACCCAATCCCTCGAAGAACTTTCTATTAATGCGATTCGTTTCTTGGCTGTTGATGCCATAGAAAAGGCAAAATCGGGACACCCCGGACTACCGATGGGCGCGGCTCCAATGGCTTTTGTGCTGTGGAACCGCTTTATGCGGTACAACCCGAAAAATCCCAAATGGTTTAACCGCGATCGCTTTGTTTTGTCTGCTGGTCATGGTTCCATGTTGCAGTATGCCCTGCTCTACCTGACAGGCTACGATAGCGTCAGCATCGAAGATATCAAGCAATTCCGCCAGTGGGAATCCAAAACCCCCGGACACCCAGAAAACTTCATGACCGCAGGGGTAGAAGTCACCACCGGGCCACTAGGCCAAGGTATTGCCAATGGTGTTGGTTTAGCGATCGCAGAAGCTCACCTCGCAGCTAAGTTCAACAAACCTGATGCCAAAATTGTTGACCATTATACCTATGTAATTTTAGGCGATGGTTGCAACATGGAAGGCGTTTCTGGTGAAGCAGCCTCTTTTGCTGGACACTTGGGATTAGGTAAACTGATCGCCCTGTACGACGACAACCACATTTCCATCGATGGTTCTACAGATGTAGCCTTTACCGAAGATGTTTCCAAGCGTTTTGAATCCTATGGCTGGCACGTCATCCATGTTAAAGATGGCAACACCGATTTAGAAGCAATTCACAAAGCTATTGAAGAGGCAAAAGCTGTCACCGATAAGCCCACCATGATTAAGGTGACAACCATTATCGGTTACGGTTCCCCTAACAAATCTAATACTGCGGGGGTTCACGGTGCAGCATTGGGTGGAGACGAAGTAGCCTTAACTCGTCAAAATCTGGGTTGGCCACACGACCCATTTGTTGTTCCCGAAGATGTCCTCAACTATACCCGTAAAGCAGTAGAGCGCGGTGCAGGCTACGAATCTGACTGGAACAAAACCTACGCAGATTACAAAGCTAAATATCCCCAAGAAGCGGCTGAATTTGAGCGTTACTTAAGCGGCAAACTGGCTGATGGTTGGGATAAGGTACTACCATCCTACACCCCCGAAGATAAAGGACTTCCCACTCGTAAGCATTCAGAAACCTGCCTCAACAAGTTGGCGGCGGTTCTACCTGAACTCATTGGTGGTTCGGCTGACTTGACCCATTCCAACCTCACCGAAATCAAGGGCAAAGGCGACTTCCAAAAAGGACAATACCAAAACCCCAACATCCACTTTGGTGTCCGGGAGCATGGTATGGGCGCAATCTGTAACGGTATTGCCCTGCATGGTTCGGGATTAATTCCCTACGGCGCTACCTTCTTAATCTTCAGTGATTATATGCGCGCTCCCATCCGTTTATCTGCCCTGTCTCAAGCCGGTGCAATTTGGGTCATGACCCACGACTCTATCGGTCAAGGTGAAGACGGCCCCACCCACCAACCAATTGAAACTCTGGCCTCACTCCGTGCTATTCCTAACCTGACAGTAATTCGTCCCGCCGACGGTAATGAAACCTCCGGCGCTTACAAAGTAGCAATTGAGAGAGCTAAGAACAACGCTCCCACTTTGTTGGCGTTTACTCGTCAAAATGTTCCCAACTTGGCAGGTACATCGATTGATAACGTAGCTAAGGGCGGATACATAGTTGTAGATACCGATGGCACACCAGATTTAATCCTGATTGGTACAGGTTCAGAATTGAGCCTCTGTGTCACCGCAGCCGAGAAACTCAAAGCTGAAGGCAAGAAAGTTCGTGTAGTCTCCTTGGCTGCTTGGGATTTGTTTGATGCACAAGATGCAGCTTACAAAGAATCAGTGCTACCAAAAGCTGTCACCAAGCGTTTAGCCGTAGAAGCGGCTAGCAGCTTCGGCTGGCACAAATATATTGGTAGTGAAGGTGATGCTGTAACTATCGATCGCTTCGGTGCTTCTGCTCCTGGCGGCGTTTGTTTGGAGAAATTTGGTTTTAGCGTTGATAATGTATTAGCTAAAGCTAAACAATTGTTGGGTTAATAGCAACAGAATATTCTCTTACATTAATCATTGGGTAGGCATGATGCCTACCCTTTTTTTATGGTGCTGTGCGTGTCAGTTGCCAGTTTTTAGTTTAGGAATATTGATCATCAAGATAGTTGCTAACAATGCCAAAATATTGGCATAAAAGTGCAAAATCATGATTAATGATAATTTATAATATGTGTTTGGGTGCTGTAGCGATAAAGATAATCAACTTCATGAAAAATTCACATATTAGAATTTTTCATCTTTCCGCATATATACAACTCCTATTGGATTTTTACTGGCGTAGTCTGTGTTGACGCTGAAAAATTCCAAATAGACGAGACTTTTTTTGTTCCCTATTTATGCAAGTAATTTCAAACAGAAAAGCGGAATAGCATAACATTTACTTAATTAGGCTCAACAGATGAATCAAAGCAAATTATGTCAAAATAAGCCTATAATTTTGGGCTTATGTTTACCTGCGATCGCTGCATATTTCACCCTAAATACAGGAACCTTTTCTCTACAATCAGCTAATGCCAAAGAAACACAATCTTTCCAACTAGCACAACAAAGCAGTTCCCCATCAGAAAAAGTCAGAATTGCCGTTCTTGATTTTGATTTTAGTAGCGTCAGTAATCCCAGTTACTTATCACTTTTTCCCGCAGGTAGTAAGGGTGTCAGTGACATCCTCGTCAATCGGTTAGTGAAAAGCGGTAATTTTGTTGTCGTAGAACGTAGCCAATTAGAAGCTATTTTAAAAGAACAAGATTTAGGTGATTCTGGACGAGTTGATGCTAGTACAGCAGCAAAAATTGGCCGCATTTTAGGCGTTGAGGCGGTTGTCATCGGCTCAGTGACTCAATTTGACGTTCAACAACGGCGCTCTGGAGGTGGCTTTTTAGGATTTGGTGCAGCGAGTACCGATACGGATGCTTTGGTCAAGTTGAATATTCGTGTAGTCAATACAACTACAGCCGAAATATTATTTGTCGCTGAAGGTAATGGGAATGAGAGCCAGTCCGATACTCAAGTCAGTGTATTGGGTATTGGTGGAGGTTCCTCTACCAGCAACGAAGGCAAATTACTCACCAAAGCCACGGAAAAAGCGATCGATCAAGTCATCACTGAATTGAATACAAAATCCACCAATTTAGCCGCTTTACCAAAAGCCTTACCCAGTGTTAACGCCACTGTAGCCGATGTCACAGGAAATACTGTGATTTTAAACAAAGGTAAATCAGACGGTTATCGAGTCGGGATGAAACTTTCCATTGAGCGAGTGACAAAACAAGTGAAAGACCCGACCACAGGTAAAGTTATCCGCAGTGTTACTCAACCATTAGGCATGATTCAACTAGTTGACGTGGATGCTACATCTAGCGTTGGGAAAATCACCACTGGCGGTAAATTCAAAGTAGGCGATATTGCTAAACCTGCACAATAGAATCTTACTTGGATGATGGGAGCGATCGCCTTTTCTTAATGAAAAACAAGATACCCGACTTTTTTGAAAAGTCGGGTATCTATGATGGCTAGGCAATTAAACTAAAATCGCTGCTACTTAAAGTAATATCAGGATTACCTAAACGAGCAAACTCAAACACTGTACCCGTACCCAAAACATTACCGTCTCGATTGTAGAATAAGCTACCACTACCTTGGCTATAGACAATCCGCGCACTACTAGCGTTAACAAATTCATCATCACTGACAACGGCAAAATCAGTTAAAGCCTGTCCTGCGCTATTAGTAACAGCATTAAATGTAGCTTTACTCAACACAATTTGGTCTTGTCCCACATCAAACTGGCTAATGTAATCAACCCCTAAGCTGGAACTAAAAACACCACTACTTTGGAATAGATATTTATCCTGACCCGTGCCACCAGTCAAAATATCATCCCCCAATCCACCCCAGAGGGTATCATTTCCAGCTAATCCTTGCAGTTGGTCGTTTCCGTTACCACCACTTAGGATATTATTTAAAGCATTACCAGTGAGCCTGTCATTACCTGTACCACCTGTAGCATTTTCGATGACGTTATTAGCAGAGAGAATCAGTTTGAGGTTGCTATTCACTGTTTGTGATGTATTCACGCCCAGATTCACCCTGACAGTAGCCGTACTACCACTGAAGTCAATAGTATCAATACCACCTGTAGCGGTTTCTGTAATCGTGTCCGTTCCCAAGGCAGCATTAGCTACAAAGGCATAAGTATCATTTCCCGCGCCACCAGAAAGAATATTATTGCCACTATTACCTGTGAGGATATTATTTCCCGCATTACCTGTACCGTTAATTGCTGCTGTTCCTGTGAGGGTGAGGTTTTCCACATTGGTTGTCAAAGTGGTAGTCACAGAAGCACTGAGGGTATCGGTAATAGTTGTGGTAACAGTATTGGTTGTCCCAAGAGTAGCATTGGTGGGAGAAGTCAGCCTGAGTGTAAAGGTTTCATTTGCCTCATTAACTGAATCATTGAGAATAGGGATATTGATGACTTTACTGGTTTCCCCTGGATTGAAAGTCAGAGTTCCTGTTGTGCTTGTATAGTCCGAACCTGCTGTAGCTGTACCATTAGCGGTGGCATATTGGACGGTGATAATTTGACTGCTGGCTTGGGAAAGAGTAACGGTATATGTAACGTTTTGAGGACTGCTATTACCTTCGACTATGGTTTGGCTACCACTGAGATTGATAGTAATGCCAGTAGGTGAGGTATCATCATTAGTAATGGTTCCAGTGACGGCTGTTGTTGTACCGACTGTATAACCTGTGCCGCTTGCTAAAGTTAAAGCAACGGTTTCGTTACTTTCGACGGTGGTGTCTGCGGTGGGATTAATCGTTAAGATGGCTGTACTCGCACCCGCAGCAAAGGTAATTGTACCTGTGGTAGCAGTGAAACTAGCAGCACCAGTTTGAGCGTAGTCGGTGTTGAGGGTAGCTGTCCCAGCAACGTTATAGTTAACAGTTAAAGCGTTGGTTGTGCTGCCAGTGCGGGTAAAGGTATAGATTAGATTGGGGGTTCCGTCTTCGGTAACGCTAGCGGGAGATACAGCTAGGGTGATAGTTGGTGAGGTATTACCAATGGTTATAGTTTGATCTGAAAATTGTATTTGTTCAACTTCACGTAATGTATCTACGCCATCACGATTAGCCACTGTATCGGTAACTGTAAAAACACCCCCACTACTAGTTACTTGATATTGAGAACGAGTACCTAAATAAACAGCGATATCATTACCAGCCCCACCGTAGAATGTATCATTACCAGCACCACCCTCAAAACGGTCGTCACCCTGTTCACCAAACAAGACATCATTACCATTAAATCCTCTGAGGGTATCATTACCTAAACCACCGAATAACTGATCTGCGAAGTTAGTACCCTCGATAGTTTCGTTGTTGTTAACAGTGTTAGTGTTGAAGATGAAATCACTAGCTTGTAGTAGGTTGGGATTAATGTTATTGAGTTTGATTTGTGATTGAGAACCATTGAAGAAGGTAGTAATTAAGGCATTATTCTGACCATCATTACTAATGAGTGTTTGCAATGTAGCCCAATCACTAATATTGAGGCTTCTGACATCTATTTTGTCTTGTCCTTGGACAAAATCTATGACTACATCATTGTCTTGCTGCTGTTCCAAGTTAAAGACATCGTTACCAGCACCACCATAGAAAGTATCATCACCTCGACCACCTTCAAAACGGTCATCACCTTGTTCACCAAACAAGACATCATTACCATTAAATCCTCTGAGGGTATCATTACCTAAACCACCGAATAACTGATCTGCAAAGTTGGTACCCTCAATAGTTTGATTGAGGTTAACGGTGTTGAAGATGAAATCACTAGCTTGGAGTAGGTTCGGATTGATATTCAGTAGTTTGATTTGTGACTGAGAACCACTAGAAAAAGTAGTAATTAAGGCATTGTCTTGACCATCATTACTAATGAGTAATTGCAGGGTAGCCCAATCATTAATATTCAGGTTTCTGACATCTATTTTGTCTTGTCCACGCACAAAATCTGTAACTACATCATTGTCTTGCAACTGTTCCAAGTTAAAGACATCGTTACCAGCACCACCATAGAAAGTATCATCACCTCGACCACCTTCAAAACGGTCATCACCTTGTTCACCAAACAAGACATCATTACCATTAAATCCTCTGAGGGTATCATTACCTAAACCACCGAATAACTGATCTGCAAAGTTGGTACCCTCAATAGTTTGATTGAGGTTAACGGTGTTGAAGATAAAATCACTAGCTTGGAGTAGGTTCGGATTGATATTCAGTAGTTTGATTTGTGACTGAGAACCACTAGAAAAAGTAGTAATTAAGGCATTGTCTTGACCATCATTACTAATGAGTAATTGCAGGGTAGCCCAATCATTAATATTCAGGTTTCTGACGTCTATTTTGTCTTGTCCACGCACAAAATCTGTAACTACATCATTGTCTTGCAACTGTTCAAAGTTAAAGACATCGTTACCAGCACCGCCGGTTAAAGTATCATCACCCCGACCACCTTCCAAACGGTCATTTCCACCTAGCCCAGAAAGTGTATCATTACCATTGAAGCCTTGAATAATATCGTCGCCAGAAGTGCCGCTTAAATTATCGTTGCCGTTTGTTCCTGTAGTAGCCATATTTGTACTGTCCTGTTTTGGGTTGGAAAATCGTGCGAATGCGTAGAGACTTTGCAATGCAAAGCCTTAAAAATCTTGGTTAATTAGTTTTACCGGTAAATTCTCGCATCTTTTTCCTATTGTGGCAAGACAAATGTATCCAGCAATCATACATAAGTTACGAACCAAAAAAAGATACCGGACTTCTTGAAGAAGTCCGGTATCTGAGCCTCTGGATATTTACGTGTTTTCTTAATGCCTAATTTTTAAATCTATATGTCGATATCGCAGGCGATCGCACCCACAATTTTTCTGTTAAACATAAAATATTTAGGCATATTTAGCACCAGGTAGCTCCTCCTTGCAGGGGAGAGGTACTCTACGAGAAGCGTTCCGCGCTATGGAGAGGGGTTTTAAGAATAAGTCGCACATCGCGTTAACTTATTGCCTGTATATTGCACGATGTTTAGTACACTAGATTACTAACAAGCCTTCAAGCCTTCCTAACGCGGCGGAAGCATGGAAACAAGTAGGCAACTTGGTTAGATAAAAGTTATGGCGCTTATAGTTCAAAAGTTCGGTGGTTCATCTGTCGGTTCAGTAGAACGTATTCAAGCAGTGGCACAGCGTGTCTACAAAACAGTGAAAGCAGGAAATTCACTGGTTGTAGTGGTTTCTGCAATGGGCAAAACCACCGATGGACTCGTCAAACTAGCTAATGAAATTTCTCGCAACCCTAATCGTCGGGAAATGGATATGTTACTCTCCACAGGGGAACAAGTCACCATTGCCCTACTCAGTATGGCATTGCAAGAACTTGGACAACCAGCGATTTCCATGACCGGCGCTCAAGTAGGCATTGTGACGGAAGCCGAACATACCCGCGCCAGAATTTTACACATCGAAACTGAACGAGTAGAAGGCCATATTAAGGAAGGTAAAGTAGTTGTAGTCGCTGGTTTTCAAGGTATATCTAGCAATGGCTCACTAGAAATCACCACTTTGGGACGTGGTGGTTCCGATACATCAGCAGTGGCTTTGGCAGCAGCATTACAGGCGGATTTTTGTGAAATTTATACAGATGTACCAGGGATTTTAACTACAGACCCCCGCATAGTACCTGAAGCCCAGTTAATGGGTGAAATCACCTGTAATGAAATGCTGGAGTTGGCAAGTTTAGGGGCAAAAGTGTTACATCCCCGTGCGGTGGAAATTGCCCGTAACTATGGTATGCCTCTGGTGGTCAAGTCTAGCTGGACAGATGACCCTGGTACATGGGTAACTACACCAAAACCCCAAGGGCGATCGCTCATCAATTTAGAACTAGCCCGGCCAGTGGATGATGTAGAACTTGATACAGACCAAGCTAAAGTCGCTCTGTTACGCGTACCCGATAAACCAGGAGTAGCAGCAAAATTATTTGGGGAAATTTCCCGTCAAAAAGTAGACGTAGATTTAATTATTCAATCAATCCATGAAGGGAACAGTAACGACATCGCCTTTACTGTCACCACACCTATATTAAAACGAGCAGAAGCCGTAGCCGCCGCGATCGCCCCGTCCCTCCGCAGTCCATCTCATCCCAAATCAGACGAAGCTGAGGTGATGGTAGAACAAAACATTGCCAAAGTCAGTATTGCTGGTGCAGGGATGATTGGTCGTCCTGGGGTAGCCGCCAAAATGTTCGCCACCTTAGCCGAAGCCGGCGTAAATATTCAAATGATTTCCACCAGCGAAGTCAAAGTTAGTTGTGTTATTGATGCCCAAGACGGCGATCGCGCTATTATCGCCCTCCGTAAAGCCTTTGAAATTGAAACTCCCCTCCACTCCCCCACCCCCCCTTCCCTCTCCACTCACAACTCCCCTCCCGTTCGCGGTGTCGCCTTAGACTTAAACCAAGCCCGTCTGGCGATTCGTCAAGTCCCAGACCGTCCAGGGATGGCGGCGCAACTGTTTGGTATTCTCGCCCAGCACAATATCAGCGTAGACATGATCATTCAGTCTCAACGTTGTCGCATTGTTGATGGTGTTCCCCGCCGGGATATTGCTTTTACAGTCCCCCGCATGGATGGGGAAACTGCCCAAAAATTGCTCTGTCAAGTAGCCCCAGAGTTGGGTTGGGGTGATGTGGTTTTGGATAGTGCGATCGCTAAAGTTAGTATTGTCGGTGCGGGGATGGTAGGTCAACCAGGTGTAGCCGCCAAAATGTTTGAAGCATTAGCTAAACACCAAATCAACATTCAAATGATTGCCACTTCCGAAATTAAAATTAGCTGTGTTGTCTCTCAAGAACAAGGTGTACAAGCTTTGCAAGTCATTCACACTGCTTTTGAGTTAGCAGGTACCGAGAAATTTGTTGTACCTGCGTAGTTGCTGAGTTTGGGCTAATTTAACTCATGATTTTAACGATAGAAAGGTTGATTTATAGTTAAACTATGCCCAAGCTAGACATCATCCACAACTCGGTAAAAAATGCACTAATCAACGATGGCTGGTCGATTACAGATGACCCCTACATCATTCAGTATCGAAGAACCGTGTTGTATGCTGATCTTGGTGCTGAATATCCAATTGGAGCTGAACGATCTGGGCAAAAGCTGGTTGTGGAAGTAAAAAGCTTTATTGGCGCATCAAAGATACAGGATTTGAAAGAGGCACTTGGTCAGTACGATATCTACCGCTATCTTCTAGAGGAAACAGCACCAGACCGTAAGTTGTATATCGCTATCAGTACAGTTGCATACAACTCCTTCTTTATTCAGGACGTAACTCAACTTATTCTCAATAAACATCAACTTCCAATTATTGTTGTAAATTTAGAGACAGAGGAGATTACACAATGGATAAATTAACCGATTATCCTAAATTAATTCAGCGCATTTTGTCTGAATATATAGAACTGAGTAACCGCCATTCAAATCCAGATATTGAGACATTTTTGATTGTGGATGAATCTAAAGCTCAATATATTTGGATGAATCTCGGCTGGCAAAATGGCGAGCGTGTTACTGGTATGACGGTCTATGTGCGGATTCGTGATGGTAAGTTTTGGATCGAAGAAGATTGGACTGAAGATGGGATCGCAACTGATCTAGTTCGTTTAGGTGTTCCTAAAGAAGACATTGTGCTAGCATTCCATGAGCCTAGTATGAGAAAGTATACAGATTTTGCTGTAGTTTCATGATGTGTGGAATGCAGGGGTTGGTTTTGAAGGGCAGCCCGACAACTTTGTTGATTAGATTCAATTCAACCCCTTGGTCTATTGCGAAATTTTCTAGCAATCTCTGAACAAGATCACTATATATAGCGATCGCACTCTCTGCCCAAAGTAAACTTTATTTCTATTCGGTTGGTATTTTCAGTAGCCTTGACAGTACTGGAAAGCTAGAATACATTAAGAAATGTATAGCAATTTAATATTGACTTAATATTTTTCCTGCAACAGAAAGCTTTTTCTGATATCACTTTCTAGTCACAATAATATCCTCCGACCAAAAATAAAGCCTTTGAAAGCTCTCACTTGACGACCGAACAAAAACAGATATTATTAAATAACGAGCGTTCGATATAAATAATCCGTAATTATGCCTAAAATTGTTGATCATGACCAATATCGGAAAGAACTGCTCAGTAAATGCTTTGATTTATTTGCTGAAAAGGGTTACGGTTCCATCACCATGCGGCAGATTGCTCAAGGTTTAAATGTTTCTACAGGTACGCTGTACCATTACTTTCCTAGTAAACAAACGTTGTTTGAGCAATTAGTAGAAGAAATAAGTCAACAAGATGTGAGTGCAGCATTAGCTGAGATGGATGGAGCCGAAACCATAGAAGAGGCGATGACAGCTTTAGGTAGATATTTGATTAAACATGAAGATTACTGTATTAAATGGACGTATGTTTGGGTAGATTTTTGCCAAAGTCAAGATGTAAAAGAAGTACAGAAAAATATTGTATTCAAACGTGTTAATCAACGATATCAGCAAGCTGTTTGTGACTTTTTAGGTATTCAAGATACAGCGATAGCGACCTTTGTTTTGAGCTTGATTAATGGCTTAATTTTAGAAAAACTTTGGTGCAACCAGACAATTAATTTTCCAGAACAATGTGCTTTATTAGGTAAAATGCTGACGCTTTATTTAAAAAATAATCAAACAAATAAAATTGCCAACTCTTATCTTAATTGATTTCATTTTTCGGTTAAATTAACTTATTTTGTGAGGAGAAAATGAGTCAAAAACTATTATTTAAGCCTGCTAATCAAGGGGTAATTGCACTAGTAATTGCAGCTACCGCCATGACATCGGGAATTGTTTTGTATGCAGTTAGTCAGTTCGGGCAAGTTAGTAAAACCAGTGCATCCGATGCTGTACCAACTGAGGCGATCGCTCCCAAGATAACTGCTTTGGGTAGACTAGAACCAGAAACAGAAGTGATCAGCTTATCTGCACCATTGGCCTTAGATGGCGATCGCATCGCTCAAATCCTAGTGGAAGAAGGTGAGGAAGTGCAAACTGGACAAGTAGTCGCAATTTTAGACTCTCGCGCCCGCTTGCAAACCGCCGTACTCCAAGCCGAAAAACAAATACGCGTTGCTCAAGCCAAACTGAATCAAGTCAAAGCTGGAGCCAAAACTGGTGATATTCGCGCCCAGCAAGCTAGTGTAGAACGCTTACAAGCCCAATCCCAAGGCGATAGAACAGGACAACAACAAACAATTGCGCGGATAGAAGCACAATGGCAAGGTGACAAAATCGCCCAAGAAGCCACAATTAGGAAGATAGAAGCAGAGCTGAAAAATGCCGAAGCCGAGTATCAACGCTATCAGCAGCTTTACTCAGAAGGGGCAATTTCTAGTTCAGCAATTGATACCAGACGCTTGAGTGTGGAAACTGCCAAAGAGCAACTAGACGAAGCCAAAGCAGTGCTGAACCGGATTAATTCCACTGCTAGCAAAGAACTAGCGGAAGCCAAAGTTGCACTGAACCGCATTAACGCCACCAGTAACAAGCAAATTAGCGAAGCCAAAGCCACACTCACCAGTATTGCCGAAATTAGACCAGTGGACGTGCAAGCAGCACAAACAGAAGTTGAAGATGCGATCGCTTCCCTCAAACGCGCCACAACCGATTTAGAAGCAGCTTATATCAGAGCGCCACAAGCGGGACAGATTCTCAAAATTCATACCCGTGTCGGCGAAAAAATCAGTGATGACGGCATTGCTGACTTAGCACAAACCGACCAAATGTTAGCTGTTGCCGAAGTCTATCAAACCGACATCGGTAAAGTGAAACTGGGACAGCCAGCAGTCATTACCAGCCAAGCCTTTGGTGGCGAATTGCGAGGAAAAGTTTCTCAAATCGGCTTGCAGGTAGGACGACAAAACGTATTTAGCAACCAGCCTGGAGAAAACCTAGATAGCCGAGTCGTTGAAGTCAAAATTCGCCTCAACCCTGAAGACAGCAAAAAAGTTGCAGGTTTCACAAACTTGCAAGTACAAACAGCAATCGAACTTTAAAAAGTGCAGAGGATTAGGAAGTAGTGAGAAAACAGTTGACTGTTGACTGTTGACTGTTGACTGTTGACCAATGACTAATGACTAAATAAAATTATGTTGTCTCAAATGTTTCGTAAAACTCCGCTAGCTTGGCGGCAGTTAATGAAGGAAAAGACTCGGTTAGCGGTTGCAGTTGCTGGTATTACTTTTGCCGATATGCTGATGTTTATTCAGCTAGGGTTTGAAAGTGCGCTGTTTGATGCGGCTGTTAAACCTCACCGCAATTTACAAGCGGATTTGGTGTTAATTAATCCTCAATTTCAAACTTTGTTTTCAGTCAAGAGCTTTTCTAGAGAACGGCTATATCAAGCTTTAGGTTATGAGGGTGTACAGTCAGTAACTCCCCTTTACATAGGTACTGGACAGTGGCGTAATCCGGAAACTCGTCAGGATCGAGCCATCTTAGTATGGGGTATAGATCCGGCTGCATCTGCTTTTAAATTTCCCGAAATCCAACAAAATCAAAATCAAATTAAACAGCTAAATCAAGTCTTATTTGATCAAGCTGGTCGTCCAGAATATGGAGCCGTGGGTGATATATTCAAAAAAACCAACAGCTTTCAAACAGAACTCAATAATATTGGCGTTAATGTTAGCGGTGTGTTTAGTAATGGAGCCTCTTTTGCGGCTGATGGTAACGTCATTGCTAGCGATTCCACATTTTTAAGACTATTTCCCGAACGCAAACCAGAGCGCATTGAAGTGGGATTAATCACCCTCAAACCGGGAGTAGATAAAGAAAAAGTGCGATCGCAACTAGCCGCAGGCCTACCCAATGATGTCAAAGTCTTGACTCCCGAAGGGTTTGCCCAAACTGAAAAAGAATACTGGGCAAACGGTACTGGGATTGGTTTCATTTTCGGGTTAGGTGTGGGAGTAGGTTTTATTGTCGGTATTGTGATTGTTTATCAGATTCTCTACTCTGATGTTTCTGATCACTTGCCAGAATACGCCACCCTCAAAGCTATGGGCTATACAGACCGCTATCTGTTAGTAGTCCTACTGCAAGAAGCATTGTTATTAGCCTTCCTTGGTTATCTCCCAGCTTATATCTTGTCTTTTGGGCTATATCAAATTACTTATGCTGCAACCATGTTGCCCATAGCCATGAAGCTAGAACGAGCAATCACCGTATTTATTCTCACTATTATCATGTGTACCGCTTCCGGTGCGATCGCTATGCGAAAACTCCGCTCTGCTGATCCTGCGGATGTGTTTTAGTCATTTGTCATTGGTCATTGGTCAATATCCTTTATTTCTATTTACCACTTTCTACTCTTCTTAAAAATGTTACAAGACTTTATTCCAGCTACCACTAACTCACAATCCTTTGATTTAGAACCCGTGATTTCTGTTAGCAATCTTAATCATTATTTTGGTTCAGGTTCGCTGCAAAAACAGGTGTTGTTTGATATTAATTTGACTATTAATGCCGGGGAAATTGTCATTATGACAGGGCCTTCAGGCTCCGGGAAAACTACCTTATTAACTTTGATGGGTGGATTGCGTTCGGCTCAAGAAGGGAGTTTGAAGATTTTAGGACAGGAAATTTGTGGAGCTAGCAAAAATCAATTAACAAAACTACGCCGTCAAATTGGTTATATATTCCAAGCTCATAACCTGATGACTTTTTTAACAGCAAAAGAAAATGTGCGAATGTCTTTAGAATTGCATGAAGAGTTTTTTCATGAAGACATTAACGCCAAAGCGATCGCTATGTTAGAAACTGTTGGTTTAGGTGATAGGGTAAATTACTACGCCGAAAATCTGTCTGGAGGTCAAAAACAACGGGTAGCGATCGCCCGCGCCCTCGTCAGTCATCCTAAAATTGTTTTAGCAGATGAACCTACAGCCGCTCTAGATAAAAAATCGGGACGTGATGTTGTAGAACTGATGCAAAAACTAGCCAAAGAACAAGGCTGTACCATTCTACTAGTTACCCACGACAACCGCATCTTAGATATTGCCGACCGCATCATCTACATGGAAGACGGTCAGCTAAAAAGCGATGACATGGATATTGCCGCTAAAATGCACTAAATAACACTCTGCGTTACTCTCTCTTGAAAAGTTTCCTACGGAGGGAAACCCTCCTCCAGAACTTTTCGCTGCGCTTTCCTTAGCGTCCCTCTGCGTTGAAAAAAACTAACCAAACAAAGGAGCGATCGCACAAGTAAAATTAGGCAACAGGGGTGAGTTAAGTTCATCACCATGAAACAACGTGACCACTAACTTTAAAATCCCCTGTTCACGCCGATATACTTCCACCTGTTGCTTACGCCAATCTATAATCCAATATTCTCTGACACCTTGTGATGAGTAGAGCTTAAGTTTCAGTTCTCTATCTCGCCTTTCATTCTCATTTCCCAGTGATAATACCTCTACCACCAGTTCCGGTGCAGCCGTCAAATGACCAGCCTCATCTAATAAATTAGATAGTCTCTCATTGCTAGCCCAAACAACATCGGGAATTACATTATCATTATCACCGAGAATTATCCCTGGAGCGATCGCCACTTCCCCCAGACCAGTAATTTGTGACCAATTATCTAAAGCGGTACTAATTCTGACACAAACTCGCTGATGTTTCCAGTGAGGCGCTCTCGTCACGAACAATTCCCCATCGATAATTTCATACCGCTTCCCGTCTTCGGGAAATAACTCTAAGTCTGTGGTATTCCAGCGAACTTTTCTTGTGGTCGGCTGGTTCATAAATTATCAATGTTGAGATATTCAACTATTTTAGCTTGGTTAGGCTTGAGACAGTGCTGAGTGAATTCTCAAAACCCAGCACTGATTTGTTCCTAATCCCTAAACTACTACCTTTTCCAAAATCAACTTAGACCGCTTCACTTGCTCAGGAATTGTCACAGGGTAATCGCCAGTAAAACAGGCAGAACAGAAACTATTTTTATCTTCTCTGGTTGCTTCTAACATCCCATCCCAACTGAGATAGGCGAGACTTTCTACTTCTAATTGCTTGGCAATTTCTTCTACTGACTTAGTAGCAGCTATTAACTGGTCTTGAGAATCAGTGTCAATTCCGTAGAAACAAGGATGAGTTACTGGTGGAGAAGAAATCCGCATATGTACTTCGGCTGCACCAGCGTCACGTAAGGCTTTAACTAGTTTGCGGCTAGTAGTACCTCTGACAATGGAGTCATCAACGATAATTACTCTTTTACCCGCCAGCACATCTTTGAGGGGGTTGAGTTTCATCTTAATCCCCGACTCCCGCATGGT
This sequence comes from Nostoc parmelioides FACHB-3921, assembly GCF_014696625.1. GTDB lineage: Bacteria > Cyanobacteriota > Cyanobacteriia > Cyanobacteriales > Nostocaceae > Trichormus > Trichormus parmelioides. The sequence continues at coordinate 67,575 of NZ_JACJQL010000011.1, forward strand.
TTGGGTAGGCTGAATAAAGGTGCGACCAACATAACGATTCTTAATCAACCCTTCGCCGTAGGCCACACCAGAAGCCTGAGAAAATCCAATGGCGGCAGGAATTCCAGAGTCAGGGACACCAAAGACAATATCCGCGTCTACGTAGGATTCGGCTGCTAGTTGTCGTCCTAAACGCATTCGATAACTGTATAAAGTCTCGTTGTGCATTTGGCTATCGGGACGAGCAAAATAAATCATCTCGAAAATACACAATCTTCGTTCTGGTTTTTGGCTCCAATGGTAGGAAGCTAAACCTTCTTCGGTAATCCAAACTACTTCACCTGGTTCTACATCGCGGAGATAATCAGCGCCAATAATATCTAAACCACAGGTTTCCGAAGATAAAACATAACGCACTGGATTACCAGGCAAAGTTCCAATTACCAGAGGACGAATGCCGTTGGTGTCACGCACCCCCATCACGCCAACAGGTGTACCAATAACTAAGCTAAAAGCTCCCTCGCAACGATGAAATGCTTGAATTGCGCCATCTAACCATTCTGCACCGGCGTTGACTGCTTGGGCGATCGCAAAGGCAATCATTTCTGAGTCTGTGGTTGTTACTAGGTTGCAGTTGCTATTAACTAACTCTTCTCGCAACTTCACAGTATTGACTAAGTTACCATTATGTGCTAGAGCCAACTTACCTAAACGAGTATCCAGTACAGCAGGTTGGGCATTAACTTTACGACTGGAACCAGTGGTAGAGTAACGGGTATGACCAACACCGATATCACCAGGCAACTCTTCTAAAATCGACTCATTAAAGACTTGAGAAACCAAGCCCATGTCTTTATGCAGGTGAACTGTTGTCCCCTCAAACGTGGCAATACCAGCTGATTCTTGACCCCGATGTTGCAGGGCATATAATCCAAAGTAGGTTAGTTTGGCAACATTTTCTCCTGGGGCGTAAATACCGAAAACTCCACAAGCCTCTTCTGGCTTGTCAGGACGATTTTCTTGACTATCGATTGGGTTGTTAGTCTGACTGGGGTACTCATCCGGAGTGACGGAATCAATGGGAATCATGCTAGCTTTGCTCCTGGTTGGGGTGTCAAGTCAAAATAATTCGTAACTATTGGGTCACTGGGATTATGTCTAGGGATAGTTGCGGAATTTTCTTAACATATCTTTAACCATCTATTAAAACAGTACCTTAATTGTGATTAAAGATGCTATTGATTTGGGGAATTTGTCAGTTGTCAGTTGTCATTGGTTTAGTAGGGGCGGGTTTATGAAGATCATCGTTCAAGAGTCAGGATATCTGTAAACCCGCCCCTACAGTTGTCACTATCTACTGATTCACAGGGCTAACCTTCTGGCGATCGCATTTTGATAGCGATCGTTCATTTCTTCGATGCTAACGCGCATTAAAATTTGATTATCAGTGGTTAAAACCGTCAAATCTGCATCGGTATTTCCGACTATGCCCAATTTTTGCCAATTTTGTCCTAGATGTTCCTGTAAATAGGATTCCCAATTTTCCTGTTGTGTTGATGCTACAGATACTAAAATTCTGGCTCCACCCTCACCAAAAAGTACTTCATCCAAGCGCTGTAACTGAGTTCCAGATACTTCTAAGTGAATTTCCGCCCCCAGGTTGCCAGCAAGACAAGATTCTGCCACAGCAACGGCTAAACCACCCTCAGCACAATCATGAGCTGAACGTACCGAACCTGCGTGAATCCCTTCACGACAAACTTTTTGTACACGGCGTTCTAAATCGAAATCTACCCGTGGGGGTCTACCTGCTACAGTGTCGTGAATAGTCGCTAAGTATTCAGATGCGCCTAAAGTCGTAGTAGATGAGCCTAAAAGGTAAATCACATCACCTGGGGTTTGCCAACCTTGACCGCAAATTTTGGTTAAATTAGCAATCAATCCCACCATTCCCACAACTGGCGTTGGGTAAATTGGCTGGGGGTTGCCTTGAGGATCAAGGGTCTCGTTATATAAAGAGACATTACCACCAGTAACTGGGGTTGCCAATTCTCGGCAACCTTCCGCCAAACCCCGACAAGCCTCTGACAATTGCCAATAACCAATGGGTTTTTCTGGGCTGCCAAAATTTAAGTTATCTGTCACCGCCAGAGGTTCCGCGCCCACACAGCTAAGATTCCGGGCTGCTTCTGCCACCACGGCCTTAGCTCCCTCATAGGGATCAAGGTAAACATACCGAGGATTGCAATCCACCGTAGCCGCAACACCACTGAGAGTATTAACTCCCCCCTGCTCCTCTGCTCCCTCCGAAGTTCCGATCGGAGGAAGCCTCCGCTCGGACTTCTCTCTGCTCCCCTGCCCTTCTAGGGGACGTAAGCGCACAACTGCCGCATCTGCACCACCAGGGAGAAAAACTGTATTATTCTGCACTTGGTGGTCATATTGACGATATACCCAATTTTTCGAGGCGATCGTGGGAGTATTGAGCAACGTTAACAAAATCTCCTGCCAACTTTGCAGATTTCCTTGAATCTCAACACCAGCAATTGTACAGGCAGGTAAAGAATCAGAAGACCATTCCCATGCTTGACGGGCATATTCTGGGGGTTCTGCCAATAACTCACGCTCGTACAGTGGGGTATTCTCAGCTAAAGCATCAGCCGGAATTTCCGCAGCAATTGCACCTTGAAAGAGAATACGCACAATCGGTTCAGCGATGACTGTACCGGCAACAACCGCCTGTAGTCCCCAACGGTGGAAAATATCGATTAATTCTTGCTCTCGTCCTTGATGAGCAACAAATAACATTCGTTCTTGAGATTCTGATAGGAGATATTCATAGGGAATCATCCCTGTTTCCCGCACAGGAATTTTATCTAAATCTAATTCAATTCCTACGCCACCTTTAGCCGCCATCTCAGATGTAGAACAGGTGATTCCCGCCGCACCCATATCTTGCGCTGCAACCACTGCACCTGTCTTGAACGCTTCTAAACAAGCTTCAATTAAGGATTTTTCTAAAAAAGGATCGCCCACTTGCACTGCTGGCCGGTCATCAATGGACTCATCACTTAATTCCGCGCTGGCAAAACTTGCCCCTCCCATACCATCCCGTCCCGTAGTAGAACCCACGTACAATACAGGATTACCGATACCAGATGCTCCAGATTTGACAATTTCTGGTGTTTCCATTAATCCCAAAGCCATAACATTCACCAGGGGATTGCCTGAATAGGCGGGATCAAAATAAACTTCACCACCGACAGTAGGAACACCTACACAGTTACCATAGTGGGAAATTCCGGCAACTACACCAGAGAATAATCTTTGGGTTTTGGGGTCTTCTAGAGAACCGAAGCGTAAGGAATTTAACAAAGCAATGGGACGCGCACCCATTGTAAAAATATCTCGGAGAATGCCACCTACACCAGTTGCAGCTCCTTGAAAGGGTTCAACGGCTGAAGGGTGGTTGTGAGATTCAATCTTAAATGCCAGTTGCAATCCTGCACCTAAATCCACAACCCCAGCGTTTTCCCCTGGCCCTACGAGAATGCGGGGGCCTGTGGTGGGGAATTGTTTGAGTAAGGGGCGGGAATTTTTGTAACAGCAGTGTTCTGACCACATCACCCCAAACATTCCCAGTTCAGCTTTATTGGGATGACGGCCTAATCGTCGGACAATTTCTGCATATTCTTCTGGTTTGATGCCTTCAGCAGCAATTTCTTGAGGGGAAAAGGGAGATGTGGCAGTCATGGAAATAATGCACCAACAGGACAGAGCATTATTGTATCGATTTAGTGCGCTATGCGTGTCAGTTGTTAGTTGTTTTACTGGATAAGTTTTTGCTGCTGAGAATTAACCAAGCTTTTTCATAAATTCCCCATAGAAAAATGTTCTTATTTTGGCATCACTCCCTCAATAGAAGGATTTCAAAAGTATTTATCCGGATATAGGATGAACGCAAAGCTCCTATAGTTAAGTCCATACATTCATCAGACTCACCGGTTCGCTATATTTTTTATTAAAAGAATAAAGATATTCACGTAAATACAGGTTATTCGGAAAAATAATGTGATAACAATCACATAGGCCTATGATTAAGATCGCTTACGTGTAATCTACTAGATGACAGTATTTACGTATTACTGAACTCTAGCCGAGTCATTAATAGGGAACACACTAATTGCCGACAGTCCTCTATAAGAGGTTGTCGGTTTTTTGTTTGGGAACTGTTGACCAATGATTAAATAAAATTTCCCCACATCTGGTTGGTAACTTGACAGAGAGAGCTTGCCAGAGCCACTACCAAATATGGGGAGGTTATGATCAAATGAGAATCTTATGGATTGTTAAGCTTATTACCTAAGACTCAATTTACTTGGATCAACACAGACTTTGTATTACTACAACGCGGAGGAGGTAAATCTACCATCCAAAATCAGAGAAAAGCTCAGTTAATCAGCTTTTTGAATTTTGAATTTTAAATTTTGAATTCCGCGTAGCGGTACTAGGACATTGCCTGAATGATGTAGTCAAAGTAAGGTGCAGCAGCAGCAGCATCTTCTGAACTTAATAAATCAAGAGAGGCTTTTTTCAGAGAATTGATGGCTTCTACCATTCCGGGTACGGGAACGCCCAAAGAATTGTACATTTCTCGCACACCGATGATGCCGATTTTTTCGATTGGTTCTATGTCTCCGGCTAGTACACCATAGGTAATTAGGCGTAAGTACCAGCCAAAGTCACGGATACACAACGCACGCTGGCGTTCGCCATAAGCGTTGCCACCAGGTGCGATAAAATCAGGACGTTTCTGCCAAAGTTGTTTGGTGGCTTCCTGAACAATTTTCTTCTCGTTTTCCGCTAGGATAGCGACGATTCTTGTTCTTTGGACACCAGTTTGTAAAAAATCACTGATGCTCTTGAGTTCGCCACTGCTGGGATAACGCAGTTCGTCGTCGGCTTGGAGAATAACTTGGCTAATTACAGTCATGATTATTTAAATCACGCGAAATATTATTTGCTAGTTTAACGAGTTGGAGGTACAGAAGTGAAGGGGATGGTAGATAGGGAAACAAACGGAAGAACTACTGACAACTGTATGGGCGAGTTTACAGATATCTGTACGGGCGGGTTCACAGATATCCTCATTCATTAACAAAGATCCAAATAAACCCGCCCCTACTAACAATTGACAACTGACAAATGACTAAATCTACTTGGCATCAGGGTGAATTAATTGAAGTAGCGATCGCCGACTTGAGTGATACTGGTGATGGTGTAGGACGCTTTGCAGAGCGTGTGGTGTTTGTCCCGGATACTGTACCAGGCGATCGCGTTTTGGTACGCTTAGTACACGTCAAGCCCAATTACGCCCACGGCAAAGTTCACCAGCTACTAGAACCATCCCCTCACCGCATTCGCCCCAGTTGTATTGTGGCTGACAAGTGCGGCGGTTGTCAGTGGCAACATATTGATTATGAATATCAGTTAATTGCTAAACGCCACCAAGTTATTCAAGCTTTACAACGCATTGGTGGTTTTGCTCAACTACCAGTAGATCCCCTACTGGTGACAGCCTCATCTTTAGGCTATCGCAATAAAGCTACCTATCCCCTCGATGTTTCTGCTACAGGTCAAGTACAAGCTGGTTACTATCAAAAAGGTAGCCATCATGTAGTTAACTTAAATCAATGCCCAGTCCAAGATCCCCGCTTAAATCCTCTACTGGCACAAGTTAAGCAAGATATCCAACAGCGTGGCTGGCCTATCTACGATGAAAAACGCCACCAAGGACAAATTCGCCATCTTGGTTTACGTATCGGTAGGCGCACAGGTGAAATTTTATTAACTTTAGTTGTCAAAGATGGAAACTTACCAGGAATTGAACAGCAAGCCCAGGAATGGTTGCAGCGCTATCCCCAGTTGGTGGGTGTGTCCTTAAATCGTAATCCCGAACGCACCAATGCGATTTTTGGCAGAGAAACTCGATGTATTGCTGGGGTTCCCTATTTGCGAGAGATTTTTGCTGGAATGGAGTTTCAAGTCCGCCCCGATACATTTTTTCAGGTATTTACAGAAACAGCCGAAGCATTATTACAAGTAATTGAGTCACAACTAAATCTGCAAGGGCATGAGACGTTAATTGATGCCTACTGTGGCATTGGCACCTTAACCTTACCTTTAAGTAAACAGGTACGCCAAGCTATAGGATTGGAATTGCAACCAGAAGCTGTACAACAAGCAATCATCAATGCCCAACACAACGGGATTAATAATGTGGAATTTCAAGTGGGGGCTGTTGAGAAATTGCTGCCCAAGATGGGAATAATACCAGATGTGGTATTACTAGACCCGCCGCGTAAAGGGTGCGATCGCATTGTCATCGAATCTTTATTAGCATCGAAACCTGCCCGCATTGTTTACGTCAGCTGTAAAGTAGCCACCCTGGCTCGTGACCTCAAGTTACTGTGTGCAGATGGAACATATACTATCCAACGTATCCAAAGCGCCGATTTTTTCCCCCAAACATCTCATGTGGAAGCTGCCGCTTTTCTTGTGCTATCACAGTCTGGTAAGGATATTTAATCCTTGAGAAAAACTCAAATCTCAAATTTGTAGTCTATTGCATAGTAAAAATGCTAAGATCGAATTAACTTAAACATAGCAATGATTTTGTTAAAAAAATTAAAGTTGCATGGCTCCAATAACCCATGAATAAGATTGTTTAAAGTACAAATCGGCAACATTAAGATAATTACAAATCTATTGTAATTTCCCCCATTCTTAGCCTGCTAAAACTCTTAGCATATCACTCATAGCCGCTTTATGTATCCACAATCAAACTTCATAAACAGAGTCAATGCTCCCCAGCATTTTCAAAACTTAGTAATAAAGACGCAAGTTTGAAGGCAGTATGACCACCTCCATTTTTATCAGAGTGCCTGCAAAAGCAAACTGATGTCTAGCTAACTGAAAGCTATGGGGTTTCTCTCGTGATAACCATTTCGCTCCGTCCAGTTGGACGTTATTGGGGTACTATTAGTTTCGCCTCGACTCTCTATCTTTGTCCTATATTAGATTTATTGTTGGCGGAAATTCCCGCCAAACTACAAGCAGAACTGCGATTAGGGCTACAAGAAGCTTTAGTTAATGCAGCTAAACACGGCAACAACCTTGACCCAAGTAAAACAGTTGTAGTCCGTTTCTCCCTCATAGATAATCAGTATTGGTGGGTAATATCAGACCAAGGACAAGGCTTTAGCCCTATAACCAGTCATGAAGAAGATCCTACAGACTATTTACCACCCGATGAATCAGAAAACGGTAGAGGGATGTGTCTTCTGCACCAAATTTTTGACCAAGTAGAGTGGAATCGCAAAGGCACAGAATTGAGATTATGTAAACAAATGGAAAGCCGCCCCCGTCTATCTCTGCGGCGATAATTAAGGGAATGGGTATTGGGAACTAGGTATTGGGTAAATTATCCCAGTCCCTACTCTCCGGTTCCTAGTCCCTTATTTCCATGAGACGGACAGGGAGGGGCAGATATTGAACGATTTAACCAACCAACAGCTTGTTCTAGTCTAGCAAGAGCTTCCTGGGGTTGGTTTTTGAGTATAAATACCATAGCGGCGGCTAATTGTTCACTAGCGCGAGAATTGCGGTTAGACTTGAGGCGATGCCAATCGTCAGGTGAAATACTCAGTCTTTCCATGAGGGCTTGGGCTAGTTCCAAATCACTAAATTCATTGAGTTGACTGGTTTTAGAAAGCTGGCTGGGTTGAGACATAATTGACAAGTGCTGAGTAATGAGTGCTGGGTGCTGAGTCTAATGACTCCTTAAATATTGGCAGACTCGCTGTTAATCATAGTTTACTACTTGTCCATGAAGCCGCCAAAACAACCACAATCGTCAGGGGAAAATCAAGAACCGCACTTTGAACAGGAGCTAGAGGAAGTAGAGCGATCGCTTTTGAGCTTAAAACAAAGGTATGATCAAGTAACGCGCGATCGTGAGCAACAGGCACAATGGCAACAACGCCGTCAAGAATTACAGCACAATAAATACCAAACCCCGGAAATTAAAACAGAGTTACGACAAATCAAACAGCAACTGGAAATGCTAGAACTAAACTTAGAAAGCCAGTTGTTTTCTTGGCGGAGCCTGAAAAAACCTTTCTGGCAAGCCGTCCGCTTTGGTGGAATGGGCGTTATTATAGGCTGGATATTAAAGTCCTGTGCTGGGTAAATATGGTAAACCGACGAATTGCAGAAATATTGCGGAGTGGTCAACCTGATGAGTCTCTGGTAGTTCAAGGCTGGGTAAGAACGAAGCGTGAACTCAAGGGATTTGCTTTTATTGAAGTTAATGACGGCTCATCACTAGGTAATTTGCAAGTTGTCATCAATCAGGATTTGCCAGACTACGCAGTAATTGTCAAACAACTGAATACAGGTGCGTCAGTTGAAGTTAATGGCGTATTGGTGGCTTCCCAAGGAAAAGGACAGCGTATTGAATTAAAAGCCGAAGCATTGAAAGTCTACGGTGAAGCTGACCCCGAAACTTATCCACTGCAAAAGAAACGCCACTCTTTTGAATTTTTACGCACAATTGGACATTTGCGATCGCGTACCAATTCCTTCGGTGCAGTGTTCCGTGTCCGTAATGCTTGTTCCGCAGCCATTCACCAATTCTTCCAGGAAAGGGGCTTTTTGTGGGTACACACCCCCATCATCACCGCTAGCGACTGCGAAGGCGCAGGGGAACTATTTAGCGTCACCAGCTTGGATTTAAAGCAGATTCCCCGCACAGAAAACCAAGGAATTGATTACAGCCAAGACTTTTTTGCTAAACCCACATACTTAACAGTCAGTGGACAACTAGAAGCCGAAGTTATGGCGATGGCTTTTAGCAATGTCTACACCTTCGGCCCCACCTTCCGTGCAGAAAACTCCAATACCTCCCGCCACCTAGCAGAATTTTGGATGGTTGAGCCAGAAATGGCATTTTGCGACTTAGAGGGCGATATGGATTTAGCGGAGGCGTTTCTCAAACACATTTTTAACCATGTGTTGGAAAAATGTCCAGAAGACATGGAATTTTTCAATCAACGCATTGATAATACTGTCTTAGCAACAGCCGAAAATATTATTAATAATCAATTTGAGCGTCTGACTTACACCGATGCCATCAAACTTTTAGAAAAAGCTGATGTTAAATTTGAATATCCTGTAAGTTGGGGCTTAGATTTACAATCAGAACACGAACGTTACCTAGCAGAACAACTGTTCAAAAAGCCAGTCATCGTTACAGATTATCCCGCACAGATTAAAGCCTTTTATATGCGGTTGAGCGACGATGAAAAAACAGTCCGCGCGATGGATGTCCTTGCACCAAAAATTGGGGAAATCATTGGTGGTTCCCAAAGAGAAGAACGTTTAGATGTGTTGGAACGCCGAGTATTAGCACAAGGAATGCAACCAGAAGATTTGTGGTGGTATCTCGATTTACGTCGTTATGGTACTGTTCCTCACGCTGGCTTTGGTTTGGGTTTTGAACGACTCGTGCAATTTATCACGGGTATGGGCAATATTCGGGATGTAATTCCCTTCCCTCGGACACCACAAAACGCTGAGTTTTAGTAGAGTCATCGGTCAGATAATGCGATGTGCGACTGTCTTGATTCTTAATTTTGAATTTTGAATTGGTAGAATCTCGCTTCAATTCCTTACTAGGTAAGGGGTTGGGGGTTAGGGTTAAGAGAAAGTTGCACATCGCATAATATAAGTTTTATGAATGATATGTAAATATGTTTATACAACTATAGACTCATACATAAATATACGGTATGAACTTAATTAGGTGTTCTGTGTATTCGTTTTGCTAAATTCTGAGCGAATCAGCTTAGTCTTAATCACTTTTTTATAACAGTTTTCCATTTCAGAAGGTATATCCTAAGCTCTTACCCCTAGTGCGCGTTCTCAACATTGAAAAGTGAGTTTGATTCAGCGCATTACCACCTAACAAAACAATGTAAATATTGGGTTACCTTTCATCAGAAGGTCATGAATTAAGAACCTAAGATGACTGAATATTCTTGATTCATTCATGGTCAGTATACACTTCGCCGGATATACAAAAGAATTCAGCAATTAGCAGTCAAAACACCCTAATACCAAACTCAACCTAACAGAATTAAAACACTTTGACTCTCTATCTGAGAGTTATCAATTCCATAGTTAATTTAGTTGCAATCTGCTGTAAACATTTGTCCAAACAGCTAGATGAGTACCGCCATTAAGCCCATCAATAGGGTGAATCTCATACATAACTTATTGTATCTAAAGATGAAATAAAGCGTGCTGATTGTGCCAAATCTTAACTAATCATGAGTGCATAAAACAGGACTAAATTGCCAATTTAAAACTTCCAAATAGCATAAAAATTTGATTTACAGGGAGCAAAATTTATGACAATTATTCATGGAACAAATAGCAATGACTATCTCTATGGTGGTGATGAGAGCGATACCATCAAAGGATTTGCGGGATATGACTATCTATATGGCGGCTTAGGTGATGACTATCTATATGGCGGCTTAGATAATGACAAACTCTATGGCGGCTTAGGTAATGACAAACTCTATGGTGGTGAAGGTAATGACAATTTAAACGGAGAACAAGGTAATAATAGCCTCTATGGTGAAGCAGGCGATGATACTTTAGATGCAGGTAACTCCACTGGGAACAACCTTTTAGATGGTGGTTCTGGAAATGATGAAATTTACGCTTATAGTTCCAGTGGAAATAACATCCTCAAGGGTGGAGTGGGAAATGATATTTTAGATGTTCGCTTTTCCTATGGAAAGAATATCTTAGATGGTGGTTCTGGACATGATTGGCTTTATGCTCGCTATTCCCAAGGAAATAATACCCTCCGGGGTGGAAGTGGAGACGATTATCTCGGAGTTGATTTGTCTGCTGGGAATAACGTTCTCGATGGAGGTGATGGAAATGATATCCTTGATGTTAGTTATCAATGGAAAGGCAAAAATATAGTTTCCGGTGGAAACGGAAATGATATTTTTTATGCCTATGGAGTTCAAGGTTCTAACACTCTCAATGGTGGTAGTGGTGACGACTCTTTCTATATTAGTAGCCCAGATGCAGACACAGTTGTGCATCCCTTGGCAATTCAAACAGTTGATGGAGGGACAGGCTATGATTACTTGTGCATTAACTATAGTAGTGCGATCGCTGGCATCACTTCAAGTTTCAACACTACCACCAAGCAAGGTTTAATTACCGCCGACACCAATCAAGTCCGCTACAAAAATATCGAACAATTGAAAATCATAGGTACAGCCTATGATGACATTATTGTCGGGGGCAACAGCGACGATATCATTGATGGCGGTAGTGGAGGTAATGACACCCTCAATGGCGATGCAGGTAATGACATCTTAAGCATTAGAGGCAATTCACGTAATAACAATACTGCCTATGGTGGTGCAGGAAACGACTCTTTATATGCAAACGGTACTGCTGGAACGAACTTATTAGATGGTGGAGATGGCAATGATTATCTGTCTGCTACGAATAATTATTCCTACTTCTTCAACGCCAGTCAGACTCTAATTGGTGGAGCAGGTGATGATACCTTGGATGTTAGCGGTTCCTATGGTAACAACTTCCTTTATGGAGGTGCAGGTAATGATTCCCTTTACGCAGACTATTCAGTTGGCCCCCATACACTAGACGGTGGTGATGGAGACGATTATCTATCTGCCAAAGGCTCCAGCAGCCGCTTTATCATCAATACTCACATTCTGGATGGTGGTGCAGGTAATGATATCTTGGATGTTGGGTCTGCCCGTGCCAAGAATAAGCTAATCGGCGGTGCAGGTAATGATATCCTGATTGGTGGTTTAAATGAGGATACCTTTGTTTTCAAAAATTATAACGAGGGTGTTGATCATATCTACAACTTCGATCATCTTGACCGCATTCAAATATGTGCCGTAGGTTTCGGTGGTGGCTTATCACCAGATTCACTCTCTGCTGGTCAGTTTACCCTCGGCACAGTTGCTACCACAAATGACCAACGATTTATTTACGACACAAGTAATGGAGCGCTTTACTTTGACCAAGATGGTAATGGTAGCGGATTCAATCAGGTACAAATTGCCCAACTATATGGTGTACCTTCACTCAGTGTCAGCAATTTTGTAGTGGTTTGATTATTCTTGAAATAGGGAATGAGGGATTCTTCTCATATCCTTGTGGAAAATCTTAACATCCGCTAAAACAATTACCTGTGAGCCATTACCCATTACCAAATAAATAATTTAAGCTATCAGCTGTCAGCTGTCAGTTAATTTTTCAAAGCTGACGGCTGAATGCTGATAGCTATTTAAGCCATTTGATTTTCAATCGCCCACCGTGCTAGTTCGGTGCGGTTGTGGAGATTGGTTTTGCCCAACATATTGGACACATGGCTTTCAACAGTGCGCTGACTAACATTTAATTCTTCAGCGATTTCCCGGTTAGCTAGACCCCTAGCTACAAACTGCACTACCTTCAGTTCGGTTGGGGTTAACTGCACATCGAAGGGAACTTGGATGCGAGAACCGTTTTCCCCGCCTTTGGCTTGGTGTTCCTTCCAACGGATAGTTTGTTTCAGTGAAGATTCTACTTGTGCTACGAGTTCTTCTGGTTCAAAAGGCTTGACCATATAAACATCTGCACCTTTGTTTAGACCTTTAACTCGGTCTGCACTTTGTCCTTTTGCTGACAGGAACAAAACAGGAATCCAACTGGTGCGTTCGTTTTGCCGGACTTGTTCGACAAAGGTATATCCGTCCATTTCTGGCATCATCACGTCACAGATGATCATATCTGGAACATCATGTTCGAGAATTTCCAGAGCTTCTCGTCCGTTTTCCGCCGTGATGACTTCATATCCTCTGAATTCCAAGTAGTCCTTCACCAGCAAGATGAGGTTAGGGTCATCATCAATCAATAGAAGTCGTTTGTGATCTTTCATGCTGGGCTCTTTCATAGCAGTGGCACTTGTCGCGCTTCGATCCATCAAGGTCTTGAATGGTTATCCTTTATGGTGGATTGTTGAGATGTTGTCATTTTTCCCACTTAAGTTGCCCTTTCTTCCTTGGAGTCTTAAAAGTGGTTTTCACTTTCGATGACACACCAGTGCATTGGCAATATTCTAGTAAGGATACGCAGAGCAATAGTATTATAATGCGCTATTATATATCCCTTTGAAAGTGGCGGGTGAAAATACACTGATTAAATAATAATCTTTCTAGTTCACAAGTAAGTATTGGCTTAAGATGACCCTAGCTGCAACACAACCCGCGTTTTCATCGGCTTACTGCTCTACAATACCCTTCTGATGTTCAGCCTTTGTTTAGATGTTCACAAGCAAGTAAGGGAGTTGTTGGCAAAGGATGGGTTAAAAATGCTGATTCTTGCGCCACCATTATGCCTATCAAGTGTTTTTGGACGATTCGCTCAATAACCTCCGGGTTTGCTTGGCGATACCAGACACTTCCGGTTAGACAACTATTATCGATCTAGAACAACAAACTAGCAAGCTATAAGCTTGAGTTTTGTTGCACTACATCACTGTATTGTTACTCATTGAGCGTCTCCCTGATTACTGTTCTATAACAATTTCCCCAGTTTGCAAATAAAGTTGTCCATATAAAAATATTCATTACTTACAGAAAAGAACCTGAAAAATACGAATAATTGAGTATTAGTACTTACGGTCTTGTTGGGAAACGTATAGATGATGACTTCTTAGTTGTAATTCGTAATACTCACCAAAAGCAAGAAGCAAGCTATTTAATTTGTAATTCGTAATGGAAAGCCTGCCAAACAACTACTCCCTACTCCCCAATCATTCTAGTTCGGAAACCCGTACACACGTAAATATTGCCATTGGGGACTATTCTTCGGTAGATTAGCACTCAGGAGTTGAGAGTGCTAACTCTGGAGAAATTAAAGTATGGCAGCAGTATCTCTAAGCGTATCCACCGTTAAACCTTTAGGCGATCGCGTTTTCGTGAAAGTGAGCGCCTCTGAAGAAAAGACCGCAGGTGGTTTGTATTTGCCCGACACCGCTAAGGAAAAACCCCAAGTAGGTGAAGTAGTTGCTCTTGGAGCAGGCAAACGGAATGACGACGGTAGCCGTCAAGAATTGGAAGTAAAAGTTGGCGATAAAGTGCTGTACTCCAAGTACGCTGGCACCGATGTCAAGCTGGGAACCGAAGAATACGTCCTACTGTCTGAAAAAGACATTCTAGCAGTCGTTGGCTAATGGGTAATAGGTAATAGGTAATCGCAATACCTATTTACTGATGATCAAATTTCACGACACAAAACTTGATTTAACTTCCTGAGATTGAGACACCTATGGCAAAGCGCATTATCTACAACGAAAACGCTCGTCGCGCTCTAGAACGAGGCATTGATATCCTGGCTGAGGCTGTAGCTGTTACCCTTGGCCCCAAAGGTCGTAACGTAGTATTAGAGAAAAAATTTGGTGCGCCGCAAATCGTTAATGACGGTGTAACCATCGCTAAAGAAATAGAATTAGAAGATCATATTGAAAACACTGGCGTTGCTTTGATTCGCCAAGCAGCTTCCAAAACCAACGATGCAGCAGGTGACGGTACAACCACTGCGACAGTTTTGGCTCATGCCATTGTGAAAGAAGGTTTGCGGAACGTAGCGGCTGGTGCTAACGCAATTCTGTTGAAGCGCGGTATTGATAAAGCTACCGGCTTCTTGGTTGACAGAATCAAAGAACACGCTCGCCCTGTAGAAGATTCGAAATCTATTGCTCAAGTTGGCTCAATCTCTGCTGGTAACGACGATGAAGTCGGTCAGATGATTGCCGAAGCAATGGACAAAGTAGGTAAGGAAGGCGTTATCTCTTTAGAAGAAGGTAAGTCTGTAACTACCGAATTGGAAATCACCGAAGGGATGCGCTTTGACAAAGGCTATATCTCCCCCTACTTCGCTACCGACCCAGAGCGGATGGAAGCGATTTTCGATGAGCCTTTCTTACTGTTGACCGATAAGAAAATTGCTCTCGTTCAAGATTTAGTACCAGTTCTAGAGCAAGTAGCTCGTGCTGGTCGTCCTCTGGTGATTATCGCTGAAGATATTGAAAAAGAAGCTCTAGCAACCCTAGTAGTTAACCGTTTACGCGGTGTACTCAACGTTGCTGCTGTGAAGGCTCCTGGCTTTGGCGATCGCCGTAAGGCTATGCTAGAAGATATCGCTATCCTCACCGGCGGTCAACTAATCACCGAAGATGCTGGTCTGAAGCTAGAAAATACTAAGCTGGAAAGCTTGGGTAAAGCTCGCCGCATCACCATCACCAAAGACAGCACCACAATTGTTGCTGAAGGTAACGATGTTGCAGTTAAAGGTCGTGTAGAACAAATTCGCCGTCAAATGGAAGAAACTGAATCTTCCTATGACAAAGAGAAATTACAAGAACGTCTGGCTAAACTTTCTGGTGGTGTAGCTGTAGTTAAAGTTGGTGCAGCTACCGAAACCGAAATGAAAGACAAGAAACTGCGCCTAGAAGACGCTATCAACGCTACCAAGGCGGCTGTAGAAGAAGGTATCGTTCCTGGTGGCGGTACAACCCTAGCTCACCTCACTCCTGAATTGGAAGTTTGGGCTAACAGCAACCTCAAAGATGAAGAGTTGACTGGTGCTTTGATTGTCGCTCGTGCATTACCCGCACCTCTGAAGAGAATTGCGGAAAACGCTGGTCAAAACGGCGCTGTAATTGCTGAACGCGTCAAAGAAAAAGCATTCAACGTTGGTTTCAACGCTGCTACCAACGAATTTGTAGATATGTTCGAGGCTGGTATCGTTGACCCCGCGAAGGTAACACGTTCTGCACTGCAAAACGCAGCTTCCATCGCTGGAATGGTGTTGACAACCGAGTGCATCGTTGTTGACAAGCCAGAACCCAAGGATGCTGCTCCTGCTGGCGCTGGCGCTGGCGGCGGTGACTTCGATTACTAATATTCTGTAGTCAGTCAGATAATTTAAAAAACAGCTGCTTCCCTACTAGTGGAGGCGGCTATTTTTTTGTCAACTCTTCCCTTTCCAGAAAAAGGGAAACTGCTAACATAAGATTTAAGCGACAGACATATTATTTTGAGGAAATTTAACTATGACTTTGATTAATCATCAACCTAATTCTCAGAGATTAACTAAAATTGTCAAAACCTTAATTGACAACAATCATATTTATAAGGAAAACTTAAATCAACAGGAAATGATTGAAATGATTAATCGCACTTTTGATCCGGCTGCTGTTCCTGATCTGGAAAGCATCTCTGAGGAAGAATTGACGAAACGGATTAAAAGTATTTTGTCTTTAAATTTAGTTTCAGGAATGCTAAATGATTTGACTCCAGAGCAAATGCAACTTTTTGATGAATCTGTAAGACGAGGTTAGATGGGTTATTTATTAGATACTAATATTGTTTCCGCATCACTGAAACAAAATATTGAAATAGGATTAAAAATTACAGAAATACGTCGCCAAGGTCAATTTATTAGCATTAGTGGAATAACTTACTATGAAGTTCAAAGAGGACTTTTAAGAAGCAATGCTACAAAGAAACTAGTTTTATTTCAACAATTTTGCCAAGATTATCCTATTTTATTTTTAGATGATATCAAGATTTTTGAAAAAGCCTCAGAAATTCATGCTGATTTAACCAGCAGAGGTCAAATTATTCAGGATGCGGATATTTTGATAGCTGCTACGGCTATAATTCATGATTTAATTTTAGTCTCTCATGATTCAGATTTAACTAGAGTAAAAAATTTACAGTTAGAAAATTGGTTAATTGATTAGTTTATTTTTTAAAGTCATCTTTTGGGAGATTTTAATAATTCTGCTTTTACTAAACAAGGATTTGCTCATCCTACGCCATTATCAAATATTTCCTACAATTAATATCATGTATTGCATACCTGTCACGTTTTAGAAATTGATGCTGCAAGTAATTTTCCGCTTTTATCTTGAGCTTGTAATTTTTGAATAATATGCTCAATAATATTACTCAAATCTTTTCGACGACGTATAGAGCGATTTGGATCAAGTTGACCATGTTTCAGTAATTCTCTCACCTGCTCCCCTAACTCTAATAAGTAAAGCTTTAGTTGTTCTTCACCCTGTGCGCGTAAAATTTGCCGACATTCAGCAAGGATTAAATCACCATTTTCTAGAGTTTTACTAAGATGTGGCTGCTTTTGTTTTACATCAGATAAATCTTGCACTTTATGAGAATTTGAACTATTAGCCAGATATTTTTTTACAACCTTGGCAACTTGCGGATCAGATTCTACGATTTCTGCAATAGCTCTTAGTAAATTGGCAATTTGTGATGTTTCCATTATCTACCTACTCTTTGAATAACTTCTTGAGATAAATCTTTTAAAGACTCATATAAATCGCCATATTTTTGTTTATATGTCAATTTACCACCAAAATCCAAATTTTCAGCTAATTTTGCCCTTTCGGCAATTTTAATTTTAAAAACAGATGGAAAATCAGAACTAGTAGTAATAAACTCAACTAATTGATTTTCATTAGCTCTAGATATGTTAAATCTAGATATTAAAGTTCCTAAAGGTTTTAAGTTATGCCCAGCTTCATCATTAAATTTATTAATATGTTTTAAAATTAATCTTAATCCACCTATAGACATACGATTGGGAGTGCAAGGTAGAATACAAAAATTGCTTGCTAAAAATGCACTTTTTATTGTTTTATTAATTGTGGGTGGGCAATCAATCAAAATATAATCATAATTTTGGGATACATTCTTGATAACTTCATTTAGTAAATCAATTGCTTTTAACCCTAGATTAAAATAGAATCCATCAGGTAAATCTTCCTGAATTTCAAATAGTATAGGACTGCTTGGTATAATGTGTAGGCATTTGAACTTAGCTTTTAAGTTAGAAATATGTTGTTTAACTATAAATTTTTCAGCTTTAATATTATCTAAAAAGTCTTTGGGATATTTAAACAAATAAGGCAAAGTCAACTTCCTTGTTTCAAAATCTTTAAACCATATATCTTCTGACATTAAAATATTTGTTAAATTACACTGCGGATCAAGATCAATCACTAAAACTCGCTTATTACACATGGTATCGCCTGCCAAATATTCCGCTAATGCCATGACAATAGTAGTTTTACCTACTCCTCCCTTGAGGTTGCAGATACTAATCACTTTAGCTGTCATAATTTACGATTGACTGAAAAATTTTTGGGACTATATTTATAGACTTCCCGGAAACTCAGACAAAGTAACAGGTGCAATGTTCAGGGGTGAAAATTATCTCTATTTTCTCTGCGTCTTTGCGCCTACTCTACGAGTTCCGCGTTAGCGGTATGCGTGAGATTATTATGTCTGTTGCTAGACACAATTATGAGTGAAATTCTAGAAAAAGAAGTTTCTAATGCTTGGCATGGCAAACTTGATTTAGTTTATGCCGATCGCTCAAATTCCACCCAGTTAATTTACAATCACCAGCAAGCACCGCTAAAAGTACAACGTCCCTTTTATCCAGAAGGGGAAAAGGTCTGTCATAGCGTGATTTTACATACGGCTGGGGGTGTAGTGGGAGGCGATCGCTTATCTTATAACCTCCGCCTCCAACCCAACGCGCAAGCTTTAATTACCACCGCCGCCGCCGGGAAGGTATATCGCAGCGAAGGTTTACAAGCCAGACAAACCATCGAGATACAAGTTGATGCGGGTGCTTGTTTAGAATGGCTACCGCAAGAAACAATATTATTTAACGGGGCAATTTATCGCCAAGATTTACGGGTAGAATTAGCCACTGGAGCCAATTTTTTAGGCTGGGAGATTACCCGATTTGGTCGTAGTGCTAGAGGAGAGAAATTCTACCAAGGAGAATGGCGATCGCATACAGAAATTTGGCAACAAGGCGTTCCCTTGTGGATAGATCGTCAATGGCTACCAGGAAACGAAGCCGTTTTTCACAGTCCTCACGGTTTGGCTGGACAACCAATAGTAGGTAGTCTAGTTTGGTTGGGTAGTCCCATTTCCACAGAAATCATCGAAAAAGCGCGAAATTTAGGGAATACTCAAGGCGAAGCAGGCGTTACTTCCTTAGAAAATGGATTTTTATGTAGATATCGTGGTGCTTCCACATCTGAGGTGAGAAACTGGTTTACGTCTGTTTGGCAATTGCTGCGAGTTGAGTTTTTCAGTCGTGGTAAATGTATACCCAGAGTGTGGCAAACTTAATTCGTAATTTGTAATTCCTAATTAATTATGCAGCTTACGCCACAAGAGAAAGATAAATTATTGATTTTTACAGCCGCTTTAGTAGCAGAGAGGCGCAAAAATAGGGGGTTGAAACTTAACTATCCAGAAGCCGTGGCGTATATTTCTGCTGCTATTTTAGAAGGTGCGAGGGATGGCAATACAGTATCAGAGTTGATGAGTTATGGCACAACTCTTTTAACACGAGATGATGTTATGGAAGGGATAGCGGAAATGGTGCATGAAGTGCAGGTAGAGGCAACTTTTCCTGATGGGACAAAGTTGGTAACTGTGCATAATCCTATTCGTTAATTTAATAAATTTAATTAATTATGATTCCAGGGGAAATAATTACACCAACCGGTGAAATTGAATTAAATGCTGGTCGTGAGACTGTAAAATTGCTGGTTGCTAATACAGGAGATAGACCAATTCAAGTTGGTTCGCATTTTCACTTTTATGAAGTTAATAATGCGCTAATTTTTGATAGGGAATTGGCTTTAGGAATGCGTCTGGATATTCCTGCGGGGACGGCGGTTAGGTTTGAACCTGGGGATGAGAAGGAAGTGATTTTAGTTCCTTTGGTTGGGAGTCGTGAGGTTTATGGGTTTAATGGGAAGGTGAATGGGCAATTACTAACTTAACACCAATTCTAGTCTTATTTGTTGAAGGCTATAATATATTAGCTAATTTTTCATCGTACCTAAGCAAAAATCTAGGCTCCCATCGTAGGCGATTACCCTATACAAATCGATTGCTTTTTCACTTTTACAAAGCCAACATAAATATGATATTTAGCTAATCATAGGCGCGGAAATTAATCAGTAAAACTTTCTAGATTTGGTTAAATTTAACAATGATGCAATCTAACACGTTAAGACTACTCGAAACTATTCTCGACGATGCGATTAAATCTAAGAAGAGAGATGAACCAGCAAGGAATGTATTATTAAATGCCATGAAACTTCCTGATGATCCTAAAAATATCTTAGATTTTTATCTAATTTTAAAAAAAGCTGAAGAAGAAGCAAGAAAATTAAATAATATTCCCAAAATTGATAGATACATTCAAGTAATAGATGGGCTGCATCAGCTTTTTGTGGTTAATCATCTTTGGTCTACAGGATGGCATACTTTTGCTGATTATATTGAAAGTAGAAATGTACTCAATACTCTAGATGCACTAGCAAACTATTGTCATGCTCAAAAACGTACAGTATTTCTAGATATAGATTTTTTAGAAAAACTTAACTTTGAAGTTGAGTCTATTCGGAAGAAAATAATAAATTCGGATTTGTCTCAACAATTAAAAAGATATTTAATTGAGAAAATTGAAGATATTTTACAAGCCTTGCGTCGATATTACATTGATGGAAATGAAGGACTAGAAAAGACGGCTAAATCCTTAATGACTGATTTGCTTGTCATAGAGAATACACTAAAAGATGATGATAAAAAGAATGGTACCTATAAAGGATTTAAAGCATTTATTATCAGCCTAGTAATGTTTCTTCAACCTACTAGCGTTTATGACATAATTGGAGCCGTACCTGATATAACAGAATTTTGGATACCTAAAATTGAGGAATTAACTAACGGTACAGAAAAAATAGAAAAACTTATAGATGATGAATCAAGTGTACAAGCTATTTTTGAAAAAGCTTCAGAGATATTTAGCAGAGATTCAATAAGAAAGCTTTCAGGAAAGGAACAAAAAGCGCTGCCACCTTCAAAGGAAAATTTAGAAGAAAATAGATTTAATAATGAAGAGTAACCCTGAAGTTTGATAAAACTCATGCAATCTACTATCTATTTCTTATAAAAAGTAAGTTGACTTTATTTAAACAATGAATGAATATTTGTACTCAAATTTTATCAGATCATAAGTAAACACTATAATACTTTTACCGGGAGTATACCATGCCCTACAGAATGTCCCGCCGCGCCTACGCTGAAACCTACGGCCCCACAGTAGGCGATCGCATCCGACTAGCTGACACCGAATTATTTATACAAGTAGAACAAGACTTCACAACCTACGGTGACGAAGTGAAATTCGGCGGTGGTAAAGTCATCAGGGATGGTATGGGACAATCCCCCATTTCCAACGCTGATGGTGCAGTAGATTTAGTGATTACTAATGCTTTGATTCTCGATTGGTGGGGAATAGTTAAAGCAGATATTGGGATTAAAGATGGCAAGATATTTAAAATTGGGAAAGCCGGGAATCCCTATATTCAAGATCATGTAGATATTATTATCGGCCCTGGAACCGAAGCCTTAGCTGGGGAAGGAATGATTCTCACGGCTGGCGGTATTGATACTCATATCCATTTTATTTGCCCCCAACAAATTGAAGTAGCGATCGCCTCCGGTATCACTACCATGATTGGCGGCGGTACAGGCCCAGCCACAGGAACAAACGCCACTACCTGCACCCCCGGCCCTTGGAATATGTACAGGATGCTGCAAGCGGCTGATGCTTTTCCTATGAACTTAGGATTTTTAGGTAAAGGTAACGCCAGTCAACCCCAAGGACTGACAGAACAAATTTTTGCTGGTGCAATTGGTTTAAAACTCCATGAAGACTGGGGAACCACCCCCGCCACCATTGACACTTGCTTGAGTGTAGCCGATGAATACGACGTACAAGTAGCCATCCACACCGACACCCTCAACGAAGCCGGATTTGTTGAAGATACCATCGCCGCCTTTAAAAATCGCGCCATCCACACCTACCACACCGAAGGCGCAGGCGGTGGACACGCACCAGATATTATCAAAGTCTGTGGACAAGCCAACGTTCTTCCATCTTCCACCAACCCTACCCGCCCTTACACCGTCAACACCTTAGACGAACACCTCGATATGTTGATGGTATGTCATCACCTTGATCCGGCGATCGCCGAAGATGTAGCTTTTGCCGAATCCCGCATCCGCCGCGAAACCATCGCCGCCGAAGATATTCTCCATGACTTAGGCGCATTTAGTATGATTGCTTCCGATTCCCAAGCAATGGGCAGAGTAGGGGAAGTAATAATTCGCACTTGGCAGACATCCCACAAAATGAAAGTACAACGGGGAAGCCTTACCGGAGATGGTGAAGCAGACAATTTAAGAGCTAAAAGATATGTTGCTAAATACACAATCAATCCTGCAATTACGCATGGAATCGCTCAGTATGTAGGTTCTGTAGAAGCAGGTAAACTTGCAGATTTATGTTTGTGGCGACCAGCGTTTTTTGGTGTGAAGCCAGAGATAGTCATTAAAGGCGGGATGATTGCTTGGTCACAAATGGGTGATGCTAACGCCAGCATTCCCACACCGCAACCTGTGCATATGCGTCCTATGTTTGGCAGTTTTGCAGGCGCGAGAAATGCCACATCTTTAACCTTTGTTTCCCAAGCCGCTTTAGAAAGAGAAATTCCTCAGCAATTGGGTTTAGGAAAATCAGCAGTCGCAGTTTCTGGAACTCGCCAATTAACTAAACAGGATATGAAACTGAATGATGCTTTACCTCATATAGAAGTAGATTCGGAAACATACCAAGTCAGGGCAGATGGGGAATTGTTAACTTGTGAACCTGCAACAGTGTTACCAATGGCGCAGAGGTATTTTTTATTTTAAAGCGTTAATTCTTTTAGAGTTTTACTATTAGCTGAAATTTTGTTTTGGAGTTATGTTCAAAGAGTTAAACCGACAGTTAAACTCGAAAGTAATGCGACCTTTTAAGAAAAAATTGTTACAGATGAAGCAATGAATCCAGTAGCTGTTTTGATTGATTATCAAGATTGGCAACAAATAGAAAAAATTCTAGAGACTTATCAATTACAGGAGAGTCAAGACTTCAACATTAACAAGTATTCCGGTGTTATAAAACTGAAGCAATATCCTTTAGAGTATCAGCAGAATATTAAGAATGAATGGACTTGACACAAGCCTTATTTTTGTTAGATACAAATGTAATCTTGTATTTATATAGTTTTTATCAATTCCATCAAATTTTTAATTGCCAGATTGTTGATAGGGAGCTATCCTACTCTACGGAAGAGTCAAGCCTCATATTTAGCTAAGTACTTGCTAATAAAAAAATCCCTATTACTCTATACTTTGGCATCCCATGAGTTTACAAACTGCTCAATCTGGAAAAATTCTAGTTGTTGATGATTCTCCAGATAACGTGTTTTTGATTAAAACCATTCTAGAGGAAGAAGGTTATACAGTTAGTACCGCCGAAAATGGCATTTCAGCATTAGCAGTACTGCAAGCATCCCCTTGTGATTTGGTGCTGTTGGATTTAATGATGCCAGGGATGGATGGTTATGAAGTCACCAGGCGAGTGCGCGGGGAGATGAATTTGCAGCAATACATCCCCATCTTGCTGATTACCGCCCATGATGCCCCAAATGTGGCGCATGGATTAGATTTGGGTGCTGATGATTTTATTCGTAAACCCGTCACAGTGGACGAATTACTGGCAAGAGTGCGATCGCTTCTCCGTTTAAAGCATAGTATGGACGAACGAGACGAAATAGCTCGCCAGCGCGAAGATTTTGTCTCTCGTCTCACCCACGATTTGCGTACCCCCTTAGTAGCTGCTGATCGGATGCTGGCACTATTTCAACAAGGTGCTTTGGGAAATTTATCACCGCAAATGCAGGAGGTAATCACCATCATGGCGCGGAGTAATATCAACTTACTGTCGATGGTGAATACTTTATTAGAAGTTTATCGCTTTGAAGCTGGTCGCAAAACCTTGGCATTTCAACCAGTAAATCTTAGCCAATTATTAAATGAGGTGATTGCAGAACTAACACCCTTGGCTCAAGAAAAAAACTTGGCAATTAATAGCGATTTTGGCGACACATCAACACCAAATATACCAGGCGATGGCATTCCGTCCACCGTAGGCGATCGCTTAGAGTTACATCGCTTATTTACCAACCTTATCGGTAATGCCATCAAATTTACCGCCTCTGGCTCAGTAACTATCCGCCTTAAAGCCATCATATTAAATAATCAACAAGATTTTTCTGAACCTTCCCTACCTTCTACCAACGGTGACTATATACAAGTTGAAATAGCCGATACAGGCGCAGGTATTCCATTAGAAGAACACGCCACATTATTTGAAAGATTTCGTCAAGGGAATCATAAAATCTCCGGTAGTGGTCTAGGCTTGTATCTTTCTCGGCGCATTGTTGAGGCTCATCACGGTAAAATAGTAGTTAATTCAGAGTTAGGCAAAGGCAGTGTTTTTGTCGTTAGTTTACCTATTCAAATAGTAGGTAAAGCAGACTAGATGAAAATATTTTTAGAGTTTGAGAAAGTAGAAAATTAAGGGCTGGAAAAAATGCTTACTATTGAAACATCAAAAATTAGGGAAATAATTCAACAACAACGTAATTTTTTTCAGACTGGACAAACTAAAAATATCAACTTCCGGCTGGAACAACTCAAAAAACTGAGAAAATTAGTTACTGATAATAAAACAGCAATAACTAAGGCATTAAAAGCGGATTTAAACAAATCGGAATACGAAGCTTACTTTGCCGAGATTGGTGTCATTAAAGAAATTGATTACGCCATAAAAAATCTGAAAAATTGGTCTAAGCCTAAAAAAGCAGATGTTCCCCTAGATTTCTTTTCTTATTCAGCGCGAATTTATCCAGAACCACTAGGAGTTGTTTTAATTATTTGCCCTTGGAATTATCCATTCGGATTAATAATTTCACCGTTAGTAGGGGCGATCGCTGCCGGAAACTGTGCCATTATCAAACCTTCAGAACTTGCACCTCATACCTCTAATTTAGTAGCAGACCTGATTAGTAAATATTTTCCCAGCGAGTATCTTGCAGTAGTAGAAGGTGGCGCAGAAACTAGCCAAGAGTTACTAACCGAAAAGTTCGATCATATATTTTTTACTGGTGGAACAGCCATAGGCAAAATTGTGATGGAAGCCGCCGCCAAACATCTCACACCAGTTACTTTAGAGTTGGGTGGTAAAAGTCCTTGCATTGTTGATAGTGAGATTCATCTCGAATATACAGCTAAACGCATTGCTTGGGGCAAATTCATTAACGCCGGACAAACCTGCATCGCCCCTGATTATCTTTTAGTTAATCAGAAAATTAAAAAAGATTTAATTGCTACCATACAAAAAAATCTCCAAGAATTTTATGGCGACAACCCAATCGATAGCCCTGATTATGGGAGAATTATTAGCCATAAACATTTTGAGCGTTTAGCTAAATTTCTCAACAATGGTCAAGTCATTGTTGGTGGGGAAACGAACTATGAGGATAAATATATTGCTCCCACCTTACTAGATAACGTTTCTTTGACAGATCCTGTGATGCAGGAAGAAATTTTTGGGCCGATTTTACCTGTGATTGAATACACAGATATAAAAGATGCGATCGCCCTCATTAATTCTCAACCAAAACCCCTGGCTTTATACATATTTTCCCAAAATAAAGACCTACAACAACAAATTCTGCAAGAAACCTCATCGGGTGGAGTGTGTATTAACGACACAATTATGCACGTGGGTGTTTCATCTTTACCCTTTGGTGGTGTAGGCGATAGCGGTATCGGTAGCTATCATGGTAAAGCCAGCTTTGACACATTTTCCCATTACAAGAGTGTCTTGAAAAATGCCTTCTGGCTAGACCTAGATTGGCGTTATGCACCCTACAAAGATAAATTATCTTTACTCAAACGAATGATGAAGTAGGGGATTGGGAGCAAAAAAGTTAAAAGTAAGAAGTAAAAAGGTAAAAGATTTTTCCTTTTTACTTTTGCTTTGAACTAGGGATTGGGGATTGGGAAATTAGGAAATAGAAATTAAAATTCCTCACCCACAAAAGAATGAAGAATCTGGTAACGGCTAATACTCCCATTACCCATTACCCATTACCAATCCTCAATCAACTATATCTTTCTTCTTCCCAAGGTTCACCACGACGATGGTAGCCATTGCGTTCCCAAAAACCTAATTCTTCCTTATCAAGAAACTCCAGTCCATTAATCCACTTGGCACTTTTCCAGGCGTAGAGGTGAGGTACAACTAGACGCATCGGCCCGCCATGTTCTGAGGGTAGGTCTTCACCAAATAATTTAAAAGCGAAAAAATTCTCTTCCCTGACAAAATCTGCCATTGCGATATTTGTGGTGTAACCGCCATAGCAATGTTCCATGATATGAGCAGCCTTAGAGTCTACCTCAATCAGACTCATAAAATCTGTTACCTTAATCCCCGTCCACTTGACATCAAGCTTAGACCAACGGGTTACACAATGAAAGTCGGCTGTAAATTCATGATGAGGTAAATTCATGAAATCAGACCAAGTAAACGCAGCTGGTTTTACCAAACCCCAAACCCGAAACTCCCAACCTTCCAAACTAACTTTAGGCGCTGCACCATAAGTTAATACAGGAAAACCCTTAGCTAAATGTTGTCCAGGGGGAACGCGATCGCTATTTTCTTGGTCTGGTTTTTGAAAAAATTTTCCTAGCATAGTTATATAACAATCAAAAATAGAGATATGACTCGGCTTAAAAATATGACAAACTTTATTGAAAGCAATACTAAATTAATATTTACCCTACAAATACTTACAAATATTAATTTTGTTAAACACTAAAAAATTAAGAGCTAAAGATAACTTACGCTGTAGATCATTATTTGATCATCAGTCATGGGTGAAAGGTAATGGGTAATAGGTTCTGCCAATTACTCATTACCTATTTTTTTATTCTTCTTCGTCTTCTTCTTCCGCAGTAGGATAGACAAATGTAGAACGTCCAGTCAAAATTGATTTACCCAAAGAAAGAGCTTTTTGCGCTTCCACAGCAGCCTTGTGTCTCCAGGTAGCTCGACGTTTATCTCGTTTTGATTTAGATGTTTTCTTCTTAGGAACAGCCATGATAGCCGATATCGCAATTCTTGACAACCTTTCTATTCTAAGCGATCGCTTGGCTAAGTCAAATGGAAAAGTTTCAGAGATTCGTCATTAGTCAATAGTCAATGGTCAATTGTCATTAGTCATTAGTCATTCTTCTTCGCCTCCCCTGCTCCCCCTGCCCCCTGCTCCCTTGCCTCTTACTACACCCCTAATTATTCACTTTGGTGGCTGATTGGCGGGTTCTACTATTGGTTGTGGGGACGGGGATGGGGTTGCTGAGGGAATAGTGACGGCGGCGGCTGGGTTGGGATTGCTTTGTGGCTGTTCAAAAAATAAGAGCGATCGCGCGCTTTTGAAATAAGTTGCCCAACGTTGCGGATCAGGACGGGTGCGCCATTGCTGACGGCTGACATCTAAGGCTAACACTGGTGCGATCGCTCCATTACTTTGTACGGAAATGATCACGGAAATATCTGTTACTAAGATATCTTGATCAAAGCTCCTTTGTGCAGCTGTTCTGGCAGTCATTTCTGCCCTGCGTAATATCGTTTCGTAGGCTTCATCAGGTAATCTGTCGATAGTCAAGTCCACTCTGGCAGTGTAAGCACGGACAATTTGCGGGAAAACCAATTCTGTTACAAGCCATACAGGAACAGGAAATAAAAGCAAAAAGATTAACGGAAATGTCCGGATTTTTTTGTCAATTTGGCTAATAACTTTAAAGGGAATGATTGATGATAGTGAGTGAGTACTACTCTTAGTCATAACCTGATAACTCCTTAATTGAGGTTCTGTAATTTGAATAACTCAAGAAAATTTCCCGAAAGTGGAAGTAATAAAAAATACGTATCTTTAATGACTCAATGAGAATCTCCTAGACTATTAGACATAGGTTAGCTTTGTTTTTTCAGCAAAGCCAACCGCAATTTTAGGCAAGCACACAACAACCTACAAAGAGCGGGATGGCAAACTACTGGGCGATCGCCATAGGCGTTAATCAATATCAATTATTTCAACCTTTACGTTGCGCCCAAGCCGATGCCGAGGCGCTAAAGGACTTTTTGGTTCACCAAGCAGGTTTTGTCAACCAACGCTGCTTGCTGATGACGGATACATCGCCACCAATTGACGATAGAGATACTTATCCAACTAAAGAAAATATATTGCTGTTGCTAGAAGACTTAGCCGCAGCCTGTTGGCAACCAGAAGACCATTTATGGTTCTTCTTTAGCGGTTATGGGGTTAATTACAACGGCAGAGATTATTTAATGCCCACAGAAGGCGACCCCAAACTGGTAGAAGAAACTGGTATAGAAGTGCGATCGCTGATGCAAAGTTTGCAGCTAGCTAACCTCAATGTTTTGCTGCTGTTTGATATCAACCGTGCTTCTGCAAGCCTTGGGGATACTCCCGTAGGTAAAGAAATTATCGAACTAGCCGAAGAACTACAACTAGCCACCATTCTTTCCTGTCAGCCAGACCAGTTTTCTCAAGAAAGTAGAGAGCTAGGCCACGGCATATTTACAGGTGCATTATTATCAGCCTTGCGTTCTGGTTACGGCAGTAATTTAGGGGAACTAGAAAAATACTTAAGTGTTTTGACTCCCGAATTATCTCAACATTACTGGCGACCTACACAAAATCCTGTAGCCTTTATCCCCTTTGATGAACAGGAAATTTTACCCCCAGTAGCAACAACCAACAATCCTGAGGTAGAACTGAGCGCCGCCGTACCTAGTACCCTAGAACCTTCTGAAGCCGAACCTCTTATTTTTTCAGAAGAAAGTTTTGCTGTAGCCTTAACAGCACCATCCTTGGGAGAATCCGCTAGAACAACCTCCAAGCCCCCAAAATTTGGGAAATGGGAAGATTCTCCCAGGCTAGAAACTAACGGTAATGGCAAATCACCTACTGTCACCTTAGATAGACAGCCATTTCCCATAAATACTGACTTCCCCCAACCATACCAACCGCCAATACCCGACGAAGAAGAAACAGGCGGGAGGTTCATCCCCAATGCTCCCCAACCCTACATCTCTCGCCTACCTAGCAATAAGCCAGAGCCTCCATTATGGAGACAGTTTTTGCTGTGGGGAGGCGGAACTATGGTGGTTGTAGCGTTAATTTCTATTATTCTCCTGCGTAATCAAGCCAGGGTTTTAAGAGCGAGACAGCAACCACCTACTGTTACCAGCGATTCACAAATCATCAAAACTCCCTCAACTCCTCGTCCAGTCGCCAAGTTAGCTCCACTCAATCGACCAAAAAATCAATCAACTGCCCAAATTGCCCCTATTTCTGAATCAAAAAAACGTAATCAAGCCGTATTAGACCTAGCAAAAATGTCTTTGAGGCAAACTCAAGCTAGCGATCTCAGCTTGGCGATCGCCACTGCAAAGAAAATCAAACCCGGTGAACCACTCTACGAACAAGCCCAGGAAAATATTAAGATTTGGACTCGGATGATTCTCGATTTAGCAGAAGGTCGCGCCAAACAAAGACAATATGCCAATGCGATCGCAGCTGCTAAATTAATTCCCAAGGACGAAACACTATATCCCCAAGCTCAAACCACAATTGCCCAGTGGCGCTCAGAAGCTAAACAATTCCTAGCTAATCAAACTCTGATAGATGCCGCCAACGCCTTAATTCAAGAAGGACAGGCTTCCACTTATAACCGTGCCATCGAAGTAGCCAAAAGAGTACCCCAAAGTCAACCAGGTTTTGATTTGGCACAAACATCTATTAATCAATGGAGTGAAAAAATTCTTGATCTCGCTAAAAATCGCGCCGATCAAGAAAATTTTAGTGCTGCAATCGCAACTGCTACCTTAGTCCCAGAAGGAACGGCTGTCTACGAAGATGCTCAAGAAGCCATCCAGAAATGGAAAGCGAGGAAAAAGAGTCAATAGTCCATAGTTCAAAACCTTCATTGTTAGCTTTTAACTATTGACCATTGACTAACAATACCGTGATACATCCTCGCCGCATTCATCAGCCAAATAGCACAGCGCCCGGAAACGCAAGCTAACGACTTCTTCATATAGAGGGTTGAGTTTGCACAATGGCGGAATGTGCAGCAGAGTTTTGCCAAATAAATTAATGTCGCGTTCAAAGGGGCATTGAGCAGGAATTAGTTGACATAGGCGGTGAGCTAATAAGCGATCGCTCACTTCAATGCTATCTAAGTAGCGTCTTAAGGGTCTGAGAATGTCCCAACCTGACCGAGACGGAGAAGTCTGCAACTGGGCTAAACGAGTATTGTTAACTTCTGTGTGACTTATCCAAACCCAGCTTGCAACCAAAAGCTTTTTTGTGGTATTATCAAATACCTTCATGATTATGCCTCTTTTTTTATGAGGGTATTCATCTTTCCGATGAACTTATACAGTGTGATAACTAGCTTGTCGGGAAAAACGCTCATTAAAAGCGATATAACGTTAATTTGGTAAAAGTACTGAAGCCAGAACACAACTTATTACTACGTCAAGTTAATCGCAATTTTCTCGGAAGTGGTAGTGTGATCACCCGATCTTATTCATAACTTGACACAGTTTAAATTTTAGTGAAGACATCTATCGTTAGGTAGAGTTTGCGATAATCTTCACAAAGGTTAACACAAGTATTTTTATTAGTAAAAGAATATTTACACGGAAATAGTTTTACTGTTGGCTAGGTAGTTTAGAAGCTATCTTTAGGTACCAGCACTGATAATAACGCATTAAAAACAGTGATTCTCATCCAATTTGCGATTTATGGCGTAATAGGGCTGACATATTTGGGTTTAGCCTTAGGCTACATTCCGGGCTTACGGATGAACCGCGCCACCATTGCCTTAGTTGGCTCTGCTTTTTTAATTGCCTTGGGTGTACTGAATTTACAGGAAGCTTGGCAGGCAATTGACCCTAATACCATCGTATTTCTGTTAAGTATGATGGTAGTCAACGCCAACTTATCCTATGCAGGGTTTTTCCGGCGTGCGTTAGCGGTGTTGTTGAGTTTTACCCGTAGTCCTTTAGGTTTGTTGATTGCTTTAACCTTTGGTAGCGGTATTCTCTCCGCCTTTTTCCTTAACGACACATTGGCGTTAGTTTTCACGCCCTTGACTTTGAGTCTGGCTCAAGCTTTGAGTTTAAATCCAATTCCCTATTTACTAGCGATCGCCGGAGCAACTAATATAGGCTCTGTGGCTACTCTAAGCGGTAATCCCCAAAATATCTTAATAGGCTCCTTTTCTGGGATTCCCTACCTAGAATTCTCGCGTGTCTTGGCTCCCGTTGCTTTTATAGGCTTAATAATCCAGATAGGATTACTGTGGCTACTTTACCCAGATGTGCGTTCAGCTAAACCTTGCCAAATCTCACTCACCAGTAACCCACGAATATTTAAACCTTTATTTAATAAAACATTAGTTATTACTACGGGTTTACTTATTGCTTTTACTATCGGCTTACCTTTAGCACAGTCAGCCTTAGTTGCAGCTAGCTTACTTCTAATTACTAGAAGAATTAAACCACAACGAATTTTAAAAAAAGTGGATTGGAATCTTTTAGTGATGTTTTCGGGACTGTTTATTTTGACGAAAGCCACCCAAAAATTGAATTTATTACAGCCATTTACTCATGTCATCAACTCTGCTGCAAGTTTATTGGGTGTGACAGTTGTTTTATCTAACTTGATTTCTAATGTTCCAGCAGTGCTGCTATTGCAACCGTTAATTTCACCAGATGATACCAAATCTTGGCTATTACTAGCAGCCGGTTCAACTCTGGCGGGTAATTTAACTTTATTTGGTGCAGTTGCAAACCTCATTACTGTAGAAGCTGCTGCCGATTTAGGTTACAAGCTTACATTTTTAGAGCATTTACGTTTTGGCTTACCACTAACAGTCTGTACTTTAATAATTACCTATCTGTGGGTTAACTTAGGCTGAAAGTAGTTGCTAAACAATCAAAGTTAATGCTGGAAATAAGGTAGAAATAATCTGTTGATTTTCGATAAATACAATTAGCTGATAACTACCTTTCTCTAGTAAACAGACAGTAAATATATTTTTTAGAGGGTCAACAATCCAATATTCTTTAACACTAATAACCGCATACTCAGAAATATCGCCTCCACAAACCTATATACACCTAATATCGCACAACAAGACGCAAAGACACCTTACGAGCCTTTGCGTCTTTGCGCCTTTGCGTGAGCTTTACCTCTTAATACTCTCTAAGAAGCTACTTGAGCCGCAGTCCGAGTCCGCCGCCTTCTACCATCAGCAACCTTCACAGGTGGCTCATCAGGAATTTGCATCAATAAAGTCACTGATGGCTGACATTGCAACTCACGACGAATAGAACGTTGCAACTCCCGTTCTAAAGTTCCTTGCAAACCACCCCAATCAATCTCAGGCTGTTCACCTTCAGAAGTGGCAAACTCTGACCAGCGCACGCCCAAAATTTCTTCAATACGCTGTTGTACCCATTTTTGTAACAGCGATCGCTCTACACTAGTAACAACACCACGCAGGTGAATTTCTGGTTTAGCCAACAATTTACCTTGCCAATCAATAGCAGCTGCAATAGTCACCAGTCCTTCCTCTGCCATGCGTTGACGTTCTTGCAGTACTTTGGCACTGACCATTCCAGAGCTTGTAGTATCGACTAACTCGATACCAGATTGAACTTTCCCCGCGACACGAATTGAATCTTCAGTCAGTTCGATGATATCCCCATTTTGAATAATCACCATATTCTCGGCGGGAATGCCTGACTTCTGGGCGGTTTGGGAATGTTTCACCAACATCCGATGTTCACCGTGGACTGGAACAAAGAACTTGGGTCTAGTTAAGGCAATCATCAGCTTTTGGTCTTCCTGACAGCCGTGACCCGAAACGTGAATCCCTTGGTCTCTTCCATAGACCACTTTCGCCCCTTGCTGCATCAATTTGTCGATGGTATTGACTACAGCAATTGTGTTCCCTGGAATTGGGTTAGCAGAGAAGACAACAGTATCACCTTGACGGATTTTAATATGGGGGTGTTCTTTGTTGGCAATCCTGGTCATGGCTGCCATTGTTTCACCTTGAGAACCAGTGGTGAGAACCAGAACATTATCGTCTGGCAGATTGCGTACCATGTGCAAGGGTTGCAACAGGTTATCTTCACACTTGATGTAACCCAAATTACGGGCGTGGGCAATCAAGTTCAGCATGGAACGCCCAACAACTGTGACGACGCGGTTATGCTTTTTCGCCAGTTGCAAAATCATGTTGATGCGATGAACGCTGGAAGCAAAGGTGGTAACGAATAGCCGTCCTTCCGCTTGACTAAAAACTCTATCTAGATTGGGAAAAACTGATGCTTCTGAAGGGGTGAAGCCTGGGACTTCCGAGTTAGTGGAATCACTCAACAGACAAAGTACGCCTTTTTCGCCGTGTTCTGCAAGGCGTTGCAGGTCAAATTTTTCGCCATCAACTGGGGTGTGGTCAAATTTGAAGTCTCCCGTGTGAATCACCACACCTAAAGGAGTGTGAATGGCAACGGTGAAGCTATCTGCAATGGAGTGGGTGTTGCGGATGTACTCTACAAAAAATGATTTACCAATGCGTACGACATCACGGGGTAAAACTTTTCTTAATTCTGTGCGATCGCGTACTCCAGCTTCTTCTAATTTACCCTCTAGCATTGCCATTGCTAGTCTAGGCCCATAAATTACTGGAATGTCAAATTGTTTGAGGTGAAAAGCAATCCCACCGATATGATCTTCATGGCCGTGAGTAACAACCATACCTTTGATTTTGTGGCGATTTTCCCGCAGATAAGTCATATCTGGCAGAACGATATTTACTCCGTGCATCGCCTCTGTGGGGAAAGCCAACCCTGCATCTAAAAGAATGATTTCATCATCATATTCAAAAACGCAGGTGTTTTTACCAATTTCATGTAAACCGCCTAAGGGAATAATTTTTAGGCCAGCATTAGTTTCGTTTTTAGCCATTTTCTCCTGAGATTGTTGTTTGTTGTTTTAGACTTTAAGTAAATTTGCAAATTCAGCTTCTTTTAGGAATGACAAACATGAGCCTACTTTTCACAAGCAGCCAAATTTTGATTAAATGTGCAGTTTCTGATTCAATAAAAAGGAATTTTAAGTTGAAAAATTCATTGTATATTTATTAGGTTTTAGCACAAATTTTCAGAGTATTAGAAGCTGGGCGGTAATAAAACTTTAATCATCAGATTTTTCTAATAAACCCCATTAGTTATAGATATACAGTTTTGACAAATAGAATTTAACTAGTCCTGAGATATTGGTGATTAGATTAAATTGAGATGTTTCATTACTGCTTCTAGTTTTTGACTGACTTCTGCATCCGCATCACTTAGGGGCGGACGGGTTGAACCAACCTCCCAACCTTGAAGTTTTAGTGCTTGTTTAATGGGAATCGGATTTGTAGTGATAAATAAAGCTTTAAACAACGGCAATAGTCGAAGATGAATATCACTGGCGACTGTCACTTGCCCGGAATTAAAAGCTTGGATCATCTGTTGTAGTTGGTTCCCTACCAGATGGGAAGCTACACTAACTACGCCCTTTGCTCCTATCGCTAACAAGGGCAAAGTTAACGAATCATCTCCAGCGTAAATCTGGAACTCTTTTGGTGTCGAGCGACGGATTTCACCCGCTTGGTCGAGATTGCCACTAGCTTCTTTAACACCAATAATATTGTCGATTTCGGCTAACCGCACAACTGTCTCTGGACTGAGGTTTTGACCAGTACGACCAGGAACGTTGTATAACAATAGCGGTAAGTCTGGACAGGCTTGCGCTATCGCCTGAAAGTGCTGATATAGTCCAGCTTGCGGCGGTTTGTTGTAGTAAGGTACAACTTGTAAAGTACCATGTACTCCTATTTTAGCTGCTTTTTGCGTAGCTGCGATCGCTTCTTTGGTGGAATTGGAACCACATCCAGCTATTACCTTGGCTTTGCCTGCTACTGTCTGCAAAACTTCTACAAATAAATTGTATTCTTCATCCCAACTCAAGGTGGGTGATTCTCCAGTTGTACCACACACAACCAATGTATCTGTACCATTGTCAACTAAATGCGCTGCTAGTTCTGCCGCTACAGCATAGTTAACACTCCCGTCCGCTTTGAACGGTGTAATCATAGCGGTTAAAACTGTGCCAAAATCTCCCACCCTCTTGTTACTCCTCAATTTCCTTTTAATTATGTTGATTAGTTATTTAGGTGTCAGATGACAGTTAACTGTTCACTGTCATCAGTCAACAGTAGTCAGTCGCTTCTTGCTAGCTACTGACTGGGAAAAGTGCTGTAAAGCCCTGCGGACAAGGTTTATGATGGCTACTGACCACTGACCAATGACCACTGACTACCTAGCAACATAAGCTTTTGTAGGTTGGAGTAAATTTTTTTCTACCAACAACTCGGCTATTTGTACCGCATTCAACGCTGCGCCTTTACGAATTTGGTCGCCACAAAGCCAGAGTTCTAAACCAGAGGGGTGAGAAATATCTTGGCGGATTCTCCCCACTAAAACTTCATCACGACCACTAGCTTCAATGGGCATGGGGAAGTAATTTTTTCCCCAATCTTCCAATAATTTTACTCCAGGTGCGTGACTTAAAATTTCTCTAGCTTCATCTGGAGAAAATGGTTCTGCGAACTCTAGATTAATTGCTTCTGAGTGGGCGCGTAGTACGGGAACCCGTACACAAGTAGCTGTAATTCTAATTTCTTGTGTACCAAAGATTTTGCGGGTTTCGTTGACCATTTTCAACTCTTCCTCACAATACCCTGAATCGGTCAAGGGAGAGTTATGGGGAAATAAATTAAATGCTAAGGGGTAAGGTAATGCTTCGGCGACTGGTTCCTCACCTCTCAAGATGGCACTGCTTTGGGTTTTCACTTCTGCCATTGCTTTAGCACCTGCACCACTAGCAGACTGGTAAGTTGCTGCTACAATGCGTTGCACTGGTCTAACTTGATGTAATGGCCATACTGCCAAGGTCATCAAAATAGTGGTGCAGTTGGGGTTGGCAATGATGCCTTTATGGTCGGCGGCGGCTTGGGGGTTCACCTCTGGCACAATCAGGGGAACATCTGGGTTCATGCGGAAGGCGCTGGAGTTATCTATGACAACTGCACCCTTTTCAACTGCTACAGATGCCCAAGCTTTGGATGTGGAACCACCCGCACTAGCTAAAACTATATCAACATTTTCCAAGGCGCGATCGCTCACTGCCTCGACTATTATATTTTCACCTTTAAAAGGGAGCGATCGGCCTACGCTCCTTTCTGATGCTAATAATTTTAGCTCTGCCACCGGAAAATTCCGGCTTTCCAACAATTCCAGCAACTCTGTGCCAACAGCACCAGTCGCTCCCAAAATAGCTACGCGATACGTTTTAGACAAACTAAAATCCTCCTTCCTTAGAGGTTATGGTTAAGTTTTTGGTGGTTTCTTAGAGATTTATAATTTATCCAGTCTTTGGAAATAAGAATAAAATTAGATATTGAGTAGAAACTTTCCTGATTTTTAGCGATATTTCTTAAATTAGGTAGTCTGATTTTAAACTTTACATAACTTTAATAAACGCAGGTTCTTACAGCAATTTTTGCTTAATTTCACTGCTTAATTAAAAAATTAAACCCATTATACAGTAAATCTCTATTGCAGAGAAAAATCCAGATAAGAGTAAGTTTTCAATGTGATCTATAAAATTCAGTCTGGAAAACAATCACACTTGTCTGTGATGTGGGTTAGTTTGATTTGTAATGTACGATGATTCAATGTCAACTAAGTCAGTACAATCAAACTATTTTGAATTGTAAACTGATTTTTTGGTACATACCCTACTTTTTGTAGGCAGAACAAATCTAAAGTTACAAATTTAAATTTTTCCAGCCCTTTGTCGTTGTGGCTAGAGTTCATCTAAAATATTCCATCTAAAAGCCAGGACTGGTTTACTGTAAAGGCGTTAACGCTAGGACAATAAACAAACTTGGTATTCTATTATAGGATACAGGCAATTGGTTTGTTGTTTGTGAAAACCAGGATATCACGATAATAGTGCCATAGAACCGATGCGGCAGGTTAACTATGACTCTTTCGGTAAAGTTATAGCACTAAAGCGTCAAGTTTTTTGCCATTAGCAGTAAACTGGATATCTACTGTAGGCCTAGAAATCTGCCTTGTAGACACTTCCCACTTATCACCAAGAAACATTAACTCACAGAAGCGATGCAAAGTTACGAGTGCCAAGTTCTCATGGAAAAGTTCCCAGTAACGATGACTATTCAGAACTCAAAACCCAGCACTCACTTTGGTTAATCGCATCTTGTATGTACTTGGAGTCACAAACCCCCAAAATTTAGAGACGAAGCATGAAAGTTACCCAGGAAAAACTTCCCGCCAGCCAAATTGGTCTGGAAATAGAGATTACACCAGAAATTACGCAAAAAACTTACGAACAGGTAATTAAAAATTTATCCAGAACCGTTAACATTCCTGGGTTTCGTAAAGGCAAAGTACCGAGACAAGTATTATTACAGCGTCTAGGTAAAACTCATATCAAAGCCGCAGCCCTGGAAGAATTGCTGCAAGATGGGATAGAGCAAGCAATCAAACAAGAATCCATTGCCGCAATTGGTCAACCACGCCTGCGCTCATCTTTCGATGATTTAATTAATAGTTACGAACCAGGACAACCCCTGACTTTTACTGCGGCGGTGGATGTAGAGCCAGAAATTAACCTAGTGCAGTACACAGGTTTAGAAGCCAAAGCGGAAGAAATCAAGTATGATCCAGGGCGGGTTGATGAAGTTTTAGAAAAAGAACGTCAAGAATTGGCGACATTAATTCCCGTAGAAGGAAGATCCGCCCAAATTGGTGATGTAGCTGTAGTGGACTTTAAAGGTGTCATCGCCAAAGCTGGAGGTGATGACGAAAATGCAGAACCAGAACCCATTCCTGGCGGTGACGCTAGCGATTTTCAGGTAGAATTACAGGAAGATAAATTTATTCCTGGTTTCGTAACTGGCATCGTGGGCATGAATCCAGGGGACACCAAAGAAGTGTCAGCTCAATTCCCAGATCCTTACGTTAACCAAGAATTGGCAGGGAAACCAGCAATTTTTACGGTGACGCTCAAAGAAATTAAAGAAAAAGAACTACCGGAATTAAATGACGACTTTGCTCAAGAAGTCAGCGATTTCGATACCCTAGAAGCATTGCGCGCGTCTTTGGCAGAGCGTTATCAAAAAGAAGCGGAAGACAAAACCAAGAATAATCAGCAAGAGGCTTTGTTAGGCGAACTAGTTAAGCACATCGAAGTAGATTTGCCAGAAACCTTGATTGAGAAAGAAGTAGACGCGATGCTGACACAAACAGCTATGCGCCTATCCCAGCAGGGACTGGATGTGAAAAAATTATTCACCCAGGATATTATCCCGCAGTTACGAGAGCGATCGCGCCCTGAGGCTGTAGAACGCCTGAAACGTTCTTTGGGTTTGCAAGAAGTTGCTAAACGTGAATCAATTACCGTCACCCCAGAAGAAATTCAAGCCAGAGTGACAGAATTGGTGCAACAATACCCAGACGAGGATATTGATGTAGAAAGATTGCACACAATCGTAGAAAACGAGCTATTATCCGAAAAAATCATCGATTGGCTTTTGGCAAATTCTACAGTTGAACTGGTACCAGAAGGCTCATTAGCTAGCCAAGAGTCTGAGATAACTGCACCTGAGACTGAGGCAGAAACCATAGAGGTTGCAGCAGAATCGACTACAGGGGAATAAAAAGGCAATTTTGTAGGGTGTGTCAGACTCAAACCACAACACACCCTACCAGCTGTTAACAGCCATTGTCTCCAGAAGACCCCCTCACCAAATTGAAATTTTTAAGTTATAAATGCTGAGTCATGAGTATGAAAAATTATTACTCAAGACTCACCGTAAATGTAGAAAATGTAGTCAATGGAATGGTTTGCACACTCTCTCGCCTAATTGGGGGTAACACGAGAAGAATATAGATGAGGCATAATGGTTAACACATAGGTGAATCAAAATCTCATTTATTAACCCAAAGGCAGCTATATGTTGCCAAAATCTCTGTCCCAACTATCTCCAACTGTTCTCGTATGCTTGTATCGCAGTCGGCAAATCACTTCATCAATAGTTTAAGTCGATTTGGAATGTCTTCACACCTCAACGGCATAGGCAACATCGTGCCAATGGTCGTAGAACAATCTGGTATGGGAGAAAGAGCCTTTGATATCTACTCCCGCCTGCTGCGAGAGC
The DNA here is from genome assembly GCF_014696625.1 of Nostoc parmelioides FACHB-3921. Classification (GTDB taxonomy): domain Bacteria; phylum Cyanobacteriota; class Cyanobacteriia; order Cyanobacteriales; family Nostocaceae; genus Trichormus; species Trichormus parmelioides. The sequence continues at coordinate 107,144 of NZ_JACJQL010000011.1, forward strand.
GGATTATCTTCTTAGGAACTCCCATTGACGATGCTGTAGCCAACACAATTGTTGCCCAGTTGTTGTTTTTGGACGCGGAAGACTCAGAAAAAGATATCCAACTCTACATCAACTCCCCTGGTGGATCTGTCTACGCAGGCATGGCAATTTATGATACAATTCAGCAAATCCGTCCCGATGTTGTTACTATATGTTTTGGGTTAGCAGCAAGCATGGGGGCATTTTTGTTAACCGCAGGAACTAAAGGTAAACGTATGTCCCTGCCTGATTCCCGCATTATGATTCACCAACCCCTGGGTGGCGCTCAAGGTCAAGCCATTGATATAGAAATCCAAGCACGGGAAATTCTTTACATTAAGGCTCAGTTGAACCAGCTATTAGCTAATCACACTGGTCAACCCCTAGAAAGAATTGAAGCAGATACCGACCGCGACTTCTTTATGTCAGCAGAAGAAGCAAAAAATTACGGTTTGATCGATCAAGTCATCTCCAGACAAAATCTTCCCACAGCAGGGGAAAATGTCACCATCGTGAAATAAGAGGCTGGTATGTCTAAGTACGACTCCCATTTAAAATGTTCTTTCTGTGGCAAGTCTCAAGAGCAGGTGCGGAAATTGATCGCAGGGCCGGGAGTCTACATCTGCGATGAATGTGTAGACTTGTGTAATGAAATACTAGATGAGGAGTTGCTAGATACTAGCGGTGCGGCGGCGCAACCAGCACCAAAATCAGAACCCCCTCAAAAACGCCGCGCCCGTTCTTCTAATCTCTCCCTGAGCCAAATACCCAAGCCGAGAGAGATTAAAAAGTACCTAGACGAACACGTTATCGGTCAAGATGAAGCCAAGAAAGTTTTATCTGTAGCTGTTTACAACCACTACAAACGCTTGGCCATATTGCAGTCTAAGGGTAGTAGCAAAAATGGCGCTGATGATGCCGTAGAGCTGCAAAAGTCCAACATCCTTTTAATTGGCCCTACTGGCTGTGGTAAAACTCTCCTAGCCCAAACCCTAGCCAAAATTCTCGATGTCCCCTTTGCTGTGGCTGATGCGACAACGCTCACGGAAGCAGGGTATGTAGGGGAAGATGTAGAAAATATCTTACTGCGATTACTACAAGTAGCTGATTTGGATGTAGAAGAAGCCCAGCGCGGCATCATCTACATTGATGAAATTGATAAAATTGCCCGCAAGAGTGAAAACCCCTCCATCACCAGGGACGTTTCCGGCGAAGGTGTACAACAAGCTTTGTTAAAAATGCTGGAAGGCACAGTTGCCAACGTGCCACCCCAAGGAGGAAGGAAACACCCTTACCAAGACTGCATCCAAATTGATACCAGCAATATCTTATTTATCTGTGGCGGAGCCTTCGTTGGTTTAGAGAAGGTTGTAGACCAGAGAGGGGGCAAAAAGTCAATAGGCTTTGTGCAGCCTGGAGAAGGGCAATCTAAAGAAAAACGGGCAGCAGATGTGTTGCGCCACCTGGAACCAGATGACTTGGTGAAATTCGGCATGATTCCCGAATTTATCGGTCGGGTACCAATGGTAGCGGTGGTAGATCCTCTAGATGAAGAAGCCTTGATGGCGATTCTGACTCAACCACGCAGCGCCCTAGTCAAACAGTACCAAAAACTGCTGAAGATGGATAATGTCCAATTAGACTTTAAACCAGATGCCCTCAAAGCGATCGCGCAAGAAGCCTACCGCCGGAAAACTGGCGCGAGGGCATTACGGGGTATTGTGGAAGAACTAATGCTAGATGTGATGTACGAGTTACCATCCCGTAAAGATGTGACGCGATGTACAGTCACCAGGGAAATGGTAGAGAAGCGCTCAACCGCAGAATTGCTAGTACACCCGTCCTCACTGCCTAAACCAGAATCAGCTTAGTAGTCATGAGTCAATGGTCATTAGTTAATAGACTGTTGACTATTGACTATCAACTTTGGACTATTGACTATTGACTTTGAGCAAATGCCTTATATCAATGTTCGTGGCGTTGAGCATTATTACGAGTGGGTGAAACAACCATCGGGCGATTTAGTTAAGCCTGTGATGGTGTTTATTCATGGTTGGGCTGGTTCAGCTAGATACTGGAGAAGCACTGCTAACGCTTTATCAGATCAATTTGATTGTTTACTATACGATTTGCGGGGTTTTGGGCGTTCCCAGGGTAAACCAAATTTTGCTCAAGCCAGTGAGTCTGTAGCTGAGGCTGATTCAACTCAGGAAAAATCTCAAGCCATTCAAGAGTTAACTTATGAGATAGAAGAATACGCTGAGGATTTAGTGGTTCTGCTCGATGAATTAAAGATTCAGCGTGTTTATGTGAATGCTCACTCAATGGGTGCGTCTGTCGCCACAATGTTTTTTAACCGCTATCCCCAACGAGTAGAACGGGGGATATTAACCTGTAGCGGTATTTTTGAATATGACGAAAAAGCTTTCGCCGCTTTTCATAAATTTGGTGGTTATGTAGTTAAGTTCCGTCCCAAGTGGTTAGGGAAAATACCATTTGTTGACAGAATGTTTATGGCGAGATTTTTACATCGTCCTATACCTAAAAGTGAGCGCAAGGCTTTCTTAGAGGATTTTCTAGTAGCCGATTATGACACTGCTTTAGGGACAATTTTTACTTCTGTCAGTAAAGCTCAAGCTGAAGTCATGCCCCAGGAGTTTGCTAAGTTAGAAGTACCAACTCTATTAGTGGCTGGGGAATATGATCAAATTATCCCGGCGAAGATGGGACGACGAGCAGCTTCCTTAAATGACAAAGTGGAGTTTGTCTTGATTCCCAATACAGCACATTTCCCTATGTTGGAAGATGCGCCTACCTATCTGCGACGGGTACGGGAGTTTTTACAACTGGCCACACCAGAATTACAAACTAGTTAAGTGCTGCAAAAGATTACTATAGTTGAATATTACCCTTAAATTTACCTACTTTTGAGATTTTGCTTTTACACTGAAGATGTAATTTCAACCATTAGGCTATCCTCATGCAGTCTCAACAAGGCTACACCACTGTGAACCGCCCTGGCGATAATGGCTCATTTGTTGCACACATCTCAACAATGTCTGGTTATCACTCTTGGGGAAAAACACCGGATCAAGCTCGTGGTGAACTTATTGACGTTTTTGAGATGATTCAACAAGAGTACGAGGAAAATGAACGTTCTCTACAAGACAGTGTTGAATTAACATCAGAAGAAGAGCGTCACCAACTTAGGTGATGAAGTTGATATTTATCTCACTTCTCAGGGTGTGTAGAGTAGCTTTCTGTAGAATATCTTCTACTCCACAACTGCCGATATCTCAAATGTAGAATTGGCGTTTTGTACATCGGGGAATCAACAAACGCTTCGAGACGCTACGCATAGCTTGCTTCTTTGCAGGAGTATGTGCGCTTCCACTAAGGCGTAGTCTATCGCATCTGCCTACATCAGCAATCATCTAATAGTTGTAATTAGTCAATAGTCCATAGTCAACAGTCCATAGCCTGAGATTTTTGTTGAATCACCAATGACTAATGACCACTGACTAATGACTATTGACTAAATAGTTAACCAAACCAGTGAGATGGCTCACAGCCTACTTGTACTGATTCACAAAGGTGGTGACTGATCCAGTCTGATTTTTCTTGGAATATAGAATAAATACCTTGGTGAATCAAGCGTTGTAGGTGTTGTTGCTGCTCTAAAGGACTACGAGGTAATTTGTTGTTCCACCAGCTTTCTTGTTCACAGCTTGGTATGAGTAACTGTTCGTCAGATATGGCGCTATAGAGGCAGGGAATACGATTGAGAACAAAAGCGATTAGCTCTTGGCGCAAATCAGGAATTGCAAATGCTTGTTGATAAGGATGATATGGATAGGTATCTAAAACGTTCTCAATCTCTCCCAAGACTGATTGTTGTGTTAAATTGACTACTGTTTTAATCATTTTTAACTCCTTTTTTATCTATTTGGTAGTTCGATTTGTGCAAAGAATAAACATTCTAAATAGCAATCTTTGTTGGGCAACTATTTAGAAGTTATCTTTGTAGATACATACCGGACATAAACGAACTTTTTATTGTGGTGAGTTTCCAGAAATTTGGCTTTACACCTTTTTTTGAAATAGAGTCTGATGGACAGTATAACGTTTAAAAAACGGGACTCAAGAGACTAGTAAGTCTAATTTTTTCTATTTATATTTTAATTTTTTCAAATTTATGCGTTTTTAACGAAAATCTACACAAAACGCATTAAATATGATTAGGGATCAATATGAGATGGATTTGTGAGCTATTAATGGTGTAAAGCTTTGAGTAAAGTAATACTTAATAGTCTTGTTAACATTACTTATTAAAATTATTGCTATTAGACTGAGATGCTTCCAGATAAAAAAATATTCCTATGCAGGGTGCATGAGTACTAATGTTTTTCTGGCATTTCCAAGTTTTATCTGACTGTGACACCCTGCTAACAGCTATTTTGGACTAATTGATTATTTGATGGTTCTTATGCAAAGCTTTCCTTATCATCTATGTATTGCGTGAAACATCATTTTCAGAAAGTAATTTACTAATTCATATAAATAAGACTGACTACATTGCGAAACCAGTCTAACGATAGATGCCAATATTAGGTAAAAACTTTGAGAAAGTTCACATCAGGTAGAGTCAGTTGGTTTAAATGATCGTTAATTTCCACAGATGCGGCTAGTCCAGAAAGCATAGCGCCTTCAGCAAGATTGCCACCACACCAATCGCCACAGCAAACTAAAGGTAGTTTAGCTTGAGCTACTAAAACTTGATTGTGCCAAAAAATGTTTGGAAAGGCATACCGCCAACGATGTACTTGTAACCACTCTGGAATATCTAACCAAGGAAGTTCCAGAGCTTGGGCTGCATGGTGTAGCATCTGCTGGCCTATGGGTTGTAAATCTGAAGATTCTAAATGAAGCTGGGCAAAATTGGCGCTACTTTGTAAAACAAATACTGGTTGTTGGGGTTGATGACGCTTACTGCTATCTAAACCAATCCACCCCAAAACAGCATTATCGAGAAAATTGAAGGCTTTCCAGTTTGGCAGTGGATGAGATGAAGTAGGATATCCAGCGATCGCACTAATACAAGGAGCAAATTCTACAGAACTCAAATTTGTGAGAAATTCTTGACCTAAAACACCTCCACCCAATGGTGTCAACAACATCGCAGCCTGGGGTGCAGGAATAGCAATAACTAAAGCTTTAGCCGTTAATTCTTCGTTACTGGATTCTAAAGTTAAACGCCAGGTGTTTTCAGGTGTTAAGTTAATTTCTGTAACACGCTGATTGAGCAAAATATTTAAATTTTGGGCGAGAAATTTAGCGATCGCACTCATTCCCGCAGGTGCAACATAACGGGGTACGGCGTTGGGCTGGAGTTCGTAAACTTCATCTGTCCAGATTTCTAAGATATGGCGATCACGCAATAACTCTACAAAATTGGTGAATAATTCACCCTTGGGTTTTAAATAACAGGCTCCATGATCTGCCCAAGTTCCGTGCAAGCGCCGTGTAGCCAACCTTCCCCCCAAACCACGGGACTTTTCTACAACTAACACCGAATAACCAGCCTGACTTAATTGCTGGGCGCAAACTAAGCCAGCAATACCTGCACCGATAATGACAATATCATTCATATGTTTAGGGGAAAAACTATGGACTATTGACTCAGCACTTGGCAATACCAATTTCTGCTGAAAGCTAATAGTAGAATAGGGTACAGGAAAGCTGCATGGAAGGGAGGAAGGGAAATTGGATGAACTGAGGGCGGCGCTGGAGTTAGCAACGGATGAAGAATTGCAGGATTTAACAGCAATTCTGTTTAGTCGTAAGTTCAATCCCCTAGATTATGTTCAGACACCTGAACCAATCGAAATTCAAAGCCAAAATAGAGAAGCTTGGCTAGATTCGCTAGAAAATCGCTTTCGGTTTTTAGCCGCCGATGGAGTGACAGTATTACGTGGACGGACAAACCAAGTAACTTACCGTCAAGCATTAATTCAAGTCTGTAAGTATTTAAAAATTCCTTACTCTCAAGATTTAACAACTATTGATTTAGAAGCGGAAGTATTTTTACATCTGCTGGGACAAGTTTGGAGAAAATTACCAGAAAAAGAAAAACAGAAATTGGCTATGCAGGTACAACGTCAGCTTGTGAAAACAGAGGTAAAAGAACCTTTACCTTTGTTATTGCAAAGTGACCCCTTGGGCTTGCTGTTAAAAGGTGGTAGTGCTTTAGCTGTCACATCACTTGTTAAACCGTTCGTACTCCAACAAATTGCCCGTCAATTTGCTATCCATTTTGCTACTTATCAAGTGGCTAAAGATGCTTTAGTTAAAGGTTCTCAAGCAGCGACGACGCAGTTTCAAAGCTACGTTACTTTGCAAATGGCACGTCAGGGTATGACTGTGAGTGCAGCCCGTTATGGGACAGTTCGCAGTCTTTTCGCCTTTGTTGGCCCGGTAATGTGGGCTTGGTTCTTCGCCGATTTAGGCTGGAGAGCGATCGCCACAAACTACGGTCGGATCATCCCCACTATTTTTGCCTTAGCCCAAATTCGTCTGACTCGTGCTGAATGTTGGGAATTGGCTTGAAGATAGGGATTGGGGATTGGGGACTAGGGATTGGGAAGCAATGAAAAAGCAGGGGAGCAGGGAGCAAGGGAGCAGGGGGAAAAATCACGCCGCTTGCGGGTGTTAGTGAAGCGGAACGTAGTTCGGTTTGTGCCTTTAGTTCTCCCTGCTTCTTATCAATTCAAAATTTAAAATGAAACTTCTTCTCTTTATCCCTGCTCCCTTGCCTTCTTATATCCTTTTGCTCCTGCGCTGATTGTGTGATTATTAACATGGGTTTTTAGTTTGAAGATAGCTTTTTATCATCCCAAACCTGACTGCCAATTTTCTTGGAATTGCTTTCAATTAGGACTATTAATCTTTCCACTCACTCCTTTTGTGGGCTTTGTGAGCATAATGCTAGCGGTATTAGTAACCTGGGTACGCCAATACCGTAGCATTATCCGCCGTCCCATCAACTGGGGATTTGCACTGCTGAGTTTTTTGCTATTTATTTCCGCCTGCTTTGCCAATGACAGAACAGCCGCTTTTGTGGGGTTGTTTAATTTACTGCCATTCTTTTTATTATTTACAGGTTTAGGTTTCCTGATTCAGACAACTGCTCAATTACGTCACATAGCTTGGATTTTAGTCCTTGGTTCTGTACCAGTCGTAATTATGGGCTTTGGTCAGTTGTTTTTGGGATGGAATCTGCAAATACAAGTTTTGTGGATTTTATTAGATTGGACGATCGCACCTGGAGGTAGTCCACCAGGACGCATGGCCGCTCTATTTATGCACGCCAATATTTTTGCTGCTTATTTAGCGATCGCCTTCACATTAGGTATAGGATTACTCCTAGAACAATGGCAAGCAAGGCACAGGGCGCAAGGAGAAGATAACTCCCTTGTCCCTATGATTTTCCTAACACTCTCAGTAATTGCCGACTTTGCCGCGTTGATTTTAACTAATTCACGTAATGGCTGGGCGATCGCCATTATTGCTTGTTTAGCTTTTGCGTTTTATCAAGGTTGGCGCTTACTAGTCGCTGCCGTTGCTGCTGTAGTCACCACAGTATTACTGGCTGCTTTTGCACCCTCCCCTATTGCTCAAGTTTTGCGCCGGATTGTTCCTGCTTTCTTTTGGGCGAGATTAAACGACCAGATGTATCCAGATAGACCACTGGCCTTGATGCGAAAAACTCAATGGCAATTTGCTTGGTCTTTGACTCAGCAACGTCCTTGGACAGGATGGGGGCTGCGTAATTTTACAGACCTTTACAAAGCTCAGATGAACATTGATTTGGGACATCCCCATAATTTGTTTTTGATGTTCTCTGCTGAAACCGGATTACCTAGTACTTTTTTATTTTTTGGATTACTTAGTTGGATATTGTTTGCAGGTTCGCAAATTTTATGGAAATCCCACAATATAAATCAGCAAGATAAATTGATATTTTTCGGCTATCTTGTTGTTTTCGGAGAGTGGCTATTATTCAATACAGTGGATGTAACTCTCTTTGATTTTAGGCTGAATACTCTCTCTTGGTTAGTGATGGCTGCTATTGCTGGAAATATATATTATTACAATCAACGCAAAAAAATTTGTTAAAGAGGAGAATTAATATTCAGTTTCCTTGAATACAGATTGTATCTGTGTAAATTGTCAATTACTGATTGAAAATAAGTTGCCAGTGTTATCCATTACTTATTAGCTATTACCGTTTTTAAATTTGATAAATAGCAACTTACCTTACTAGTAGGAAATGTAATGAAAATTTCATTGATAGTAGAAATAAATTTTCAGTGGTTACACTGCGGCTTTTATCATTAGTAGTGAATAAGATAATTATATTCACGTTTGTGACTGTGAGTGTGGCTAATCACTAACTAGCCACTGTTGCTGATTGTTGGGAAGGTGTAGGGATAACTATCAAAAGTTTTCCCTGCATGACGGGTATCTATATTTAGATGCCCTTTTGTCTTTTTATATTATCAATATTTATCGTAAATTCAAGGGTATAAGACCCCTCTCTTACAAAGTTCTGTTCGCCGGAAGCCGGCGCTCAGACTTTGCGCTACGTCTACACGTAGCATCAGTTGAGTTGGGGTTTAAATCCTCCGCAGTCGCCACAACGGGGGGAACCCCCGCAAGGCGCTGCTCTCCGACTCAACTGTCTTCCATTTTGAATTTTGAATTTTGAATTTTGAATTGTTAATAGCGCTTTCTGCTGTTATGAGCAAGATGTAGCTGTTGACTGTTGACAGAATTGAAAGCTTTTTATTGCCAGGATTTTATATTAGCTTGATGTCCTAGTCATCTGACTACGGTTATATAGGTTTAAAGATTTATAAATACTTTTAAGCGAAAATTTTCATGTATAAATCCTTATATATGAGTTAGTATGCACATATTTATGTACAGTTATACAGCTTCACATATCAACATTTTTTTATTAGAGCTTATTTATATATCTAAGTATAGATGATAAATTTTTTATTTTATGGTATAAGATAGCTGTTTTCAAAGACGCTTATTTATGCCAAAGATTAAAAAAAAGTATCCATAGACAGTTTTTACGGAATTTCTAGTATGTTTTTTGATAAACACTAAAATAAGAAGAAATTATGAATTTCACACAAATTGGACAGGTAGCCCTTGCACTGTTAACTCAATTTGGGCTGAAAGTTTTAGGTGCGATCGCACTATGGATTGTTGCTCAAAAGCTGATTGAGTTTGCCATCAAGCTAGTGCGTCGTGGTTTACGCACCCAGAATATTGAGCCGACGCTCATTAACTACCTACTAAATATTGTTTCTGTCACATTGAGAATTGTGCTGATTGTGGCAATTCTCGGTTTCTTTGGTATTGAAACTACCTCCTTTGCAGCATTGTTAGCAGCCGCAGGTGTAGCTATTGGTGCAGCTTGGGGTGGATTATTGGCGAACTTTGCCGCAGGTGCATTTTTAATTATTTTTCGCCCATTTAAGGTTGGTGACTTTATTACAGCCGCAGGGGTGACAGGTACAGTTTCAGAAATCGGCCTATTCACCACAGATATCACTACTCCTGACAACGTGTTGACAATAGTCGCCAATAACAAAATATTCTCTGATAATATCCAGAACTTTTCAGCTAATCCCTTCCGTCGCGTTGACTTGCTAGCGCAACTTCATCATGATGTTGATCATAATCAAGCGATCGCTCTTTTAAAAGCTAGAATTAGCCAGATTCCCAATGTGGTAGAAAATCCTGCACCAGATGTAGAAATTCTTACCTTTAATCTAGCAGGCCCCGTATTAGCAGTACGTCCCTATTGCAATAACGACCATTACTGGCAAGTTTATTTTGATACGAATAAAGCCATACGCGAAACTTTTGGTGAAGCAGGTTATCCCATTCCTGAACAACGCTATGGTTTTAGTATGCCACCCGAAAATGGTACTAGTTCTGTCATTACCTCATCGGCATTATCTTCATAACGTAATTACTGTATTTCTCTTCAATCCGAATAAGAATTATAGCGTTTCCTAGTTTGCTTAGTTACAAATTTATCCGCGTTTAATTATTGTCATTTGTACTTCACTAGGATAAGAAAAGCTATAACTACAAGGTAGGTCATTCTCTGGCTTACCTTTTTTTGTGCTTATATTCCCTCATTTCTCGTGTTTCAGCATTCATTATTAGAGACTTCCTGATAAAACAAGATTCAAAATGTAGAGTGCGTCAGTATAAATGATTTTTCAGTATAGTTAGGTTCTATCGCACTGACTCACCCTACCAAACCACCAATTTTGGACGATTGATTTTTTGGTGTTTCCTTAACACTTTTTCAGGGTAAAAAATAAAACCTAACTTAAGAAAGAGGTTAAGCCATCAACTAATTCTCACTATTATGGCAAGCTGCAAAAATTTAATAACTTTTCGTCAGCATATAGCGTTAAATTACCGTTCTTTTCAAAAAGCATCAAAAATAGATAAATTATTATGAATGTAGCTGAAATTAGTCAAGTTGCTCTACCTTTGTTAACACAGTTTGGACTGAGAGTTTTAGGAGCGATCGCTCTTTGGATTATTGCTCAATGGTTGATTGATTTTGGCTTAAAACTACTGCGCCGTGCTTTTCGCAATAAACACATTGAGCCTACACTAGTTAACTATATTGTGAATATAGTTAATGTAATTCTGAAAATTGTTTTAATCGTAGCAATTCTTGGCTTTTTCGGCATAGAAACTACTTCTTTTGCAGCATTACTAGCGGCGGCTGGTATAGCCATTGGTGCGGCTTGGAGTGGTCTTTTGGCAAACTTCGCGGCTGGTGCTTTTTTAATTATTTTTCGCCCATTTATGGTTGGTGATACTATTCAAGCAGCAGGAGTTACAGGAACAGTAGAAGAAATTGGACTGTTTACCACAACTATCAATACACTCGATAATGTAAGGACAATTATTGGTAATAATAAAATATTTGCTGATAATATCCAGAATTTTTCTGCCAATCCTTACCGTCGTGTTGACTTACAAGCACAACTGCATCATGCAGTTGATCCTGCGGATGCAATTGGGCGTTTAAAAGAGAGAATTAGCCAAATTCCTCATGTATTAAACAATCCTGCACCAGATGTAGAAATATTGGAATTCAATTTAGCAGGGCCAGTATTAGCAGTGCGTCCTTATTGCCATAATGAAAATTACTGGCAAGTTTATTTTGATACAAATAAAATCATAAAAGAGACTTTTGGTCAAGCTGGTTATCCAATTCCCGAACAACGCTATATGTTTAGCGGACAATCACCCGATGGAACATCAGCTAATGTTGTGCAACGGACATCCTTAGGAAAAGGCTAGAACTTAGATATGCGATAATAAAGACATATCTCAATTTACTAGATATGTCTTCTTTTTCTTGCGCTAGTTGTGCCGTTGTCCTGAATCAACAACAGATGCAAAATACTTCTCATCAACACCAAGGTGAGGATACTTCTATTGACCATAGCAAGAGTGTAGGTAAAACTTGCACTGTGGTGGAGAATGGTAGGGTTGTAGTGAAAATATTACAGCCACAAACTGATGAGACTGCTGATGATGCTTAGTTTTATCTCATCCTGTTTTGAATAATGTACGTCATCAGTCGTAAAAAGCTTAGAGAATTTTGTCAAGCACACACTGATTCTTGTGAAGCGTTTGATGATTTCTATATAACTGCTAGTAAAGCTAACTGGGGAAATCTGCTAGAGGTTCAGACTGTTTATCCTAAAGCTGAGGCTGTAGGTAACTTTACAGTATTCAATATAAAAGGTAATAAATACCGATTAATTACCAGTATTAACTATGAACAACAGGTTATTTATATTAAGTATGCTTTAACTCATGCGGAATATGACAAAGACAAATGGAAAGACGACCCTTACTTTTAATTCAGCAGTATATAGTCAATTACTATCTGAATATCAACCACGAATTATCAAAACCGAAGCTGAAAATGATAAATTTTTAGAAGTAGTTCAAGAATTACTAGCTCGTCCTCAAATTTCTCCTGAAGAAAATGCTTTATTGGAGCTATTAGTAAGGCTAATTGAAGATTTTGAAGATAGATATTATCAAATAAATACGTCAAATCCTCAGTCAAGACTTGTACATTTGATGGAAGCTAGAAGCTTAACAGAAGCTAACTTAATAGCCGTTTTAGGTTCTGATGATATTGTAGGAAAATTTCTAAGTGATAAGATAGAACTCACTCATGAACAAGCAGAAGCTCTAGGAAAGTTTTTTCATGTTGATGCAGGTTTATTTAGTGTATAGTATTTTTAAAAATTTAAATTAAGCGACTTACAGACAAAAAATTATCCAAAATGTAGGGTGTAACAATTGGCAAACAGATAAATATGCGATCGCATAAAATCAAGTTTTCTTATGTTGACGCAGGTTTATTTATTCTAAAGTAGTAAATTATACTAAAACTTTATTCCTCTGGTTTCTTAAGTACTTTTACTAGACTTTATGTAAGAGATATTGCTAACATACTATTTTTACGATATACTTTTGCGAGTATGATTGTATACAAAAAATAAAGCCATACATAAATGGTAAAAGATAGCCCAAAAGTTAGCTTAGATGCACTAATACCTAGAGAAGCGTTTGAAGTTGAAGATCAGCAAGCTCAAACTAGTGCGTATAATATTGACAAAATACCAATTAACAATTTAAGGCAAAACGACTTTTTCTATCCATTTTTGCGAAAGCCTGATTTCCAAAGAGAAACTAATGAATGGGATGCTCAAAGAATCTGCGATTTTATCGAAAGTTTTTTAGATGGTGATTTAATACCAGCCATTATTCTTTGGAGAAGTAATAGCGGATACTTTTTCGTAATTGATGGTTCACATCGGTTAAGTGCATTGATAGCTTGGCTCAACGATGATTATGGTGATGGGAAGATTTCAAATAAATTTTATGATGGATATATTACAAACGAGCAAAAAAATGCTGCAATAGCAGCTAGAAAGCTAATTAAGGATAGAATAGGATCATACGAGGATTATAATAAGTTATTAATGCAAGGTAGAGATGCAATAGATACGAAAACTCGTGGCAGAATAATAAATTTGGGGAGTTTAGGTATTCAAGTTCAATGGGTTGGTGGTAACGCATCTAAAGCTGCAAATTCATTTTTTTTAATTAATCAGAAAGCAGCACCCATAAGCCCAACTGAAATGCGCTTATTAAAGGCTAGGAAAAAGGCTAATGGTGTTGCTTCTCGTGCAATTATGAGAAGCGGTAATGGTCATAAATATTGGTCAGATTTTTCACAGGAAAAACAAAAGAAAATTGAAGAATTAGCTCAAGAAATACATCAAATTATATTTGAACCTAAACTTGAAAACCCTATAAAAACTACAGATGTTCCATTAGTAGGAAATATATCAACTTTTCAAAAGAACGAACTTATCCTGGAATTTGTCAATATAGTTAATGATATAGAAGCAGAAAAAGAACTAGATTTAGAGGATGATTCAACAGGAGATAAAACAATAAAATTTTTAATAAATTGCCGGAAAATAGCACGAAGAATCAATTCTAATCATCCCTCCTCCCTTGGATTGCATCCGCTTATATATTTCTACACTCGTGATGGTCGGTATAGAGTAGGTTCCTTTTATGGTGCTGTCAGTTTGATATTGCATTTAGAAAAAACTAAATCTTATGATAAGTTTATAAAATGCCGAAAGAATTTTGAGTTGTTAATCTGGCAGCACGATGATATTGTTCCTCAGATTGTCAGTAAAAGTAGCGTAGTCAAAGCACGAGCAAAAGTTAAAGATTTTTATTTAGCAATCATTGAAAAGCTAACGCAAGACGTAGAGAAAAAAAATATTGTAAAGGACATTATAGTTGAGGGAAACTTTGGTTCCATAAAAACAAAGCCAAAAGTTAACCCAACTGATAATCAAAATAAAACTTTTTCACGGGAAACTAAAGCCGCGACTTTTATTAGAGATGCTTTACCTAAAGTTATAAGATGTAAAATTTGTGGAGGCTATCTTCACAGTAACTCTATATCTATAGATCACAAAATCAGAAAAGAAGATGGTGGCTTAGGAAAATTAGACAATGCACAGTTGACTCATCCATATTGCAATACAACATTTAAAAACTAAGTAATCTCAAACCTAATTAAAAAGTCTACAAATAGAATACTTTTTTTCATCGTGTAGAGCATAGATAGAGAAACTATGATCTCATTGCCGGATATTGTTGCAATACCTGCTGTAAATATTGACCAGTATAAGACCGGGGATTTTTAGCAACTTCCTCAGGTGTCCCGACTGCAATAATTTCTCCCCCTTTGTCGCCACCTTCTGGCCCTAAATCAATCACCCAATCAGCACAGCGAATTACATCTAAGTTGTGTTCGATTACCAAAATTGAGTTACCTTTATCGACCAATCTTTGCAACACATCAAGTAATTTGTGAACATCATAAAAAGATAAGCCGGTGGTGGGTTCATCGATTAAATACAGGGTCTTACCTGTAGCGCGGCGAGATAATTCTGTGGCTAATTTTACCCTTTGCGCTTCGCCACCAGATAAAGTAGTTGCAGGCTGTCCCAGTCGGACGTAACCCAAGCCAACATCAACTAAAGTTTGCAGCCTTGTAGCAGCTTTGGGGATGTTTTGGAAGAAATCTAAACTCTCCTCAACAGTCATGTTGAGAACATCGGAAATAGATTTATCTTTATATTTCACTTGCAACGTTTCGCGGTTGTATCTTGCACCTTTGCAAATTTCGCACTGTACATAAACATCAGGTAAAAAGTTCATTTCAATGACATTTACACCCTGTCCACTACAGGCTTCACAACGTCCACCTTTAACGTTGAAAGAAAATTGTCCCGGTTTGTAACCTCTGGCTTTTGCTTCTACTGTCTGTGAAAATACGTCCCGAATTACGTCAAAAACCCCTGTGTAGGTTGCGGGGTTAGAACGTGGTGTACGTCCGATGGGTGATTGGTCAATGACGATCGCTTTATCAACTGCACTCAAACCCTGAATTTTCTCTAACTCTTTGGGTAAAGGAACTTTTTTAGTTAGATGATGTTGTAGCGATGGGTAAAGTAATTCGTTGATTAAAGTCGATTTACCAGAACCAGAAACACCAGTAACTGCTACAAGTTTACCTAAAGGAATTTCTACATCGATATTTCTTAAATTATTACGATGGGCATTTTTAATAGTTAAACTACGACCATTTCCTTCACGGCGTTCTCCTGGTGTATTAATGACTTTACGTCCTGACAAATATGCACCAGTCAGAGACTCTTCTGCTGTTAATAAGGCTTGCAAATCGCCTTGAGAAATAATATTACCGCCGTGGATACCTGCACCTGGCCCAATATCAACTAGATAGTCGGCGGCACGGATTGTTTCTTCATCGTGTTCCACTACAATTAAGGTATTACCTAAATCTCTTAATTTAGTTAAAGTTTTGAGTAATCTAGCGTTATCTCTTTGGTGTAAACCGATGCTTGGTTCATCTAAAACGTAGAGAACACCTGTTAAGCCAGAGCCAATTTGTGTAGCGAGGCGAATGCGTTGGGCTTCACCACCAGAGAGGGTCATGGCTGCACGGTCTAGGGTAAGATAATCTAAGCCGACATCTAACAAGAATTGTAATCTAGCTTTAACTTCTCGCAGTACTAAATCAGCAATTTGCATCTGCCGATCGCTTAATTTTAATTGTTCTATTCTCTCTCGACAATCCCGAATCGAAACACCAGTTAAATCTAAGATATTATATTGTCCCAACTTCACCGCCAAGGCTTCTGGTTTTAAACGTTTGCCGTGACAAACTTCACATGGTTGGTCAATTAAATACTGCTCTAGTTTCTGCTTAATTAATTCGGAACCGCCTTCATATTGGCGTTGTAAAATTGGCAATACACCTTTAAAACTTGGGGTCTTCGGATTGTCTTTACCTTCCTGCTTCTCCCCATACAAAATAATTTGCTGTTGTTCTGAGGTGAGTTTATGCCAATTTATTTGCAACTCAAAATTGTGAGTTTGTCCTAAACTATATAGTAGTTCCAAGTAATAGGAATTTTCTTTTTCTGACCAAGGAGCGATCGCCGCATATACTGGAGCTTCAGGGTCAGGTACGACCAATTCTGGCGAAAATCGTCTTAAAGTGCCAAGACCGTGACAGTTGGGACAAGCGCCATAAGGGGAGTTAAAGGAGAACAAGCGCGGTGATAACTCCTCCATAACTGCACCATGTTCAGGACAGGCAAAGTTTTCTGAAAATACTAATTCTTCATCGTCAGTTGTCTCTTGTCCATCGTCTGTTGTGGAAGAATTACTGATCAATATGTTGGCAATACCACCGGCTTGTTTGAGACACGTAGACAGGGAATCTACCAAACGTTCTTGAATACCGTCTTTTTTTACCAGTCGGTCAATGACAACTTCAATGGTATGAGTAATATTTTTATCTAACTCAATCGAGTCAGACAGTTCGCGGACTTCGCCATCAACCCGCACCCGGACAAAGCCTTGGGAAGCCAAACTAGATAATAATTTGCGGTGAGTTCCTTTTTTACCCCTGACCACAGGCGCGAGAATTTGGAAGCGAGTCCGGTCTGGTAGTTCCATAATCCTATCAACCATCTCATCAATGGTTTGGGGTGCAATACAGCGATCGCATATGGGACAATGGGGTTCACCAGCTCGACCAAACAACAGTCGCAAATAGTCGTAAATTTCTGTCACCGTCCCCACAGTAGAACGGGGGTTGTGAGATGTAGATTTTTGGTCAATAGAAATCGCCGGGCTTAAACCTTCGATGGCTTCCACATCCGGTTTATCTAATTGTCCTAAAAATTGTCTGGCGTAAGCACTGAGAGATTCCACATAGCGTCGTTGACCTTCTGCGAAGATGGTATCAAACGCCAAAGAAGATTTACCCGAACCTGATACACCAGTAAACACGATCAGGCGATCGCGTGGCAATTCCAAGTCAATATTCTTCAGATTATGCTGTCGCGCACCCCGAATCCTAATGGTATTCTGGCTGTTGTGATTGGCGTAGGGAAGATGTCCATTCAGGGATGCGGCTAGCTTATTATCTGACATATCGACAGGGTGATAGAGTGAGGCAGCGTGAAACAGTTTTTAATAATACTATTTTTACTATGGTTATAGTAGAACAATAGTACTGTTTTAAGTAGAGATTTCCCAATATTTCTGGGATTGATGGTATGAGAATTTTGGCTTTGCAAGGTTATGAGGGCGTAATGGTAGGCAGGATAATGCTGTACCCTAATGGTTGCAAAATAGGTTTAACTAGAAAGCAGGTTGTCCAAGCTTGAGGGTTAGCTGTCGAACAAGTATCATTCCTGGCTCCAGAATAACTGCTTCATCTTCACCGAAACAACGGTCTTAGCACTTGATACAGAAGGACTACCACTATTGGCACAATAATCGGGATTAACACTATCAGTCCCCATTTATCAAAGCGCAGTTTTTGACCTTCCGACTTCACAACAGCAATTAGACCAACTGCGCCTATGAGTATCCAAATACAGCCGAAAGCTATAAAAATGGTAAATGCTGAGTCTTGCATAATTTGGTAATTGGTAATCCTTATTCGCCCTTCCTCAAAATATAACTAGATAACTCACAAAATCCTTCCCCCTCAGCCGCAGTCGTGACGTAACTGGGTTGATGCTGTAATTGGTCTGCATATTTCAACACATTCGCCACACCGACAGAAAGAGGGAAATAGCGCCGATTAAATAAACTTTCATCATTAGGGCTATCACCAACAGTTACAACCTGAGTTGGGGAATAATCGGGAAAATATTTTTGTAAAACTTGTAATAAGGCGATCGCTTTTTCCTGTCCTTGTGGTTTGATATGACACTGGACGTTGCTGTAAGTAAACCCCCAACCCATGTCTTGACAGAGATTGGCTATAATTTGTAGTTCCTCTACAGTCAAGTCAGATACATCAAATGTCCAATCGGTAACGCGAAAGCGATTATCCCCCGATTCTTGAATTTGGGGAAATTTCTGTTTTAATTCTTGAAAAACTAAAGCTAAGTTCTGTCTATGTTCAGTTAAATCGGCAATGGGTGTTAATAGTAATGGATGCTCACTTTCAGCAGGATAGAACAAACCCCCATTTTCCCCTATCGCCCCCGCAACTGGCATCAAGCTACTAATTCCACTCACCCAACCGGCTGAACGTCCGGTGACAATCAATACTGTCAACCCCGCAACCCTTAAATCTTCTAAGTTCTGCAACAAAGCCGCAGAAAATCTTCCTTGCTGAGTTAGAGTACCATCCATATCTGTAGCAATGAGGCGGACATGGCTCAATTCAGCCATAGCATTTTGGGAAAGTCTTTGCAGATTTGGAGAATGTCCAGCACCAACATGGGGATTTATGTACATATGCGGTTTGAGAGAAGCTGTAAAAAATACCAATAATACAGCAATGCACAAGCATAAATTTGGGCATCCTAACACTAAGTAGTCAAACTTTTCTGTTTACTCACTATGCTAACTTCAATACTCCTTGCCCAATCCCCACCGCCCAAAACAAAAAAAGTAATCCAGCAAAAACCAGCAGCCGAGTCGCAAATCTCACCTGTTTTGCTTGCTACCTCTGGGGGATTACTTTTAGCAGTGATTGCTTTGGTAGTTTATGGTAGGCTCCAGATGAAGCAACTGGAGAAAAAACTGAAGTTTGAAAAATTTCGTGCTAAAGAACTAGAGAAAAAATTTAAACTCGCTCTCGAAACGATTCGTAAAATGGAAACCAATCCCGACTTGGTGAATTCGCGGGACTTTAACCTCGATTATCTGCGGATGCGGATGTCAGAGGAAGTATTCCATTTTGCTATTCTCAATCAAGTAAAAATTAGAATTAAAGATAAAATATCTCAAGCTTTGCGTCCCAATCAATCCCAACAAGGGACTGTGGGTATTGCCAACACCACTGGACGACAAGTTGATGAAATTTTTGATGTCGAATATGAAACTGGTACTCCCCCCAACGTAGCTAAACGAGTACTATTTCGCATCCAAGTTCGCTTAATGAAGTTACCAACACAGGCAACTTCTACGACTATTAGCCAAATTATTGACTGTATTGAAACTTATCTCAGTCCAATGGATGATGAAGATACATGGCAACCAACTATTCAAGGTCGGATTGCTCATATGCACTGGGATCAAAAGGCTAAACCAACTCCCTTATTAGTCTTAGAGCAATCGAATGATGGTGTAAATGTAACTTTCCGTACCAGTCGTCAAGCAAACGCCTCCACACCACAGAAGCAACCTGGTGTAAAATAAATGCAAAATTTATACTTAAGGGGTTTCACTCCAAGCACCAGCATCATAACTGACAATCGCTGTTTGGGAATCACGAGCTAATATACCATCTTCCATTTCGACGATGCGATCGGCGATGTCGAGAATGCGGTTATCGTGGGTCACTAACAAAATGGAAGTACCTTGGTCTTTAGCGAGACGCTGCATGATTTCCACGACATCGCGTCCCGACTGTTTATCTAAGGCGGCGGTTGGTTCGTCTGCTAGTACTAATGGCGGATTATTCACTAGGGCGCGGGCGATCGCTACTCTTTGTTTTTGTCCCCCAGAAAGATTGTCTGGGTAGTAATCAACGCGGTTTTCTAGACCTACGGCTTTCAGCATGGCTTCTGCTTTGGCGATCGCTTCTTCTTGGGAAATATGCTCGTTCAATTCCACCGCCATCTGCACATTTTGCCTTGCAGTTAAAAACCCTAGCAAGTTGTGAGCCTGAAAAATATAACCAATACTGCGGCGAATCTGCACCAGTTTATTCTGGCTAGCACCTGACAACTCAACACCTAAAAATTGCAGATTTCCTTCTTGTACCGACCGCAAACCACCAATCAAGCTGAGTAATGTAGTTTTACCTGAACCTGATGGCCCGGTCATAATCACAATTTCCCCAGGGTAAATTTCTAGGTTTATATCAAATAAAATCTGCCTTTTGAGCGCGCCTTTACCATAGTAATGATTGAGGCTTTTAATGGCAATTACAGCTTCTTGTCTCATGATATTTGGGTTAGCTAATTTATGATTCAAAATTCAAAATTATAATATAAATTTTTTAGTACTAAAGTTATAAAATTTTGTATTGAAACATTCTTCATGCTTAATTTTTAATTTATAGGAAAAAGCTAGGTTTAAAATCTTGCCCCTAGTGGGCAAAAAATCCTTGTTTCCCAAGGTAACTAGAAACCCCATCTCTTGTGGGTGGCTGTCTTTAATTTTGAATTTTGAATTTTGAATTTTGAATTGATTCATACTTCTAGAAAATATCTGCCGGGTCGGCGGAACGTAGTTTGCGTACAGCGATCGAGCCGGAAACAAAACACATAATCATTGTGAGAATCAGCACTGTAATAGCGCGATCATAGCTCATGAATACAGGCAACAATGTAGCTTGTCTAGCAGTTTGATATAGAAACATAGCAAAAACCCACCCAGGCAAATAACCTAAGCAAGCTAATAGTAATGCTTCTTGTAAAATTACACCTAATAGATATTTTTGGGTATATCCTATTGCTTTTAAAGTAGCGTATTCAGATAAATGATCAGCAACTTCTGTATAGAGAATTTGATAAACAATTACCGTACCAACAATAAAACCCATGATTGTTCCTAAGGTAAAAATAAAGCCAATAGCTGTACTACTTGCCCAATAATTACGCTCAAAATCAATAAATTCTTGTTTAGTTAGTACGTTGATATCGTCAGGTAAATAACTCCGTAATTCTTGAACGGCAGTATTTGGATTTACCCCTGGTTTCAATCTAACTAAGCCAATATCAATTAAGCCTTGGCGACGGAGAGGAAATAGCCGCAAAAAGTTAACATCGCTAGTAACTAAATTACCATCTGCACCAAAAGATGCGCCCAATGTAAAAAGACCAACAACATTTATGCGTCTACGGCGTACTTCTGCCGAAATACTCTGACCTTGCTCAAAATTCTTGGCGATCGGCCCATATTCGGGTCTAGAAGAACGGTCGAATAAAACAGCATCAGGTAGTTTGAGCTTATCTAAATTCTCCTGGACTCCTGCTAAATTAAATATATTAGTTTCTGGATTGATTCCAAAAACCAAAATACTACGGGTTAGACCAGTATAGGGATTTTTCCAAATAGAGTAATCCAAATAAATAGGATGTACTGATTGGACTGATGGTAGCTCTAAAGACTTATACAAGCGCCGTTGTGAAAAGGGTTTCATTGCTAATACGGCGTTAGATTGTTTATTAATTAAAACAATATCGCCTTGTAAACTTGTATGTAAGCGAACGTTACTATAGTAAAGAGCATCGCGGAAACCGATTTGCATAAACATGAGAATATCAGCAAAGGCAATTCCCGCGAGGGCAACGGCTAGGCGAGTTTTTTCTCGCGTTAATTGTAACCAAGATAGAGGGATTCTTTTACGATTCATTCCCGTAATTATTTGGATTTTCTCATCAACAGAAAATTGATTATTTATTAATGTCAACCACTACCTTGGCGTAGGTTAAACCAGAAACTTTTTGACTATCTTCCGGTGATAAGGCAATTTTGACCTCAACAACTCTGGCATCAACATCAGCTGCTGGATCTGTATTTAAGACATCTTTTTTGCCAATTTTTCTGCCAATTTCGGTGACTGTTCCTCTGATTTCGTCGCTAAAGGCTCCGTTATCGCTGCTGGCTGTGACATTTTGGCCTATGCGTACCCGACCAATACTATCTTCAGGAACCTCAGCAATAATCATCATTTGCTCGGTTTCTCCCATTTCGGCTATACCTTCGGCGGTGATGGCTTCTCCAGATTTGCTATAAATTTTTAAGATTTCACCCGCCGAGGGTGCTTGAATGTAGCTTAATTTTAATTCGGCTTCGGCTCTTCTGACGTTGGCGATCGCATTACTAACTTGAGCTTGAGCCATCTGCACATCAGTAGGACTCACTTCCACCAATCTTTTCAGCCTGGCTTTTTCTTCGTCAATTTGTCTTTGTAATGTAGTTATGGTTTTATCGCGGGTTACTCTCGCTTCGATTAACTGCTGTTGCAAACTGGCTAGAGTTTTCATCTGATTAGCTCTAGCCTCAGCAACTTGCTGTCTGAGAGTGGCTAGCGCTTGTCTCAAGGCGGCTTGACTTTCAATTACCTGTTGATTAGCAGTAGTCGCAGTTAATCGCCTTCTATCTCGCTCCTGCTGGGAAATAGCACCTTCCCGGTAGAGAAAATCGTAGCGCCCCGCATCCACTTGAGCGTTACGCTGCTCGGCTCTAATGCGGTTCAGTGTGGCTCTTAAAGAGTCTTGCTGTCCTACAAGTTCTGCTTCTAAGCGGTTAACTAATGCTTGTTGCGCTACTTTTTCCGCACTTAATTGGGATGCGATACGCGTAATAGTTGCTTGTTGAGCATCTCTTTCACCTACTAACTGCGCCTGTAAGCGCGCAATTACGGCGGTTTGCGCTTGGATATCCCTGGGGGAACCAACCCGGACTTGAGCCAAGTTAGCGCGAGATTCCAGTAATTTGGCTTTCGCTTCTTCCACGGCTGCAAGTTGGGTATCGTGATTATCCAAAATTGCTATGATTTGACCCTTCCTAACACGTTCTCCCTCTTTTACAAAGAGTTGTTTCACTCGTGATGCTGATTGCATTCCTCCCACGGGAGCCGAAAGTTTAATAACTTCCCCTTGCGGTTCTAAACGTCCCACAGCACTAACACTTGTAACGACTGGTTTAACAGGTACGGATGGGCCTAGCCTTTTTAATTGCTCAAATTTAGCTGTAGCTAGTAACCCCGCAGCCACGGCTACTGGTAGGGCTACAGCAAGACCCCACCAAATCTTAGGTTGTTCTAGATCAAGTGGCTGCTCTCTTGACCTACGCTCTTCCGTCACCCTTGACATGGTTTTTTGTCCGTTTATCTGAATTTTGCTGATGAAAGTAATACCAATTCAAAATTCAAAATTCAAAATTCAAAATTCAAAATTCAAAAAGCTAGATTTTTTCATGGCTGCTAAATTTGAATATGTTATTGAATTTTGGGAAATTGGTATAACAGGAAGTCAGGAGGTAGAAGCAAATAATTTTTTTTGTTATACTTTGTAGTCTTTACCAATTAAATGTTTTTCCAGCACAATGTACTAGTTTCTGAAGAAAAACAACATTGGCTTGACGTTGAGTATTAACTAAATTTGAATACCTGATAAATATTTATCTCAGTAGCTTTTCTAAATAGAAATGGCATTCCGCCAACCGTAGGGAATACCAATTCACCAAAATCTTGAAACATATCTAAACCTAGAAACCCTTGCCAAATCCAGATTTCTTAATTTTGAATTGGTATAACTCCTGAATTTAGTCAGTCTGAGTATGCAGATAGATTTCATTATGGCAAATCTTTAAAAGATTTTCTGCAACTTAGATGACTTTATTTGTTTTTTTGAAGAGGTTCTATCAAAAGTTTCACAACAACTAATTTATGCAGTTAAATTTTGTGCGATAACATAACATTTCTCCAAGACTAATTCGTAATTTATAATTAGTGATTCTTAATAGTCTGTGGTGAGAATTGTCTCTACGTATTTTATTATCTAAACTTGGTTATTTACTCCCTCAAAGGCTGGTTTTGTAAATTCTACATTCATCTGTTTCAGGTAAAGGTAACAGACTGTACAAATGAGGGGCGAGAGATTGAAGAGAGTAATGGGCGAGCGCTCGCCAAAACACAGGGAGTAAAATTGAACATTTAAGAACCCTGTTGTATCCATTTTTGCCATAACAGATGCACATCGTCTGGTTGTCCATCGTAGTTGAGCATTTGATCAGAAATCACGACCCACGGTTGGGCGTTACGTGTCCAAAAATTACCAACTGGACGTAACCAAGTTGTATCATCCAGGGTTCCAGGTTTGACGTTGATAGTATTTGGGCTATAAGTCCGTTCATGAAATAATCGTGTTCCACAGTCACCGCAGAACCAGTTTTTGACTTCACGTCCGCTATCAGCTTTACGAGTCCAACATTTTGGTTGTCCTTGAGTAATCACAAAAGCATCTCGTGGTACGGTCAGTGACATACCGAAGGCACTAGAGGATTGTTTTTGACATTCCTGACAATGGCACACATAGAGAGTTAGGGGTTCAGCACGAATTTCGTAGCGAATCTGCCCACATTGACAACCCCCAGTATATGGAAGACTCACAGGTTTTTTCTCCTTGAGTATTGAATGTTGCCCATAGCCAAACAAGGGAGATGGGAAAAAATCATCATTTCCCCTTCTCTCCTTCAACATAATTATTCTGGGAGATCAAACAACACTGTGGTCATGTAATTTTCTGCCCAATCCACACCAAAGGCTTTTTCTAACACCCGGCGAGTTTTATCGTTTTGTTGCTGTTTGCTACAGTAATTGTGTTGTCCAGCCAAAATTTGCTGTTTTTGTTCTGCTGAAACGGGACTAGCAGCGATCGCACCTTGACAATGAACTTGCAAAAACTCCCGCACCCGTCCCAAAAACATCGCCTCTTCTTCTGGCGAACTCGGACGCACAAAAATGCAAAAATCGGAGAAGATATTTCCCCATTCTGGCAATTCTCTTGGTTGAGAGAAATTTAGTGTATTGAGACTTGTCAGCGCCGAATTATAGGATTCGGGTAAGGTGCGGTCTAAGTGTACAGGAGAAAGGTCAGCGATCGCTGCACTAATTTGACCCCTACCCCCAACCAAGTCACAGCCAAACATCGGTAGGTCATACTCTGGACGGGGAAACATCACACAGTGCAGGATGTCTAGCATATTTCCCACCTTGGCTAATTCCAAGTGCATCTTCCGAAACTGGGGTGTTTGATAGCAACGGTTTTCAATCGTCAGTTTCTCACCCTCTAGTCTCCCTTCCACATACCCCAACTCAGCAGGCAAATGGTAAGGCGACAAATCCAAGTGCTGATGCCAAACTTCTTCAATACAGTCAGCTAGTTGGCGAATGAGGGGATGTTGTTGCTCACGTAGCGAGGGAATGGAAGTAAGTGACATATTCTATTCGAGAATGCAATCTAGATGTCAGTCTACGGCCAGGAGCGTTACTTCTGTTCTGGATTGCAACATAAGTTAGGGGATTGGGGATTGGGGATTGGGGACTGGGGACTGGGGATTGGGTACAAAAAAGCGAAAAGGTAAAAGATTTTTTCTTTTGACTTTTGCCTTTTGACTTTTGCCTTGGACTGAGGACTGGGGAGAAATAGTTAGTATTAGGTGTTGTTGGGGATGACAATTTAGGATTTGGCTGACTAACTTACCTTACTTATGTGTTTGTCTAGGTAAATCAACGAGAATGAAGTGGCGATGAAGAACCTATGAAAATACGATTAATAGGAGGAATTACAGTAGTCAAATAGGTGTTAAGGTTCTAGAATCGAGTCGTAAGTAACTATACAGAACCAATTATAGTCTATCACCTATAGTAGCCCCCTGACTAGATATAAATAACCAGTCAGGGGGTCTTAATTTGTGTTTGTTAGAGACGCGATTAATCGCATCTGTACAATTTTCGGTTGTCAAATTTCCCCCTACACCCCTAAACCTCTAAACCCCTAACAATCAACGCCAACCCAAAAACCGCAATCCTGGCACAATGAGGTAGTAGCTTACGCCTAACCAAAAGCTCATCAAAATACCGATAGAGCTAAAGAAGATGATAGGTAAGGATAATTCTGACCAGAGGTGACGATTAGAAAATTGTAAAACGGTGGTGGGAAAACCTAAAACTATCAAAATTGCCACAACGATCGCTGTTCCAAATGAGCCAATCATGGCATAAACTATGTGATGGCTACGGAAACTCATACTTAGAGCTAGTAAAAATACGGCTATGGAGGTTGCGCCTACTAAACCTTCACCGCTATCTGCGGTTGATGTGATGATTTGCCACAATAACCAGCCAAAGGCGTAGCTGATTATCCCCATGAATGAGGCGACTAAAAACCGCCGTCTTTGGGCAAAACATCCGGATGCTGTCAGTCCCCAGGCTGTACCTAAGCCTGCGGCCGCAAATACGATGATTTCTGCACCAAATCCTGATTCAGGGTTAGGTATTAATTCGGGTAATTGACTGGCAATAAATTCTATTAAGCGATCGCCTAAGTTTGTGCGATATGCCAAAATAAATCCAGCGATCGTTCCTACACTTGCACCAAGACCGGTTAACAGCATTGCCCAAATGGTGGAAAAACAAGCTGTGATGATCTGCACTATTGTCTGTGCAATCCACCGCAGGATTTTGCCTAAGGTTTGTCCCAAGTTGCTGAAAACTTGCTCTGTCGATTGATTTAATAGTGCTAGTTGATTGACAACCTGTGTTAATAATTGTTGAAAATTGTTCTGTCCTGAAGCGGGCTGGTTAATTTTTGTTAACCGCTTTTGAATCATAGCAGCATTCGCTGGGCGCGATCGCACATCCTCATGCACCATCTCATCTAATAAATCTGCCAACTCAGGTCTGATAGTCACTCTATTACGCCATTGCAAAACCCCCGTCTGGGGATCTTCCAACTCTGGCGGATATTTACCTGTGAGTAATTCAATCATCGTACGACCGAGAGCATAAAAATCAACACTCGGCCCGATATGTCCACCCGTCACTTGTTCTGGGGGACTGTAACCAGAAGAAAATAACCTTGTAGAACTTGATTCTTGGCGCTGTCTTCCTGTATTGAATTGTTTTGCCCCACCGAAATCAATTAAAACTAATTGTTCCCATCCTGTTCCCCCTGAGGATGCAATGACACTAGGTGAGGGAGTACGTAACATCAAATTGGAAGGCTTGATATCACGATGTATAATTTGATGCTTATGTAATTCTTGTAAGATTTTTATTGCTTGGGTTAACCAGTTTAATACCAAATTTTCTGGACACCCTTGGGGATACTTATTTAACATTTCCTCCAAAGTCGGCCCGTTAATTTTTTCCATTACCAAACAAGGTAGTTGGCGCGACTTGGGATTGGATAAATTAACTTGAAAATGACCATCAGCTTCGACTTTGGGGACACCAGGATGGCGTAACCTGACTAAAACTTCTGCCTCTTGCGTAAATAATTCCAGCGCCTTGGGAGAATCTTCTATCAACACCTTTAGCACTTTTTCCGTTTGGGTCTTCTCATCCCAAACTGTATAAATTTGTGCGAATCCCCCCGCACCCAAGGTCTGTAGAGGCACATAACGATCTAACAACTGTAGCACCGCCCCACAGCTGTTACAAAATTTGTTACCCCAGGGTTGGGGGTAGGGACGTTGACAGTCAGGATTTATGCAGTGAACCCCAGAAGAACGGTATACCAAGGCTTTTAATCTCTAATTCATTTTCGACGCTCAAGAATTTTTCACAATAGCTGATTTGCTGGTTTTGAGCATATTTAGTCAGTCCCTACTTACTATTTTTATTATGCTCAATAGATGTTCAAAAGGTTGTATTGATTATAAAAATCATCGAGAATGGGTACTGGGAATAAAATAATTACTTGTATACCCCTATACCCCTATACCCTTCTCCAAACCCTTGATCTTTCGTTTTCATGGGTAAGTCCTATACTTATCACTCTTGGTGTGTTTCTCTTTGCTTGTGACGTTCTTTGAGTTTTAGCAGAATTTCCGCGTGCATTTCACGGGTAATGGGATAGAAATAAGTTAAGACTAAGCCAAAAATTAAACAGATGGTGGGTAAAGGCCCAACGGCAATGCGGATAGCGAAAAGAGCCGATTCTGGTTGTATTGGTAGAGTAGTTTGTCCAGCGACAGCTTCTTTAAAACCAGATGCTTGCAAGGCGTTACCCACCAGAAATAAGCCGAAAGCTAAACCAAATTTCTGCAATAAAACCATGAAGCCGTAAAAAATCCCTTCTCGCCGTTGTCCGGTTTGCAGTTCGTCTAATTCAATGACATCGGGAATCATTGACCAGGGGACTAAGTAAGCTGTGGATACACCCACGCCCGCCATGATAGCCATAACATACATCAAACTGATTTGGCCAGGCTGTAAAAAAAAGAGTCCAGCAGCTGCAATAATCCACAAACTCATTCCTGAGAAATAAACAAGTTTTTTGCCAATTTTTTTACTTAAAGCCGTCCAGACAAATAACATCAATAAAGCAGTCCCCTGTACTGCAATCATCGTTGTGGGTACATCTGATTCAGGCAGAGACATACAATTGATGACAAAGTAGGGAATAATGCTGGCTGTTATTTGTACTCCTAACCAAGAAAACAAATATATGCCAATTACAAATAGAAAAGGGCGATTGCTGAAAACAATTTTTAATTGCTCAAAAAAGGGAATAGAGTCAGATTCCTCAATTTGAATGCGTTTTGCTTCAAATGCCAGCACGCGATCGCGCACGCCAAACACGCACCAATATAATGATATGACCGAGATGACGGTGCAAATTGCCGCTAAAACTATATACTGTTGCTGGCGATCGCTAATCAACGACAATACAACTTTAGATAAAATTAAAGATAAAATACTGCCGCCAATAGAAAAGGCGAAGCGAAAACTATTTAAGCTAGTGCGTTCGTCATAATCTTGGGTAAGTTCTGGAGTCAGCGCTGTATAAGGCAGATTGACGACCGTGTAAAACACCTGGGAAATCAACCCAATCACTACGTAATACCAAAACAACGCCCAGACATTACTACCCTGGTCGCTACTAAATCGCGGTACAATCCACTGTAAGAAAAAGAAAATTCCAAAAGGAATTGCCCCGTAAAGCATCCAAGGCAAACGACGACCCCACCGCCGAGATTTAGTTTTATCCGTCAATACCCCCACAAAAGGATCGTTAACAGCGTCCCAAATTTTACCAATCATTAAAACACTGCCCGCCAAACCAGCCGGAATACCAGCAACGTTAGTAAAGAAAATTAATAAAAAGAATATAGAAATATTAGCGGTAATTGCTGGGCCTAAATCACCTGCACCATAAGCCAGCTTGGTTTTCAAATCTAATTTTTGGCTATTTTCCATAATGGCTTGCGCTCATATTAAAATATTGCGATCGCCTTTAGTATCACCTAAAACCTACTTACCTTATGCCAGACCTTTACGTTTCTTGGTCAGAGTATCACTATAAAATTGAGCAACTGGCTGCTCATATTTATCAATCTGGCTGGAAGTTCAATCAAATCGTCTGTTTAGCCAGGGGTGGACTACGAGTGGGAGACATAATTTCCCGTATCTATGACAAACCTTTAGCAATTTTAGCTACGTCTTCCTACAGTGGTGCAGGTAAGCAAGAAAGAGGTTATTTAAATGTTTCTCGTCATCTAACAATGACTACTGAAAGTTTAGGTTCTCGTATTCTCCTCGTCGATGACTTAGTAGACTCTGGAATCACACTCAAAGAAACCATACCTTGGCTGAAACAATATAGTGATTCCCCAATTGAGGAAATCCGCACAGCAGTAGTTTGGTATAAAGCTTGTTCAGAGATTAAACCCAATTACTACGTCGATTATCTGCCAGATAATCCTTGGATTCATCAGCCCTTTGAACATTATGAGCATACCAATCCCGCAGATTTGGCGGCTAAGTTAGGTCAGTATTGTTGATGGGGAAGATGGAGAAGATATATGTTGACTGTTGATTGTTGACTGTTGACTGTTGACTAGTAACAACTGACCAATTCAAAACAACCATAGCCACATGGGCAGTGTTAAGAGTAGTAACACAGATCCTACGGCTATTGTTGTGACTGCGAGATTGTGGTCTAAATTGAAGGTTTCGGCGATTACCAGACAGGCAAAGGCTGGAGGCATAGCCGTTTGGAGGATAATCACTTTGGCGGCTGGCCCGGTTAATCCAAAAAGCGGTAAGGTGTAGCCTAAAATTAAGGGAACTAGGAGCATTTTGATGCCTACGCTGATGCCCACTTGTGGCAGGTTACCTAAAGAATTTAGTTTGCTTAAGCGCATTCCAATTAATAGTAGAGATAAGCCCACCGTACTCCAAGCGAATTTATCTAAGCCATATTCCCAAATTTCCGGAATTGCTATTTGGCGAAATAGTAAGCCAAATCCGAAACTCCATAGAGCCGGATTAATAATAATAGCTCTTGTGACTTGCGTAAATTGGCTGTGATTTTGTAAACTCGTGCCGAAATGAGCGCCTAATGCTACACCCAAGGCATAAGCACCAGGAAAAGACCCCAGTAAATCGTAAAATAATGCCCAAGCAAAGTATTCTTTACCTACCATTGCTAAGGTAATAGGAAAGCCTAAGTAACCTGTGTTACCTATCATAGCTGCTAGTAACAAGCTTCCCTGGGTGGGTTTTTCAGGTTTTGTATTACTAAAGTATGTCTGTCCTTTGATTCCTAGCCAAGCGAAGAACGCGCCTAGTAGAATAGCCAAGTATGCGATCGCCGGAGCAACCCAGATTTGTCCTGATAAGTCAGTTTGTCGGAGAAAAGATACTATACTTATCGGTACTCCCACCCAGAAAAGAAACTGACCCAGACGGGTAGGAACTGTACCCGGTAGCTTGCGTCCCAGGATAAAACCTACTAAGACTAAGCTGACAAGTTTGACGTATAGTTCTAGGAGATTTATCAATGTTGCGCCTAAGAATTATAGATGTAAAATGCTACCGAATAAGCTTATTCTGATCAAGTCTACAATTTTTATGAAAGTTCCACAAAACCAGGAGTTGACCTGTGAATAAAGCTGGGTTTTCTGGAGAGCCACGCGACCCATTTGATGAACTTAGTGATGATATCCCAGTAGCCTTACGCGACACTCCTGGTATCACACCTAAACAACGCTTACAACGCCTGATTTTCGTGATGGGTGGAGTAGGCGCGTTTGTGATACTGGCGATTGTCAGTGGTTTTGTTTTTTTTATCACCACGCCTAAAAAAACTACTGAGTCTCAGCCTTCGCCAGCTATTGCTGATGCTACACCAATACCTACAGCCAGCAACCCGGCTGATCTGCAAACTGTATTAGGTCATTTGGCTTACCCAGAAGCACCAGAGTCAGAATTAGTGCCAATCAGTAGGAATGGACGCATCCGGATGCGTAGAACTGCGGCTCAACGGTTCCAAGAAATGGTGCAGGCGGCTCGGAGTGCGGGTGTTATCTTAATGCCTATTTCCGGCTTTCGTTCTGTAAAAGAGCAAGAGCAATTATTTTTTGCTATTGGCGCTCAACGCAACCAAACCCCAGCCCAAAGAGCAGCCCTCAGCGCTCCCCCTGGTCATAGCGAACATCACACAGGTTACGCTGTGGATATTGGGGATGGCGCAGCACCGACAACTAATTTGCAAGCTATTTTTGAAAATACCAGAGCTTTTAAATGGCTAGAGACGAATGCAGCTCGCTTTGGTTTTGAGATGTCTTTTCCGAAGGATAATTCCCAAGGAGTAAGTTATGAACCTTGGCACTGGCGTTTTGTAGGCGATCGCCATAGCCTAGAAACATTTTATAAAGCTAGAAATTTAAAACCCGTTAAAACACAGCAATAAACTGTTCAAAGTGGAGTAAATTAATCATAATAAAACTCCTGGTTTTTAGTACTTTATACAGAGTAATACGTGTTCCTGAAATCGTCAGTCCACGTTCTGTACGGATAATTTGCGTTTGTCCATTAGATGCCAAATTCATAACCGTAGTTTTTTGTTAACTAATCTGATAATAGCCAGATACACTGTTCTAGTGTTTACATCAGACGCAAAGTTTCCAGAACTTACACACAAATATAAGATAAAGTTTGGGCAATTTGTTGATTGATTGTTACCACATCAAAACGTTGACTAGCAATAGCCTGGGCATTACTCGCTATAGTTGCAGTCTTTTGGGTGTCTTCAATACAGATATTAATAATATTGGCTAGTTCCTGGGATTCTCCTGGGGTAGTTAAGAACCCATTAACCCCATGTTCGACTAGTTCCATTGCACCACCTGCTTTGGCTGCAACTACGGGTTTACCGCAAAGCATAGCTTCAACAATCACTCTACCAAAGGGTTCTGGGGCTGTGGATGTGTGAGCGACTAAATTACAAGCCGCCATTAATTGGGGAATATCAGCCCGAAAACCTAAAAATTTAACGCGGTTTTCTAACCCTAATCTGGTAATTTGTTGATGTAGCTCTTTAACATAGTCTTGCTCACCAAATAGGGCATCACCTACCAAAATTGCTGTCACTTGTGGCGGACATTGAGCTAGTGCATCAATCAGAATATGCTGTCCCTTCCAAGGTGAAAGACGGCTAAAGTGTCCAACTACAAAATTATTTGCTACGCCTAATTGTTGTCGTAATTTACTAACATCTGATGCAGCAGTTTGATATAGATTTATGTCAAAGCCGTTGTAGATGACTGTTGTTAGCTCTGCACGTCCTCCAGCTTGGATAAACGCTGTTTGACTGGCTTGGGAATTGGCGATTACCAATGAGGCGAAACGATTAACTAAGTTAACTGCAACCCGCAGGTTGGTTTGGCTAAAGTGTTCTGGGGAAAGAATATCATGTAAATGATAAACCAAAGGGCGACGAGCGATAAAGCTAGCGATCGCTCCAACAACTAACGCTTTTTGTGTATTGGCGTAGATTAAATCATATTCACGCGCTCTCTGCACAACTTTAGCCACCAGAGGCGCAAGTTGACCCAAACTACCAAATGCTTGCAATAAATTACTTTGCTTACGGACTTGAATGGGCTGATTGGTGAATACTTCAACCGGGATATGATGTTGCTCTAGTAAGGTTTTAAATGCTCCGTCCGCAAATAAACCAACCAAAGCGCGATCGCGGTAAGGTTTAGCAATATCAATTAAACATAATTCTGCACCACCTGGTTTCCCGCTCTGGTCTAAAAATAATATTTTCATATAAGTAATCCGGTTTGATTCCTGTATGTGTGGCCTAGCGTAGCCATATTTATTTGCGTATACAATCAACAGTCAACAGTCATCAGTCAAGCCAAAATTACCTGTCGCACTTGTTGAGCAATTTTCTGCCAATCAAAGTTAGTTAGAGCATACTGGCGACATTCTTCTCGTGAAGGCGTTGGTATTTGTTCTAGCAAGATTTGTGCTATTTTCTCAGCAATAGCCGTAGCTTCAGGAGAGGTAGTAATTAACTGTGGTGAAAATGGGGTTAAAATTTCTGGCATTCCTCCAATGGGAGTGCATAAAACAGGTGTACCACAAGCTAAAGATTCAGTGATTGCTAATCCAAACCCTTCAAAAGATTGACTGGGCATAACAGTTAAGTTAGCAGCTTGGTAAGCGATAGGTAACTGCTCATCTGGGAGAAAACCTAAAAATTTTACGTTGTTCTCTAAACCCAATTCTTGAGCTTGTTTTTCCAATGTTCCTTGGAGATGTCCCCGACCGGCGATCGCTAGCCAAATATCGGGTAACTTTGGTTTAATTATTGCTAATGCTTGTAATAGTTTGTCTACTCCTACACGATGCACTAAACGTCTGGATGTGAATAAAATAGGACGACTTTCAGGCCAAGTTAACTGCTGGCGAGCTTGTTGGCGTGATAAATTTGGCTGAAATTTATCAATGTTCACACCGCCAGGAATGATATGTATTTTGTGCCAGGGAATTTGATATTGGTGGTGTAATATATTACCAAATGCCTTACTGAGAACAATAAAGCGATCGCAACGATTATATGTGGTTTGTTCTATCAACCGACGCTTTAAAAAAATACTAATTTTATTCTTCACTAATTCCTGTTTACTTTCTGAAGCCCAAGGCCCATGAAAATTAAAAGTAATGGGTATACCTTGAGGCAAAATATCTAAAATAGGAAAGCTATATAAGGCAAAATGTAAATTGATTGCGTCCGGTTTGCTTATTCTTGTTTTCTGGAAATTAGTCCGAATAGACCAAAACCTTTGCCAAATTCTACTGTTTGGAGATGCTAAGTTAGTTAGTTTAATGGGCAAATGAAATTCATTATCTGGTAAACCAACTCCACACAACTCAACTCTATCTTGATTAGCTGATAATTGATAAGTCAACTCATAAATATATCTTTCCAAACCTCCAGGATTCGTAGGAAACCAACCAGAGCCTAAGGTCAGAATAGACGCAGATACTAAATTTAAATTTTCTTTTTTATATTCCACTCTTATCTCCTAGTACTGTGCGGAGTTTGAGGATATTGGCTTCAACATGAAATATCACTCCGTTTATATATTTAGCAAGATTGTCAAGATTATCAGGAAAATACAGGAGGAGATAAAGAAACAGGCGAGATTTTATTCATGTATTTTATTCTATACAGTTAATGACATACTACTTATTGTTTATCTTCTCTAATTTTCGGAGTTATCAGTAAATATTCCATCTAACTCAATATAGATTTTGTTTAAATTTACCTACGTTTGAGCTTTTTTATTTACCAAATCTTTAAATAAATATGATTGGTCTAATTTAAGCTTTTATAAAGACATTTCTTTCGTGATGTAGCGTGCTTCGGTAGTTAATGTATTGTTTATAACTTATAAAATTGAGGTTACAATTCCTCACTCATAAGGAGATGAGGAATCTGGTAATTGGTAATAGGTTGATGAATAATTTTCTGGGAAAAAGAGTATACCAATATACTAAATTCATATTTTTACAACTAATTTAAAAAAATAGAAAGTTATATTTTTTTGATGAATATTCGATAAACGCTAATTTCTTAAGTCCGTTAATTTGCTATTTATGTATTATCACTTACGTAATTAAAGATAATACAAAGGACTTCTACACACTATAACCACAGACAGATAAATTAGGACATCAAACTAACATAAAACCCTCACAATAAGAGTATTTCAATTCTTGTAATTCAGAATAAAAATACTTTTAAATAGGCAATATATTTTTTTGATAAGAATGTTTCCTTGAATCATTGTATTGAATGGTGTTTAGAAACATATATAACTCAATAATTGAAGTTTTCCTGTTAATTCAATATCGCCGAGTAATATTAAAAATCACTATCAAGAATTATCTCGAATTACAAAAGATTAACTATTAAATGAATTGTTGGTGTAATGAAGTACGCAATACTAGATAATATTCTAAAATTACAATTGAGGATGACAAGACAATTAAATAAAATATTTGAATATTTAAGTTATAGATTTTTAAAATCATGGATGCTTTTATTTATTGCTACTATTTCATTTCAATTTATTACTATTATTTCCGCAGATTTAACATTGAGTGAAGTTGCGGAAAATTCTGATAAAAGAGACTTAATAGGTGATATTTTTGCGGATAATCAAAAATCTATACAAAACTATATTGAGGGAATATATGTTGCGCCTAATGGCACAGTGTATACAAATAGTCATGAGGATAAAGCAGGAGCCGAAGCATCAATATATAAAGATGGTAATGTGATTGGGATTCTCAGTGATCTTCATGGTTGGAGTCGTCATGGTGGTAAAGCCGTCACAGCAAATAGTAAATATATTTACATTGCTATGAGTCAAGGATTTGTCGGCAAAATAGACAAAGATTATCCACCAGAAGGGACAACTTGGTATTGTGTGAGACGTTATAACTTATCTGGTAAACCAGCGCCATTCGCTAGTGGGCGTGGTTGGGATAAGAGTATGTTAATCGTCAATACTAAGAGTGAGGTGACTGGATTAGCAACGAAAGATAAGAATTTATATGTTAGTGATGCAGCAAATAATAAAATTCGCGTCTATAACACTGAGACAATGAAAGAATTACGCAACTTTAGTTTTCTCAGACCAGGGGATATAACTATTGATAAACAGGGGAATTTGTGGATTATTCAAAAGCAATATGCCAATAATCCTGCTAAAATTTTGCGTTATTCTCCATCAGGAAAGCAATTACCGCAAAAAATAACTAATGTTGTTTTACCCGGAGCGATCGCACTCGATAATCAAGGTAGACTGTTAGTAGCAGAAAATGGGACGCTTCAGCAAGTATTGATTTATAACATTCAGGATCAACCAGTCCAAGTTGGCGCTTTCGGTCACACAGGGGGTATTTATGGAGGTGTTCCTGGCGAAGTCCAAGATTTAAAGTTTTATGGACTCACAGGAGTCGGCGCAGACGCTCAGGGGAATTTGTATATCAATAATAATGGGTTTAATAATTCCGGCACAGATTTAAGAAAATTTTCCCCATCAGGAAAGCAACTATGGCGATTATTAGGATTATCCTTAGTCGAAAATGCCGACATTGACCCTACCACAGATGGGCGAGAAGTTTTTACCAAGTATGAACACTTTTTGATAGATAGTAGCAAGCCTAAGGGTCAGCAATGGACTTATAAAGCTTATACTTTAAACGGCTTCAAATATCCTCAAGATCCACGACTGCATATATCCCCTGATACTACCTTTGTACGTCGAATCAACGGTGAAAGATTTTTGTTTCTCTTAGATACCCATAGCAACGCCTTAGAAATTTATCGATTTAATCCCAGCCAAGATGGGAATATAGCTATTCCAGCAGGGATGTTTGTTGGTAAAAATAACGAGGGTAAATCAGCAATCTCAGGGACTTGGCCACCTGGGCAACCAAAAACAGGAAAATGGATTTGGCGCGATCGCAACGGTAACGGCGCTTTCGACAAAGAAGAATATGATCATAGTGAAGATTCTTCCTCTGTTACAGGATGGTGGGTGGATAGTAAAGGCGATTTGTGGACAACTCTGGGCGATCGAGAAGGTATTCGCCATTATTCTTTGCAAGGACTAGACACTAACGGTAATCCCATCTATACCTATAGTTCCATGCAAAAAGAAACAACTCCCCGCATTTTTACAGATTTACGGCGAATCAAATACTTTCCTGAAAGTGACACCATGTATCTGTCCGGCTTTACAGTTAAAAATCCAGCAACCTTTGTAGATCCCCTAGCCGCAGGCTCTGAAATTGCCCGTTTTGACAATTGGAGTCAAGATAATCGTATTCTCCGTTGGCGAATTGTAGTTCCTAAAGACACCATCCATAAGCGTGAAATTATCACTGCGTCTACGCACTCAGTCCCAGATTAAAACGAAAAATTAGAGTTTTGAAGCCTCTATGCCACTGGCGTGTCTGCCGGGAAACCCGCCCAACACGCCGCCACAAGGATGGTGCGTTAGGCGCGATCTGTGTGTATCTGCGTTTAATTTCATCCCAATTCTATTACAACTTTTTAGTCTAGACACGCCACTACTCATCAGCAACGCTGCATTTTTAAAGGCTGCTAAACCACCGCTTGTTTTGACGATTTAGTTAAATTATGAGGAGCAAAAGCACCATTCTCGGTGATGATGGCTGTAATTAAATCGGCTGGGGTGACATCAAATGCAGGATTGTAGAATTCTACGCCTGGAGGTGTCAAAGTAGTATCACCGACTTGATAAATTTCTACTGGGTTACGTTCTTCAATGGGGATTTGACTACCGTTAGATAATTCAAAATCAATTGTAGAGACAGGTGCAGCGACAAAGAAAGGAACGTTATGTGCTTTGGCGACTATAGCTAAACTATAAGTGCCGATTTTATTTGCAGCATCACCATTAGCCGCGATTCGATCTGCACCCACAACAACAGCATCAATTAAACCCTGTTTCATGCAATGGGCTGCCATATTATCAGTAATCAACGTGACGGGAATACCTTCTTGTACACATTCCCAAGTGGTGAGTTTTGCACCTTGCAGACGTGGGCGGGTTTCATCAGCAAACAACCTTTCTAAACGCCCTTCTCGCCAAGCTGAACGAACAACCCCTAAGGCTGTACCATAACCAGCAGTAGCTAAAGCCCCTGCATTACAATGGGTGAGCAATGTCAGCTTTTTTGGCGTTTTGGGTAAGATCGCCAAGCCATTGTCACCGATCGCCTGACAAGTTTGCAAGTCTTCTGCATTAATCGCTTGGGCTGTTTGTAAGAGATTTTCTTTAATTTGGGCAACTGTTCCTAAAGTCTCATAGGCAGTTTTCAGCATCCGACTAATTGCCCAAAATAAATTTACCGCCGTAGGACGGGTAGCCCGCAACAACTGCGCTACTTTTTCTAACTGTTGCAGAAACTCCTGGCGTTCGCTTGTCTCAATTTCCCTCGCCCCCAAATACATCCCATAAGCCGCAGCCACACCAATCGCAGGCGCACCCCGGACAATCATAGTTTGAATTGCCCGCGCCATATCTTCACTACGGTGAATTTCTACAACTGCATACTCATTGGGTAAACGAGTTTGGTCTATTAGTAAGACACAATTATTTTGCCAAATAACAGGATAAATCATAGATGGGGACTGGGGATTGGGGAAGGTGGAGACCCCTCTGGGGATAAGGGGTAATGAGGATTGGTAATTTGAAATATAATATACCTCATCCCTCCAGTTCCTATTGTGGAAAGTAGGCGATGATCATGGCTACTTTGGGATGATTACGGGCGATCGCTTCTGGCGCATTGCCAAATAGGGCAAATAGTTGAGTTTTGTTTTCCACAGTCCCATTTAGTAATAATAAATCGTTGGTTTTGAGTAACCGAGAAACTTGGCGGACAAAGTTACCTCTTACTTTCTGAATTGGTGTGTCGGCTGGTAGTCCAGTATCAGCTATCTCAATGGCTTCTCCTCGCAGTGCTACTACTTGTAAAAGTTGGAGAGAGGCTTTCAATTCTGTGGCTAAAGCCTTGGCTAATTCAATGCTTTGTCCAAAGGTGCTGGCTTGGGCTTGTTGGGTGGTAAAAGCTAAAAATACTCGATTTGTGTGTTCAATTGGTAAGGGGAAGCGAGATACTAAAACGGGGATAAAACTACGCTGAACAATCTTATCAATAACACCACCAAATAGATTTTCTTGATAGGTAGAGTAGCCCTTCCAACCGCAGATAATCGCACTCGCTTGCTTTTCTTCTGCTACACGGGCAATACCTTTGTCAATAGATTCGTCAATCCTGCCGATGGGAGTAACATTCACAACCGCCGCATGGGCAATCATTTCTGCTGTAGATAGGAGTTGGCTTTGTTTGGCTTTAGCATCCGGAGAAATGGGGTTATTGTCCTCTAGTAGAATATGGAGTGGTAACAAAGTACCTGCGGCGGATTTTGTCAGGATTATTGCTAACTGGAGTAGATTATCTTCGGTGTTGGGGTTAGCCACTGGAACTAAAACGCGATCGCCTATGCTACCACCTGGACGCGTTTGAATACTATCGGCTTCTGGTTTAAGATTTCTACCCCACTTCGCTGTTACCCAAGGAGAAGCAATACAGGTAACTAAAATCATGGCGATCGTGCCATTAACTGTTAATTGGTCTACAAGCTTGATATTATAAGCCACTGTGATGGCTGCTAAAGTCGAGGCAGCTTGCGCCACTGATAACCCAAACATCACCATGATGCTGTTGAAGTTCATGCCAAATAACTTACCAGAACCCCAAGCGGGAAGAAATTTGGCAACAATAGCCACAGCCACCATCACACCAGAGACTACCAGCGATCGCGGTTCTTGCACCAAAATCAAAGGATTAACCAGCATCCCCACAGAAATTAAGAAGAAAGGGACAAACAGGGTATTACCGATAAATTGAATCCGGTTCATCAACGGGCTAAGTTGGGGGATCAATTGAGTAATAGCCACCCCGGCCAAAAAAGCCCCGATAATTGGTTCAATTTGGACTAATTCTGCCCCATAAGAAACTACAAACAGGGTAGCCAAAACAAATGTAAACTCTGCCCCTTCATCATGTCCAAACCTTTGAAAAAACCAGCGTCCGATATGTGGCACACCCCACAAAGTAAGAAAGGTGTAAATAATTAACGCCGGAATTAGGAATAACCAAAAACTGAGAGTTAAATTCCCTTGATGCGCCCTGACTACCACGGCTAACACCAAAAGCGCCAAAATATTGGTAATGAGCGTACCGCCGAGAGTCGTCGTCAAAACTTGAGAACGCATGATGCCCAACTTGCTGGCAATGGGTAAGGCTAGTAAAGTATGAGAAGCGAAACAAGAAGCTACCAGAATTGCAGGTAAGAAACTATAACCAATTGCCATCATGGCTCCAGTTCCCAAAGCCATTGGGATGGCAAAGGTAGCTAGTCCAAAAATGACTGCCTTATCTGCGTTATATTTCAGATCATCCAGGCTAGTTTCCAGCCCAGCCATAAACATCAAGAATAGCAAACCCACAGTGCCTAAAAGCACAATAGTATTATCTCGTGCTAATAATCCCAATCCATTAGGGCCGACTACTACCCCTGCGAGAATTAATCCCACAATCCCAGGTAGTCGAATCTTCTCAAATAGTAGGGGAGCGACTAACATAATCCCCAAAATCATCAAGAAAACTGGTACTGGGTCTTTGATAGGTGTGGATAATACGGAAGCTAATGAATAATTAATTACACTTTGCCAAGAAATAGCGATCGCATCTAATATCATGGATGTTTTTACAGCACTATATTTGCATTGACTCAAATATTAGTACCTTCTCAAAACTCCCATCGAATTGGCACTATTGTTAGATATAGATTTTCCCGCCTTAGTGAAATTATCCGAAAATTTCTTTAAAAAACCGGTAAAACCAAACCTTCACAAGCTAGTGAAGCGTTAGAAAAGGTAGACTGAACTTCCTTTTCCACCTGATCAAGAAAATCATCATGATCATCTGGGTGATGGTGGGAGATAATTAACTTGCGTACCCCTGCCTTCTGAGCCATTTCTACGGCAGCTTGCCAGAGTAACTCAGCCGACTCATGATCATGAGATGTTGGTGGCGTATAGGTAGCGTTAGCAATCAGCAAATCAACATCTTGAATAATTTGCAAAACTTGTTCTCTTTCACTTTGTTCAGCACTCATATTTAAATCCGTGACATAGGCGACGCTATATTCTTGCCATGTCACACGATAGCCAATTGAACGCTGGGTTTGATTGATTAATGCTGTTCTGATGGTGACATCATCTAACTTCAACTCACTATCAGGACTTAAATGGTAAAACTGCAACTCCGACTGCATTACCTGTAACGGATAGGGAAAGTGGGGTTGGAGCATTTGATCACACAAGCATTGTTTAATCGAAGCCCCATTAGACGCGGCCCCACCGTAAATATGAAAGCAATTTCCGGCGATAAATGCCGGAGCAAAAAAAGGAAACCCTTGGATGCGGTTTGACTGAGAATTGGTAAAAAATAAATGGGCTTCTAGCGGCTGTTGTAAGTGCTGCCAAGCTTTACCCAATATCCGTAAACCTGTACCACCATCAAAAATTAGGCGTTTACCTGCCACCTGCATTTCTACACAAGCAGTATTACCCCCATAACGGCTAGTATTACTACTTGGGGTGGGAATTAATCCCCTAACCCCCCAGAACTGCACGATAAATTTACCAGCGAGACTACTTAGGTTAGCAGTAGACTCATCATTTAGGTAGCTTTGGGAACCTGACAGCTCAATATTTGTCATTTTATTTGAATTTAGACCTGACTGAGCAGGTCATCGTAGCGCCGCACTTCTAAAGGTCGGTTTTTTTCATCTACAATGACTACCGTTGGAGTGTAACTTTTTAACTCCTCAGATGTAAACTGCCCGTAAGTCATTATAATCACGCGATCGCCTATAATGCCTAGACGGGCGGCAGCCCCATTTAATTCAATAATTCCCGAATGCGCTGGAGCCGGGATCG
Organism: Nostoc parmelioides FACHB-3921; assembly: GCF_014696625.1. Lineage (GTDB taxonomy): Bacteria > Cyanobacteriota > Cyanobacteriia > Cyanobacteriales > Nostocaceae > Trichormus > Trichormus parmelioides. The sequence continues at coordinate 148,982 of NZ_JACJQL010000011.1, forward strand.
CATAAGTAATGAAACGCTGTCCATTAGCATTATTCACTACTTGCACTTGTTCATAAGGCAAGATGCCAGATTTGTCCAATAAGATTTGATCGATGCTAATACTACCCACATAATTGATGTTCGCCCCAGTGAGGGTGCAATTATGAATTTTTGCCAAAAGGAGGGTACGTTGCATTTTGGTTAAAATTTCTCCAGCAATTGTTGCACTTAGTTAATTGAGTAGTAAGGGGTAGGAGAAGCAGCAGGGAGCAGGGGAAGAACTGACTGCAAGATTTTCGCCCAATCCCCATTACCCCTTATCCCCAGAGGAGTCCCCACCTTCCCCAGTCCCTACTCCCCATTATTACTTGTAAGCTTTAATGGATTTGTCAACTAGAGCTTTCACTTGATCAACATCTTGCCAACCGAGGATTTGAGTTACTTTTTTTTCTAAATTTTTGTAACTACGGAAAAACTCAGCTATTTCCTCTAAGCGATGTGGGGCTACGTCATTCAAAGATTTTACGTGGGCGTAGCGGGGGTCTTTGTCAGGTACTGCCAAAATTTTCTCATCGCGATCGCCACCGTCAATCATCTCCAAAAAGCCAATTGGTCTGGCCGCGATGACGCAACCAGGAAAAGTTGGCTCATCAATAATTACCATACCATCCAGAGGATCACCATCATCAGCTAAGGTATTTGGAACAAAGCCATAATCATAAGGATACTTAACCGAAGAATACAATACTCGGTCTAGAGCAAAGGCTTCTAGGTCTTTATCAAATTCGTATTTATTTTGACTACCACCAGCAATTTCAATCAGAATATTGATGACACCTGGTTTGGGTTGTGCTGGAATACGGGATAAGTCCACAAAAAACTCCTGTCTTAACTATTAAGTGCATTGGGGACATACTCCCCGTGTAGAATTTTATGGCCAAGATGGACTTCTTCCCAAAGTATTTATCTAAGTGCTGAGTGTAAGTGATTAATTATTATAGAAGATGGTGAGATAAAACCGAGACTTGAGATGCTTTAGTGGCGCAATTGGGTTGAGCGTAGCAATGCAATTCCCATTAACAAAAACCATACTTGTAATACACCTACCGATACAGTGATGAAAGCACCCAAGTCGATTCCAAACAACTCAACTAATTGAATGACTAACAGTGTTGCTGACGATAGACCCAAGAATCCTAACCACCGGGGTACAATTCTGGTTTGCAGAATCGTCCAAGATACGATCGCCAGCCAAAGAGCTGCAAAAAGGCTAACTCCCAGAATTTCGCCGACTGACCCAGCGTAGTCGTTGAGAACCCGGTAAACTAAGGCGATCGCCTCACGAGTTTGGGTAGATGTTGCTGGATTGGTGTAAAGTGTTGCCAAAACTGGCATTGCTACGAGCCAACGAATAATGCCTAAACAGCGAGCAATCATCGAAGCCACACTAAACCCAACCGCAATACGAAGCCAGATAGAATTGGATTCCCTGTTACTTAAAACCTGAATTGTTAGCAAAGCCACGACCCAAAAAAGAATCGAGTAAACAAGATATATCAGGTAGCCAAACCTGACTGCTGCTGCATTTTGAGCTACAAGTGGCAGCATCACATCTGCCGGCTCACCCAAACTTTGAGGCCAGTTAATTGCCTGTCCTAAAATAGCCATAGGGACAAAGATCAGCAAGCTTTCAACAACTAGCACCCAACCAGCAATCCGATATAGAGATTCTTTAGCCAAGATTTTTTCTTCTGACATGATACTCATATCTAGTATTTGAATAGACTGTACTTGAGGATATAGTCTCTCAGTGTGTCAGAGTCAAGAAATATTGTGTGTGTCCTAAAATGGTGCGATCGGGATTTGCAGTTCAACCACCACTGGGTGATCCCTTACCCGCACTGTTTCTGGCCCAAACAAATGAATTTCTCGAATCGCCCCGTTGCTGCTGTAACCGTTTGTGCCAATCCAAGTAAAGAGGGCGGCGATCGCCTGGGTAATGTCGTGAATCATACCACTATGAACGACGCTAGCCGCTTGGGTGATTGCGGGTAGTTGACGAACGGTAATTGCCCCTTGTGCAGTCTCCCCAATAAGTTGAATGGGTTCAGGAATAGCGATCGTAAACTCCATGTCAATGTTTGTTTCTGTATACTCTGAGACGTGATAAATAACCATCTCATGCCCAATTGGCGTAATATTTTGCTGTTCCAACCAATTGTAGAGTTGCCGAATCAGCATTCCGCGATATTTGGGCATCTCACCAGCAGATGGCACAATATGACGAGCAGACGCAATGCAACACGCTGGTACAGATTTAACAATTACGTCGTAGGGAGAGGGCTGTCCTTCTTGCTCCAGTTGATGTAATCGGGCAGAAAGACGATTTAGCCGAGCTTGAGTGTCTTGAAGTTGTTGATGCAGTTCCTCCTGTTTTAATTGCAGCAGATGTTGCAATTGTTCTGAAGGCAAATCTTTCTCAAGTAAATTAGCAATCTGCTCTAACGTTAGCCCCAAATCCTTGAGAGCCAAGATCCGATTGAGTCGAGGTAGTTGCTCGATTTTGTAATAGCGGTAATCGGTAAACCTATCAACATGAGCTGGTTTGAGCAAACCCAGATCGTCATAGTGGCGCAGCATTCGCACAGATACTTGTCCCAGGCGCGAAAAATCTCCAATCTTGAACACAGGCTTATTACCGAATCTCTCAGCAAAATTGTGACACTCTCTCAAATTATCTCAATCTGGGTTTGGTTTACTACGTTATTGAGGATCATTAAAAGGTTACTCTTTTGCTGAGATGAGTAAAAAACACTAATCCCCAACCTATTCCACCGCCCCCTTTTCAACAAAACAGCGTTGTGAGAAAACATCACAACGCTGCTCCAGCTATATGAGAATAGTTCTATGCCTAAAAAGAAAATTTACTCTTAGATTTGAGTACATATCACTCAAGCTCTAGCCTAAAGCGCAGATTTGCTGCTTTTTGCCGATGAACTCTCATCATGTAGCAGTATCTAATCCTCCCCTTGTTGGGATTGATAGATCATGGGTTGCTGATTATTCGAGACATCACCTGAATAGTGTCCAATCACGAACACAGGTAGGGTTAGAGTTACTAAAGCGATTATTGTTCCCACAATATCTGCCAAACGATGGGAGTACGTGTCGGAAGGACTGGCAGACTGGCTATCTGAATTCATACAAAGTTTAAAGTCAATCAAATTTCTGGTAAGTTTGCTCTCTTGGTGAGAGTTTCTATACTATTTTAGCTATTTTCTACTGTCAAATGTGTAGCTTTTGAAAACATGAGCCAATTTTGCAGGTATCATAATTGTCATTTTTAACTTGCTAATTTTGTTACAAAGTTGATGGTAAACATTTTCCATTTATTCTAGTCGTTGATTTGTTATGGTTCCTAGATATAACTGGTTAGTCATTGGTTAACTTCGGGTTAAGAGGCAAGTATTGAAAATTTGTGTTTGACATTTATACCTATTAATTATTAACTCCAATAATCTAAATCCGTCAATAATGTAACATCTTGAAATAGTTTATTTAAGATTTTCCTGGCGATTTACTCTGTCGGAAATAGTCATTAAAAATGCGAAATATTACTGAAGATATAAATACATTTTTACCCAACGAATAAATACAAAGCTAAAGATATAAGAAAATTTCAGCAATTAGATAGAGCATAATTTTGATTACCAAAATTACATCCCGAAAAAATACACATGAATTTGCTAATGTGAATGTGCTGAGTGTGTCAGTTATTTTTTATTTTCATTACTTTTACTGTAGGTTCTCATTCTAATCAATATGACCTTAGATTCGTCAATCTATATATAGGTAGATATAGGGGACTTCATAAAAAAATCCGTTTCAATCAAAATTAATTACCAATAATCTAAAAGAACGAATATCTCATATACATATAACAATCATATTGTAAATTGTAAAAATACTGATTACAATGGTCTATGTAATACTATTGAAGTAATTATGCTTACTCCTGGTCTAAATTATTGGTATAAATCAGCACGAGATTTATTTGGTAAAGTATACCGAGACAAAGATAAATTGTATGAATAAGTTAGCAACCAAGATCATGAGAGAATAGCTGATGCCGTATTCAATTTTGCAGTAACCGCGTATCATCTAAAAGATTGTTTAAAGCAGGAAGCAACAACTTTTATTCCTCAAGATGTTGAAGACTATGTGAATGATAATAAGGTTCTAAGTATCTGTGCTGACCTATGTAATGGTACTCAACATCGAATTTTAACCCAACGTCTAAGATCAACGGCAATCGGTACTGGAAATTCTCCACTAAAGGTAAGTATGACAAGCATTACTTGTTCTAGTAGTATTGCTGTGACAGGGTTTACACCTGTAATTGATACATTAGAAGGAAATCAATATGACATTTTAAGCTGGGCAGATCAGGTAGTATTAGGATGGGAAGATTTCTTTACGAGACACGGTATCTAACCAACTACGGCTATACGAGACGAGTGATTTTTCGCTCTGTTATAGTAAAAGTAATTTCTTCTGACATATTTTCTCTTGATCTATTATTTTTTAATTTAAAAACGCTCTGTTTAGCTTGTGCCAAAATATCTTGGTTATTTATCTCAGCCAGTTTTGTAATTTCTAATGATTCTAATTTTTGAATCAAATAACTATAGAGTTCTAAACATTTTTCCTGATTATCTGCCTGATTCAACAAATCATCACAAGCAGTCAAAGTATCAAAAGCAAATTGATAATTTCCCTGCTCACAATGATGATAAAAAGCCTCAACATAATCTGCTAAATCTTCTTCCCAATCCCAATTTTCTAGCCAATCACCTTCTATATCATCAACATAAAGATGAATATAATCAGCACCATAATTTTGTTTATCTAGCTGCAATTGTTGGGATGCTTCCAGATAATTACCATCTACCTCAGAACTGGACTGATTATAAATCTTTACATCTGCTGCCAACTTAGGTTCTATAAATAAAGCTTTCTGTTTTAGAAGTTGTAACCTGCGTTTAATCTCACTAGCCTGTAGTCGAGTCCTCTTTTCCGTCAAGTAACATCTCCATTAGGGTTGATTTCGTTAATTCTATACCATCTTCCATCTCAACTATCTTCTTGAACCAAACAAAAATACCCCCCATTTCTGGAGGGTATTTTTTATTTAACTAAGTTTATTAAGCTCAGTTAAGAATTAACCGTTGATAGCAGGAGCGCTGATAGCAACAGGAGCAACTTCACCAGCAGCTAAGTCTAAGGGGAAGTTGTGAGCGTTACGCTCGTGCATTACTTCCATACCCAAGTTAGCGCGGTTGATGATGTCAGCCCAGGTATTGATTACACGACCTTGTGAGTCGATGATGG
>NZ_JACJQL010000110.1 GCF_014696625.1 Nostoc parmelioides FACHB-3921
TGCAAAGGAACTTATTCACTTTAGTTTTGCGTGATTACATTGTAGAAAATCTTACCCATACTTGTGTTGCTTAGTACACATGAATGAAATTTTTTGTCAATGCGTAAGTCCTAATACCCCAGAATTTGCGCCTAATAAACTGGTGTAGCCAAAAGTTAAGGCCAATAATAGTTGGATCGGTTTTAAAGTAGACATAGTATGTAAAACCAAATTAGTCAATAGTCAATAGTCAATAGTCAGTTGTCATTGGTCATTACTCATTAGTATTCTTTGCTTCCCCTGCTCCCCTACTCCCTGCCCCCTGCTCCCCTGCTCCCCTGCTCCCCTGCTCCCTACCCCCCCTCTTCCTTGAGAAACTTGGAATTTTGAATTGTAACTACAGTAACAGTTGATACCAGGGATAAAGCTGATGGGACAAAGGGAACCCAAAAGCCCCAAATTAGCAGACTCAGACATAATAAATACAAAACGCTAGAACTAATACCAACTGCTAATGCTAGATGAGGAAGCAAACGCCATTGCCAAGCTAGGAATCCTCCCAATCCAGCCCAAACTCCAATCCAGATTATTTCTAACCCAGGTAGCCAAACCCTCAACAAAGAGCGTCCATCTAAAACAGCACTAATAATTTGGCTCACCATATGAGCTTGTACCATAACTCCGGGCATTTGCTCATCTAAAAGATGGCCGTATGGTGTAGCCCAATAGTCGGGGAAGTCGCCTCTGGCTACCACACCAATGAGTATAATCCGGTCTTTAATGGCGTTGGGATTGATAGGACTAGATAAAAGCTGGGTAAGTGTCACCTGTTCGGCGATTTTCTTGGAAGCACGATAGTTGAGTAATATTTGACCACCATTGGCATCAATATTTTGATAGGCTCCCATGCGAGATGAAAGGCGATGCAGTACGGTATCACCCAACTTTAAATTTTTGGTGACTTCTCCAGAGGTAAATTTTGGTTGAATGCCTAAGGACGATAGATAGCGAAATGCCAATTGAGAACTGAAAGCATAGGACGCAGAACATAACGAGGCAGTTTCTTGACTCATAAACAGGAGATGTCGCCGTACTACACCATCATCATCGTGAACAAAGTCACTAAATCCCAGGCGTTCTTGGGGAATTTCTGGTGGTGATTCAATGCCTTTGATATTTTCGCTGGTGTCACTTCCCTTGCATATACCAATTAAATTCTCAGTTTGTCGTAGTCGAGAGACTAACTCTGGTTGTTCAGCATGGAAATCACGATAAATATCCAAGCCAATAGCTTTTGGTTGATACTGGGAGATTTTTGCTAGGAGTAAATTAAGTGATTTCTCTGATATGGAAGTTCCTTTCAGGTACTCGTTGTTACGTCGCTGATAGGCTAAATCTTCATCGTCAATGGTGACGATTAATATCCGGGGATCGGGGCCTTCGTCGGGACGCGATCGCATCATCTGATCAAATGCTTGCAGTTCTCCAGTTTGTAAAGCGCCCAAAAACCTTAATCCATAAACTGCGGCGGTCACTAACAAACTCGAAAATACAGTCCTCTTGAATCCGCGTTTTTTGGAGGCTGACGGGACATCATTAAATATTGGTTGAGTTGGTGGTTCTGTGAGTTCCTCCCATGTGAGTGGCTTTTGAGCAGGATTTTGACAAATTACTGGTAGCCAAGTTGCACAGGGAAATCTATCTTCTAATCCTTGCAATCGTTCCCGTGCGTGCCGGACTGCTTGGTATAAAGATTCACCATTAGCAAAGCTGAGGAGAAAATATTTCAAAAATTCTTGGGCTACCTGGTCGGGGACAGGTTCGCGCATGACAATGATCTGGGGAATGTTTAAATCAGCTAGTTCTTTCGCCAGTCCCAACCCATCACAAGAGTTGAAAATTGCTAGTTGTAAACCCCTTTCTATCGCTTGTTTCAGGGCATATTTTAATTCACCAATGCTGAGGCTATCAGTTTGATTGAGGTAGATTCGCCCAATCCCATCATCTCCTTGACTAGAACTGTGTCCAGCGAAAAATAAAATATCCCAGCTTTTTCCCCACAAATAATCTGTTAATTCTTTGCGTTGTGGTTCTACCAAAAAGCTAACGTCCGCATTGGGACAATTTTGCAGCATTGCTTGGTCTGCTTGGGTATCAATTCCCTGACTATTCCCAACAATTGCCAAAATATTCACAGTTGGACTGGAAGTTCTGCGTTTATGAATTAGCTCATAGCTTGGTGAAGAGAGAGCGATTTCTGCCTTGGGATAGCGTTCCAGTAAATCCCAGATATGCCAAGGCAATCTTTGTAAGTGGCTATTTTCTGATTGTAAAATTACTCGGATTTCATCGGTGGGCTGTAATTTCTCCAGCCATTTTTCCCGTAAGGGTCGAAATTCTTGTGATTGCAGCCAAGTATTAAAGCGAGCGCGGACAATTAAGGCTAACTCATGGCAATCTTGAGTTACCGACACATTTGTGACTTGAATTTTATCAGCATCTAGACGATAACCATTACCAAGCTGTAGATAGCTTGACTGCCAGCGAGAGTAGTAAAGTAATATTTCGGGACATAGTGGAAGTTTACCTGTGATTTCCGTCGATGGGCGATCGCTTTCTTCACCAATCTGAAGAGTTACGGTAAACCCCTGCTCAAAACTACCATCTCCAAATTTCAGTACTACTAACTTTGCCATGACCGTCGCTTTGCTCCGATTCCCAACCACTGGAGTTCTGATTTACTCAATTTTTGACAAATCAGCAATTCCAGCCCAGTTTACCTGAAGTTCCTACATATAAATAATTTAGTTACTTATTGGTATTTACCTATTACCAACTACATAGTAAAAATCTGGTTGCCTTAAATTACAAAGCTCTCTGTAATACTCATATCATCTAATGCGACCTGAACGCTGAACTGTTCCTGAATTTCCCCGCGAAATTGCAGTTGTAGGTAGTTGTCAGCACTCCTGGCTTGAGCTTCTAGAAATACTGCGCCTGTGGTGTCTATTACTCTGAGTTTTACTCCTGTCGGTAGATGTATTTGATTACCTGTGGAGTGTAATTGCAGACGGACACCGGTTTGTCTGTTAGCTTCAGGTGCAATTTCCACAATCAACATCACTGGTTGGTCAACTATTTTGATCCCCAAGTCAATGAGTTTTGCCCGTCTGGTAACGGCTTCTGCTTGATTAAAAGCTGTATCTGGAGTGCTTACAGGACTACGAAAGCCATAAGCAGGTCTAGCTTCCAGTGAGTTCCACAAAGTTTCTACTGTTTGCCAACCAGATTCAAATTGCCCAACCAACCACTGACTCAAATTAACCAAAGCATCCACAGGAGACGTTTTTAGTTGTTCTAGGCGATCGATCAATGCTTCTATAGGTTGCAGTTGATTTAGGGGTAATGTTTCTTGATTAACTTTTTTAGTAAAACCTAGTAATTTAGCTTCTGTATTAATTTCATCAACTTGTACAATCACATAACCAATTCTTTCTTCCCAAGTTTCTGGGGGAACAGAACATACTTGCTCATGCAGCTGAACAGGACGGCACTCTAAACGACCAACTGAGAGAACTTCTAAATCAGCTACATTTCCACATAGCTGCATTAATGGGTTCCAACTGTCACTAGCTGTCAAATTAGTCGGAACTTCCATCATTTGCAAATAATCATTCACCACTAACACAGCCAAAGTATTCAGCCTAACTTGTTCGGCTTTTTGGGAATTAGGCTGTTTGTTGGCGAACTGTTGGGCAGCAATGCGAGCTGCTTGAGTAATTGGTAGCGTGATGGCGAAATCATCTAGCTGGTTGGTAGTGTTAGTCATAGTTCAATCCCCAGTGATCAATGCTGCTGTATACATATCGCCCGCATTCACTAAATTTATGCCACAAAATGTAAAAAAATCAGCGAAATTTTCAGGACTGGGGACTGGGGGAAAAGAGACGTGTTGACTATTGACCATTGACCATTGACTATTAACTATTGACCATTGACAACTGACTAATGACGAACTTATTGCCAGAAATGGCTGAAATTTGGCAGCAAACTCTCAATTGGCAACCAACAGACTCTCAACAGGCGCGATTTCAGCAGCTTTATGAGTTAATTCTAGAAGGTAATCGCCAGTTAAATTTAACTCGCATCACTGAACCGCAGGAGTTTTGGGAAAAACATCTTTGGGATTCACTGCGAGGAGTTGCACCACAGCAACAATTAATCTCGTCTCTTCAAGTGGGTGCATCTGTGATTGATATTGGCACTGGTGCTGGGTTTCCTGGTGTTCCCGTGGCAATTATTGCGCCTAATTCTACTATTACGCTGGTGGATTCAACGCGCAAAAAGATTACTTTTATCGAATCAATCTTGAAGGAACTGGGCCTGACTAATGCCAAAACTCTGGTTAGTAGGGCGGAGGAAATTGGTCAACAACCACAGCATAGAGAACAATATGATGTTGCTTTGATTCGTGCGGTTGGCACTGCTTCGGCTTGTGCAGAATATACTTTACCTTTACTAAAGTTAGGTGGTTTGGCTGTAATTTATCGCGGTACTTGGACGGAAGAAGAAACTGCATCTGTGGAAAATGCAGTGCAGCAGTTAGGTGGCACAGTTGAATTGATAGACAACTTTACTACCCCCTTAACTAACAGCGTTCGCCACTGTCTTTATTTACGGAAGGTAGCTAAAACACCAGCTAATTTTCCTCGTGCTGTTGGTGTACCCACTCAAAAGCCTATTTAGGAAAGGTGAACTGACTTGTCAGCGCTGGCGCGATCGCTTTCACAAATAGCCCTAGAATATAAAGAAATGTATAGTTTATTAATTTTATATGCCAGTTAAAGTTGGAGACTCTGCGCCTGATTTTACTTTACCTGCACAAAATGGCTCATCTGTGAGCCTGAGTGATTTTCGGGGTAAAAAGGCTGTGGTGCTGTACTTTTATCCTAAAGATGATACACCAGGATGTACGGCAGAATCTTGTGCTTTTCGCGATCGCTATGAAGTTTTTCAAACTGCTGGGGCGGAAATTATTGGTGTCAGTGGTGACTCTAACGAATCTCACCAAAAATTTGCTTCTAAATACAATTTACCTTTTACTTTGTTGAGCGACAAAGGCGACCAAGTACGTAAACTATACGGCGCAACAGCCGCTTTTGGTTTGTTTCCCGGTCGCGTTACTTACGTCATCGACCAACAGGGAGTTATCAAATACGTTTTTGATTCCATGTTCAACTTCCAAGGACACGTCGAGGAAGCGTTGAAAACTCTGCAACAGTTGGCGAGTAAATAGGGGATTGGGGATTGGGGATTGGGGATTGGGGATTGGGTATCGGTGATGAAATTTACCACCTGCCTCCCCTGCTTCCCCTGCTCCCCTGCTCTCCCAGTCCCCAGTCCCTTACCTACTATGAGACTTTTCCGGCATTACGACATGATGAGCTTTGCCATTTTTACCGTTGGTATGTCCGTTATTATTTCGGGGTTGAATCACACCATAGCCGCCGTGGTTGCGTTCATAAATAACGTTGATTTCTCCTGTTTCGGCGTTATGGAACATATAAAAGTCATGCCCCACTAGTTGCAACTGCTCTAAGGCTTCGGTAACGGTCATGGGGGGCATGGAAAAATATTTGGTGCGGACGACTTCTTCGGGGAGTTCGGGAGTGCGATCGCCGATTAAATCTGCAACTACTGTTTCTGGTACGATGGTTACGGTAGTTGGTTGAGCTTGAGTTTTCTGATCTTGTTTTCTTTCTTTATATTTACGCAGTTGTCGGGAAATCTTGTCTGCTACTAGATCAATGCTTGCGTATAAATTTTCGCTGCTTTCCTCCGCACGGATGACGCTACCATTTGCATAGATGGTAACTTCAGCCGCTTGCCTGGTATTAATCCGGGGATTGCGCGCCACGCTTAAATGGACATCCACTTCATTGGTGATGTTCTGAAAGTGATTAACCGCCTTTTCAATTTTCTGATGCACATATTCTCGAATCGCATCGGTAATTTCTATATTTTTGCCGTGGATGACAAGCTTCATGTAAACTCTCCCGCTCAATAGCACAATATTTGATGTGATGGTGTTTTTGTATGAAAAGAGACTGCGGTAAGTTCTATTTATTGCACCAATACCAAATGTGAACTTTCTTATATACGGCTAGCTTGTTCTAAAGTTTTCTGCATCTTTTACCTGATTTCTGAGTTACCAATTGTTCGCTAGACAATTGGATAAGCACATATCTTTCTCAAATAAGGTATTATAAGCAATGGCTGTTTTGACTTCCTGCTTCATCAAAACAAACTTTACATAACTTGATAGTAGTTACTTTTGGTTTGTTAAAAGAAGTTTGCTCTCTTGATGATGGATTACACAACTGCTGTAGATGCAAATCACTCGTTTTAGATTCATCAGCCAGTGTATTTGTTCTTTTGAACTTGGCATGATGCTTATTGTAGAGAATTCCTCCCAACACCTGATGTGGTTATATATTCAAACTAGCACTTTGTATTTGCGATGGCTGATTCCCTTGATGTTCCTTTAAAATCCTTTGCAAAGCTTGACAATTGTTGACTCAGAAGCTGTGAGTTGAAATATATTTAGTTGTAAAACCTGTTGATTTTTGGCATGATCCGTAGTAATAAACCCCCAGAGAACAATTGTTTGTTATATAACAAAGGATTAATGCCATATTTGGCAGCTCACGCATGGCAGCGATCGCTCTTGCACCAACGCATCGATTACCCTAATCTAGAGGATGTACTGATATTGCTGGAACATCCACCAGTCTACACTTTGGGGCAAGGCAGTAGTCTAGAATTTCTCAAATTTGACCCCAATCAAAGTGAGTTTGAGATACATCGAATTGAACGGGGTGGAGAAGTTACTTACCACTGTCCAGGTCAATTGGTGGGGTATCCGATTTTAAATCTGCGCCGCCATCGCCAAGACTTGCACTGGTACTTGCGACAATTAGAAGAAGTTATCATCCGTGTACTAGCAGTTTACGACTTAAAAGGCGATCGCCTGCCATCTTTAACTGGGGTTTGGTTAGAAGGGAGGAAAGTTGCAGCCATCGGCATTAAAGTTAGTCGTTGGGTTACCATGCACGGTTTCGCGTTAAATGTCTGTCCTGATATGACAGGCTTTAGCCGAATCGTCCCTTGTGGCATTACTGATAAGCCCGTTGGTAGTTTAGCCCAATGGATACCAGGAATTACTTGTGAGGAAGTACGAGTTCATGTTGTCCAGGCTTTTGCAGAAGTGTTTGGTTTAGTATTAGTTGATAGTTGACAGTTAACTGTTGATTGCTTCATCATGTAATAGGTGCAATCTACTACGAAAATTTGCATATATGAGAATATCCTGGTTCAAGCTAGAATATGAATGCTTACCAGTCTTCAAACCTATTCTTTGCACCCTTCAACTCAGATTTTGTTTGTGAATTATCCAATCAATCCACAGATTTACGCTCCAGTATTTACTTCTCTGAAGGAACGTGACTGGAAGGCTTTATTAGAAATGTTTGATAGAGATGATATAGATGAACTGGAAGCTGATATCAACTTTAATTTGCAGTTGATGATACCCGAACCTTGCTGGGAAGATGATCCCTTTGATTTTTTGCGCGAATATCTTTAACCAACTATGTACTGCTGGAGTTCCGCAGAATTTTTACCAGCTTTCACTGTGATGTAATCATAACCCATACCACCAGCGTATAGATGCCATTGTGCGATCGCAATATTTGGGTTGCTACACAAATCCAGTAAAAAAGCTGTTTCTATGCTGTGGTAAACGCTGTCTGGGTAGCCACCATATCCACACTCCATCTTGATGATATGGCGATGAATTTCTATGGAGTGGTAAATCCAGACATTTACCGGGTTTTTCCCTTCTAAATTCGCCTTAAATGCTTCGGCATGAGATTCATTTACAAACAGGTGATAAGAGTAATGGTCATGCACCGGAATGTATGTAAATGATGGTAGGGATAATTGAGAAATTCCAGCCTCAAGTTGCGGTATGCTATCCGGTGTCACTTCTACCACACACTGCCAATCCGGGCCATTTCCTGATGCTGCCAATTCCCAACACCAATTTCTGTTAACTGACATATCTCATCAAAATATCTGATAATCACCATTGTTATAACAGGGGAGAAGTTGGATGAGTAAGTGGGTTTTTGGACGTTGGTGTCTGGTGTTGAGCTTAATTTGTTTGTTCCTTACTGGTTGTGGTGGCAATTTAAGTCAGGGAAAAACTCTACGTGTGGCGACAGAACCAGCCTTTCCACCTTTTGAGTTTACAGGACAAGGGGGAAATTTACAGGGTTTTTCTATAGATTTGATGAATGCGATCGCCTCTGCTGCTAATTTGAAAGTAAATTTCCAAAGTCTGCCTTTTGACGGGATTATCCCCGCATTGCAAAGCAAAACCGTAGACGTGGCGATTAGTTCCATCACCATCACCGCCGAACGCGCAAAAACCGTTGCGTTCTCTCGTCCTTATTTTAAAGCAGGGTTAGCGATCGCTATTCGCTCCAGCAATGAAGATATTACAGGTTTTGACAGTCTCAAAAATAAAAAAATCGCCGTGCAGATTGGCACAACCGGCGCGGAAAAAGCCAAAAGTATTCCAGGGGCGCAAATTCGTAGCTTTGATTCTGCACCCCTCGCCCTACAAGAATTACTTAATAACAATGTAGATGCAGTCATCAATGATGCGCCTGTAACTTTATATGCTATTAACACAGGCAATTTACAAGGAATAAAAGTTGTCGAAAGATTGCTAACAGAAGAATATTATGGTATCGCTACAGCCCAAAATTCACCTTATTTAGCACTAATTAACGATGGGTTAAATCGGGTACTAGCAAATGGTGTATATTCCCAAATTTACCAAAAATGGTTCAAAGTAGAACCCCCATCATTACCAGATAAATCACTCTATGAAAATCAAAATAATACTCATAAATCTGGCTCAATCAACCTGATTTTACAGTTTCTCCCGACTTTATTACAAGGTGCATTAGTCACGATACAACTGACAATTTTGTCTACGGTATTGGGTTTAATATGTGGTACTTTAATTGCCCTGATTCGTCTTTCCCGATTTACCCCTGCACGTTTATTAGCCAGAGCTTATGTAGATTTTTTCCGAGGAACACCTCTACTAGTACAAATTTTTATGATTTACTTTGGCATACCCGCACTTGCTCAACAACTTGGCTTTACGTTTAACTTTGACCGTTGGGTAGCGGGAGTTATTGCCTTAAGTGTAAATGCAGCCGCCTACATCGCCGAAATTGTCCGCGCTGGTATTCAATCAATAGAAACTGGACAAACAGAAGCGGCTAAATCATTAGGTTTAAATCCTTGGTTGACAATGCGCCTGGTGATTTTCCCTCAAGCCTTCCGGCGAATGTTACCACCTTTGGGTAATGAGTTTATCAGTTTGTTAAAAGATACAAGCTTAGTTGCTGTAATTGGATTTGAAGAGTTATTCCGCAAAGGGCAATTGATTGTTGCAGACAACTATCGTGCTTTTGAGATTTATGCAGCTGTTGCCATAATTTATTTATGTTTAACACTTTTAGCTTCTCAAGTTCTCAGCCGTTTAGAAATGTGGATGAATCCGACCATGAAAGCTCAACCAAGAAAAGCAAAAAGATAAAGATGGTGATAAAGTAATTCTGAGGAATTACTTAGGTGAGTTAACCAGGCAGTCTATATTGCACCTAAAAAACCAGCCTAAGATTACTAAGTGAAAGATAATATGTTGGGTGCGATCGCAGGTGACATCATTGGTTCAGTTTATGAGGGAAACAGTATCAAAACGAAAGATTTTCCCTTGTTTAGCAGGCAGAGTCGCTTCACTGATGATACGGTGCTAACTGTGGCGGTAGCAGATGTGATCCTCAACACTGATCAATTTCCTCAAAGCAGTAAATACATTGACCAATTCAAGTGGTACTATCGTCGCTACCTATATGCCGGCTATGGACGGAACTTTAGTAACTGGGCTAAATCTAACAGCACCCAACCATACAATAGTTTTGGTAATGGTGCAGCCATGCGCGTCAGTCCTATTGCTTTTGCCTTTCCAGATTTAAACACTGTCTTGCAACAAGCTAAAGGTAGCGCCGAAGTTACCCATAACCACCCAGAAGGGATCAAAGGCGCACAAGCCACAGCATCCGCCATCTTCCTCGCTAGGACAGGCTGGGATAAAGCAGAGATTAAATCCTACATTCAAAGTAACTTTGGTTACAACCTAGACCAAACCCTAGAACAAATAAGACCTAGCTACCAATATGATGCTACCTGTCCAGGTTCCGTCCCCCCAGCGATTATTGCCTTTTTAGAATCCTCTGACTTTGAAGATGCAATTCGCAACGCTGTTTCCCTCGGTGGTGATAGCGATACCATCGCCTGTATTACTGGTGCGATCGCTCAAGCATACTATGGAGGTGTACCCAGAGCGATCGCTGAACAAACCTTGTCTCATTTAAATGAGCATTTATGTACCACTACAGAAAAATTTATGTATAAATACTGTCTGTAGTCAACCCCTACCATACAGAACACTGCATCTTCGGGTCAAATGGGACTTGCTTTTACCCCGTAGCCTGAAGGGTGTGAGAAATCCAATATTCTCTTTTAAATTCTCATAACAATTTGAATGCTTGTAATAGCTGTGGGATTCTCTGTTAGTGATTACCCGTTACCAACTAGAGCGAGCAGATGGAACACAATTAGCCAAACTTTATATAAGACTCCAGATAGAGAATTTTCCCAGAAAAATTTTCCACTCTCGGAATGTAACAAATTGTTAATATTGTGTAATACTAGGAAATGCAAGATAAATAAATAATTTTTTGGTAAGTGTTAATTTTGCCAAAAAGTAGGTAAAACCCTGATTTTCAACTTCAACCTAAACAAAGTTAAAAGTAAAATCATTACCTTTAATACTTGCAAAATTCCACTGGTAATTCATTAAAAAGTATAACGGGGTAAGAGCATGGTTCAGTGTCAACCATCATCTCTGCATTCAGAAAAACTGGTGTTATTGTCATCGACAATCAGGGATGATAAAAATATTAATAAGGGTATATTTATTGCCTGTTTTATCTTAATTTTATGGGCAATTAGTTTAATCTTATTACTCTCAATAGATACATCCATTATTCATGAGAGCTTATTAGGTATAGCCATGCTTTGGCAGACCTTCTTATATACAGGTTTATTTATTACTGCTCATGATGCCATGCACGGGGTAGTTTATCCCAAAAATCCCAAAATAAATAATTTTATAGGTAAGCTCACTCTCATCCTGTATGGACTACTCCCTTATAGAGATTTATTGAAAAAGCATTGGTTGCACCACGGTCATCCTGGTACTGATTTAGACCCTGATTATTACAATGGTCATCCCCAAAACTTCTTTCTTTGGTATCTACATTTTATGAAGTCTTATTGGCGATGGACGCAAATTTTCGGATTAGTGATGGTTTTTCATGGACTAAAAAATCTGGTGCATATACCAGAAAATAATTTAATTATATTTTGGATGATACCTTCTATTTTAAGTTCAGTACAACTATTTTATTTTGGTACATTTTTGCCCCATAAAAAGTTAGAAGGTGGTTATACTAACCCTCATTGTGCGCGCAGTATCCCATTACCTCTTTTTTGGTCTTTTGTTACTTGCTATCACTTTGGCTACCACAAAGAGCATCACGAATATCCTCAACTTCCCTGGTGGAAATTACCTGAAGCTCACAAAATCTAAAAGATTTATTAGAGAAGGTGTTTACCTAAAACTCCTTATGGTAGAGGATGGAAAAGAAGATCAGGAAAAATATAGTTAAAAATTGCCCATGTAGAAAAGGCAACTGATATGGATATAACAGCAAGAACTGGTGCCAGGGAGAGATACTGAAGAAAATATTTTTTCTCCTGGTCTTTTGATTTAGTCATAGAATAAATACCAAATTAACAATTAAAATGGTAATAACTAATTTTTCTTAAAAACTCTGTCAAAAGAATAGTCAATACTATCAAAAGTATGAAACTCATATAAAATACTTTGATTGGCAAGATATGTTTTCTAGAACACCGATTCAGTAATCAGGATGAAGTAGGAGACTGCTCAGTAGCACGTGTAAAAAGTTTTGCAAGGACATGAAGATTGTGAACAACGGCGGTACGGCGAAGATCAAAGAGATTTTTGCGAGAACCAACGTAACGAGCTTTATCTGTTTGCCAGCGACCAATATGAGATAAAGAATGCTCAACAGCAACGCGTTCTCGAAGTTTTGCACGACCAGTGGGAGTTAATTGACGTTGT
>NZ_JACJQL010000111.1 GCF_014696625.1 Nostoc parmelioides FACHB-3921
TGTGCTGTCGAGGGTTTGCTGATTTCTCTGATTGTTCGATACCTAGTGAGTAGATGATACTTTTTATCAATCCACTCTTTTGCCATTTTGTCAATGCGTAAGTCCTAAATTTGTTGTTGCAGTTGAGGAATTAACTTGACTGATTCTTTGGCAATCAATTCACATTGCAGAAGTATTTGCGGATCTGTCTACCTTGTTCACTTTTAGACAACATCCCCATTTCTTTGAAGCACTCGATTGTCAAATAAATTTTTTCAACTGGTCTACCTGTTTTTGAATTTTCCTCACTTCTGAGGAAAACTTGATATGGTAAAGCTTCTGGCGATTCTTCTGGGAGTTGTATGAAATAATCGAAGTTCCGTTCAAACAATGTCTTCTTGCGGCGATCGCATCATGCTAATTATTTTACAGGCACTCCCCATATCATAAATAATGCCCAATGAGACAACCATATCCCTAATTTAAAGCTATGTATATCATCGACTAATCTAATGAACAGATTCTTTATAAATTCCATACAGAAAATTGATCATAAGAGTATTATTCTCATGTATGATGTTAAGGAAAGCTAATACAAGCTAGTATAAGCTAATGCAAGCAATCAAATGTAAATTTCTTAAGCACCAAGTTTATTAAGGGTAAGAAAAAGCATTAACTATCCTTTGATAAACGGGGACTTAAAGATTTACGCCCTTTTTTCATCCGAGGTTTGAACTAGCGCAACTTCTGCATTGGCAACAAGCCGAAGGCATGAATGCACATAATATTGTGCATCAAAAATGCTCTGTTCCCTGTATTCGATTAAAGTGTTCCTAAATAAATATATATAGTTACAGCTATTTATCACTCTGGCTAAGGGTTTCAGGTACAACCGTTTAATTATCTACGGAGAAAGTATGTATTTCGAGACTTTGAGTAGTAGGATGTAGCAGTTTATAGTGATGGCAATCAAGATAATATTTATTTAGATTGGCATTGCCCACCATGTTTTTGCTGAGAATATTGCAGGATATGAGATTCAACAGGTGCGTTATTCGCTCCGGTTAAATATCAAGTAAGTGCTTTGCAATTTTTCAGTTTCAATAGTGATGATGTGTTGTCTAATTGCACAAATGCCTCAGATCATTTTGGATGAAAATCTAAAATCTAAATTTGATGCACACGGCTACATATTGGGAAAAACTGAAATTGCGTAAGAAATAGAGATATGTCTGACCACAAGCTGTAACCCTAACCTAGCTTTTGGTAAGCTGTTCTGCGTTCTTTTACGCCGACTTTCGCATAGCTTTATTACTTAAGTGTTCAATAAATACTATTTTAAGTGATCCAGAAAGTTTCGAGAAAGGTTGCTTTGCAAATATTTATTTATGGAGTAGTTGGGAATATGTATGACGAGCTAATACAGTATTTTCTCACCATGTCTTAATTACCCCCTCTGCTAATTTTGGGAGAGGGGGAAGTGGTGAGAGAACAGCCAAATTAAAGAGACTTGTATCGTGCATCCATCACGTTCAAGTTACGTACAAAAATTGCATTTTGAAACAAGGATAAGTTTATGGCAGTCAGAAACGGAACAGAAGAAAACGATACCCTCACCGGGACTAATAATGCCGATACGATTCGCGGCTTTGGTAAAGAAGACCTCTTATCTGGCTTAGGCGGTAATGACACCATCTTCGGCGGAGAGGACAAAGACACTGTGTTTGGTGGAGATGGTGCTGACAGAATATTAGGGGAAGGCGGTGAAGACGAGCTACATGGCGATGCTGGCAATGACTTCATCGATGGTGGATTAGATAACGATGTACTGTTTGGTGGAACTGGTGCTGACAGACTCTTTGGAGGAGCAGGCGAAGACGAAGTATATGGTGATGCCGGCAATGACACCATCTACGGCGGCGCTAACGCTAACGATGCACTAGATGGCAAAGATTTGCTCGATGGTGGGGCGGGTGCTGACTGGGTTTATGGTGGCTTTGAAGATACTGCCCAAGGTGGTGCTGGTGATGACACCCTAATTGGTAGCGACTTTGATGATGTGCTGTACGGTGATGATACCGAAGGTACTGTTGCAGGTGGTGCTGACTACATCGATGGTGGCGCAGGTAATGATACCCTTTACGGTGAAGCTGACAGCTTGGCTTCTGGTGGTAACGACACCCTTATCGGTGGTGATGGCGATGACATTCTATATGGTTATGCTGGTGACGACTCCCTCATCGGTGGAGATGGTATTGACTACCTCGATGGCGGTGATGGTAATGACATTCTTGATGGTGGCTTAGGTTCTAGCACCCTCTTAGGTGGTGCTGGTTTAGAAACTATCAGAGGTGGCGCAGAGGGTGACTACATCGATGGCGGCGAAGGTGCTGACAACCTCAATGGTCTGGGTGGCAATGACACTATCTACGGTGACCTGGGTGTAGCTGAATCTCTCGCTGGTAATGATGTGATTAATGGCGGTGCTGGTGATGACTTCCTGGATGGCGGCTACGGTGCTGACCGTCTCATTGGTGGCGCAGGCATTGACATTCTCTTTGGTGGTGAAGACTCAGAAACCCAAACTGTACGCGACACGCTAACCGGCGGTGCTGACACTGATTTCTTCCAATTGTATTATGCAGAATTTGTCCCAGAACCCCCCGTATTCGGTGAGCCAGTCATCACTCCTCCTGTTGGCGACTACATCAATGACTTCCAAAATGGTACTGATTTCTTCGTGCTGGAACTGCTGCAATTTGAGGATTTAGGATTCCAGAACACCACCATTAATGGAGTAACTGGTACTCGCATCTACGTTCTGACTGAAGGCTTTACTCCTGCTCAATCTGAAAACCTCGCCTTTGTGGCAGGTGTGAACCGTGGAGCGTTTGACGCATCAGATTTCATTGAGTCTATCTAAGAAATGGGTAACTAGGCGGTGTACTTTGGTTGGTAGCCAAGTAGCACACACCTAATAGTTACCCCAACCATGAAGAGTAGCTACAGAGTCTGGATAACTTTTTGGAGCTACTCTTCCGATGAAGTCTCAATTATAATCTTTTAATTTTTTTGTTTACTTCCAATTTAACTTTATTAACTTTTGGAAGTAGCCAGCAGAAACACGTATAGGTGAGTTATGCCGAACATATCCAAATGTTCTCCAGCATAGCTTTACTTAAACTCTTTTTCAGATAATTATTCCTGAGAAAACTGTTCCTCTAACGTTTCAATCTGATAGCTAGATAAACGGTTCAGTAGACTGCAATAAAATCATGCACGTCTAAATTACACAATTGCTAATAATGGCTGTCAACAGTTAACAGCCTTCACGATGGATTGTGTAACTTAAAAGCAGAATAGCTTAACTAGTCGAAAATCTGCTTAAACATAGTTGGGAAAAGCTGGAGACAAGTCATCAAAAAACCATGAGAATTTTATTTTTACACCCGAATTTCCCAGCCCAATTCCGTCATGTAGCGGCTGCTTTAGCTAAGGACAAAAATAACCAGGTTTTTTTTGGTACTACTCGCAAAGAAGGTAAATTGCCTGGTGTAAATCGGGTCATTTATAACCCTAAACGTGAGGCTCGGCCGGAAACTCACCATTACGTCAAACCCTTGGAAAATGCTGTTCTTCAGGGTCAAGGGGTGTATAGACTGGCAGAGCAACTGAAAGCACGGGGATTTGTTCCAGATGTAGTCTATGGTCATTCCGGTTGGGGCCCGACTTTATTTATCAAGGATATTTTTCCCCAAGCTAAGTTACTGTGCTATTTCGAGTGGTTTTATCATGCTCATGGTTCTGATGCTGACTTTGATCCCAACGATCCCATAACTGCGGATGATGAAGCCCGGATTCGGATTAAAAATGCACCGATTTTGCAGGATCTATATAGTTGCGATCGCGGTCTTTCTCCTACCTATTGGCAACGCCAGCAATTCCCCCTAGAGTATCACAATAAAATTAGTGTGCTGCATGATGGGGTTGATACTAATTTCTTTGTTCCCCAACCAGGAGCAAAGCTAGTTCTTCCCCGCATCAATCTAGACCTTTCTCACGTTGAAGAACTTGTTACTTATGTAGCAAGAGGTATGGAACCTTACCGGGGATTTCCCCAATTTATCGAGGCTCTCGCCTTACTCCAACAACAACGCCCTAATTGTCATGTGGTGATTGTCGGAGAAAACCGCGTCGCTTATGGTGAAAAGCTACCCGATGGCAAAACCTATAAAGAGGTGATGCTAGAAAAATATGAACTCGACCTTAGCCGAGTTCATTTTACAGGTTGGCTACCCTACGAAGAATATCGGCAAGTCCTGCAAGCTTCTTCAGCACACGTTTATCTTACCCGTCCCTTTGTTTTATCTTGGTCGATGCTGGAGGTTTTATCAGCAGGGTGCTTGCTGATAGGTTCGAGAACTGCTCCTGTAGCCGAGGTGGTGCAAGATGGTGTTAACGGCCTGTTAGCAGATTTCTTTTCACCGCAGGAAATATGCGATCGCATTGTAGAAGCCCTCAGTCATCCAGAGAAAATGGCTGCAATTAGGGCGAAAGCTAGGCAAACGATTCTAGAACGCTATGATTTAGCCCAGCTATTACCCCAACACCTGCAATGGATACAGCAGTCAGAAGAAACTCAACTCATTTACCCGTCGGGAGGAAGGAAGTTAGAGGCGATCGCCCCGATCAAAAACAAGGGATTTGGTAAGCAATCGCCAAAAGCCACATCTGAAACAACCTTACAAGTTCACAATCAGATATTAACAATTCAAGAAATTATTCCCCTCTTGAGTCGATATCAAATGTTACCAAAGCTTCAGCAAGAACTCTTAATTGACGAAGCGATCGCCTCTTTTACCTGCTCAAATGAGGAGCAAGCTAAGTGTTATCAAGAGTTTTGTCAACAACATCAGTTGTCATCACAAGCTGAACGCCAAGCTTGGTTACAGCAGCAAAACCTGACGGAAGCAGAATTTGTAGATTTAGCAACTCGCAACCTGAGGATTGAGAAATTCAAAGCAGCTACCTGGGGTAGCAAGTTAGAGTCTCATTTTCGCCAATTGAAACCAAAACTTGACCAGGTTGTTTATTCTCTGATTCGTATTCAAGATGGTTCTGTAGCTCAAGAACTTTACTTTCGCCTCCTCGAAGGTGAACAGTCCTTTGCTGAAATCGCCAGACAATATTCCCAAGGTGCAGAAGCTCAGACTGGTGGCTTAATAGTCCCTGTAGCATTGAGTACACCCCATCCCAAACTGGCGCGCATCCTTGCTATTAGCCAACCCGGTCAACTATCACCACCAACTAATATTGGCGATTGCTGGATAATCGTGCAGCTAGAAAAGTTTATCCCAGCGCAATTCGACCAACCGATGCGACAAAGGTTGCTCAACGAATTTTTTGCTGCTTGGTTAAAAGATCAAATGCAAAAAACTTCTCCACCACAATCGGGAGAAATCCAACATTCAGCTTGAAATTGCTCAGTCTTGCAATTTTGAAATCCAAAAAATAAGGTTGAAAACCTAGCTCCTTATGAATGGCTGAATTAATTAATTACGAATTACGAATTGGCTTTATTAGTTCCCTATTAATGCTTGGCAGGAACATTTATTTCATCAGGATTGCTTTTTGGCTTTCCTCTTGAATTCCTATTCCTTAAACTTTGAGGTATGTAGTATGCCAGCTCTTAACTTTAACGAACAGTTCTTAGTCGGAAACAACTTTAACGGTCAAAACCTCAATGGTTCGACGTTTTTCAAAGCTACTCTCACCAATGTTTCATTTTTCAATACACAGTTGAGAGGTACTAACTTTGAAGAAGCGAAACTATTCGATGTTGATGCCCGTAATGCTATCTTTGCTCCCAATAACAACTCTGGCCCAGCTAATCTTTTTAAGGCAACATTAGAAAATGTCAATCTCACGGGAGCAAACCTAACTGGGGCTAATCTCTCATTAATCGACACCAAATTTATCAATCTATCAAATGCCAATCTGACTAATGCCAATCTGCGAGAAGCTAATCTTAGTGGTGAACAGTCGGAACGACCAAACCTGAGAGGTGCTAACTTTACTAGTGCTGATCTGTCCTTAGCGAATCTGAAAGCAGCTGACTTTACAGGTGCTAATTTGACAAATGCTAATCTCCAAGGAGCAACTCTAGAAGCAACTCTTTTAGTTAACGTCAATGCTACAGGTGCTGACCTCCGGTTCACTAATTTCACGGATGTAACTCTGCGAGACTCTATTTTTGACCTCGCTAATTTGAGTGGTGTGGCTTTGAGTGATGCTCCCCTCGAAGCAAGTCAAACTGCTAATGTGAGGTTTCGTGGTGCTGATTTAAGTGGTGCATTGATAAATGATGCCGTTCTGAGTGGTTCTGATTTTAGTGCCTATGTTGCTAGTAATGGTACAGTTACAGTGACAAACCTGACTAGCACGAGATTTGATACTACTGATGTCAGTGGAGCTAACTTCAGCCAAGCAAATGCAGTAGGTGTTTTCATTAACGGGTCTGCGGTTGGTGCAAATTTCACCAGTGCCAATTTGACTGATGCTGATCTGTCAACAGGCGATTTTACAAATGCCAACTTCACGGGTGCTAACTTGAGTGGGGTGCTGACGACTGATGCGATCGCCATTGGTGCAAATTTCACTGATGCCAATTTGACTAATGCTGATCTGTCAAAAACCGACTTCACAAATGCTAGCTTTGTGGGTGCAAATCTTACAGGTGCGATCGCAGTTGATACCATTGGCTTATCTCTTGGTGATGGTAGTAATAATACTTTCACAGGTACTAGCAACGACGATAACCTCTTTGGTTTTGGGGGTAATGATACCCTTAATGGTGCTGGCGGTGATGATTATCTCGATGGCGGCGCGGGTGCTGACAGGATGGTTGGTGGTGCTGGTAATGACACTTATGCCGTCAATGCCACAGGTGATACCGTCGTTGAAAATGCCAATCCAGGTATAGATACCATCCGTTCTAGTCTTGCTAGCTATACATTAGGCAACAACGTCGAAAACCTGACACTAACTGGCACTGCTCAAAGCGGCACTGGTAACACCCTCAACAATATTATTACTGGTAACACTAGCAATAATACCCTCAACGGGGTTGCTGGCAACGATACCCTAATTGGCGATGCTGGTAATGACACCCTTGATGGCGGCGCAGGTAATGATTCTCTGATTGGTGGCACAGGTAACGACACCTACATAATTGATAGTGGCGATACCATTACAGAAAACGTCAATGAAGGTGTGGATACTGTCCAATCTAACCAGAACTATACATTAAGCAGCAACTTAGAAAACCTCACCTTGATTGGTACTGCCCAAAGCGGCACAGGTAATGAACTTGCCAACATCATCACAGGTAACACTAGCAACAATACCCTCAACGGGGCTGATGGTAATGATACCCTCAATGGTGGTGCAGGTGATGACACCCTCAATGGTGGTGCAGGTAATGACACCCTCAATGGTGGGACGGGTAACGACACCTACATAGTTGATAGTACCGGGGATGCGATCGTAGAAAATGCCAATGAAGGTGTAGATAATGTCCAATCTAGCCAGAACTACACCTTAAGTAACAACGTAGAAAACCTAGTTTTAGTAGGCGCAGCCCAAAACGGGACGGGTAATGCACTTGCCAACACAATTACGGGCAACACTAACAACAATACCCTCAACGGGGCTGACGGTAACGATACCCTAATTGGTGATGCTGGTGATGATACCCTGGATGGCGGTGCAGGTAATGACTCCCTAATAGGTGGTATAGGCAACGACACCTACATAGTTGATAGTACCGGGGATGTTATTACAGAAAATACTGACGAAGGTCTTGATACAGTTCAATCTAGCCAGAACTACACCTTAAGCGACAACTTAGAAAACCTCACCTTAATTGGTACAGCACAAAACGGAACTGGTAATGCACTTGCCAACATCATCACGGGCAACACTAGCGATAATACTCTCAACGGGGCTGACGGCAACGATACCCTAATTGGCGATGCTGGTAATGACACCCTGGACGGTGGCGCGGGTGATGACTCCCTGATTGGTGGTACAGGCAATGACACCTACATAGTTGATAGTACAGGAGATGCCATTACAGAAAATGCTGACGAAGGTCTTGATACTGTCGAGTCTAGTCAGGACTACACCTTAAGCAACAACTTAGAAAACCTCACCTTGATTGGTACAGCCCAAAACGGTACAGGTAATGCACTTGCCAACATCATCACAGGGAATGAGAGTAATAATACTTTAAGCGGGATTGATAGTAACGATACCCTAATTGGCGGTGCTGGTGATGACATCCTTGACGGTGGCGCGGGTGATGACTCCCTGATTGGTGGTACAGGCAATGACACCTACATAGTTGATAGTACAGGAGATGCCATTACAGAAAATGCTGACGAAGGTCTTGATACTGTCGAATCTAGTCAGGACTACACCTTAAGCAACAACTTAGAAAACCTCACCTTGATTGGTACAGCCCAAAACGGTACAGGTAATGCACTTGCCAACATCATCACAGGGAATGAGAGTAATAATATTTTAAGCGGGATTGACGGTAACGATACCCTAATTGGCGGTGCTGGTGATGACATCCTTGATGGTGGCGCGGGTGATGACTCCCTGCTTGGTGGTACAGGCAATGACACCTACATAGTTGATAGTACCGGGGATACCATTACAGAAAATGCTGACGAAGGTCTTGATACTGTCCAGTCTAGCCTAGACTACACTTTAGGCGATAACTTAGAAAACCTCACCTTGATTGGTACAGCCGAAACCGGGACTGGTAATGCACTTGCCAACGTCATTACAGGTAATGGGAATAATAATACTTTAAGCGGGGCAGAAGGTAACGACACTCTGATTGGCGATGCTGGTGCGGACACCCTTGATGGTGGTACGGGCGACGATTCCCTAATTGGTGGTAATGGAATTGACTGGCTTTTCGGCGGCGAAGGTAGTGACTATCTTGATGGTGGTGCAGGTGCAGGTGCAGGTGCAGATACCTTGAATGGTGATACAGGTGATGACTTACTGATCGGTGGTGGAGGTAACGACTATCTTGATGGAGGTACAGGTGCAGACACCTTGAATGGTGGTGCAGGTAACGACACCTATATAGTTGATAGTCTAGGGGATGCCATTACAGAAAACGTCGATGAAGGCACAGATACAGTCCAATCTATTCTGGACTATAGCTTAGGCGATAACCTAGAAAACCTGACCTTGCTTGGCACAGCCCAAAACGGTACAGGTAATACACTTGCCAACACCATCACAGGTAATGAAACTGACAACACCCTCAATGGGCTTGCTGGCAACGATATCCTCACTGGCAACGGCGGTAACGATACCTTACTGGGAGGAAATGGCAGCGATACCCTTGATGGCGGTGATGGCAATGATATCCTCAACGGTGGAGTCGGTGCTGACTGGCTCACAGGTGGTGCTGGCAATGATATCCTCACTGGCGCAGATGGTAATGATACTTTAATCGGCGGTGTTGGTAATGACACCATGAATGGGGGTGTTGGGAACGATACCTTTATCTTTGCATCGGGCTTTGGTGGCGATCGGATTAATGGTTTCACTGATGGTGAAGACAAAATAGACCTCACGGAATTTGCAATCAGTTTTGGTTCTTTGACAGTGACTCAAAATGCTGCAAATACGGTAATTTCCAGTGGCGTATTTGGGGCTGGTAATACAATTACTCTGGCAAACTTCACCGCTACCAATGTGGATGCTACCGACTTTATCTTTTAAGCATAGATCATAGGTAGCAGGTATTCAGATCCCCGACTTCTTTAAAGAAGTCGGGGATCTCTAAACTCTGGTGGACTACTAACAAACTAATTTCAGTGTATTTTAACGCCTATGCGGATTCTTTTGACTATAGCCCACTTTTTTAATGCCAACGGCAACGGTAAGCACGGTTCTCAAAGAAAAGACCCCAAGCCTCGGCTAGTTGCATTAACTAAAAGCATTGCTGCTTTACATCAGCTATTTGGCAAATCTCAAACCATCATCGACATTAAACAGAGGTTGGCTTTACCAGCCAATCAACCGCAATCCTACGATTTGGATGTTGTGATTTGTACTACCCAAGGTCATCATCTCTTAAATCAATTATCTTTGCCATCTCACTTTTATCAACACCATTCCACACAAGTAGAACCCATCTTGCTAGGGTTTGAGTGTCAAGCAATATTGCGTGATTCCCTTGGTAAATATGATTACTATTGTTTTCTTGAAGATGACTTAATACTTAATGATCCTTGGTTTTTTATTAAATTAAATTGGTTTACTCAGCAAGGAGGTGATCTCAATCTACTCCAGCCTAATCGCTACGAAGTTGCCACCAATTATTTAACCTGCAAATCCTATATTGATGGTGAGTTAGCACCTAAAATGACAGCCAATTTTCAAAATGTAAATGAAAAACCACACCTTCAGGGGATAATTATGGGGATGCCAATCACATTTCACCGTACCCTGAATCCTCATTCTGGTTGTTACTTTTTGAATGCTAATCAAATGGAACATTGGGCTAATCAACCTTATTTTATTGACCGCGATACCAGCTTTGTTAGCCCTTTAGAAAGTGCTGCAACCTTGGGAATCATGAAGACATTCCGGGTTTATAAGTCTGCCCCAGAACAAGCAAATTTTTTAGAGATTCAACACTTTGGTGCTGGATTTATCAGTCTGATTGGCAAACAGATAGGCTTATCGAAAAGTTGAAAAACTCTCAGTCTTCAGTTAATTTATAATGACTTATATTCAAAACAATTTTCAAAATTTTATAGCGACAATTGAGGGATTTGACCAATTATCAAGTGAAGCTCTTGCCGATTTATCAACACGAATTCAAACTCAAGTTTATTCATTGGGGCAAAAAATTATTGATCGAGAAAGCAGCCCTGAAAAATTAGCAATTATTTATGAGGGAACAGCTCGTCTATTAGGATATGACCCCCAAACCCAAAAGCCAATAACTTTAAAGTTACTCCAACCTGGAGAGATTATTGGTGAGATTAGTTTACTGCGAGAAGTTCCCTGTGAAATGGCGATCGCCTCTACTGAAGTGAAATGTTTAACTTTGGATGCTGATGATTATTACCATCTGCTCACAAGTTACCCAGATTTTGCCCAATTTCGTCAATACAAAACTCATCTAGCGGAAATATATCATGTTTTGAGTCTAAATTCGCAAAAATCAGATTTAGGCGATATCAATCTCAAAGAATTGGCTCGAAATGCTTTAGCTGGCGCAAAAATAGATTATCTCCCCCCTGGAAAAACATCACTTAGTCAACTCGATAACGAAAGGGTCTGGTTTGTCAGTGGTGGGGGAATTGTGAAAAACTTTGCTTGTGGTTCTTCCCTGGAATTTAATAATCTCCAAGACACGGTTGAGATTGAGGAAACAATCCCGGTGCGGTTGCTTGGTGTGCATGAGTCAGATTTCTTACTGAAGAATCAGTATATAGACATAAATGAAATTCCCTATGCACCTGTTGAAGAAGCACCAGAAGCAAAACCACAAAGTATAAAACATGAAATAAAGAATATAAAATACCCGCATTTTCCCGGCAAAGGACAATTAAATTCTGCGATCGCCTGTTTCCAAATGCTCTCCAAATATCTGGAAATGCCCTTTCGGCGGGACGTAATTAACCGCATCTTCACCCAGCAGATGAAACAGCATGGTGTAATACCGTTGCAGGTTTGTGCAACCTTGGCTGAATTCATTGGACTCAAAGCCAAATTAGGAGATATGCCTTGTTCACAAATCACGCGCATTCCCACCCCAGCCATAATTCACTATGGTGATAGCTATGGGGTTGTCTATGAAGCAAGCGATCGCCTGATAGTTATTGGTGTACCATCCAAGGGAATACTACGACTCAAACCTGCACAACTGCTTTCTCAGTTAGAACTAGAAGCAAGCAATTCTGACCAGATGCGGGTCTTGCTACTTTCCTCTACCAAAACCACACCCAAAAAACGCTTTGGTTTGCAGTGGTTTTTGCCCTATTTATCACGCTACCGCTTTGTACTTTTAGAAGTCTTTTTAGCTTCTTTATTTGTGCAGTTGGCAGCATTAGCCAACCCAATAATTATTAAAATCATTATT
>NZ_JACJQL010000112.1 GCF_014696625.1 Nostoc parmelioides FACHB-3921
TTTGATTGCAAAGTTTTATTTCGCTTTTTCCCATAAGGCTTATTTTGCCGTTAATTATGGCTCATTTTATTGTTCACAATTTGGCTCATTTTTTCGTTCAAGTCACAGCCTTGATACTATTTCCCGAATGGAAGCAGAATTAGACCAATGGGAAAGTACTTTTTACTCCAAAGTAGATGAAGCAGCTAATCAAAAATTTCAACTAGCCAAACAAACTGAATTAGAAAAAATTTACACAGAGCATGACTCAATTACTAGCGAGGCTATGCAGTTGTTTAGACGGCTGCAAAATTGGGGTGAAAAAATAGCTCACGGGCATCAGAGCAAAGCAGAAATTATTAAATCTCTGGCTAGTTCTTACAATGATAATCTTGATGAAGTTTCAGAGGCAATTAACGCCGAACGTCAAAACTACCTTGAGCAAATCGAGATTTTAAATATCAGGATTAGTCAGTTACAACAGCAATTATCAGGGGATTTAATAGAACCCCAGTATGGTGACTTTGGTTTTAACGAGTCTGGCCGCATAGCCAACGCGATTGCTCAATGGTTATGGCTTAACAAACAGATACCCTTGAGAGTCACGGGCATAGATGAGACTGAGGCAATAGTGACGGCTGGCTATGGTTATAGCCGCAGTCATAACCCAGAGGCGATCGCTCAACTAATCAAAAATTCCACACAAGAAATTACCAGAGCATTGGGAATCTACAGTATTGAGTCTGCCAAAAAACTCAATGTTACCGATTGCTTGGTGGTTAAATTCAGACGCGATCGCCCAAAGCCCAAAGCCGATAAATCCAGTTTGTACCGCAGTCAGCAAGACTTTATTAGTTATCTATTCAGCCAGCCAATTAGATGGCGGATAGTTGGCGAACCTGGAGCAGGCAAAACCCCAAGCTTTTTAATCTTGATGAGCCATTTGCTGAAGCGTGGTTTTTTATCGGGGAACACCCCACAGGGTAAAAAACTGGATTATTTAGAATTAGCTTTCTGTAATCCCCTAGCAGGTATCAGCGTTAAAAATTCTAGTGATTTGGACTTTTGCCTACGTTGGAGCAATGCCAAGGCAGGGTTTAAAGGTTTGTCTGATGAATACAACTTCCGTAAGTCTCCCAATAATGCACAGTACAAAGATTCTGTAGGGTTTATTTGGGCTTGTGATGAGTTTGATATTGCAGTTGAGCAAGCGGGAAGTGATAGCGCAAAACAGTTTAAATCAGTCCTTAAAGATGGCGGTCATGTAAATCTAGGTGTCATCATCCTTGGTCAATCAGGCATGGTCAGCACTACCAAAGGTCTATCAATTGACGATCAAAAGATGCTTACCAATATATACATTGATGCTGTGAGTATCAGAACATTTCTCACCCAGTACGGAGATCGCTTCTACTCAAAAGCCACAGTAGAGAAAGCACTGGCCACATTAGAAAGTCTTGAGTTGGAGGCAGAAGAACAAAACGAGGCAGTTTGTGATACTGCGCGAGAATTTAGGTTTGCTATGGTTTGCGGCGATCGCTCACCTGTGTTCTACAAGTTGCCATTCTTTGACGGCGTAGACATTGATTTAGAAGCTTATCAAGAATCATTAGAAAGAATTGAGGTACTACGCCAAGCCAAGCCCGTTGTTACTGCTTTAATTTGTCCCGAATGTGGTTCTAGTAATATTAAAAAGAATGGGCGATCACAAGGTAAGCAACGGTTACAGTGTCGTGATTGCGGTAAGAACTGGTTGAAATGATTTTATAACAGAAATATTTTATACCTAGAAATATTTTAAAAATTAAAGATTTAATTTATCTTTCTTTAAGTTCAGTTTATAGCTTTCCTTATGTGATAAATTTTCATTTATTAAATCATCAATTACTGCACAAAGCTTTGTACTTGTGTAGCAATAACTATGCTGCTATAAACTGCATATTTAAAAGTAAATAAAATTTAATGTACTATTTTAAATTAACAAATAGTAACAACTTATTTTTTATTTTAATTAATAAGTTTTAGTGCTTGCATTTTTAATATTATATTGATGATCTTAGAAGTAAAATCTAGTTTTAAGCAAGGAAATGAAAAACAAAGTATTATTATTGATAAGTACATTATCAATTACATCTTTAAATACACCTGCATTGGCGCTTGCTCCTAGTATATATAGCATTAAAGGTAATACCGTATATGCTGATTTTTCAATATCAGAAATCTGTAATTATACATATATAGGTGTACAAGCATATGATGAAGTTTATAGGGATGAACCAGGTCAGCTATTCCCTAAAAAACAGGTTCTTATTAATTATTCTGCCGGAAACTTTTGTTCCGGACAAAACGAATTTGCTAGTAAGGTAGTAGATTTGCAAAGTTTTGATATTTCACCGCTAAGGTCTGCTTATTTAGATGTAAATGTCTCATTAGAAGTTGGTTACTTCAATCGGAAAAATATAGGACTGAAGGTGAATTGGAAAAATACAAGCAATAAACCTACTCCTTCACATAGTATTATTTCTTATAATTCTGCTGGTCGTTTTTCTCGTCTTAACTTTAAAAGTCTATCCGTTGATAGTGAAGCAATTGGAACTATAACTATAGATAATATACAAGTTTTTTCAAATGCAATAGCCAATTTTGCTTTGATGACAACTACTAGCCAAGGACAGATGTATAATTACTAGGTAATAAAATATCAATTCTTCAAAAAGCTGTATTTTGACTATTAAGATAAAGCTTTTTGAAGAACAAAATATTGAAATATTCAAAAACTAAGGGTAGGTTGTGAGCCTACCTCTTGGTTTATCTAGAATGGTGCGTTACCAGTTTTTTGTGTGTACCTCAGATACCCTTGCCAGTATTCGCCGTGAGTTTGCTTTGGTGGAAGTCCTAATTTTTGGGGATTGAGTGTGTACTTATGTAGAGAAAAGTAACGGATATAACAAGTAAGAAAAAAGTAAGAAATGGGCTGATGTGGGTGTAGTGGAAAGATTGAGGGGGTGAGGATTGCAGGAGGCAGATCGGATCACTCCTAAGTGCGCGGTCGCACCTTGTGCCAAGAATCCGTCAAACCTCATTGCCGCATTTACGGTAGTCGCTCATCTACTCACTGGCCAGATGGAGGCGGCCAGTGCTACTTGGCATCTCTCACAAACTGCGACGCTGATTTTTAACTTGTGATAATAACCATTATCAAAAGTCAACTTTAATTTCTAAGAAAATATTTTTACAAAACTCTCGCGAGACGATACCGCAAGATTTATGCTATCCTTCTAAGTTGGAGAGACTATAGCTTGTGGTAAAAATCTATGTCCTCTAAGAATTTTTTGCTATCTACAATAGTTTTAGCTTCATTTTTCGGAGTTCTTGGTTTAGCGATTATTGATGTTCAGGTACGTCCAATATTTTTAGATTTGGCTAAATTTATTGTGGGAGCTTATGTAGGTTATTGGATACCTTCGCCTCGCCAATAGCTTTAGCTTGTGATAATAGCTATTTACGAAAGCTTAGATTACTACCAAGAATCCCTATTCTCGTTAGTAATACCTGTTTGAGCGGGTTTTGGAGCTATGCCGGAACAAGTCCACTCATGAAACACCAAAGACAGTCGGCCGGCATATACTCCAAAACCCGCAATCTTTTGTTTTGTAGTCTATCTCTTTATGTTTGTGTTGATACCATAAACATTTCAGTCATTTTACTGTGTATAGGAAATTTGTGACTACAATATTGGTAGCAGACACTTAGTCTGTAAGTCTCTCTTAAAATTATTGAATATGGGATTTACTAACAACTCTAAATTAGCTTCTTTGGGTGTGGTTCTTGCCGTAGCTGGTCAATGTATGCCTAGTGAAGGGGGCCGTACTCTTTGTACTGAAATTGGTGTAACTATTATTTCTCAATCTATTATTAATCATTTTGATAATGACGATGATGATTTCTAAGAGTGATTCCGCCTTCACTTGAATTATGAGGGATAACGGGAGATTTGCATCTGTCCGTTATCTGCTCTCAATAAAGTGATGAATATAAAAAGCCCCTAAATTGTTAGGGGTTTTAGTTTTTCTAAAATAACTTTGTACGCTTGCTTGACACTGTACAAAGTTAGCTTTATAGTTAAAGTGTACAAAGTTAAGAGGACAAAGTTGATGAGCAGCTACATCAAGTTTGTAGAAAAGAACATTCGCACAGCATGGGTTAAGGAGTGGACAGCAGAATTTTTAAAAGGTCTTAGTGCTTTATTCACTAAAGAAACAATTGAAAATTACTGTCAAGCCAAAAAAGCTGAATTTGAATCAGAGTGTCAAAAACGCACAAAAAACAAGGATTCTGAGACAGGCTGGCAAAATTCAGCCGCTACCAATATGAGCCAAATTCGCAATGCTATTAAAGCTTGGCAGGAAACAACAAAGCTTGATGAGTCCAATTCTTACCCACAACAAACCAAAGAGGGAATTGTACAACAGCATTTAGCATTGCTCACAATGAATTACCCTTCTGACTTCCACAAAGAACGGATGCAGCCCACCAATGAGAAAAAAGCCGAACAGAGGAGCAATTTAGAACCTATTCAATGTGTTGATGAATATACTCAAAAGATTGATGAGTTATTGCAGTCTGCTGACCATAGGGAATTAACTGTAGGACTAATCGCCGCAACTGGCCGCCGTCCTTCTGAGATTTGGGTAACAGCGCAGTTTGTTCAAGTAGGTCAGTTTGAAGTTGAGTTCACCGGACAAATCAAGAATAAAGGTGAAGAACGAGAAGCTTATAAAACTTACACCTTGGTAGAGTCTTTTAAGGTTGTGGATGCTTTGGCTAGACTGCGGAGAATGCCAGAGATTAAAGAGCTTAAGAAACAAACTTTGGCTGAGGTTGATAGCGGTCGTAACAATAAAATGAATGCCAAAGTTAAAGAATATTTCTCATCTTTAATCAATCCGCCAATGGGTGAGAGCGAGTTATCTGCTAAAAACTTACGTGCTAGTTACGCGGCTATAGCAATCTATTTATTCTGTCCCTGGAAACAATCAACTAATCAATTTATTACTGAAAGATTGGGACACGTTAGCGACGCGACAGCAACTAATTACGAAGACTATCAAGTATGTGATAAAAACGGGAAACCCTTAACCCGTGGGGCATGGGTAGAACGTATCAATGAAAATATGATCCCTTCCAAAGAAGGTCAAGCAGGTAATTACAGAATCAGAATGACAGAAGCTTGCAAAGAATATTTTGATGATACTGAATTTCTTCCCTATGCTGACCAAATTAGCAGAATGCAAGAATTAATCAGACTAGCCAGAATAGGTAAATCTTTTGAAAATGGCGAGATTGTGAATCAAGTAATTGTTACTCAAAATGTTGAATCTAGACAAGTAGAAAACACATCAGAGGGTGAAGAGATGAAAGAAGTTACAGAAACAGCTAAAAAACCTATTAAAGTCAGAGATTTGTCAGAGGTAAGTAATGCTGATTTGTTCGGCTCTAATGCTCCTAACACTGGCTTAGAGAAGATTAGAAGGGCAGTTCAAGCCATCAAAGCATTTAATGAAGTTCAGCCAGAGAAGGCTAGCAGATGGGCAATTAACACCAAGGTATTAAAAGATTTAACCAAATCTAGAACCTCAGTAGTAGAAAATTATCTGAACTCTGATGAAGGTAGAATCAACGTCACGGATTACAACCTACAGCACGGTTTTACATACCAGCACAATAGAGGTAAAGGCAATATCACGGATTTTGTAAAACTTGTGTGATTGGCGATATTTGGCGAATTTTAAAAAAGCTTATCAATATAGGTTTCTAGGTCACTCCGCTTAATTCGCCAACTCTTACCAATTACCTTGGCTTTTAATTCCCCAGATGCGATCGCACTTCTCAGCACTTCCTTGGATAATCCCGTTAAAGCTTGAGCTTCTGGCAAGGTCAACAGCAATTTATCAGCGATCAGGACTATCGGCTGATTGTCACCTTTGTCTAAAAGTAGCTCAATGATTGATGAGAGTTTTTCAATTATGCCAATCTTGCCAAACTGCGAAATATCGTCAACCTCGCCAAATTTCGTAATCTCGCCAAACTGATAAGTGATGTTTGTTGTCTGTGACTGTTGGTCTGTCGCTATTTGGTGAGTTTCGACAGCAGGCTTTATCGTGGCTTAGTTGAGTTCTGTTTTAAATGCTTCCAGTTTCGCAGGGTCAAAATTAGCGGTAAGTCGGGTTTTACCTTTCTCGTACCGAACGCTGATTCGACCTTGCTGAACAGCAGGATACTAACGTGGAGGTTCGCTTACGCTTTATCCTATCCATAGAAGAGAACATATTTATTCCTGACAAAATTTGTGTTAATAGTACACAGATACGGTTTTAATGATTTTGAATCAAATTTTTAAAGTGTCAAGTAAAAATACTTAATAAAAAGAATCATCTATAGATTAAAGTTGAAAAATATAAAACTGATAAATATTTTATTAACCATAAAATTTATGCTTTGGTTTTGTTCAATTTTCAAATTTCGCCTTTAAAAGTTGCCTCAGTCTACCTATTTCATCAATCTATGTCTAAAACTGCAACAAAAGTCAAGTCAGCGAAAAGCGGCGGAGCTAAGGCTAGTAAAGAGTCAAAACCAGTTGTTTTAAATTCATATCTGCAAAATGAGAGCGCACGGCTTGCAGAAATGCACGGAGTAAGCGCATCCGTTTTTGAAAATTTTGCACATTTTGTCATTGACAATTACAAAAAGAAAGATTCTACTATCAAGCCTTCAAAAGTTAAACCATTAACTTTGGCTCAACTTAAAGCAGCAATTTATCAACATTTTTCAGTTAAAAATACGACAGAACTTAAAAAGTCTGGTGCTTTCAAAATGGCAACAGATGGTATGGATACTCTTAATCTAAGTTTAAAAGAAGGATGGGAGACACTCTACCGTAAATTTGTTGGCATTCTTCCGGGCGAAGAAAATCAACAAGGTTATGGCTGTATTAACGGTATCAACATATTCAACTATTTTAAGCCGTGGCAGGTTTTTGACTTAGACCCCAAAAACGCAACTAATAAAGATATTAAGGATGCTTATTACAAATTAAGCAAAATCTACCATCCTGATGTTCCTGAGACAGGTGACGCTGCTATATTTGATTGCCTCACCATTATGTATAAGAGCATCAGTGCCGAGGCATAGTTATGGCTAAAAAAACATCAGGTTTTACGATTCGTGAAGCTGAACTTGCAAATGCACTAGATATTAGTCATCAAGAATTAGATAAAATAATTACTTTTTTTGATGCTGACCCAAATGATCAATGGGAATTGCGTGAAAACGACCATTTCATTTACCTAAACAAAAGTTTAAATGAACGGCTTTTCTCTGAACAAGGAGCTTACGCAATTGCCAAGTATATGGATGAAAAGACAAGGAAAAGTATTTGGGCGCGTATCACCGAGTTTATTACTAGACACAAGGAGAAGATTCGCAACGCTTTTATCAGTCGAAAAATTCAAGAAAATTGTAGTTCACTGACACTTAAAAATAATCGACATTTTCTATCAAAAAAAGATGTTATCAATATTCTTTGCACTAGTTATGCACGATTAAATACAGCTTTCGATGAAATTCAAAAGTCACATGATCCTATGAAAATCTATGAAGACTTTGATGATATTGATGGTGTTCGTTATTATTCTTTGTCAGGTTTCTATAAATTCTCGCAGCATTTAGCCAAAGCATTGACCATAAAAGATCGTCGTAGTTGGTGTATGGCAATTGAGATTGTAGGTAAGAAAACCTTCAAACTTATTATCGATGAGCAGACTGCATTCCAGAAGAGAATTGAATCTGCTATGAATGCTGCCAAGAAACGCGATGGTAGCCGATGCCAAGTTACCAGCAAAAAACATGACAAGTTCAACAAAGCAGTAAATGTTGTTGTTCATCATATCTATTCAAAAGAACATTATCCGCACCTAGCTGCTTGTCAAGATAACCTCATTACCTTGACTCAGGAGGTTCACAATGAATTTCATGCTTGGAACGGCGGTTTTCAAAAGCCTTGTACGGTTGATCATTTCATTCAGTTTATAACTGAACTTTATCCTGACAATTACGAAGTAATTTTGAGACTCAATAAAGTCAAGCAGATGCTGGATGCCTAACATTTTTCTTGAATCCTGAAAAATATAAAAAAGGGACTTGATATTTCATGTGGCAAGATTTGGCGAGTTTTAAAAAAGCTGATCAATATAGGCTTCCAGATCAGTACGTTTAATTCGCCAACTCTTGCCAATTACTTTGGCTTTTAATTCCCCAGAGGTGATCGCCCCTCTCAACACTTCTTTAGACAATCCTGTTAATGCTTGAGATTCTGGCAGGGTCAACAGCAATTTATCAGCGATCGGGACTATCGGCTGATTATCACCTTTGCCCAAAAGTAGCTCAATGATTGATGAGAGTTTTTCAATTGCGCCAATCTCGCCAAACTCTGAAATCTCGTCAACCTCGTCAAATCTCGTAATCTCGCCAGACTGATAAGTGATGTTTGCTGTCTGTAGCTGTTGGTTTGTCGCTATTTGGCGAGCTTCTACGGAAGGTTTAATTGTGGGTTGATTGAGTTCTGCCTTAAAAGCTTCTAACTCAGCAGGGTCAAAGTTTGCAGTAGGACGGGTTTTACCTTTCTCGTACTTAACGCTGATTCGACCTTGTTGCACATAACGTTCTAATGCTCTAACACTAACACCTAGAAACTCTGCTGCTTCTTGCTTGTTCATGGAACCTCGCCAAATATCGTCAAAATACTATCATGGTATTGGCGACATTTGACGAGTCATGAGAAGTATTTATTTATACTTAAAATTGGTTAAATATTACTTAATTATCAGCATTGTTTCTCTTGCGAAATTCTTGAACATGAGCTAATTTGTAAACTTAACTAAAATACTTACCTTGTAAGTTTTTAGAAATTTCAGTTAATGTAACACTTATTCTTAAAACTTAAATTTAGTAATGATTTAAGCTTACCTACAATTCCTTTCCGAAGCAAATTTGTAGCCTAGCATAGTTTCTAGTAAGGTTTAGTTTAGTAAATTGCTTTATAATTTAATTATTAAATAAGTGAAATGTTTGCAATTTTATACGTATGCTTTAATCTTTTAATAATGCAAAAGTATAATAATTTTGTACTGTTAAAATAATTTCCATCAAGTAGTTTTATGAAGAAAGATAAAATACTAACTTGTTTAACTTGCAAAGCTTTTGTAAATGCTGAGGAAATAAATAATTATACAATAGAAATTCATGATGAATATCCCCTTGCTACTACTAATGGTGAAATGCTCATAACATTTAACAAGTATAGTTTTTTTAAATGTCCTAAATGCTTTAAACCTCTTGTTACTTGTACAGAGTATGACAATGAACCTTCTTCTGAAGATAAATTAACAATTTTATATCCAACATCTAATAAAACCATTAGTTCTGAAGTTCCTACATATATAAAGAAAGCTTTCGATGAAGCTATACTTTGTTTTAATAGTAACGCTTTTACAGCAAGTGTAATTATGTGTAGAAAAACAGTTGAAGGTATATGTAAAGAGCGTGGAATTGAAAAAAATACACTTCAAAAGAAACTTGAAATAATGAAAGAAGAAGGAATTATCGACCAAAATCTTTATGATTGGGCAAATATCTTAAGACTAGCTGGCAACGATGCGGCGCATGATTTAGATGTAGTTTTTGATATTGCAGATGCTCAAGATATTGTTGATTTTACTTATGCAATAATTGATTATATTTTTACCTATAGAAAGAAGTTTGAATCATTTAAAAAAAGAAGACAGAAACAAGAAAATGAAGAAAAAATCAAGGGATAGAATACTATCGTTTACCTCCTGTAGCCAAACTTTTAAATCACGATCATAATAATTTATCAAATAATTTATTAGATAATTTAATAGATGTTGATAATCATGAATCAAATTCCCAACCGTTATAACTTCCAAACTCTCAGCAATACCATTTCACTAAAAAAAATGATGATAAATTAAGGGAATTTATCTGGCAGTGTTTGGAGAAATTAAGCACATCAATTATTGCTTCTATTACAGTAATTTTGTTCTTGATGCTTTATTTGCATCAAATTTTTCGTAAATTGGTATGAAGCAGAGCAGAAAGCCAGAATAGAAATTAACTGTTAATCCCTATCAACAAAGTTACTGTAAATTTTGATTCAAATTTTAGTTAATAAAACACTCCCTGAACTAGAGAGTGTGCTATTTTCACTAAAAATCTGGTAAATATACTGTATCTCTTTATAAATTACACTTTTACTATGACTATTGATTTAGACTGGCTTAACAGGATAGGTATTATTCTAAATTTCTTGGCTGGTTTTATGCTTGCTCCTAATGTATTGGGTACAAAAATGTTAGAAAAATTTGAGGAGGTAATTGATGATTTTAGCAATTCATTAAATTCTAAAATACAAAAAAAATTTAAACGCTTTTTAAACTCAGGTACAATCCAAGGAAATACAGCAAAAATCACTGCTTATTTATTTATTTTGTTCATGTGGTTTTTTCTTACTTTACTAGTAATAGTGCTACCTTTTTTAGAAACAGAAAATTTGCTTCAGGTAATAGGTAGAATAGTCTTTATATTTTGCATAATTACTTTTACTTTATCATTGACTTATTTGTCTATACCAACTGTTTTATCAGATATAGTAAAAGCATTAGATGAATTAACAAAACAACCTGATAGTTCTATAAGAGTATTAGGTTTTTGGGGAATTATATTTTTTATCATAGGTAACTTGTTTCAATTTATAGCAAGTTTTAAATAATCCTTAAAATTCCTCAACCGCTACAATTCTCAGCACTCCCCAACTCCCAAAACCCAGCAACCACAACAAAGCGCCTAGAGGCAGGGTAGGGGGATGGTAGGGGAATAGAGGTAGAGCGATCGCCCCTCCGGCTGTCGCCCCAACTGCCCCACCCATCACCCATCACAAACAAAATTCGCCATAACATCAAGCCGCCCCACAGGTGGCTTTTATTTTGTGATAGAGGCAGGGTAGGTGTGCAGATGGTATGTTTCTATGTTCTGGGAAGTGAGAGGGCTTGTAGGGCATCGTGGGAGGGGTGTAAAAGCAGACATACTACAAAGATGTTTTGCAGTGCGATCGCTACCTCAGTACAAAATAATAGCCAGAGTATAAATATCTGGGACACCCCCCCTTTAAATTTAAGTATTCAGTATATATTTAGGGGGGGGTGTTTCTCAATAAGCCAAAATGATTGTCAACAAGCTAAAACCTGACTTTGTAGTATGTTTGTAGCATTTTTTGGGGGTTGACCTTGTGGAGACGCGGCGAAATCACAGCCGTCTTTTTTGTGGGAATTGAGGGCGGCGATCTCTGTACTTTATATTTAGGCTTGGCGGCGGCGGTCAGTGAGTAGCAGGAGGAGGGAGACAAGGAAGACGCGGCGATAGCCGCCGTCGTTGGGCATCTATGATGCCAGTCAAAACCCCGCCAAAATTCGTCAATCACTGATGGAAGTGAAACGACTGTTACTAGTAATCATGGCGGAATTTGGCGGGATTACTAAATATGTCGATTTTTTCTAAACAATCAGCGATCGCCTGTGGGATTTTTGCGGGAATGCGATCGCCTGTGGCGGGTCTTTGACCATCGCTCAACAGCAAAAGCTAACTTTGTACACTATTGAGCATGGACAAAGATAAGGTCAGCAACTTTGTACGGCAAGAGCAAGAAAGCGGACAAAGTAGCATAAACCAACAACTTTGTACAGTAGGCAAAATGACGCGGACAAAGATAGAAATAACTTATAACTTTGTACTCATTCTTGATGCAAAAGCGGACAAAGATAAGCGATTATCTATGAACTTTGTACACATATCTGCAAAAAAATAGAAGCGGACAAAGTAATGCAGATATCTAAAACCCTTGCGGGGTAAGGCTTTCGGATATATGCGGACAAAGTTAGATGAGAGGACAAAGATAGAGTAACTTTGTACACTAGCTCAAGCAAGAGGACAAAGATAAGAAATTCCAATAACAAACTTTGTACGCAGCCCAAAGCCAACTGGACAAAGATAGGGCTGTATAGAATCTATACAGCCCTATCTTTGTCC
>NZ_JACJQL010000113.1 GCF_014696625.1 Nostoc parmelioides FACHB-3921
ATTCTTCCCAAGTTATTGTGTTGTTACAATGCTTTTTCGTTCCATATTTTATCTGCTAAAAATTTTAATGATAATGATAATCGAAAAGAGGGGGGAGGAGGCGAGCGTCGCTCGCCTCCTCCCCCTCCCCACCACATGATTATCATTTTTATTTAGATAAGTTTAAGTATTTTAGCTCATTGACAAAATACACTTTAATCTAACCCCTCACGAGTGGTATCAACTAGAAAATTCAACCTTTTTTCGATCATACTTTCAACCATTTATCAGCTTTTTATCACGTCCAAAAGCATTACCTTGGCTTTTTGTTGTCCTGCTATATATGATGGGTGATAGTGTAACGGGTCTGATGATTCGCCCGCTTTTAGTAGATAGGGGTTTGTCTTTACCAGATATTGGTTGGATTTTAGGAATAGTTAGCTATAGCGCCCGTATTGTTAGTGCCTTGATTGCGGGATTAGTAATTGTCAAATTAGGAAGAATAAAGTCTCTAATTATATTTGGCTTCATAGCAGCCCTGACCACACTTTTATATATTATTCCGGCAATTGGTGTGAGTAGTGTGCTTGTACTTTATACAGTTTGTATTATAGTTAATGCAACCCAAAGTATGGCATATACTGCTTTACTCAGTGCCATGATGGATAAATGCGAAAAAAATACAGCCGCTACTGATTACACAATTCAAGTTTCTGTAATGTTTTTAGGTGGAATTGCTGCCACAGTCTTGAGCGGAATGTTGGCAAGTACAATGGGTTACAGCTTTATATTTATAATTAGTACAGTAGTAAGTTTGTTAAGTGTCTTTTTGATTACAAATAAATATAGAGTTAGTGCTTGAAATGGTCTAAATTACTCTTAAAAAGAACTCAAATACTCACCTAATCCCTTTAATACAGTAAATTAGCGATCGCTCTTTGGGAAAAACTTTTTGGTTTACTGAGAAATGTTCCGTTACCATGCGACTATGACCCCAAGATGCTACGCAAGTCAAGATTTAAATAAATTCAGAGGTTAGTT
Source organism: Nostoc parmelioides FACHB-3921 (assembly GCF_014696625.1). GTDB lineage: Bacteria > Cyanobacteriota > Cyanobacteriia > Cyanobacteriales > Nostocaceae > Trichormus > Trichormus parmelioides. Next base: position 1,021 of record NZ_JACJQL010000113.1, read on the forward strand.
CATGGATTTTATATCGGACACCGTCGCTCTATCGCGGATGCAGTTTGCACTGACGGCGATTTTTCATATGCTATGGCCTGTTCTCACCACGGGGATGGGGATTTATCTGGTCATTGTCGAAGGAATGTGGCTAAAAACACGCAATCCTGATTACTACCACCATGCTCGTTTCTGGGCGAAGCTATATGTGTTGAATTTCGGGATTGGTGTAGCATCGGGCTTACCAATGGAGTTTCAATTTGGCACGAACTGGGCCCCATTTTCTGAAGCGGTAGGCGACTTTTTTGGCAGTATTCTAGGCTTTGAGGCTTCGATGGCATTCATGCTAGAAGCCGGATTTCTGGGTATTATGCTATTTGGCTGGGAAAGAGTAAACCCAGTGATTCACTATTTTGCCACCATTATGGTTGCCTTTGGTGCAAACCTATCTACCTTCTGGATTTTAGCGGCAAACTCTTGGTTGCAGACCCCAGCCGGTGGGGAAATAGTGAACGGGAAATTTGTTGTTGATGATTACTTTCAGGCAATTTTAAACCCCTTCATGGTCAACAGTGTCTCCCATATGTTTTTAGGGACGCTGGAAACTTCTCTGTTTGTGATTGGGGGAATTAGCGCCTGGTATATTCTCAACAACCGCCATCAAGCTTTCTTTGCGCGATCGCTGAAAATTGCCCTAGCAACAGCGATCGCTGTCACCCCATTGCAAATCTATGTCGGACACCTCAGCGCCGAGCAAGTAGCTGATTATCAGCCTACAAAACTCGCCGCGATGGAAGCTAAGTGGGAAACCTCTCCAGCCGGACAACCCGCGCCCTGGAGTGTAGTTGCATTACCCAACAATAAGACTGAGCAAAATGACTGGGAAATCTCAATTCCCAACGGTTTAGGCTACATTTTGGAATTCAAACAAAATCTGTCTAAACCCGTTCTGGGACTGAAAGAGTGGAAACCTGAAGATCGCCCCCGGATGGTGGGTTTGATTTATTATTCCTTCCGCATCATGAGCGGTATTGGCTTTTTCTTGGCTGGCTTGATGGGTATCAGTGTGATTCAATGGTTGCGGGGTAAACTTTCACCAGAAGCGATCGCCGGGCAAAAATGGCTACTGCGAATCTGGATTTTAGCGGCTCCATTGGGCTACATCGCCGTTGAATCAGGCTGGATTGTGCGCTGTGTTGGGCGACAACCTTGGGTAGTTTATGGGAAAATTCGCACAGCAGATGGCGTTTCCCACCTACCGGCGACTGAGGTTTTAACATCCTTGCTAATTTTTGCCGGAATTTATACAGCCCTGTTTATTTGTGCTTTATTCTTTGGTAGTCGAATCATTCGTCAAGGCCCCAATTTGGAGCTTCCCGTTCCAGGTATTGACACCAAACCAGGCGTAGAAACTACTCCGGCTGAATTTGTTCCCGATCAACGTCCTGTGGAAGCACAGCAGTGAAAAAGCAGAGGTGCAGAGGTGCAGGGGAGCAGAGGAGAGAAACCACCCACACTTCGTCAAGCGGTAGTTGAGCGCAGTCGAAACGAGCGTGCGGACGCTGCGCCATCGCCAGGGACAAGGCTTTGAACCTGATCTTTTTCGTAAATCAAATAGGTAAAACAATTCAGTAATTGTATGGAGAATTTAGAACACTTTTTAGCCCAGGTATGGTTTGTCATCTTGGCTCTGTTTTTGTTTCTCTACGTCATGTTAGACGGGTTTGATCTAGGTGTAGGTATCCTGTCCCTAACCAGTTCCAATGAGGAGCGACGGGACATTTTAATGACGAGTTTGGGTAATATTTGGGATGCCAATGAAACCTGGTTGGTGTTGATGGGGGGTGCATTATTTGGAGCATTTCCTCTGGCTTATGGCACCATTTTGAATGCGCTCTACATTCCCATTTTTGGCATGATATTTGGTTTGATTTTTCGGGCTGTGGCCTTTGAGTTTCGAGAGCATTCTACCAACAAAGTATTTTGGAATGTTGCCTTTGGAGTTGGGAGTTTCATGGCGGCGCTGTTTCAAGGATTTGCCTTGGGGAGCATTTTAGAAGGCATTAAGGTGGATGAATCGGGTCATTTTATCGGTAGTATGTGGGATTGGCTCGATTGGCGATCGCTCTTAGTTGCCTTGACATTGATTCAAGGTTATGTGTTGATTGGCTCCACCTATCTCATCTTGAAAACTGAGGGAGAACTGCAAACATCTCATTACCGCACAGCAAAACTCGCTGCTTGGACAACCCTTATAGGTGCAATTTTAATCACCATCGCTACTCCTGTTGTGTATGAAAATGCCAGGGCAAAGTTATTTCACCAACCAGAAGTATATCTATTTTCACTCATTCCCCTGCTAGGTGTGCTGCTGATTGGGTTATTGATTCAAAGCCTGAACCGCAAAGCAGAAACCACTCCCCTAGTTTGGACAGTGCTGCTTTTTTTACTTACCTTTGTGGGCTTGGGATTAGTTGTTTTTCCCTATATCATCCCTCCAGGTATCACCATTTATCAAGCAGCCGCAGCACCTAGCGCGTTAGTTTTCATGATTATCTTCATTGGATTTCTGATTCCCATTATGTTGTTCTACAACATCTACAATTACATTGTGTTTCGCGGGAAAGTCATAGGTACACATTATGGGGAATAAGTGATACCAATTTAAGCCATAATTGTTGATTTTTGTCCAAATCCCAGATGTTAGTTTCTTCCAACCATATTGCCTGCACAATCTAATTAGAGCGCAAATATTAATAAATAAGGGATACAAAGAAATTTGTATCCCTTAACTTTAGAGTAGGTATGTATGCACCTCTATATTTTAATAGGAAATACTTGAAGCAAATATACTTTTTATCATCACCTGATAATGAATCTAATGTCAAAAGACCAACTGTCAAACTTATATAAAAGTTAAGGATAATAACTTTTATATGATTAAAGTGTGCCAATATCCTACTTCAGCCCAATAATTTCGGTTGTGATTACAAACTGGGTTAAAACAAGCCCGAATGCACAGACTGAAGCTGGTACATTAGGGCTAAATTATACTTTTTCTCAGACTGAATTAGATATTATTTCCCATAATGACTACTAACTACTTTGCCCCGAAATACCCTATATAGATAGGCATTGTAGAATAGCATAATCCATACAAAAAAGCCTATGAAGGTAATCATCAAAACTTGAGAACTAAAGGAAAAAGCTGCCTTAAAAAATGGGCGCACCAGAAATAATTATAGGAATTACGCACTGAAACAAAAAACCCTTCTGAGGGTGGTCAATAGTCAATAGTCAATAGTCAAAATCAAGGTTTTTTGACTGTGGACTATTGACTATTGACAAAAAAGCCAGAAAATTATTGACACTGCGTAAGTCCTAAATTATACCAATTTGAAAAAAGAATGTGACAGATATACAGCCTCAAACGCTTGTTCTGTCTTGATTCTTAATTTTGAATTTTGAATTTTGAATTTTGAATTTTGAATTGTTATTAGTTGGGATCACTAAAAGCAGGGTTATGAATAAATGTTTCATCAGTTAAACTTTTTAGGAAAGCTATCAGGTCATTTTTTTCAGCTTCAGTTAATTCAAAACCGCTAATAAATTCACTCTTGAAAGGATTTTTGCTTCCTACTCCTGCAAACTTTCCTGTATGAATCGTTCTCCCACCTGCTTTGTAGTGGTCGATAACTGCTTCTAGAGTAGGGATACTACCATCGTGCATATAGGGAGCAGTCAGAGCAATATTTCGCAGAGTTGGAGCTTTGAAACGTCCCATATCGGAGGGTTGGGTAGTAATTTCATAAACACCAGTATTATCTGGTGGATAAGCTCCTTTACCATCAATATTATATAGGCCAGTGTTGTGAAAGGCGATTTCCACAAAAGCCAGGCGATCGTGCATCACTGAATCGCTAAAATTAATGCCACCATGACAATGAAAACATTCCAGACGTTCACTGTGGAATAACTTTTCCCCCCGTTGAGCAGCTTTGGAAATAGCATGAGAGTCACCACCGAAGCGATAACGATCATAGGGAGAGTTCACGGAAATCAAAGTACGTTCAAAAGCTGCTATAGCTTTAGTCAGATTACTCAAGCTAATTGCTTCTTGACTTTCTCCAAAGGCTATTGCAAACATCTGTCGATATTTGGAGTCATTCCGCAGCATTGTTAATATTTGTTGTTCCCTTCCTACCATACCCATTTCTACCGGATGTTCCCCAAACATTGGCACTAAAGCTTGAGTTTCCAACTTTGTCATCAAAGGGTTAGCCCAAGTTAATACCGGGTTGTAGCCAATATTAGCGAGACTCATAGAGTTACGGGGGTGTTTTTCACCAGTTGCACCCACCGCTACAGTTTTCCCATCAGTAAAAGCCAAGGACTGAATATGGCAAGACGCACAAGAGAATTCACCCGTGATTGATAACCGCTTCTCATAAAAAAGATGCCTTCCCAACTCTACTTTTGGCGAACTCATGGGGTTATCGGCTGGTACAATTGGCTTCGGCATCCAAGCTGGGAGATTCCAGTCATATTCTGAATTCGGTGATGTGCCAAATGCTTTACTTAGCCCCATTGAGAGACAAATTGACAACAGACAAATTACTGCGAGGGTAAACAAACGAGTTAATTTCATCTGGGAATTCGGAGCAAGTTAAAGGCTAGGAAGAAGCAGGGGAGGCATCTTGCCCAATCCCCATTCTCTATTTTTCTATCACTCCACTCTAAAGAATTTCTGTGTAGAAGCAGGGCGATCGCCAAATGGTAGACCAAAATTAGTCATAATGCCCACACAATCGCCATCATCGGGAGATGACATACAACCTGGAGCGGTATTTGGTTGGTTGATGGTTAAATTTGTGTTGCTTAACAACGCTGCTAAGTCTGCAACCACGATATTTTTGTTGGGATCAAATTTAGTTAAGACAACCTTCACGGTATTGGGATTTTTACAAGATGAGGGTTTTTGATTACCTGTTTGAGCTTGACAACCAGTGCTACCCAAATGGATGGGGAAACCCTGTGCTTGATGATTGGGTTCATCATGTTTCGCGCCTGGGCTAGTGTGACGATGCTTCTCTAAATCAATGCGAGCAAATTTGTAACCAGACAGCCAGTTCCACCAGAGGGAGGTTAAATTTAGGGGTGATGGGGCGATGACAGAATCTTCATGATTGAGATTGAAGGGGATACCCAGAGTAAATTGCAGTCCTTGATATTTTCCTTTAGGTACTGTACCTATCACTTGATTACGTGTTTCTACTGTGCCATTAACACAAGCACCAGATTTATTTTCAAAGTCTATTAAAGCTACGTTTTGGTATTGCCATTTACCATCCTGGGTTAAGGTGAGGGGTACAACTTTACCTTTAGCATCGATTAAAGCTATATCAGATACATAGAAACGGAAGTCAGAGAGAGTAAATTTTTTCGCTGGTTTACCTAAAGTGTAGGTTTTGCCACATTCAAAGGGTTGTTGACCAACTTTACTATTAAATCTAATTGTGACTTCTTGAGTTTCAGTAGTAGAAGCTAAACCGATAGCATAATTCCCCAGAATTGCGGTGCAGGGAATTGTGACTAATGTCAATACCGCTAATTTCGCAGACAACTGCATCATTTCACCTATGCGTTTAACAGTGAACAGTGAACAGTGAACAGTAAACAGTTATCAGTTAAATCCTGAAACACCACACCAATTGGTGAAAGGGGATGGTGGCGGGTCTAAATCCCCCACCATCCCCCTGATAACTGATAACTGATAACTGATTTAAGGTATCTTCCAATTCTCAGTAATGGATGATCTGCTGTCAAACGACCAATTGTCAAAGTAGAGAAGCGTTGAACTCGTTAATTTTGACATCATTTGACAGGTTGTCTTTTGACTATGCTAGGAATGACCATGAAAATAAAGTTGTGTAGTTGATCGGCTGTTGTTTCTCTTCATTCCATGAACCGATTCATCTTGAGTTTTAGTATTGCTGTGATGTTTGCTTGTCTTGTTTTCGCTGCACCTGCACACCCATTATCTACAGTGAAAGAGCCAAATGTAGCGAGTGTATTTCTCCAGTCAGGAATAGAGAAATTGTTGCATGGTAATTACCAAGAAGCTATCGAAAATTTTAATACGGCGATTGAGATACAAAAAGATTTTGCGGCAGCTTATAGCGATCGCTGTCTAGCTTATCTAGAATTAGCAGATTATCAAAGTGCCATTGCTGACTGCAATCAAGCTCTCAAATTGACCCCTGACAATGTGGAAGCACATCTCAATCGGGGACTAGCATACTACAGACTAGGGGAATATAAGCAAGCGATCGCTGACAGTAACAAAGTTATTGGTCTCAAGCCTGATGATTTCCGAGCTTACTATAACCGAGGTATAGCCCAGGCAATGTTGGGGAATCATGAACAAGCTATCTCTGATTACAATCTAGCGTTAATCACTATTCCCCAAACATCTACGTTCCGCCTAGCAGATATTTACAACGACCGAGGACTAGCTTGGTTTGAGTTATCAAATTTGCCAAGTGCTATGGATGATTTCTCCAAGGCAATTCATCTCAATCCCCATGACTATAGAGCTTACTATAATCGTGGTTGTGCTTGCGGTAGAAGCGGCGATAACTCTTGTGCCATTAGAGATTTTACAGCATCACTTCAGCTTCAGCCTGGCAATGCCCAAGCCTATCTGAATCGAGGTATAGCTAATCATCAACTGGGTCATGAACGAACAGCGATCGCAGACTTACAAAAGGCTGTAGAATACTTTGCCCAAGAAGGAGCAACTACAAGCTATGAGAAAACCTTAAACTTACTCAAAAATTTACAACAACAACTCTCATCTCAGTTAGAAATTGCTCTCATCTAGAATGGTATTGAGAAGTGACAATAACATCAGCAAAGCCAAATCACAAGTTTCCCTGAAAATATAAATCAAGTTAAGTTTGACAATATGTCTTTTGACATCAGTAGTAATTTTACTTATTCTCACAGTATTTACTTTGTGGTGTAATTTACCATCAACGGTGTGAGGAATGAGGTGAAACAAGATAGTTTACTCGCTTATCTATGGCTAACTTCTACCATATCAATTTTGAATGCCTTCCCCGCATATTCGCAAGAAATAGCTATCAAAGACATTCCTCAATTAAGCGAGATACAGCTTCCTTACACAAGCGTTCAAGAATTATTCGCCCAGCAACAAAATCCAGTTATTCAAGTGACAGGAGTACACCTCAATCAAACTCCTAAGAGCTTAGAAATAATCTTAGAAACTTCTGCATCTGATAAACTGCAAGTTACCAATAAGAGTGAGGGAAATAATTTTATTATCGATATTCCTAACGCGCAGTTAAGTTTACCTAATGGTAACTTATTTCGTCAAGAAAAACCATTTGCAGGAATTACAGAATTAGTAGTTACAAATCAAGATGCAAATAGTATTCGAGTAACTGTGACAGGTGAGGAGGGTGTCCCCAAAGTTGAGTTAGATGACAGCGATGCAGGTTTAATTTTCGTCGTCACACTAGTTACATCACCTACTAGTGAAAAACCAGCAACGCAACCATCGGCTGAGACTAATCAACCCATTGAACTAACAGTGACAGGAGAACGAGATGGGTATAACGTCCCCACCGCCACTACCGGCACTAAAATAGAAGCACCACTACGGGATTTACCTTTATCTATTCAAGTCATCCCCCGTCAGATAATTGAAGATAGAGGTGTAGTTAGACTCAACGATTTAGCTGATAATGTCGCTGGTGTCCAACAAGAGGCGGGTTATGGTTCTCTACCCTCCGTAGGCTTTCGCATTCGCGGCTTCACGACAAATTTTGGCAACTTACGCAATGGCTTTCAAGATTTCGGCTATGTCACCCCCCGCGATATCGCCAACGTCGAACAATTTGAAATCCTCAAAGGGCCAGCCTCAGTTTTGTATGGAGGTGGTCAGTTTAGTTCTGGGATTCCCAGTGGTGTAGTCAATACCGTCACAAAAAAGCCTCTCGAACAGCCTTACTATAACGCTAGTATTACCTATGGCAGTTATAATTTTTTCCGCCCTACAATTGACTTAACTGGGCCACTCACAGAAGATAAATCACTGCTTTATCGGCTGAATATTGCTTATGAAAATGCAGATAGTTTCCGCGATTTTACAAGAAATGATAGTTTTTTTATCGCCCCTGCATTTACCTGGAAAATCGGCCCGCGTACAAATCTTGCTGTAGAATTTGAATACCAAAATTATAATTTAAACTTTAATTACGGCTTCCTCCCAGAACCGGAATTTTTAACACTCCCCAGAAATAGATTTTTGGGAGAACCTAATTTTAGTGAAAGTAATACTCGTTCAACTGCATTTACTTATAATTTTGAACATAAATTCAGTGATAACTGGAGATTTCGCCAGGGGTTTAACATAGTTCAGGCTGATTTAGATACCAAATCAACATTTCTATTCGCCTTACAAGATGACCGTAGAACAGGAGATAGAGGTTTAACAAAATCAGATGAAGCTAATAATAATTTGACCTTGCAAAACGAAATTTACGGTAAATTTAATACTGGATCAATTCGCCATAATCTACTATTTGGAGTAGAAGTATCTCGATATAAATTTCAGTATGATTTTACAGATGGGGATGTAACTTCAATTGATATTTTCAACCCCCAGTACAGTACAAAGTTTGTGATTCCATCCTCGCCAACTTCTGGTAGAGAATATGGCTCAGACAACATCGGAATTTACATCCAAGATTTAATCGAAGTTCTACCTAACCTGAAAATATTAGCTGGTGGTCGCTTTGATGCTAATGAATTATTCAGAAAAAATCGTGTGACAAACACGACAATTAACGAACAATCCAATTCGCAATTTTCCCCACGAGTCGGTATAGTTTATCAGCCTAGTCAAACAACGTCGCTTTACTTCAATTGGTCAAACTCTTTTGCTCCTAATTACTCTGCTAGAAGCCGGACAGATGAGCAGTTTAAACCAGAAATTGGCGAACAATTTGAAGTCGGAATTAAACAAGATTGGATTAAAGACCGACTTTCAGCAACGTTGGCATTTTACCAAATTACTCGACAAAATGTATTGACTCCAGACCCGATTGATCCCAATTTTAGTATCACCACAGGCGAACAAAGAAGCCGAGGGGTAGAGTTAGATATTACAGGACAAATTTTACCAGGTTGGAATATTATTGCTAACTACGCCTACACCGATGCTGTGGTGACAAAAGACGAAGATATTCCTGTTGGTAGTAGATTGTATGGTGTACCTGAAAATAGTGCTAGCTTGTGGACGACCTATCAAATTCAAAGCGGTAATTTGCAAGGTTTAGGGTTGGGATTAGGACTCGCTTTTGTAGGAGAACAAGAAACTAGATTACCCAGCACTTTAACGCTACCTTCTTACGTGAGAGCCGATGCTGCTATTTTCTATCGTCGGGATAACTATAAAATTGGGTTGAACTTCAAAAACATTTCTAATGTCAAATATTACACTTTAGATGGTTACTTTATTTACCCCGCCGCACCGTTTACAATCCAAGGAACAGTGTCGTTTGACTTTTAAGGGGGTTAATAATGAAACTTCCTGATTTTACTTGGTGGCGAAATCGCTATATACGTTTCCTCATAACTGCTTTATTAGTGATAGTGACTGCTTGTCAGATGCAGGTAAAAAATACTAAAAATCTGCAACCTGTGGCTGCTCATTTTACCCCAGTGACGATTGAGAATTGTGGTATTACTATTACCTACAAACAACCACCAAAACGTGTAGTTACTCTCAACCAACCTGCAACAGAAATCATGTTAGCACTGGGTTTAGAGACGCAGATAGTTGGTACAGCTTATTTAGACGATCGCATTCTGCCAGAATACCAAAAAACCTACTCGCAAATTCCTGTCATTGCCGATAAATATCCCTCAAAAGAAGTCTTATTAGGTGCTGAACCAGATTTCGTCTATGGTTCATTTCCTGGTGCTTTTGGTAAGGATGCAGTTAGTGGACGTAAATATTTACTAAGTTTGGGAATTAACTCCTATTTAGCGGAAGGTGCTATCGAAGTTTGCTCGAAGAAAAGGGAATTGCTAGAGAATATTTACAATGAAATTGCGGAAATTGGTCAGATTTTTGGAGTGAGCGATCGCGCTATTAAATTAATTAACAATTTAAAACAAGAATTGCAATCTACTCAAACAAAACTAGGACAAATCAATCCTCCCAAACCTGTCTTTTGGTATGCTAGTGAAAGTCCACCTTATACAATTACCATTGATAGTTTACCAAATCAAATTTTGGAATTTGCGGGTGGTCGGAATATATTTCAAGAAAAAGCGAATGGTACTTATATAACCGTTAATTGGGAAGATGTAATTAACCGCAATCCCGAAACAATTATTCTCAGTGATGCGAGTTGGTCGCCTGCGAAAGAACAGCGACAATTTTTTCTCACAAATCCCGCCTATGCAAAAATTTCTGCTGTACAAAAAGATAAATTTATTGTTATTGATTACAGCTACAGTACATCAGGCATCAGGTTTGCTCAGGGAGTTAAAATATTAGCTCAAGCGTTGTACCCAGAGAAATTTAAATGATGAAGTGTCAAGGTTAATGGCAAAAATGTTGAAAGATGATACAAAAGTGAAATATATCCAAACCGAAACAAGTTTAGTATTTCCTAATTTAAATATTCAAGAAATTCCATCACTAATTGAAAGATACCGCATGGCGGGAAGGCGGGTATTTCGAC
>NZ_JACJQL010000114.1 GCF_014696625.1 Nostoc parmelioides FACHB-3921
TACCCTTGCTGTGGAAAGATGCACCTGTTCGTCCCTTTAGATTTAATCCCAAAGTTCCTAAAGAACAGCTAGGACATCCAGTATTTGTCACCCTGAAGGCGAAATTTCTACCAGGGCGTAATGTGTGGGGTTTTGTAGCCCTTACCGCACCACCACAAGAGACTGCACCCAAATTTCTCAAAGCCTCTAAACAAGATAAAGCCACAGTCCAGCAAGAGTCTAAAAAGAATAAGCACCAAGGGCAGCGACCATCTAAGAAAGACCATGAAGGGGGAAATGGAGAGCGTAGCAATCCTCCACCCAAGCCAATTCTGAAAAAAAGAATCGAACAGGTTGAGGGTGAAGCTGCTCCCTAATGCCTTTCTAATAGCAATAATTTATCAACGGAGGCTCTAGTAAATCTGGATTTTACAGCTACAAACTTGTCAGATGCTTGATTTGCTCTAGCTAGAGATTATTGCTAAACAATTGGCTATACAAGTATTGTTAGTAATATTCTTACTTCCCCCAAAAGAGATATTTGTCAAAAATAGGCTCTGTCAGATTTTCTCTTAATTAGCGTCCAGTGAAAGTAACTTCAAGATTCGGCGGGTGGTTCATTACTAATTAAAAGTTCTTTTTTACTGCGTTTCAACTGTTTCCAAAGTCTTTTAATTTGCTTGTAAGCTTCATGAGTTGAAACCTTACCATTCGTCTCTAGAGCCGTAATATAGCCTACTTTTTGAGCAAATTCTTGTAAGTTAGCATCAAACACTAGGTTTTCTGGTTTAACTTGACCGTAGTAGCGACTGCGAGGGTAAAGAAATTTGTTTTTGTCGTCCCCCATAGACTGGTTCATTACTTCACCTTCCTATTAATAAGTTTTCACCAATGATGTAGATCCAGTTAAAACCATGCCCTTAATGAAATGATTGTTATGAAACATGAGCATTGTTTTAGTATGACTCATAGTCCAAAATCGTCAAATGTAGATATGAAAAAACCGTCCATTTATTTTAAAGGTTTGCAATCTGTAATTTTGCCAAAAATAGCCTTTTAGCTGAGAATTTCGTCTCTATACTATGCCATTCACCTTGTATCCCCAGTTTTATCTAAGTATGAACTTGTTTATTGCTCAAAATTTCCCCGCTTAACTACTAACTGCGAAAATTTGGGCGATTTACTGGAGTTTAGGTCTATTGTAAATTAGTTGCAAAAGTTACATAACCATGTTTTAACCCAAATTTAAACATGGTATGCTGCGAATATATTCCCAGTTTATTGATGAGTTCTGTTTCAACACAAACAAACGATACTATCATTGCAAGCTTTCATGCTCTTTCTGACCCATTGCGACTTCAGGTATTGGAATTGTTGCGAGAGCAAGAACTGTGTGTTAGTGACTTGTGGAAAGCTTTAGGGCTACCTCAATCTCAAGTGTCTTTTCATCTCAAAATTTTAAGAGAAGTCGGTTTAGTCAGCTCACGTCAAAAAGGACGCTTGATTTATTACAGCCTTAGTTTGGCGCAGTTTGCTGTTTTAGAACAATATTTAGCCGATTATGGACGCATAGCTCAAATATTGCCTACTCACTACTGTTAATCACCTTTCTAATCTTCCTATCACTCACATCAAGCGCGATGGAAGCTTTTTCTATTGGTGCAGATCATACCTGATGGTGGTACGAATGCAGCCTGCATAAGCAGGTTTTATAGTTCAACGAAAGAATAGGCGTTGTAGCGATTGTGAATGATAAGTTTAATTTGGCCCCTTGAGAGCGCTGTGGTGACACCAACGGAGATACAATACTTGAGGGCATGGATTACACGATTTATGAAAAACGTGTAATCCCTGAGAGAAGAGAAAAATGAAAGTAGACGGCAACGGACAAGGCAAGATATTAAGCCAAGAGGAATTGAAGCGATTATTCACCGAGGGATTCCTGACCCCACGCGATCGCGCTCTCTTTGGCATTTGCCTGTTTACTGGTTGTCGCGTATCAGAAGCTCTAGCACTACAGACCACTGATATTAAATCTGGTGCTATCACTTTCCGCAAGTCTACCACCAAAGGTAAGCATAAAACCCGGATTGTGGACATCCCACCAGGGCTGGCAGCAATTCTTGACGAATACCAACCCAAACCAGGGGCAATATTCCCAGGTATGCGCGGTGTAACTGAACGTCTGACCCGATTCATGGCAGACAAGATTTTACGCGATGCCTGCAAGCGGATTGGGGTAGAAGGAGTTAGCACCCATTCGTTTAGGCGAACTGCTCTCACGCAGATGTCCAGTGCGGGGATACCTTTGAGAACTATTCAGGAAATCTCTGGCCACAGTGACTTGGGGACGTTGCAGCGTTATCTGGAGGTTACGCCGGAGCAAAAGCGGAAGGCTGTTTCTGTGATTGGGTTTTAGATGGGTATTCACCGAGGTATACTTACTGACACAGCTGAAATAAGCTTTTTCTTAGTTTTTTGGTGGTAAGAGCAATTTTATTTCTGTAACTCTCTCAGAGCATAGTTTCTAAGCAGTGCATAACAGCAGAATGTGTCTTTGAGATTTTTACTCCATAAAGTAGTGATAGAAACAACCCATTACAGTGAAGTAAGGGTTGTTTAATAAATATTTTAGATGGTACGATCAAAGCTCAAACAACAATTTAAGTAGCCTCTATGAAATTTGAATCGAATAGGGGCTTTTACTTTTTTCGTGTTTGATTTCGTGGTGGAATAAAAGTACCAATGTATGCTCCAATTACGAACTTAGCAGTATCTGCAAAAGTTACTCTCACTCCAGAGTCAAAGGTAGCATAAATCATCAATCCTAATAAGCAACCTATAACTACAACATTAAACAATTGCTCGTTAGGGCTGGAACTTTGATTAAAATTTTGGAATTTTTTGAAGAATGACATTTTGACTCGTTTCCTATCAATAGCTACTACGAGTCTCAATTTATATTGAATAAGATAATTTCAAAATAGAGTACAGTACTTTAAAACAGCATGGTGTGCTATTTAAGATCACTTAGGGAATACTACCCAAACCTAGAACGATTATTGCTAAAGCGTTTGAGGTTTATAAGTAATAAGAGTATTATTTTTGACTGTAATTATTTATACATTACTAGTAGCAAAAAGCACATTTTTTATCACTAAACTATTGAAAATACGTAAAAAAATTAATAAAAGTTAAATAAAAAAGAATATGTAACTAAATTATGGGTATACGTAACTAGCACTTATGAATTGACAAAAAAGACAAATAGTGCGTCAAGAAGATGTGAGAAAAAACTAGCGAACGCTAGTTACCAGAGGCGTGAAAAACAGATAATTTATTTGTTTGTGCTTTGGTATTAGCTATGTTACATATACACCTATTGGGTATTTCATCTCAATACCTATTGAGTATTAATCTAGCCCTGACCCCGCAAGAAAGGTATGCAGTCGAACCTAAATAAATGCTTGCAGTACAATCATTTGCGTTTGAAGAAAATAACGTTTCTTAGTTTTTACTTAATCGCTGAGTTTATTTGGTTTGTCTAGTAACTCGCTATTAATGATGGCAGTGTAAGGCAACGACCAAATAATTTGAATAACATACCTTTATTGCCTGAACTTCTTGTACCCAGTTTATTTGGTTTTCATTCAAAGCTGTTTCAGATTTTAAATGTTTAACCAAGGCTTCTAATCCTGCTTCTATACCTAACTCATACCATTGACCATCAGGAGTGATAATTGCATAAGGCACTACTGATGGAATTTCATTAACTTGACATGGGTAAAAGATAGGTTCTGCTGAATAAAAATTTTCTTGTTTTATAGAAGTGTACCAATCCCATTTACCTTGAGGATTGTGAGTGTATATTTTATATTCACCCTTTTCATCTATACCGTCTATCATTCCTTCAAACCATTCTAGATTCATTTTGGCTAAATTTTCTAGGTCATCACTATTGACTTCCCAATCTGCTGCTATTTTTTCAATTTCTTGCTGACTTAGAGTTTTTAAATAATTTATTTCTTGTTGTAATTCTTCTGGGCTTAAATATTCTTTATAGGGTTCAACCTCTAAATCAGAATAGTAAGGATACATCAATTCTTTGACCTTCGCTTCAATATCGCTTGTATCTGGAGGGATTATGACTAAAGCATTAAAGTGAGCCATATTATCTTATTAGGGATGTTTAATATTCTGTTACCAAACCAGGGATTTGTAACTATATATGCTTGGCTTCTAGATACCTATATAGTACTTATATTGTGCTTATCTTGTACTTGTTTGGTACTAATTCAGTACCAAATTAGTTTTATACTACTAAACACAGCGATGAGAAATAGACCAAAGACATAGTTACATTTTTATTATTCATCTGTGAACAAAGACTCTAAATCTCGATAACCACTCTTCACACGAGCAACACTAATTCCATCTTCTCTTGGGTAGTAAAATATAATATAATCATCCACAACAAATCCGCGCAGGTTTGGTACAAGCCTGCTATAACTTTTACCCATATTTGGGAAATTAGCTAATAATTTACACTTGGCACGAAAGTCATCAAAAAGCTTAGAGGCGGCTTTTGGGTTACTCCGAGCAATATATTCACAAATTTCATCTAAATCTTGAATTGCTGCCTCTGAAAGTGAATAATTATTCATTCATAAGATTCCTCAGCAATTAAACGAATTTTTTCTTGTAATCTAGCAAATACAGCTTCGCCATCAGTTACTTGTCCTGCTGCAATTTGTTCAGTTCCTACAGCAATTTTCTGCCGTAATTCTTCAAGTCTCTGTTCTCTTTCTTGTAGCAGTTTAAAGGCTTCATTGATAACATCATCTGCACTAGCGAATCTACCACTCGCCAACTGTGCCTGAATAAATTGCTCTAGTTCTGGTTTAATTTGGATGTACATATTGTTTGAAAATTCTGATTACAAGTTGTTGGGCATTTATCAAATAAGCTACTGCAACACTACTATTAATTACAGCCGTCCCTCCCGTTCCAGTTTTTCCTGGGCAGCAGTCAGCAGCCATGCCCTACGGCTGGTCTTGGTTAGCTTCCGTGCATCATCAATGAGGTTGCACAACTGCTCTGGTATCGCCATCTGAAACCGCACTTCTTTAGGGGTATCGTCAACTTCCTCAGTAATTGGTGGTGGACTGCCAGCATTTATGACACGCTCAATGTCTGCCTGTAAGGGCTGCTTCTCACTAGAGCGGCTTGGTTTCTTAATAGTCATTTTGTACCTAAATTATGCTTATTTGATACTATTTTAGTACTAAAACAGTACTGATATAGTGCCTCTAGCTCCTGTACTGCTTTAGGATCGCGTGGTTTAAGTTCAGTTACAGCCAAGCCTTGGGTATGGGCATTGGGAAAAGATTTTCTATCTCCCAGCCTTGGTGGAATCAAATCAATCCCTGGAGTCTCCTGAATGATTTGCATTGCATCCTCATTATCTCGCCCGGATGCGTCGGCACGGTTGAGGAATGCCCAAGCTTTGAGGTCTGGGTTGACAGTTCGCACTTCATCTAAAAGTGCTGCCACTTTCTCCAATGTCCAAATATCTGGCCCTCGCGGTGGAATTGGTAACAGAACAATATTCGCAACGGTTAACGCCGCCCTTTGAGTAGTTGTATCGCGTCCACCTACATCAATAATTACATCTTGATAACGGGGAGCTAGTTTCAAGACTTCATCTCTGGCTGCTCTACCGCGAAGCTGGACACAAGTTAGCTTTTGACTACCTTCAGGGTAATGTTCGCTGCGGGTTGAAGCCCAGAGAGTGGTTGTCTCTTGCTCGTCGCCATCTACGAGCAGTACATCGTCACCATCTGCTACACGCCGAGCCGCTAAGTTGGCGGCTACTGTACTCTTGCCTGCCCCGCCTTTGATGCCGCCAATAACGACAATCATGGTACAAATTAGGTTGTTTATTGGTTCTAATATTAGACTAGCTTGGTACTAATTTAGTACCAAAGCAGTATTATAAGCTAATCAAGAAGATTCGCCATATTTTAGTTTTCAGTTTACGCCGTCCTCGCCTCTCCTTTTCCAGAATGGGTTTTTTGTACAAACCCTCCAAAAGAGGGATTAGGGATTTTATAACTAAGAGGCGGCGGATTTTTTGAGGTAACGATAGACACTCGCCTTAGAAATAGCAAAGTCTTTCATGAGAATTTTGATAAGAGTACCTTGTGTCCGTCTGAGATGGCGAAAATAGAAGGTTCGTGTCACCAAGTGCAGCCTATGGCTATAAACCTTATACAGCAACAGTTACAGAGATTGATCGAGATTTAAGCGCGACAGTGATTCTGAAATAATTACATGATATCTTTAGCCCCTACTCAACTAGGGGTGATAAGCGTTGAGATTACATCCAGTAGGCGTTGCGGTTCAATTGGCTTGGCTAGATGTATTTGAAATCCCGCCGAGAGGATTTGGCGTTGATTCGTCTCACCAGCATAGGCGGTTAGGGCGATCGCTGGAATATCCCGGTTAAATTGAGGGGGCAAAGTGCGAACCTGACGAATGAAGGTGTAGCCGTCCATTTCTGGCATCCCAATATCGCTGATGAGCAGATCAAATTGTGCTTGGGTCAGCACAGAGAGGGCTTTGGTAGCAGAGGAGACTACTTGAACAACTGTGCCTTCCTGTTCCAGTAAAACCTTAACTAGTTCTAGGGAATCTGCCTCATCATCTACTACAATCACTCGTAGATTGTTTAAATCCACTGTTTGATCGTTGAAAGAATCAGGAGTATGGGAATGTGACACAGGTATCAAGGGTAACTGTACTGTAAACTTGGCTCCCTGACCTTCTCCGGCACTAGCGACGGTGATAGTACCCCCATGTGCTTCGACCAGCTGACGAGAGATCGCCAGCCCTAAGCCCAATCCGCCAAAAGAACGAGTAGTAGAACTGTCCTGTTGCTGGAATAACTCAAACACATGAGGCAGAAATTCGGGTTGAATACCCTTTCCGGTATCACTTACCTGAATTTGAGCATGGTGATCAACACAGGTGAGTTGCACCGTCACTAGTCCCCCTGTAGGGGTGAATTTAATCGCATTCGACAGTAAATTCCAAATCACCTGTTGCAACCTGCCAGCATCCCCCCTGACCTGATCCACAGACGGGTCAAGTACCACCTCAAGCCCAATAGCTTTTGCTTGTGCTGCTAAATGAACGGTTTCTAAAGCAGCCCGGATCGGCTCGGATAAATCGATAGCTGCAAAGTTAAGGGAGAGTTTGCCATGAATGATGTGAGAGATATCAAGAAGATCCTCGATTAGTTGCACTTGTTGTTTAGCATTGCGCTCAATCGTGCTTAACCCCATCTGAAGCTTGTCGGAAGTGACCTTCGGTGATTGCAGTATCTTTGTCCAGCCCAAAATCGGGTTAAGCGGCGTTCGCAGTTCATGGGAGAGAATAGCAAGAAATTCATCTTTCATCCGGTTGGCACGTTCTGCTGCTTCCCGCGTCGCTTGCTCTTGCTGGAGTAAATTTTCTCGTTGGGCTTCTGCCTGTTTGCGCTCGGTGATTTCTTCACAAACGGTGTTAATGCCAATCACACGCTCGCCATCCTTCAACGGCAAAAAGCTCTCTAACCAAATCCGCTCTACTCCTGGTTGCGCTGGAGTTTCACCCCGAATTTCGATGTTTAATAGCGGTTTTCCCGTTTCTAAGATAGGATTTAGCAAAGCTTCGGCAGTATCCGCGAGATCAGGTAGCAGTTCCCGAATTGTTCGTCCAATATGTTCCTCTACAGAAAATCCATTTATTTCTGCAAGACGCTGGTTAATCCGCACAAAACGCAGGTCTGTATCGAGAAAATTCAACCCAATGGGAGCAGACTGGTAAATGGTTTCAATTTCGGCTAATTGTCTTTGCAAAGTTGTCCGGCTTTCTTCTAATTCAGCCTCCAGACGCTGACGTTCTGTCACATCGGCAGTTATACCAATCAGTCGAGTTAACTGTCCTTGCTGGTTAAACAGTGCGCTGCCAATTTCCTCTAATATCAGGATCTGTCCATCCGGGCGTACAACTCGATAGGTGGTTCTG
The DNA here is from genome assembly GCF_014696625.1 of Nostoc parmelioides FACHB-3921. GTDB lineage: Bacteria > Cyanobacteriota > Cyanobacteriia > Cyanobacteriales > Nostocaceae > Trichormus > Trichormus parmelioides. The sequence goes on from NZ_JACJQL010000114.1 coordinate 8,050, forward strand.
TAAGTGCTGTTTTCTGGTGTGAGTGCTTGTAATCCTGCTATGAAGCGAGTGCGATCATCAGGATGAATACGTTGAAAAAAAACGGCCCCCGTTTCCTGTTCTGCCGATGGCAAATTTAACCCCAAAATGTCAGCACAATGAGGCGAGCGCTTGACAGCATCAGTGGCTACCTCCCATTCAAAGGTATACATCCGGGCAATTTCCATTGCCAATTGGTTGCGCTCTTCGCTCTCTCGCAGTGACGCATTTACCTGCTCTAACTGAACAGTGCGCCTTTCTAGTTCTTTGTTAGCGCGTTTTAGAGCGGTTTCTGTCTCTTTTTGCTGCGTTATGTCACGAGCAACGCAGTATATCAATCCCCTGTCAATTTGCGATGATGCTCTCCATTCTAGCCATCGATAGCCACCATCAATAGTTTGGTAACGGTTCTCGAATTTGAGGGTAGGTGCGCCTGCCTTTAACTTCTCCATTTCTGCTAATGTGGCAGAGTGGTCGTCTGGATGTACAAAGTCTAAAAAAGGATTAGCTAGGAATTCAGCTTCTGAGCGGCCAAGGGTTTGAGTAAACACAGGATTGATCCGCTTAAAGTAGCCATCCAAACCAATGACTGACAGCAGATCGAGCATTCGCTCGAAGAAAAAAGCTTCTTCGGTTAAAACCAAGTCATTCACGGGTGAATCAAACGCATATTGCTAATTTATAACGAATTAAAGAGCAAGCATAGCAAAGTTATCAAAAAAAATAGACCAGATAGGTTAGGGTAACTTAGCACTCAAGCGACTAGGCCTAGATATAGCGAAGATACCATTGGCGAAATATTGCTTAACATGAAAATGGCGAATCGATGGTGTATTACAATAGGTCAATTTTTTATCTAATGCAGATATAGATTTAAATCAATGATTTTGTAAATTTATAAGGCATTTACTGATGATTTTGATAACAAGTAAGAAAAAAGTAAGCAATAAATTTTCTTACTTGGCTAGAAAGCTTAATTGATAGGGCTTTGAGATAGGTGCGGTGGCGCAAGCCTGTTGCGCGGTCGTACCTTGTAAGAATGGTTAATAGATAAAAATCTATGCCAAAGCTGCTATTTTCAGTCATTAATTAATAATGCTTCCGCCAGGATTTTTTTGACTTTGTATAGATGAAAATGGGGTTTGGAGTCACTCTACATTAGTTTTTATAAACTTTTTACCGCAAGTTTACCGCGTCCTGAAGGGCCAATGACTGATCTGGGCATTATTAATTTAATCCAGTTCTTAATTAATTCCGCCTTTGTAGCTAAATTCCCATGAAAACAGTTTTTATAACTCTGCTGGCTGCGCTACTGGTGGGGTGTTCAGCAAATGCCCGAACAGAGCAAAAGTCCTCTACATCTAGTAAGAGTGAAACCGACCTTCCAAAAGCCTTGGCATTGAAGGATGGTAAGACGGAATCGGCACAGGTGGATGTTTACAGAGAGGAATTTGAAAAATTCAAAAAACTCTGCGTTGAAAATGACGATACTTTAGCTGGCATGGTCTATGCACATACCAAAAAGAGCAAGGCGGCGGGTTTTGAGTGGGCTACGAATCTCGATACCTTGCAGTCTTTTGCTCAATCGGCAGAAAGCTTTGAGCGTAAGCCAGGACGTTGCATCCAGGTTTATCAAACATACGAGGAAAGCTTAAAAGCATTGCCGAGTGACTCAGAAAAATAGGAATCAGCGATCGCCGGGTGATTTTGTACGCAATCGGTGACGGCTGGCTTACTTCCCGATCCACTTCAACTAGCTGTTGTAAGTGGAAGTTGAAGCCGGAAGTTAACGTGCATCATGATTTGCAGCCTTAGCTACTGCCGACTGCTTACCAACCTTCAGCTTGTTGAGAACGCGATCGCTAGTCACATCAATTAATGGGTTGGCTAAAACAACAATCAAATTTCACCTAGAATTATCAATCTCACAAAGGCGACGGATGAGTTTTGCTTGTGCTTCCAACTGGTGAAGCGCCCAAATAGTAGAAGTACGCAATTTTTCACCGCGCACACCCATTGAGTACAACACCAAAGGTAGCCAATGAGCTTCATCGAGTTACCATCACTGCCAATGCCAAAGTAGACCCAGGTGAGATAGGGCTGGTCTTTAAAAAATTAAGTATTTGGCCATCAATGTCCTTACTGTCTCGTTTAATAGAAAGAATTTCTTGCTTGGTATCGCTCATATAAACACCGATAATTACGTAGGATTAAAGGAGATTTAAAGAGGTAAAATGTAGCGTAAGTTACAAATTACTTTTTAGCTGCTCATTTGGACTAAAAACCCAAGTTTTCTGCATTTTGGCTGCCTGTTAGCAGTCATTAGCAGTTATGAGATGCAAATTGCCGTTACAGCTATTAACAGTTTACAACTGCTGTTGACTGTCAATTGATGTCATTGGACAGCATTTTGACACTAAAGGTTTTCCCTAAAAATTGCTTCTAACTGTTATGGTGACTGCAATAGAGCTATTTTTCTCAAAAATCTCTATGCTGCTGTTGGGGAATTTTCACCAGAAATCATAATACTAAAGTGTTGCAAACGTACTTCAAAAAAAGGGTTTTTAATTTTCTTGGGGTTCAGCCGGGATACCTGTAAGTGCGATTCGTTCTGGAGAAACCCAATATTCGGGAGGATTCCAGGCTTCAGTAGAGTAACTCCAGCAGGAGTTGAGTCCGCACTTTAATCCTCTACTGATGACAACTTGATACCCATATAGGTGAGGTGAAAATTTTCAACCAAGTCCTATCACCCTGGTGCGGGGTTGAAAGCACGTAAACTACCAGAAAATGGTAGCCCCTACTGAGGAGACTGACTATCTCGCTCTGTAAAGCGGGGACGAAAGCGGTTAATGGTGATAATTGCTGAAAACACCAACCGCAAGCAAGAGTTCACGGGGAGAGCAAGCGAAATGTCGTTGAGCCATCGTCATATCTCACCAAGGAATATAAGCTTGTGTTTCGGACACACCTTGGGTCGGAAATAACCGAAAGGGTAAGGACTGTTAGGTTCTTGCGACCGAAACAGCGCACTTCCTAGACCCCCGGTGGATAGGCATCCCCTAAAGACTCAAAACAATGGATATCAGGAACGAAGTAACCCAAATCATAACTCCTATGGTGGTCGATACATAGGTAGGCGGTCAGGCTAAAAGCTGGATTTGGGAAGGATGGGTTAAGAAGCAAACGCCCAAACCGAAGTAACGGTTAAAGCCCTAAAAGGGATGGAGTAACGTCCGGGATAAGCAGACGTAACCCGCAATGTGCATAGAGCTAGGGGTGTAAGTAGCAATGAATACGCCTAAATCAGATTCAACTGAGAATACTGAGGGATGGAGAAATATAAATTGGCGCAAAGTCGAGAAATACGTCTTCAAGTTGCAAAAACGCATCTACGCCGCTTCGCGTTGTGGTGATATCAAGCGAATCCGTAAACTAAGCGCGAATTTTAATGAGGTCTTGGTCGAATAGGGTACTAGCGGTAAGAAGGGTAACGCAAGATAACCAAGGTAAAAAGACGGCAGGAGTGGATGGGGTAAAATCCTTATCCCCAGAAGCACGTCTCAACCGATACCGTTGGCGAATTCCCTAAACAGCTAAACTGAACCGATTAGTTCAGCAATGAAACGATTGAGAACCTTATGAGCAGTTTTATACCCAGTAGCTTGCTTACCTA
>NZ_JACJQL010000115.1 GCF_014696625.1 Nostoc parmelioides FACHB-3921
TTATTATCAACAAATCCCCATTTTCTACCAATTTGAACTGCTGCTAAATTCTCAAAGAATGACCAAGCACTATCAAATTGAGGTTTGATGGCTAATTTCCCCTTATTATCAACGAATCCCCATTTTTTACCGATAGCAACCAAAGCAAAACCATTGACAAAAGCTCCAAGACTATCAAACTGTGGTTTAACCACAAACTTACCACTACTGTCTATGATTCCCCACTTTTTAGCAACTTCGACTTTAGCAAACCCATTCAAGAAGCGATCGCAATTATCAAATTGTGGCTTGATGACCAATTTACCTGTGTGGTCAATATATCCCCATTTTTCACCTACTTGGACTTGAGCTAATCCCTCATAAAAGGACGAAGCATAATCAAACTGGGGTTTAACGATTAATTTACCAGTGCGATCAATATATCCATATTTCCCGTTGATTTTTACATCCCATAACTGGGGTAATAAATTCTCTTTTGCAGACTTAACTGTGATAGAAGATATTGATTGATGAGTATCACTAGATATAGATGGAGTTGAAAACAATGTTATTCCAGTTATCGCTACTAGCAAAATCAAGGTATGGTGAATATGAGATTTCATATTTGTGACTGAATAAGTAGTAATGTCACTTATCCATAACTCAAAACTAGCTTAATTGTCATCCCTAAAAATCATCGGATACACGAAACCAATACCAATCACCGTACAAGTAAAATAATTGGTACTTAGCAGCACCAAATGGACTTCCTTCACTATTCGGTTGATGGACAAAACCATAGGATATGGTATCAGGACTTAGACCATCACCACGCCAGAAGACACGAAAATATACACCACCACGAGAATCCATAGCGTATTCATCAACTTCATATAAACCGAGTTTGCGGTTTAATTTGATATTTCCTTTTGCAGAAATAGGAAGTTGTACCCGAACTTGTTCAAACGCCGATTGCGATATCATAAATGCTAAACGACGGGGGATGTAGAACTTGAGCAGGACATAACAAACTAAAACTATCCCTGCAATGATAGCAACTTCTCTCCAGGGTACAAAAGTTTGCCTTCTAAGTCTAATACTTTTCAAATCCCGTCTTCCTAAAGTTCTCAATCCCCAGAAGAGAATTGCCAATACTGCAAATGGTACACAAACAATTGACACCAGCATGACTGGAAAAAAGAAACTATTTAATGCACCAGGATAAATACTGATAATTAGAATTGCGACACAAATAAATAAGGTTATACATATTGCTATTTTGCTAAATATTTTCATGGAATAAGTCATCTATATTTAAAAACTTCATTTTTAGTAAACATTATATTTTTGTAATATTTCTCCTGAGTTACTATTAAGATCGCTTGGGTTTTGGTTCCCAGTTAAAATCATAAGGACAATCGCATTCTTGAGCTTGATTGCAGTTAATTACCATCATACTAAAGCAAAAATTTAGGAGAGTCCCATTGTCAAATTTTACTTGTAAATTGCCTGGACTACGAAAACCAGCACCACTATAACCAATGATTTGATACTTAGAACTTAAGTTTGATACATTAAAGAAATATGGTTTAGGGCTGAAGCTAGAATCACCCTTTAAATCATTTAAACAAAAGGCTTTTGTGATATACCTTTGTGCTATAATTTCTGCTTCTTTTGGCGATGGATCGCCAATTGCACTTATAAAAGTGTCGGATATTTTGGTGATTTTATTAGCTTGAGTACAGTCAACTATATAGGTTATTGGAAAAGCAATACGTAATAAATGATATGTCAAACCTAGTGATAGAATTATAATAATTGAGATTTGAATAAGTTTTTTCATTGATTACAAGGGATAATGCTGTCCTAACTTTGTGTTGCTGATAGAGAAAGTTTGTTCACGAAGTGCTACAGATGATGGTAAGCAAGCTGAATTGTGTATATCGTTCCAAAGAAGACTCTGACAACATCTGGGGTGTATCGGCAACATCCCAACGTACCAATTTATAACGCTTTTTATCAACAGTTAAATTAATTACTTCTTGCTGATTCGGATCGTAAATTAAAGTTTTGCAGTTCATCTTGGAAGAAATTCGCCAGTTTTTAAGTTAATTTTAATCGCAGATGCTGTTGAATTTCGGTTTGCTTCCAAGGGAATCGTTACACACTCACCAACGCGATCTGGTGACCCAAAAAAACAATCACAATTAAACTTTGTAATTACAAAAGGAGTAAAACCAAGTCTAAATTTTAATTCCCCGTGGTATGTGTCACATCCTGTAGAAGTATCTGGTGGAGAACATGTATAGTTGTATAAATATACCGTTGTAGGATATTCTTTAGATGTCACAGTTTCAATGTTTGTAGCATCAAAAGCAGACGATATCAAAACGATAAATGAGACCAACAAAAATAGCACACTCGATAATAATAAATATAGAAAAATAAAAGTTCGCTTTTTTCTAAATGGTAAATATTGAGGATTTTTAAATAATAAAAAACCAAAAATAAAACTTAGTAACAATATAGTTATAGAGAATAGAAATTTAGCACCCTCCAAAGTTGGAATAGTTGGTAAAAATATAATTCCGATACCCAGAAATGGGGTAGTCAGAAAAACCAGAAGTTTGAAATTTCGATGATACATTTTCTTACATTTACTACAATTATTGGCATAACAGCCACCGCCTTTGCGTCCACTGTAAACTGTGGTTAGGTGCTAACTGCCATATTTTTTCGACTTACTCACTATGAAAACTAAGCCAGAAGCAACAATTTGATAAGGAATGAGCAAAACTGCCCCAGTAATAGCTTTCAGAGTCCACCCAATGCCCATAGTCGATCGATAAAGTTTTATTGCTTCGTCTCTGAATTCTGGAGCAATCTTTCTGAGTCGGTCTTCGTCTGACCAGCCATTAAAATCAAAACCCAGAGAATCAAGCCGCATCTCGGCATATAAATCTGGTAAATATGCCAACAAAGTAACTAGAAGTACGCACGTCATCAAAGATAGAAAACTGCTTAATAGCAAACTAGTTACATAACCCTTCCGCCTTAACAGAAAGGGCATTGCAAGTGGCGTTATTACCATCATTACCAAAATAGAAAAATAAATTGCTGAAGATATATACTGCATTTTTACCTAACTATTTATTCCATAGGCGAAAATCACATCATTAATTGTACCCACCAATACAAAATAACCATCCCGAAACAAGGCTTAGGGTTAACCAATAATATTTTTAACTCAGTACACATCCTCAGTTCCACTGGAGTAATAAAACGGCAAGTTTTCCCGAATCACTAACTCTACTAGCATTACACCCAGTGGTTCATATTCGTAGTAATATCTAACTTGACTATTGGTTCCAGGAAGTGGTGGTTGAGCGCAGGCTGCACCAGGAGAACCGCAAGTTACCTTCACAGGTATAAGTAAAATTCCTACTCCTAATACAAGTATCAATTGTTTCATTGCGACCGTTTATATTTCGCTAAATCAGCTTTTGAATATCCCCGTAGGCACGGTAAAAGCCACCACTAGCTGATTCACGTATTTCTTGAACCATGTAACGCGCACCTTCAACACGAATATCTTTGGGGAACTGGACTTTCCACTTAGGATTGTAGCTATCAGAAATAACACGCACTCTTAACTTGCTACCTTCTCGAAAACACTCAACAATGACCCCAGAGCTAGTATTTGTAGTAGTGTCAACAACAGATGAGGGTGTGGCTCCTTCACCTTTTGGAGCTTTAATTACTAGGGCTTGGGGAACTGTACCCAATTGAGCAGAACGAATAGCCGTTTCAGTTGCATCAATACAAGCTAAATAACCATCTGTGGTCACAATATAAATATGGTTATCAAAAAACTGCATAGATAAAGCGGAGCCACATCCTGTAGAAAGTTTCCAAAGGCGTTCTCCCATCAGATCAAAGCAGTAGATGGAAGAGCTATTATCTCCAGCAAAAATATACTTACCGTTGAGAGCAGTGGCGCAAGAGTAAACCGGAGCATCACATTTAAAAACAGAACCAAGTTTGCCGTTTTTATAAAAGCAGTGAACTTTGTGGTCACTTGTGCCGACATAAACTGCGGATGCTTCTTGCCAACCAAATAATACACCGCCCTGAGTTTTTTGATGCCATAACATTCGACCTTCTTGGTAGTCATACATAGTCACTCCGTTGCTGTGACCATGATAAACACCAGATTGATCACAACGTACCATCCAGCCTGAATCACCTTGGCTGAGGCGAGTCCATTGTGATTCATCATCATGATCAATAGTAGTTACACCACCATTGGCATCAGAAACAGCTAACAAGGCATCGTTGATGTCTAACCAAAAGATATCGACATTTTCATCAATTTTGTAGCTGAGGCGAGGTAACTTACCAGTGAGGTCATAAACATTGCCATCATCGCAACCAGCATAAATCCACATATCATCTGCAACAAGGCATTTAACACCATCAGGCAGCTTAAATCGATTAATGACTTGACCTTGATGATTCAAAGCAAATACCTGACCTGATTGATTTCCTAACCAACAACGTTTAGCATCGACAAAAATGCCAAAAGCGGCTGAATTAGAAGCAAATTTCCAAACAATAGGAGCTTGTTGAGCGCTAGAAGTAGTGCTGGTAACTTGGCGGCGTGTCACAGGACGTTTTTGGCGAACACCCATGACTGCGACTTCATAGCCTTTATTGAGTTTTTCCTTAATTTTTTTATTGGCTTCTGATTGAGCTTTATCGGGGGTAGGAAAAGTTTTAGTTTGAGTCTGCCCTGAGTCGCCAATTCGACCGTAACGAATGGTTAATAGATTATCTTGAACTGTAACTTCATAAAATTTGTGAGAGCTTCCATTAGTATCAGAAAGCTCTAAATATGTTTTTTCTTCTGGCATGACTTGTTTACTAGCTCTTGAGGTGTGCTAATCAGATGTGATCAAGCAAAAGAGGTAATTAATTACACTTAGCTTGTATCTATTGTGGCGAGTATTTTAAGCTTTCAGCACTGATCTAAATCACAGGCTAATACATAAATTAAAGTTATTATTAATACAATAAATAGCCAACCCTACACATACCAATGAATAAAGCAGTTATCCTTGCGGCATTTCTAATGCTGCTGTCTGGAGCGCCAACTGTTGCACAGACTGGTTTACCTAATATGACAGTGGTAAGCATAGGCGACGGTGATACACTACGAGTCCGCAATCAACAGGGGCAACCCGTAACCATTCGCCTGGGCTGTGTGGATGCACCCGAACTCAAACAAACTCCGTGGGGGCAGCAGTCTAGAAATCGCCTTGGGCAACTACTGCCAGTGGGGCAGACTGTGCAAATCCGGTCAATCGAGCGTGATAGATACAAAAGGCTCGTAGCTGAGGTATTTATCAACAACCGCTCAGTGAACCTGACAATGGTGCAAGAGGGGCAAGCTGTGGTTTATCCGCAGTATTTCCAGGGGTGTGCGAGTACTAAAGACCAATTTCTGCAAGCTGAGGCTGATGCTAAACAACAAAAGTTAGGCTTTTGGAACCAATCGCAGCCGGTGATGCCGTGGGATTTTAGGCGAGGGAAGAAGACTCAGCCTACTACGGTGCGATCGCCGCAACAACAGTGCGATTCTTCTTACCCAGACTTTTGCATTCCGCCCAATTCGCCAGATTTAGATTGTCATGATATTCCTTACCGCAGATTTAGGGTGAATCAGCCAGATCCGCATGGGTTTGACAGGGAGCGAGATGGGGTTGGTTGTGAGAGATGACTATTAGATTTGTGAGTTTAATTATTAAGAAATTAAAAGTACTTGCTTGCATATCTATGGCAAATACAAATGAAAAGTATATAACAATTGTTGGGAGTTTCATCTTATGACCAACTCAATTATTAGCCCGGTCGAGCAGATCGGAGTTACACAAAATCTCTCAGAAAACTTTATCCTGACAACCTTGGATGACTTGTCTAATTGGGCGAAAATGTCCAGTTTATATCCGATGATGTTTGGTACAGCCTGTTGCTTTATGGAGTTTATGGCTGCTTACGCATCTCGCTTTGACCTGGAGCGATTTGGGATGATTCCTCGTGCTACTCCACGACAGGCAGACTTATTAATTACGGCAGGCACAATCACAATGAAGTATGCACCGAATTTGGTGCGACTTTATGAACAAATGGCAGAACCAAAATATGTGATTGCAATGGGAGCTTGCACGATTACAGGCGGAATGTTTAGTGTTGATTCTCCCTCGGCAGTGCGTGGTGTAGATAAGTTAATCCCAGTTGATGTTTACATTCCTGGATGCCCACCCAGGCCAGAAGCAGTCATTGATGCAATTATCAAACTGCGGAAAAAAATTGCCAATGAAAGCATACAAGAAAGACAGCAGACTAAGCAAACTCACCGTTTTTACAGCATCAGCCATCAAATGAAGGCAATTACACCTATGCTTGATGGGCAATATCTAAGAAGTTCAAGCCGTGAAGCTCCACCTCAAGAAATTGCTCTGGGAATAGGATTAGAAGCAGTAACGCAAACCAATACCGCAAAAAGGTAGAGGCGTGTCAAGTCAATGCCAACAATAGCAGCCGCAACCATCACCCAGATGAACAAAGCGGATGCGATCTCACTAAAGACCAATTTCTCCAGGCTGAGGTGAATGCTAAACAACAGAAGTTGGGCTTTTGGAATCAATCGCAGCCGGTGATGCCTTGGGATTTTAGGCGGGGGAAGAAAACTCAGCCTGCAACTACTCAGTCTCAAGTGCAGCAGTGCGATCGCTCTTACCCAGACTTTTGCATTCCGCCGAACTCGCCAGATTTGAATTGCCGTGATGTTCCTTACCGCAGATTTAGGGTGAATCAGCCAGATCCGCATGGGTTTGATAGGGATAGGGATGGTGTGGGTTGTGAACGGTAACTATTTGAAAACAAGGCTTTTGGTTAGGCAATAGAAACTTTTCACAAAAATCAAGATTGTGGAATTGATTTCCCGCCAACAAATATTGTTGGAATTGCCATCACTGTTAAAATGACTAAGTTAGCGAACCAAAATAACAAAACAAGACCAAAATCCCATATAGTTCACCCACAGGTGCTACTGTATTGCACCCAACTGAGAACCGCTATACTCAATTTAAAAGTTTCCCAATGATCAATATTACTGCGATTGGCAACTAAGCAGCTTCCCCCACCATTTTCAGCACAGACATAATGACCATTATGCGCTTTCAAAGCAATCTTGCCATCCCCCAAATCAATCAGTTTAAAAGTTTCCCAATGATCAATACTACGGCTATTAGCAGCTAACAACCTTCCTCCTCCATTTTCAGCAGAGATATACTGACCGTTATGAGCCTGCAAGGCAATCTTGCCATCCCCCAGATCAATCAGTTTAAAAGTCTCCAAATCATTAATCTGACTGCGATTGGCAACTAACAACCTTCCCTCACCATTTTCAACACAGACATACTGACCGTTATGAGCTTGCAAGGCAATCTTACGGTCAGGTTTTACTACAGGTTCAACTTCAGTAAACCAATCAGAATCAAGGTCTTTAAACAGATTTTCCTTATCTTCATTATCCTGGGGTAAGGTTTCGAGCCGCTCATATTCGATGGAATCATGAACGATTTGAAGTTGCTGCTTAATGAGTTTTCCCTCGTCACCGCAGATCGTAATACAAACGTTTGTGTCCGTCCCAGCAAACGATTGATTGCCAATTTTGACTGTAACTTTGTAATAATGAGTTTTTGTCATAAAATAAAGTCCTCCGCCGATAATTAAAATGATTTTCAGCTTATTCAAACTTGACTTTTTACAGGATTGGAGAAAAGACCAAAATGGCGTTTTCCATCTCCTGTGAAAAGTCATAACTATTGATATATCTCAACGATCGAGTTTAGCAATAGTTTTTGAGGAACTTGTGAGGAAATATACGGTAGTAGGTCTTGGTAAGTGCTAATTTGATGCTTGCAGTCATGCGTCCCTTGTTAACGTTTATTACTTCGCTTGCTTTCCCCTACGTAAAGTAATAGCGAAGCAGCAGAATCAATGACAAAATACAAAGCGGCTTGACCAAAATCATCAGGCATCCGGTAAAAAGCTATTGGTTGTAAATGCAACGTGAACGGGTCTATTGCCTCCGGATCACAATGTGTAGGCGCTAGGTCAAACAGTGTAGCTTGCTGAGGTGATTGGTTTGTCCTTACCAGTTGCTGATGCTCCCGTATGCGCGACTTCCATTGCTGCAAAGCATCCGCGCTCATCAGTAGTTTGTCTGCTTTACTGCGGTAGCTGGGCGTAATTGTATTGTTGGCGAAGAGGTTGAGTTGCTGGGGTTCCAATGGCATTGGCTGAATGCGACCAGAGTCATGATAAGGCATCATGGCACAGAGATGACAGTGGTGATGGAGTAAGCGCCAACGCTAGATGCGATCGCTCAGACTAAGCACTCATGGATTGGGAACTCAACAAACCAGACAAATCTAAAACTCGCCCTGACCAACCAGAAGCAACATCTGCAATGTTTGCCGTTTGGCTTGATTGAGACTTAATGTTGTCCCAATTGCGTTGCCAATCTTGTAATACCAATTGAAGTTGATTTAATTCCCCGTCATAGATTTGGGTGTTTTGCTGTATTAAAGACAAATACAACAGGCTTTCGTCTAATACTACCGGGACTACTTGATGACAATCGCTACTTTGTACCCAAGACTTCAAGTGTGCCAGACTTGATGCTAATTCACCCAGTTGATGTGGTTGGTCTAAAGCTAAGAAACTAGCTTTAATTGCACTCCAGTTAGGCATTATGAACCTCCTAGCAATTGTTGGGTAATTTTACTTACTTGCTGCCGAATTTGGGTAGATTGTATGATCATACTTCGATTGTTTTGGCTGGGGCGGATGTTAATGATGGATTCAAAAACGATTTCCTGAGTAAAAGGCGACCAATCAGCCCCCCAAATATCACGTTGTCTGCTTCCGTCCTTGAGTAGTTCTTGTTCACACTCATAATGCCGAACACCCCCGCCTGCCAGAATTTTGCGTTCGATGTCTACTGCTATTTTAATGAAAACATCCCAAGTTTTCAGCATGGACTCTATTTGTTCAGGGGTGGCAGGCTCACGAATAATTAAAACCAATTGCAATTAGCCCTACTTAATAATTAACAATATCAATTTATACAATACTTAGGTCTAGCAAACAACTAATTTTAGCTTGAAGGATATATTGAAAGAGTTAATGGTATATTAGTACAAAAGAACTATAAGCGACTTTGTAATAGCTTCAAATTGCAACAGCTATTAACAGTTTGTTATGGAAAAATTGAGGAAAGTTATGACAGACTCTAGTTCCTTGCTTTTGAGTTATGAAGAATTAGTGCAAAATCATGCTAATCAATTTGACCCACAGATTGCTTCTTTGCAACAGTTGGTGGAAATAAGAATGCAAGAAATTCGGGATGCAGAACAGAAGTTAGTAGAAGCGCAAGTAATAGAACTCAAACGAATTACTGATGCTTTGGCTAGTGATGCTCGTTGCTTGTTACAAATCCCAGAATTAAGAGCATTTGTGCAAGAGTTAAAACAGACTCGAAGTAATTATTGGTACAATAGCGAACCCAAAGTTAGTATTGCAGAAGATCCAACTACTTGGTTATTAACGTCGCTGGAACTACCAATAGGTTTGAGTAACTACCAAATTCATGAAGACCTTGATGGTTACGATGACGAACGTCACTTTATTGGGTATAGCTATAGTTTGTCTTTAAGATTAGGTGCAGTTGAGGATGAGATAAACATCCCTCTAAAACGCATATATAACGTGAACGAATATAGTGAAACTTCGATAAAACAACAAATTGAGGGCTACATTTGCGGCAATATAAAATATTTGCTTAGAGATATGAAAGCTCCAGACGAACAAAAACAGCAGTTAGCGATTGAAATCAGCACATTAATAGGGTATTCCACCAAGATATTTGCTCTTAAACCTAGAACTGCAATTTTTGAATATTCATCAATATCGGAGGACTGATGGAATTGTATTTGAGCTTGTCAGCCTATGGTGGAGTTTCAACCCGTGAAGCACTAACAATATTTTGGTATGCAGGAATCCGGTATACTGAACTGGCTATTGGCCCTCGTCCTGATGCTGATGCCACCCAAGCAATTGAAGACTTTAGACAAATGGGAATGGTCTATCGAGCGCATCATGCTTTTGTTTGGAGAGATCGCCATTATCCTTTTAATCTAGCTCAACCTCAAGATTGGAAATATTTTGAGCATTTGACAGACTATTTAGCCAGTATCGGGATCACAGCTTATTCAGTACATGGAGGAAACTTTTCTAAGACTACTGAACGTGCCAAAGCATACACAACATTTGTAGAAAACATTGACTATCTTTATCAGCTTTGTATAAAGCGGGATATTGTTCTGGGTGTAGAGACAATGTATCCTACACACCCTATCAGTTCTGTAGAGAATCTTTTGGACAATGCTACTGAGCTTGCCCAATTTTGCCAAGATACTCCACAAATCAAAATAGTTATAGACTTGGCACATCTCAACATTTGGCATCAGAAAAACGAAATAATTCTCAATCAATGGTTGGGAGTACCATTAGAAAGACTTTTAGAAATTCATATTTCCGACAATGATGGACGACAAGATATACATTCGCGGATTATGGATAATACTTGGTGGTTATCTCAAATTACTCAATTTCCAACTGGAGTTCCTTTAGTATTAGAGAGCCGATTGAATCGATTGCCTGTTTCAGTAGTGCAGCAAGAGTACGACCGAATTGCTGCTTTAAATCTTAGATAGTTAACTGATAATAGTTTGTAGCAAACCACTTATATTCTGTGATTGCCAAGGCCAAAGCCCTACTAATTGAAACTTTTTAAGTGCTGCTTGATACAACTGCTCATTATTATAACCTTCCTCAATAAGTAGGTGGGTGGAATTAATTATAAGATAGAAAGACTGCAAAATTAACCTATTATGCCTGCGCCTTTACGCATCATTCTCACGCCAGAAGAAAACCGAACCTTAA
>NZ_JACJQL010000116.1 GCF_014696625.1 Nostoc parmelioides FACHB-3921
TGGAAAAATAAATTTTCTACTTTCACTATTTTTGCGAAGTATAAAATGGATATCTGCTTCGTGAAGCATAATGTGAGCTAAAAGCTCATTTTTTCATTCAAGTCACACATCCCTTGGATTTAGAGAGAAAGAAAAGTTTTTATACGAATATGACTTCAGTAGAACAGAATCTATGACAGAAGCGTATTTGAAACAATTGAATGTGATCGCTTGTAAAGTATGGCGAAAATAGGTAACGCAAAAATAAGTATTCCAGGTTTTAAGGGCGGCCACTTTATCCTTTAATTCCGGCCATCTTTTCCTTTAAGTGACATACAGAGTGAAGTATTTCGTGACCGTTTGGCTAAATTATCGTTCAAATCACACAGGGATATTCAAAAATCCAAAGCAGAGATAGCGTTCTGCTTCTGCTTCTCCGTTACACCCAAATAACGCTCCAAAGCTGCCAAAGTCCGATGCCCCGATATCTCCTGTATGTGGCGTAACGGTATCCCGGCATCGCTCATTCTGGTTAACGCCGTCCTGCGGAAGCTGTGCGTACTCACCCCCTCAATGCCCAGCCGCACACAGGTATCTCTGAGGATTTTGTCAGCACTCACCTTGTGGATATGCCCCAACCCATGCCGACCAGGAAACAAGAACTCCTTGCGGCGATTGGGGTTGTACTCTTCTAAATACTGCTTGAGCTTTGGATGCACTCGAATTTCCCTAGTGTCCCGCTTCCCCTTGGTGTTGACACTCCGTAACACCAACACCCCTCTCACACCATTGCTGCCAAACACGTCATTTACCGCCAACGTGCAAGCTTCGTTGATTCGGCAAGCAGCATAAAGGCACACGCCAAATAAAGCGCGATCGCGTGGGTTGACAAAGCCCTCGTTAAATAGGAGATTGATTTGATCAGGGGTAAGGATTTCTGCCCTGCCGAAGCGGTTTATTTTCATTGAAGATTGCAGATTGCAGATTTTAGATTGTTTTCGGAGATTGTAGAAGTCATATTAATTGGGGTTATAAATGCGAGAATCTTTCGGTTTTGACCGCAGGGTTTTCAGAGAGGACACCAGCATTGATACAATTTCATTGGCTTCTTGCATCAAGTTCTTAAGCTTGTTAGAGTCCACTAATTTCGCTTTGACAATCAGTTCCATCCAGTAAAGCGATTCATCGGCTTCTTCTAATGTAATATTCTAGCGTGGCAAAACTTACTAGAGCGCGCGGAAATCCTGTAATCTTGACCTTGTAGCGAAATAATGGCGCAAAAACTTGGCAAGAAAAAGTTTAAAACCAGAGGCAACATCGTTTGAAGTACTTGATTGTGTTCAAAAAAAATGCCCATTGTGCGGTCAAGCAATGTGGAATGAATACAATAATCCTCGACATATAAGAACGTTAAATGGGGTAGTAGAACTACAGCTAAAAATTCGGCGATGTCAAAATAAGTCATGTATGCGGTATAAAAAAGCATATCGACCAGAGCAAGAAGGTTCCCTAGCTCTACCACAGAACGAATTTGGTTTGGATGTAATTGCTTATATAGGAGCATTACGCTATCAAGAACATAGAAGTGTTCCACAAATACACACTCACCTTGAATTAAAGGGTATATGTATCAGTCAACGAACGGTCACGCACCTAATTGACAGATATGACGAGTTACTTTCTTTATGGCTAAAAGACCATAAAAGGTTAAAAACAATAGTGGCTAATCAAGGACGGGTGATATTAGCCATTGATGGGATGCAGCCAGAAATTGGACATGAGGTATTATGGGTAATTCGAGATTGCTTATCAGGAGAAATCTTACTAGCTAAAACCTTATTATCATCAAGAAATGAAGATTTAGTGGCGTTATTATTAGAAGTAACTAATACTTTGGATGTACCAATTGATGGAGTTGTTAGTGATGGGCAACAATCAATTCGCAAAGCTGTTAGGTTAGCATTACCTAGAATTGCTCACGGTTTATGTCATTACCATTACCTGAAGGAAGCAATTAAACCCATATATGAGGCGGATAGACATGCAAAAAAGGAATTAAAGAAAAAAGTTAGAGGATTACGAGACATTGAACGTAGTGTTACCAATGAAACTCAGGAAATGGCAACTATTATCGAAGATTATTGCTCGGCAGTACGTAGTTCTATAACTAATGATGGTCATCCACCATTAGAGGCATCAGGATTAAAGTTACAAGAAAATTTGACATTGATAGAGCAAAGCTTAGAGCGGATGGAAAAAAAAGTGCTTTACCACCACCTTTAATCAACCTAAAACACTTGATAGCTAAAGGATTATCTGCGACTGCATCTTTATTTTCACCTGTGAGGGTTGCATATCAGTGGGTTGATAAAGCTAGTGATATTCTCAATAATAAAATAGGTCTTGATGCTGCTGGTGTCAAACAAAGTTATCAGCAACTGTTAACTCAAATGTCCCAACAAAAGCAGAAAGCTGGTACCCTGAACACTGCAATCGATAACTTTATAAAAACCACCCATAGCTACTGGTCTGGACTTTTTCATTGTTACGAAATTGAAGATTTTCCCAGAACTAATAACGACTTAGAACACGCTTTTGGTATGCTCCGTCATCATCAACGTCGTTGTACTGGTCGTAAAGTTGCCCCCTCATCCCTCGTTATTCGTGGCTCTGTCAAACTTGCCTGTGCCATCGCTACTAAACTTCATTCTTTTACCGCATCTGATTTAGCACAAGTTGATATCGTTACTTGGCTCGATTTACGTTCTCAATTGCAAAAACACCACAAAGCCAGAATTGAACAGTATCGATTTCGCCGCGACCCAAAGGCTTACTTAGCTAATCTAGAGAGTCGTCTTCTCTAGTGAGTTTTACCACACTAGCTTAAAGCTTTTAATCGTTTCATTGCTGAATTAACTAACCAAGCATAGGCGTTTCTGAATTCGCCAACACTGGCTTAGCTATATCTAGGACAGGTAAGCAAGTCCCACACTCAAATTGACTAGCATAGGTATGACTATATAGGAGCGCTGGATTAGGAGAGGCAGAGGAAATGGAGTGGGAGTCCAGGATCAGAATGCTGTCAATAAATTTACTACAGAAGTGCGGAATTTGTTTTGATTTTCTTGTAACTATGTAATTTGATCATTAATAATAAAAAATTATGGCATCTACCAAAAGATAGATTTTTGCCATCTATGTAAAATTTTAATCATCTTTCATGTAAAGATATTTTCTGTGAGTATATGAACATTACATAAGTTTTTCGTACCTACTTATTTCTTTTGTCCGTATTCATTTTGTTTCCATCGACATTTAACTCTCATAAATTAGCAGATGTATATATCGCCTTTGCTAAATCTGGACAACTCCTAGCACCAATAGAACGTAATAGATTTTTAATTTTTGACCAAAAATTTTCAATAGGGGAAAAATCAGGAGAATATGGTGGTAAATAAATCAACTTAGCTCCAGTGGACTCAATTATATTTTCAATGTCTGCACCTTTATGGATTAAACAATTGCCGATGCTTACATAAGAACCTTACCAAAGTCTTGAAACTAATTTTTGAGAGATATAAGCTTCAAATGTGAATCCATCAGTTGCACCTAAAAAGTTATATTGACTAATCACACCTTTAAGAGTGATTGCACCAATTATAGAGACATTTTGGCAACGTTTTTGAGGTCGTGAACCATGCTCTCTTTTACCTTTTTTAGAGATGCCCGAGTGTCTTACTTAAAAATAGATGGACTCCTGCTTCGTCAATAAATATCAGGTTTTCGGCTGGTATACCCTAAAGTTGAAGCCAGAATTGTACTCTTATTAAATATATAATTTAATTTAGATGTATAATTTATAAATAAATTAGAAACAAATTAGTAGCCTTTTTGGTTGAGTAAAAAAGAATGCCGCAAGCAAAAGATATCAATAATTTAATCAATCAATTGAACGAGAGTTTAGATAATAATAAGTCTAATAAATATTTAAATTGGAGGCTGATTGAAGAAATTGCAAAGGAGCTTAAAATGCAGGGAAAACAAACAGACATGAAGGATGCACTTAAGCCTCTACAAGATATAGTAGATAAATTTGAAGTTTCTAATTATATTTATGGTACAACGGCTGTCCGTATTAGTGCCTTAGAAGCAATTGTAGTAATTCAGGAAGACGAAACTGCCCTCCTCCAACAACTCATTCAATGGTTAACTAATAACAGTGTTTCGCAAGTTCGTCAAAAAGCAGCAAATGAGCTAAAGAAGCTAGGCTCAAAAGCTAAGGAAGCTATCTTTATATTGCAGTATCAAGCCTTAGCAGAAGTAAAAGAATGTGATGTCCAATGTACTGCATTGGAAGCTGTTGCAGAGATTGAAAATAAAGATCCCTTAAGTACTGCCATTTCTCTACTTGGCAAACTTTTGAAGAGTAAGAATGCCGAAATGCGGCATTGTGCATTTAAAGCACTTAATTCTATACAAAAGCAAACAGCAATGGGAGCAAATTTAGAAGAACAAGATGCTATTGTTAAAAGCTTGAACGATACAATTGATTCTAGTAATATATCAGAAAATTATTTGATGCTCCTAGACCAAAGCGAATCGGAAGAAAAATGGAATTACAATTACAAATTAAGGGTTATAAATGAACTTGGCAATGGGAAATTAGGCGAACTAAAAAATAAGGCTCTTTCAAAACTAGAAGAATTAGTTAAATCAAATATAAGCATAATCGCTCAAAATGCTTTAGAAACAATTATTAAACTTAACCAGGGGAGGACAGAGATCCCAAGTTTAATTATTTATTTAATAAAATTCCTCAAGAATGAGAACTGGTTAATTCGTCAAAGGGCAGCGCAGGAATTTGAGATACTTGGGTCGAAAGAAGAATTGAAAAATGAAATCAAAGATAATACGTTGATTGAGTTATACAAGAGATACTTTAATGAGCATGATAAGGATGTTCAGAGAAGCATCTTAAAAGCAATTGTTACTATTCGTGAAGATTATCTAACAGATGATAATTTTATTAGTATTTTTCAAGAATATTTAATGAATAATAATGATAAGAATGAAATAGCCCCTGATTTTTTGGAAAAACTTGGAAAACTGAGTGAAAATAGCATTAAGAAAGGAATTATTGATAGTTTTAAAAATACGATGGGTAATATGAGTAATGATTATTTTTGCTCTAGTATCTTAGTAGTAATTCGTAAACATGATCATGAATATTTTCAAAATTATTTTAAAAGTTCAAACTCAAATCTTATTAATAATCTCAAACTTAATCTAAGTGATAAAGAATGGAAAATTCGCCAAAAGAGCGCACAGCAACTTGGAAAACTGGGGTTAGTAGCTCAAACTGCTGTTTCAAAGCTAAAAGAGCTTATCTTAGATGATGATGATGATGATGTTAGAGACAGTGCTTTGGAAGCACTATCCAATATTAGTGAAGATCAAAAGCTTAAAGAAGAACTTGTTCCATTTCTGATCAATAACTTAGCAGATGGAGGATGGAAAATTCGCCAAAAGAGCGCGCAGCAACTTGGAAAACTGGGGTTAGTAGCTCAAAGTGCTGTTTCAAAGCTAAAAGAGCTTATCTTAAAAGATGATGATGATGATGTTAGAGACAGTGCTTTGGAAGCACTGTTCAATATTAGTGAAGATCAAAAGCTTAAAGAAGAACTTGTTCCATTTCTGATCAATAACTTAGCAGATGGAGAATGGAAAATTCGCCAAAAGAGCGCGCAGCAACTTGGAAAACTGGGGTTAGTAGCTCAAACTGTTCCATTTCTGATCAATAACTTAGCAGATGAAGAATGGAAAATTCGCCAAAAGAGCGCGCAGCAACTTGGAAAACTGGGGTTAGTAGCTCAAAGTGCTGTTTCAAAGCTAAAAGAGCTTATCTTAAAAGAAGATGATGATGATGTTAGAGACAGTGCTTTGGAAGCACTGTTCAATATTAGTGAAGATCAAAAGCTTAAAGAAGAACTTGTTTTATTTCTGATCAGGAATTTAGAAAATGAAGATTTGAAAATTCGCCAAAAGAGCGCGCAGCAACTTGGAAAACTGGGGTTAGCAGTGCAACAAGAGTTTTCAGCATCAGCATTACGCAACATTTTCTTAGAGACTAAAGAAGATATTAAGATTCTTAAAGATATTCTTTACACAATTATCCATATCTATAAAAACGACAAGTCAAAGCTGGCTACTCAATTAACCGCTCTTCTATGCTTTAAAGATTGGCAGTACAAAAGTAATAATTTTGAGGTAAACAAACTGGAAATTGTAGAAGAATGGCTTAATACTCATACAGATAATTGGAGACGCTATGAGCTTTCAGAGTTGCTTGAAAAGGACAAACTTGAAGAAAGAGATGATGTTCTTAAAATAACATTAATTCAAGAAATACTAAAATGCGGACTAATTTTAAAGAATGAATCAGTTTTTAAACCATTTTTTAAAAATTTGTTTATTGTTCTGTCCGATCCTACTACGAATGCTAAAAATTCTTCTAGTGATTTTATTAGTAATCCTATTCAAATAAGTGCTATCAATGCAATTAAATCATTAGGAATTGAAATTGACATAAAAAAAATATTTGATGAATATATTAATCTTTTAAAAAAAAGCGATAAAAATAAAGAATCGTTTATACTTAATTCTAATTTTATAAAAGACTTAAATGAACATTTTCCAAATTCTTTTGAATTAAACAAAAATTTAATTGAAGAATTTTGGGCTTTTATCAATATTTTTTCGGATCAAACAAAAGACAAGATTCATACGTGTGACTGGCAAGCTTTTGAAACTATTTACGGATTAATGGAATCAAGTAAGAAGCATGAGATAGTTGAAAAACTTATTAAAGATACTAAAATACCAGAAGTAAAAAGATATTGCTTTATTTTAAGGAGAGATGAAGATGAAAAATTAAGAGATGGATTAAACGATCAATGGAATTCAGCTAATGAAGAAGATAAAGAAAAAATTTGCTGGCTTGTTCTCAATGCATTTAAGGATATACAAACAGAGACAAAAATATATGGTAGCAACAGGAGCGTATCTCTAGAAGCTAGCAAATGGATTAGGGAAAAAATAGAGGATATTCCTGCTAAGTTTCATGAAGATATAAGAAAAATAGCAGAAAATAATAATAATAATTATAAATTAGAATTAGAAGAAAATTTAAGAGAAAAAACTGCTGAACTTTTAAAAGCATTAGGTCAGCAGGAAGAAATTGAAAGTAAGCGAGAAAAGGAAATACTTCGTGAATTATTAAATATAAAAGATAAAACACTAGCTGATTTTGATAAATTAGTTGCTGTCATAAAAAAGACTACAAATCCTAAACAAGAGAAAGAAACAAAAGAAAATATATCAGTTTTAGTTGAGGAATGGATTAAATGGATTTTATTGGATAGAAAACCTTTGTCACAACTCGCAGTGCAAAAAGCAGCAGACTTAATGCGTCCTAATGCTTATGCTATATTACCTCTAATAAATAAGTTTAAGCAGTTTAATCAAGAATGGCAGCCTGAAGAAGAATTAAGGGATAAAATTCTAAATAAAATTTTTAATAATAATAGTGTTATTCAAAATTTTCATGAGGTAAATTTTAAAGGTAAAGAAAAAACAAATGATGATATATCGGATGAAAAAATTGATGATTGGATTGAGCAAGTAAAAAATAGATCGTTAAATTGGTCTAATGAAATTAAAAACTTGAATGATAAAAAGATTTCAAAAAACAGAATGGTGAAACATCTAATCACCCTTCTTGAGAAAGAGGAAGTAGACAAGCTAAAACTTAGTGTTTGTCAAAAAATTGTTCAGCAAGTAGCTGAAATGAGTGATGAAAGATTTTTTTCTCAAGAAAAATTAGAAGATTCCGGTGAAAATCAAGAAAAGAAAGAATTAGAATATAATAAACAAGAATTACTAAAACATGGTGTAATAGTACTAGGACGACACTTACCTAACGAAGAAAATGATGACATCCGTGAAAATATAGCACGCATATTGGGTAATGTTGGTGGGCCATTCGCGGTTGATGCTTTAGCACAAGCAGTAGTCGGAGAAGAGCGAAAGCGCAAAGAACGCCAAAATCTTCTAGCTCAATACTATTTGGAACCCTCCAAAACTCGCAGTGAAGAAGCTGCCCAGATGTTAAAAGGCGCAATAGAAGAAGCAAAGATAACACTGCGAATTCACCAAATATTGAATAGCTTAATTGTTGGAGTTGGTGTAACTTTTTTGACAGTAGGTCTAATACTAATTATTAGCGGTAATGATAACTACAAACGTTTTACAGGAGTATTGAGTGCTGCTGGAGGTGCTAGCGCAATTGCGCTTCATTTTTTCACTAAGCCATTAGAGCGTATTGAGAAAGCTATGGCTAATCTTGTACAGGGACAAACTGCCTTTACTAGTTTTATTTGGGGTTTGAATCTGAATGGTACTTATATTCAAAGCCAGTATGTTTCTGAAGGAACTTTAACTGATGAAGGAGTCACGCAGACAATTGATCGTATAGAAAATACGATGAAAGTGACAATGGGGCTAGTTGCAATGCACCTTGAAGGAGGTGAGCAGTATTATAGCCCTCGTATTCATAGGCTAGTTCCATCAAGTGATGATTTTGAACCAATGATTACAATTTATGGTCAAAATCTTAAAGGAGATCCTCAAAAGAAGAAGCACACTTGCCTAGTTGCTATCAATCACACACCAATTCACTCAATTGAGCAAGGTAAGGACTGGAGTGAAGATCAAATTACATTTAAGTTATCAAAATTAGAAACTCAAGGGATAGTATGGTTAAGTTTATTTGTTGATGGTTTAGAGACAAATGTCTTACCTTTTTACACAAAATAAATGTAAACGTTCACAGGAGTTATCCTGCTACGTGGATGCCTAAGCCAGGAAGTCACCTCCCTGGCTTAGGCATCCACGTAGCACTGACAAACACAGGCGCATCCTTCAATGCCTCACCACGCAGTGACATTTCTCTCTAGTAGTTCAAAAATCCAAAGCAGAGATAGCGTTCTGCTTCTGCTTCTCAGTTACCCCCAGATAACGCTCCAAAGCTGCCAAAGTCCGATGTCCCGATATTTCTTGAATGTGGCGCAACGGTATCCCGGCATCGCTCATCCTGGTTAACGCAGTCCTCCGAAAGCTGTGGGTACTTACGCCCTCAATGCCCAGCCGCACACAGGTATCTCTGAGGATTTTGTCAGCGCTGACCTTATGGATATGTAAAAGTCCATGCCGACCAGGAAACAAGAACTCTTTGCGGCGGTTAGGGTTGTACTCTTCTAAATACTGCTTGAGCTTCGGATGCACTCGAATTTCCCTGGTGTCCCGCTTGCCCTTGGTGTTAACGCTACGCAGCACCAACACCCCCCTAACACCATTGCTGCCAAACACATCATTTACTGCCAACGTGCAAGCTTCGTTAATGCGGCAAGCAGCATAAAGGCACACGCCAAATAGAGCGCGATCGCGTAGGTTGACAAAGCCCTCATTAAATAGGAGATTGATTTGGTCGGGGGTAAGGATTTCTGCCCTACCGAAACGATTTATTTTCATAGGGTCTAGCCTACATTGTCTTCGAGTAGAAACACAATGTAAGCAACCGAAAAGCCTATTCTCTCGTGAGCGATGACTCACCCTTAACCCAGGCTTATCAATCAGCCCGAAAGTCCGACCGCTACAACCCTTATTCTTTCGTTGGCTGATAAAAATAGCTTATGCTTGCAGCACAGTGACCACTTAGAGGTATGATCTGCACCAATAGTATTCGTTCATGTTGGGGCTTATCTGAGTTGTCTATACTCGCTTCTGTACCCCTGGTAGATCAATCGTTGCTATCAAAACCGATATCATTTTTCTCTCCGCCAGCGTCTACACGGCAGTCTAGACGCAAATCACCTTACATCTTCGCCCTCGTCACGCGCCAGGGCAATCTGCTGAAACTGTGATATCGCTATAAGGCAGGATGGAAGGGCAATCGCTACAAAAGATTTAAGTTAAAGATACAGTAGTTACAGATAAATTATCGGTAACTAGGATGAGTAAACTGTCAGTAGTAGGAGAGGGGTTACTTTCACCTCATAACAGCACGAACATTATTGAAATCAATAAGCAGTGGCAGAAGTGGCAGAAGTGGTTGGAGACTGCACAATCTTTTCGCTATGTTCCCAATAACAATGAACCACCTTACACTGCTCGTCAAGAGAAAGGAAGCAAAGGACAAGCTAGTTACTGGTACGGTTACAGAAAAGTTGGCGGTGTTCTCAGAAAATGCTACATAGGGCGAGGTGAAGATTTATCTATAACCAAGTTAGACGAAATCGCCTACCAACTGAGCAATCCTACTCCTAAAAAGAAAGTTACACAGAGAAAATCTGTAACCAAGTCAGAGGATATGGAGAAATTAACAGCAGAAGTGGTCTCTTTACAGAATGAGTTACAGAGAAAGTCGGAATTGTTAGCACAAGCTTTGGGAAAGTTGATAGCCTAACGGCGGAATTGTCAGTTGTTAGGCAAGAGTTACAGAGCCAGTTACAGATAAAAGACAAGTTACATAACAAAGTATCTGTAACTGATTATCAGGCAATACGCTCGCGCATTGTGCAACAGTGGCGTGTGTCAAAACGTACTGAGTCAAAAGACCGCATTGCCCAAGCTTTAGATGCGTTTATTGCTGAATTGACCACTGATGGCGAATCTTCAACACCTGCATCTATACACAATGAAACTACAGCCCCACTGGTGGATAAGCCAAGACTTGAGTCAGAAGTAG
>NZ_JACJQL010000117.1 GCF_014696625.1 Nostoc parmelioides FACHB-3921
TGCAAAGGAACTTATTCACTTTAGTTTTGCGTGATTACATTGTAGAAAATCTTACCCATACTTGTGTTGCTTAGTACACATGAATGAAATTTTTTGTCAATGCGTAAGTCCTAAAAACTATAATAATCCCTGAGAAGTATATTTCATAGTCAGCCTGAAGAAAGACCAATCATGTAGAGATATGTAAACACAAAACCAGTGTTTGTTGTAAATATTTATGTATTTCTCAACATTTTAAGTATTCTTGAATCTTTGAAAATAAGGAATTCAGATGATAAATATTAATATCAAGAAGGTAGAAATTCAGGCTATTTCCACAATTATAGCTTTGGGTTCCATAATACAAATTCAATCAGCACAAGCCGCTATATTAACGGTTAACAATGTTAATGACTCTGGCATAGGTTCGTTGCGCGATATTATAAATATTGCTAATAATGATGACGTGATAGAGTTCTTGTTAGGAAGTAATGCAAGTACAATTACTCTGACAAGTGGGGAACTGGAAATCAACAAAAATCTTACTATCAATGGGGCGAGTGCTAATCTACTGACCATCAAGAGTAATAATGAATTTCCCGTTTTTAATATTAGCAATAGTGCGGATGTCAAACTTTCCGGACTAACTATCTCAAGCAGTATAAATCTTATTGGTGGTAGTCAGGTAAAGCTTGCAGATAGCATTGTTAGAGGTGATTATGTGAAGATTAATCTTCAGGATAATAGTAACTTGACCTTGATCAATAGCATAATTAACGCTGGCTCTGTGGAAATAACTGCTCAAGATACTAGCACTATAACGGTTTCCAACAGCACTAACAGTGGTAATACTGGAGAAGTCACAGGTGGGAACAACAATTCAGGAGGTAACATAACTATTACTCCTGGCGGTAACATAATTATCATTTCCGGCCCTATCCAATTGAAACCAATACCTGAAGCTAACATGATTGTTGGTAGTATAATTGCTAGTGGTCTGGCTTGGCTGATGAAGAGAAAAAAAGCCCTATTCTATGGAGTTAAGAAGAAGCAAGAGCATTTTTAAATTGGTAGCTTTTTCACCAGGACTTAAGCAGGCTCTACTGCACTGAGCGCAACGCCACTTAGAGGCTGCTTTTAATGCTGTGGCTAGTTGTTTCCAATTGTCTGGATATACAGCAGGAGGAAATCATGGAAATTGTGACTAGTTGGGGAGAGAAAGCTGCCCAAAAAAGGAATGTTTGTATCCGAAATTGCACAAATTACAGGTCTAGCATTAGAACCAGTTATTCAATTACAGACACAGATACAACAAGAAAATTAAGCAAACTAACCCAACCAAAAGCCTCAAGGGGTCGCCCATCATACCAGATATTGATGAAACTGGAATCTCTACTAAAACTCAATCGTACTATTCGCGTTATTGGTTTTGATGATGCTCCTTTTATTCGCGGTACTGGTAGCAATGTTTCTATAGCTGGGGTGGTGTGTGCAGGAACTCGATTTGAAGGCATGGTGTGGGGTGAAGTACAACCTGATGGTTTTAATGCCACAGAAGTCATCTGCAAGTTGTTGATTGGAAGGAAGTTTTTACCACAACTACATATCTTGCTTTTAGATGGAATTGGGTTTGGCGGGTTTAACCTCGTGAATCTTCCAGAATTAGCCGACCGCCTGCAATTACCCTGCGTCACCCTGATGCGCCGCCAACCTAATTTAGCTGCTGTTGAACAAGCTATGAGTAATTTGCCAGATTTCTTCCAACGTCAGCAACTTTTGCAGCTTGCTGGTACGATTTATGATTATTCACCCTTTTTCTTCCAAGTTTCTGGTGAAGAACCTGCCATAGTAGCCGAAGTACTTCAACGCTTAACTGACTGCGGTAAAGTCCCAGAAGCTCTGCGTTTAGCACATTTAATTACCTCTGCTGTCATGACTGGCGAAAGTAGCAGCTCGGCTTAAGTGCTTCTGGGAGATTGGTTGCGACGATGCTCCGTCCGACCAGCGGTCATCGCAGTTATTGGTATTGGTATATATTAGTGGTCGATTTTGGGAGCGATTTAGAATTATTAAAAAGAAACTCCTTTACAAAAATGCAGGTTCAACTTCCCACCACTTTTGAGTAAAAGGTTGCCGACGTACATTAGTACCACAATGAATTTCTCCTCTTCCAAGAAAATATGGCTCCCAATCATCAATAAAATGGCAAATTAAACCTAAAGGCTCTAAGACTTCCTTAACATAAGCTTCAAATTGGCATTGATTATCAATTTTAGGGCCAGAAGGTTTAGGAATACCAAGATGCTGCTTTAGAACTATCATGTTGACCATGTTAGGAGAAAAAGTTTCTGCTCGTTCATCTTTATCTTTTTCAAACAAAGCAGGTAGTTCAATAATATCTTCTTCACCTAAATCTAATTCTTGTTTTAAAACTTCTCGATTCCAATCAATGTATTCTTGAAAGCGATGATTATCCTCTGTTAATTTTTCATCATCAAGGACATCTGATACACTAATATCAGCAGGGCCTCTAGAAAATCGTTTTCCCTGACGTAATAATACACAACCATGACCTTGCTGTTGTAAACTTTTGAGAATGTTATAAAATTGGTTGGTACTAGCTAAAAGTAGTTTAAATCCTTTAGGAGTAGGAGCAGGAACAAAAGTCATAAACTCATCAATATGTCCCACACTCAGCCAATCAGAAAAGATTTCAAAAGGTGCTTGAATTTTTTGAGCGTAGAGAAAATCTCGTAACACCTTTAACATTCGACGTGGTTGGAAAATAATTTCTTTGCGAGTTCCTCCAAAAATCAGACGGCCAAATGGATAATGAACGCCTTTAACAGTTACTGGCGGTGAAACTTCTAAATTTCCAAAAGAGTCTAATTTTGTAGCTTCATAGCGACTTTTGCGGGTTACATAACCAAAATCAATGCCTAACAGTTTGGTTTTGGGAAAGTCAACTAATCCGCGATCGCGGGGAGAATCAAACACCACGTACATCAAATGTCCTGGAGCTTGAGCATAACCAATCTCAATCTCGTCCTGCATCCAACGGTCATCTTGATGTAATTCAAAAGGAATAATATCTAACTGTGCGTTAGCTTTACCAACAACTTTTCTTAGTTCTTCAATAAATTCCTTGTTAACTCCATTTGAAAGCCGAGAAACAAAGACTTCGATTGGAGATAAAGTATTAGGAGTCATAATCCAAGGTGCGACTTTGAAGATAACCCGGTCACTGTAAAGATATTTCTCATCTTTTACTAGACTTAAAGTAATCTCAACTAAACCATCAAAGTCAACATCAGGGTAACTTAATCCCTCAATAGCCAAAAGAATATCTCTGTCGGTATCTCTAATTTTTGCGCTTGTTCTTCCAGGGCCAATTAATTCATAACCATCTCTATCTAATTCATCATATATACGAATCCTTTTGGCTATGTCTTTGTTAACTGACAAGTAAAAATCGTATCCAGAAGGTAAATCTCTCAAGCCAGCTTTACGAACAATAATCAAGCTAAAATCTTTTAGATCGAGTAGGCTTTTAATTAATCGTTCTTCGCCATCAGTTTCCTCATTTGAATAAACAATGTCACGGTCACTATTAACTAATAAGACTGCACCATGACCATTACTGCCCCACTGCCAATCAGCTTTATGGGGATTATCTTCTTCAATAATTCCATCCCGATCTGCATCCACATCTAGACAAACTCGAACAACAGTTAAATTCAGTTGTATTTGACTTAGCTGATGACGATTCTCATCTTGAAAACTAACTTGTAAAAAACGGTCTTTGATTCGATCACTAAAGGTTCTTGACAAAAGATTAATTTCTGGCAAGTGTTCGAGAACCAGAGGGATTTGCATAGAAAGGGTTTGCTCGGTACTAGTAAAAAGTTCAATTTCTCCACTAGTATTTAAAATTACAAATTTGCTTTGTGGAGGAGCTAGTTTTTGCAAAGAAATTTGTGCGGGTTGACCAACAACTAGAACATCCTCATACTTCCAATTTCTTTCTTTGGGATCTGAACTACGTTTATCAAATATTTCAACTTCTAATAACTTTCTCATAACCATAATGTCTCTTTAAGTTAATTTATTCTTCTCATCTGAATTATCCTATATCTATTATCAATAAATCTTACTCTTTTAAGTAATAATCTTTTTTAATACTTAAATGTACTTTTGTATTCCTCACTGAAGTGATAATTTAATCCATTTGATGGAAATCTTTGCAGGCAAAGCGGTTTATAACTTCCGAAATTTTCAATTTGGTGTAAGTTCAACGCAGACTAAATAGGTGCTAACATTCAGAACAATGCTTAAACCTGCCCAAACTAACCCATGCCCGACTCACAAGACCCTAAGCAAGTCATTAATAACGACTTACGCAATGCCCAGTTTGGCGGCGGGTTGATTAATGCTGACACGGTGAATGCTGGGAGAATAGGTGGAGATATTCTGAATTTTTTCTTTGGGCAGCAGACAACACTAGTAGGCAACCCTGCTCGACCGAAAAATGAAAGAATACTACTGGCCGCAGCCAAGGAAGAACTGACCGCAAGGTTGAGGCAATCTCTACACAATGCCGTACTGATTAACTTAGGGAAGGAGCTGCAACCCCAGCAGGTAAAACGTCCTTGGGATGCAGAAATCAAAATTGGTTTAAAATGGATTTTTCTTATGGCGCTGCAACGAAATAATCATCCTCATCATTAGTTGAGTCAATACTTTGAACGAAATTATACTCAAGCTATCTCTACTCAAATTCAGGTGGCCAAAGTTCTGCGATCTCTAATTCCCAACCTGGAAGTAACTCTGGTAGAGTCAGTTTGTCATTATCTTTCAAAACAACTGGTTCAAGGTTACGGCGGTAAACTGTCACCAAAAGTTTGTCAGGGTCAATAAGGATACCAACTGTAGAACCAAGTTCAAGAAATAGCTTGATTTTTTCTTGTAATGGTTTGATGCGGTCACTTTTAGATTTGACCTCAACAGTGAGATCAGGTACTAACTCCACAAAGTCACGCTGAGTTTTTTTTAGTCGTTCAGCGCGAACAAAAGACACATCAGGAGCGCGTAAGTTTCTTTTTTCAGGGTTGCCTGTGTTGTCATCATTTTCCAGACTAGCCAAGATAAAGCCAGCACTAGAACCAGTCACTCTGCCTAACTTGCGAGGCATAACCCACATATTGAGGAAAGTTAACAGGCGAGAACCAATTTCATCTGACTCGTAATCGGATGGCCCCATAACGATGATGTTTCCCTCAACTAACTCCATCCGTAAATCGGGATTTTGTGACTGCAATTGTTCTAAGTCTTTGATGGTCAGAGACATAAGCCATAACTCGCTTCATGGGCGATTTCTTTTTATCATAAGCGATGCGCTACTCATTCCCCCACCGGATACCGCCGCATCATCTCGCTCAAACCCACAGCCTCACCATCCGGCGTATATACGACCTCACCCGACATCGCAATCACGATCCTCTGCTTCCTCGCCCACTCAAACCAATCTTTCACAGCAGATTTAACCTGTTGCGTCTCCGGCTTCCGTCCCTCCCTACAAGCCGCAACAAACACAGCTTCCGGTGACTTAATCCCCTTCCAAGTTCGCACTGCCTCCTTCAAATACGCGATCGCACCCGGCACATTCGCCCAGTAACGCTTGACTGTACGCTGAATCTCTCCGTTTAACCGGAACTGAGGCGTACAAGGTATTTCCCGTAGCTGTTGCAATACCTCCTGAACCTCCTGTTGACTGGGCTGTACTGACTTTTCTTGTGGCTCAGGCAGCGATCTCGATCATGATGCAAAAGCACCAAATTTTTCTCTAGTAGTTTGTGTATAAATTGTTTGACCCCAAGTGTGGCAATAAAAACATAGGAATAATTAAGTAATATGTGCTTTTAATCAAAAATATACTTTAGTTATCAAGTAAGCAAAATCTGATTTAGGCTCTTAGTAAAGCATCTTTGCTGAATTTATTTTTTTAAGTATACCAATTTCTTATTCATAGATTTAAAAGCTTCATACTATTTACCAGTAAGTTAACTGTTGCTTTTTAGCCAACTAAATAAAGAAAATAATTATATGTCCTTGCCTATTGCAAATTCTAATTAACTGATGGAAGACTTAATCAAAAAAATTATATCTAAGCATCCAAAATCGACTGCTGTAGGTATTTTTGTTTTTCTATTTTTTATTTGTTCTACAACAATCATAAATACACCTCAATCGTCGAACAAATATCATCCAGAAATTAAATCAGCAGAGATAGATTCAGATACTGACTCATCTTCCACTGATTTAACTTATCCTGAAAAGGCTGAGGAAGACTCAAAATACCAAGATGAACCTAAATCAGATTCATCACATTCACTAAATGAAACGATTCCTGCATTAGTTAAGAAAACTGGATCAGACTTTTCTTATGAAACCCCAGGTAATGTACAGCTAAATGATAAAGAAATACTTGTTACTTATGTACGTACTGAGAAGTGTAATGAAGAACTGCCTGAAGATATATGGCAACAAGAATGGGAAGCCAAGTTCGATTTAACCTCCAATACGTGGACTGATAAAGTAAGAGAAATAAGTAGTTGCTTGGGTAAATCAAAGCAAGACTGGATAAACTTTAATACTCATCCGAGCAGATTCAGTATTGAAACTGAAGGTAGTCAAATAATCATTAGGGCTGATGCTCAAGATTATGATAATTCACTTATTATGAAAGACACATTAGTTATAAAGTATGCTAATCCAAAACTTGTAACTGCTAATGAACAGATAACTCATCAATCTTCTACTGATAATCGATTTGTTCAAGCTGGTGATGGTTATGCAAATTTACGGAGCTACCCAAGCACAGAAGTTGAAGTCCTAGCAAAAATCCCAAATGGTACTTCAGTAACTATCTTGAGTGAAGAAACAAATAGTGCTGGTCAGGTTTGGTACAAAGTTCAGGTTGATGATAAGATTGGTTGGCTTTATTCAGGATTAGTAAATTAACAGAAATAATAATTCTAAAGTTAAGCTTAACTCTAATTTGAACTACTGATATTTACAGAGAATAGTTTTCTTAATTATATGAGCTAACTTGTTCCTAAAGAAATACCACTTAGTTCTTGAAACAAGCTAGTCGCGTAAGAATCAGTCATGCCAGAAACATAGTCTGTAATTTTAAGGATTTTTGCGTAAATATCTTTCTCATCTTTTAGATGATATTCTTTAGGAAGCAGATGATAAATTAATTGCATTTTTTTGTCATTACTTAAAATAGAGTTAGCAAACTCAGTAAAGATTTTTCCTAAAACTTCGTATCCAGCAATCTGAATACTAACTACATCACGATGCTCAAAAACAGCATTACGTGTTTTCTTATTAATCTTTTCTAAGTGATTTCTATAATCGCTTAAAGATAATATATCCTCATCAAACTCTCCAGTAAGTATTTTTGACTCATTATCTAAGAAAATCTCTACTACTTGGTCGATAAGCTTACTGATAGCTTTCGCACGCATCCTTTTAACTTTTTCTTCATTACTATCATCTGTCTGTTGAATATCAATACAAGCAATAAAATTAAGTAAATCTTTAGTATCTTCAAATGATATATAACCCATGCGATGACCATCTTCTACATCAACAATTGAATAACAGATGTCATCTGCTGCCTCAACTAAAAAAGCAAGCGGATGCCGCGCCCACCATGCTGCTTGTTCATGACGACGAATTAGCCCTACCGTTTCGGCTACTTCAGTGAATAAATCTTTCTCTGCTTGAAAGAATCCATATTTTTTAATACTTCTACCCTTATAACCATTAAAAACAAATTCTGGTATTAAAGATTCTCTAGGATATTTTGTAAATGCTGCTAAAGTTGGGCAAGTAAGCTGCATTCCTCCTCTTTGAGGTGGCATTTCTAATTTTGTTAAAATACGGAATCCTTGTGCATTACCTTCAAATAAATTAAAATCTTGTTTCTGAGCTTCATCAAAAAAATTTTCTTCTGTTTGTTTAAAACTGCCATACCAAGATTGAAATGCTGTACGAATAGCATCTTCTCCTGAATGCCCAAAAGGAGGATTACCTATATCATGAGCCAAGCAAGCCGCCGACACAATTTCACCAAAATCTGAAGCATTAAAACCATATTTATCAAGTTTGTGTCTTGTGACAATCTCATTTCCTACAATCCGACCAAGAGAGCGACCCACGCAGGAAACCTCTAGACTATGGATAAGGCGAGTACGAATATAGTCATTTTTAGATAATGAGAAAACTTGCGTCTTATCTTTAAGGCGGCGAAAAGGCGAAGAGAACACCAAACGGTCATAATCTCTTAAGAAAGAAGTGCGTCCATGCTGAATATCCTCTGGTTCACTCTTACCTAGTCTTTGAGGTGTCAGTAGTTTTTTCCAGTCCATCATAATTGCTTAGTTTTGAAGTAGTAGACAATGCCATTTTTGCTAAAAGCAATAAGCGATGCCACATTCTAACTCTACTTAGCTAAAAGTAAAAAAATATCCTTGCAGTAAAATGTCCTAAGCGATAACTACCTTTAATTACACACGGGCTGGACAAGCAATAGTAGGACAGTGAAAGTTAACAAATACATTCTACAGGTAGAGTTACTAGACTGATTGAGCAGGAAGTTAAGGGAAGACCAAGAATTAAGGGATTTATTAGGTTTTGGTATCGAACCGAGCAAATCTTTTATCACTAGCAGCCATTACATGGCTGAAAGTTATACTACGAGAGAGCCATAAAAAATCAATTATTTGTTTTCTGATTCTTCATGCTGACCGCGCTGAATAAGCGTAAAACTAGGAACTTCTGTATCATTCCACTCCCGTATTCTATCACCACAAACCTGACAATCAAAGTAATCTGAATCTCTCGTTGGTAAACGAAAAGTGGTTACTCTATAGAGAGAATTACACTTTGGACAGGTTTCGTTCTGTTCGCTTCCATGAGTCCAAGTTTGCGCCATTTTTTTATTTTATACTGGTTATAAAGTTTACCATTGCATTATATAGGGATGTTTATCATTGCTGCCACAATAACAGCAATTACTAATGACAAGTTTGCAAGCCTGCGGTTATACACCAGACACTAGAGGCAGGCGGTAATACAGTAACAAGCTTTACTGTAATTGCTCAAGGCATCGTTTGCACTGTCGTCTGATTGTCTTACTCTCGCTCCCATTTAATCAACTGCCTATCCACAACCACATAACCCCACTGCGGACACTTCCGCACCAATCCCGTAATCACGATTTGCAAAGCTGGGTCATCGTTCCAACACTCCATGAGAAAATCTAAGCCGGGGTTTTCCTTTAATAACCCCGCCATTTTTAACTTTTCCATGCGCCAAGGTCTAGCCTTTGACCGAAGGGCGATCGCTTCACTCGACCATTTGTCAGGCTGTGTTTCCATCTCAAGAGCGGACGGCGCGGAACCAATACCCTCATAACTGGTTCCTGGCTCATTACCCAAATCCTGATTCTCACTCAGCAACGGAGCGGATTGACTTTGGCCTACTGGTTCCTCACTTTGCGTTACCGAATTTTCAAAACCAGAGGTAAGCGGCGCGGCGGAAATATAGTCTTCATGACTGGTTCCTGACTCAACACCCAAGTCTTGATTTTTATTTAACAACGAAGCGGGTTGACTTGGTACAGCATCTACGAGCGTCAGCGACGTGCAGTCCGTTACCGTAGGTAACTCTTCTCTTTCTTCCACGCCTTCCAAGGTCTGAGGCGACGCGCCCCTCAAAGGCGCGTCAGCCGTCTCATCACGGTGCGAATTTTCCTTTTGCGTGGAAGAATTACAACTCACGATCTCTTTTGAAGAGTTCGTGAGTTGTTTTTGAGGAGTTCGTGAGGGTTTCTGGAACCCTTGCTCTGACTGGGTTTTATCTGAAATAGACGCTTTGTCTTTACAACGCATTTCTTCAGAGCCAGCATCTATCTGTAAAATCTCAGCACTTGATTGTTGTTTTGTAGAATTTGGTTCTTCAGTTTCAGCACTTACTTTGTCCCAAAATTCTTTGATTCTGCTGCCATGCAAATTTCTCACCATCCAGCCTACAGTTTCACGCCCATCCTGTATTGACTTGTCAGGCTTGAAGATAAACAGCCCACTTTTGGAGAGAATTTTCTTTGCACAGATAAAACTGCTGTAGCCGAGGTTGGTTGATAAAGGCATCCACCGAGAACCATAGGGGTCAGAAGTCCAACACTCCTGCCACAATTGGTTAACTGACGGTTTCTGCTGGGAGGCCCATAGCATATCCTCAATGGGGATAATCACATGAAGCCGCTTGTACGGGGATTCATGTTTATCTTTAGTCTGTTTTCTGGTAGTGGGTCGTGTAATAGTTGGTGTCATTATATTTGCTCCTGTTTATGTAGACGCACGACGATTACCCCTGGCGCGATCGCAGGGTTTGTTGTTTTGTTGGTAGGTATGTTTCCGGGTCTAAAAATTACTGGCTATATTTACAGCAGCCGTAATTCGTCTTTAAAATAGCGGTCATTCTTCTTGGGTTTGTCTTGCCAATGCTCCCAAGCCACCCAAACCTCATCCCCCATGTCTTCGATAACTTCACCTCTGGCGTTATACAAAGCGCAGTAAATATCAGCGTGGGCAACAATCAGGGCAAACGCATCTAAATATAGTACAAGAATACTAAGCAAGGGATAAAGGCAGGCATATCTAACGGCAAGGTTCTGTCTAAGTAGGTGGTATAGAGGATAAGTAG
>NZ_JACJQL010000118.1 GCF_014696625.1 Nostoc parmelioides FACHB-3921
AATCTAGTCACACCCTCAGTCCTTGATACGCCCCTCCAAAAGGGTTTTAACCTGATTATTTATTCTCCCACCAATATGGTCTGCTTATTTACGCCGTGTTGTACTAGCGTAGAAGGGTCAAATGATCGAAATTGACTATGAGATTTTTAAATCCCTTCTTTATTGTTAGCAATTTAGTCTGGAAAATCAAGCATTGCAATACAATACTTTAGACATAAATCCTGTAATTATGTCTTTTGATATATACTTTCTGCACAGCTTAGAACATTGAGTAAATATTTCTTGATTTTTGTCAATCCCCGCAGGAAGTATTTATACTACTAAATTATTTAATATTATACTTTTTATAACACTAACTAGATAAATCACCACAATATTGCCCGAATTATTTTTATGTAATGTCCAGTGATTTCAGATATATCTGTTGACCGTTGACTGTTGATAGAGTGGAAAGTCTTTATTGGCAGCACATGACTTTATTAGACATAACAGAGTGCTGACAAGACTTGCGGGGTACTAACCATCTTAAGATTGAGGCTGTTTTCAGCAGGTATAAGCCAAAAATTTCAAAAATATAGTCAAGGAAATATTTCTTTAGAAAGTTGAATCATCGAATATATGGCAGTTAATATTATCAACATAGAAAATACTTTTTCTTACAAAATATTTCCTCATTTCAGTTGGGTTGTGACACCTTTCTAGAGGTGTTATTCAACAAGCTGGAAGTAATTCAAGACGTTTTTTTTGTAAAAGCTATTGACTATAATGGCGATCGCCAGTAAAGTGTTAAGCAAATGTAAATCAGTCAGCCTAATCTTAATTGCCCCAAACATTGAGGCAATCAAAGAGCGGAGGAACCAAAATTGGGGCGTATTTTGGATTATCCAAAAAGGATATCTCTCAGTCCTAGCCCGTCAGCTAACTTCGTCGGCATTGAGAGGAGATTGAACGTACAGATTTTTATATAATGTCTGTCGTCAGTGTCCTTGGCTGGTAGCTTTACGCTTCGTTTTACCCGCCCTCGACCAGAGGCATGGATACTTATGTCCTAAATTCTGGTGTCTGAGGAAGAAGTAGTTACCTTGAGGTGAAGCTCACTATGTTCCAAACTAAAAAACATCGGATTGCACTTATTTCTGTTTCTGGAGACCCATCTGTCGAAATAGGTCAAGAAGAAGCTGGTGGTCAGAATGTTTATGTTCGAGAAGTAGGCTACGCACTAGCCGAACAAGGTTGGCAAGTGGATATGTTCACTCGCCGCATCAGTCCCGACCAGGCTGAGATTGTCCAACACAGTCCTAATTGCCGCACTATCCGCTTACAAGCGGGGCCAGTTGAGTTTATTGGACGTGATCACGTATTTGATTATTTACCGGAATTCGTGGCTGAATTCCAACGCTTCCAAAAACGCCAAGGTTATAATTATCAACTCATTCACACAAACTACTGGTTGTCGTCTTGGGTAGGAATGCAACTGAAAAAGCAACAACCGTTGGTGTTGGTGCATACATATCACTCATTAGGGGCAATCAAATATCAAACGATCGCAGATATACCCGCCATAGCTAATCAGCGATTAGCCATCGAAAAAGCTTGTTTAGAAACTGTAGACACAGTAGTTGCCACCAGCCCCCAAGAACAGCAACATATGCGCGCCCTGGTTTCTAAGAAGGGACGCATAGAGATGATTCCTTGCGGGACTGACATTAATAACTTTGGAAACATTGACAAGTCAGCCGCACGGGAAAAACTGGGAATTGCACCTGATGCCAAGATGGTATTTTATGTAGGTCGTTTTGATCCCCGTAAAGGCATAGAAACCTTAGTCAGAGCCGTTGCTCACTCTAGCTTGAGAGGTGAAGCAAACCTCCAGCTAGTCATTGGTGGTGGTAGCCGTCCTGGTCAAAGCGATGGCAGAGAGCGCGATCGCATTGCTAATATTGTTACGGAACTAGGACTAAACGATTGCACCACCTTTGCTGGTCGCCTAGATCATGAAATTCTCCCTTACTACTACGCTGCGGCTGATGTTTGCGTCGTCCCCAGCCACTACGAACCCTTTGGTTTAGTTGCTATTGAAGCAATGGCTAGCAAAACCCCCGTAGTAGCCAGTGATGTCGGTGGATTGCAATTTACAGTAGTCCCAGAAGTCACAGGTTTACTTGCACCTCCACAAGACGAATCAGCTTTTGCTACAGCCATAGACCGCATCTTAGCCAATCCAACTTGGCGAGATCAACTAGGTGCAGCCGCCCGCCAGCGAGTGGAAACCACCTTCAGCTGGGACGGTGTAGCATCCCAATTGAGTCAGCTATACACTCATTTATTAACTCAAAATGCGCCAGCAAG
Organism: Nostoc parmelioides FACHB-3921; assembly: GCF_014696625.1. Taxonomy (GTDB): domain Bacteria; phylum Cyanobacteriota; class Cyanobacteriia; order Cyanobacteriales; family Nostocaceae; genus Trichormus; species Trichormus parmelioides. Next base: position 2,350 of record NZ_JACJQL010000118.1, read on the forward strand.
GAAGGAAAAAGAGGCTGTTGCAGCGTAGTTAATTAAAGTTTGCTGGAACCTAACCCCAACCTCTTCCTCTACAAGGGAACGGGCTTAAGGCAATACGGTTCGGGGAGGCAGGGGAAGCAGGGGGAGAACTTACTCCAAGATTTTCGCCCAATCCCCAATCCCCAATCCCCAATCCTAAATATCCAACCGGCGATAAACCTCATCCAAATGTTTCAGATGTTGCTGTGGGTCAAAACACACGGCAATTTCTTCTGAGGACAAATGTTGAGTGACACGAGGATCTTTAATGATCAAGTCGTGGAAATTGCCTTCTGGCTTATTCCATGCCGTATGAGCATTTTGCTGAACGATCGCATATGCTTCTTCTCGGCTGAGACCCTTATCTACCAAGGCCAGCAAAACTTTTTGGCTGAACACAACGCCACCATAGCAGTTGAGATTCCGCGCCATATTTTCTGGGTAGACTAACAGTTTCTCCACCAAATTGGTGATTTCTATCAACATGAAGTGGGTCAAAATGCAGGCATCTGGCAGAACTACTCGTTCCACTGAACTATGGGAAATGTCCCGTTCGTGCCATAGGGCGACATCTTCTAAAGCTGCACCGGCATGACTCCTCACTAGCCGCGCCATCCCCGTCAGCCGTTCCGAACGGATGGGGTTGCGTTTGTGTGGCATCGCACTAGAGCCTTTTTGTCCCTTCGAGAAAAATTCCTCTACTTCTAGAACGTCCGTTTTTTGTAGATTGCGAATTTCTACAGCAAAGCGTTCGATAGAGGCAGCAATCAAGGCTAATTGCTGTACGAAATCAGCATGAATATCGCGGGAAATGACTTGTGTAGAAGCTGTATCGGGTTTGAGTCCGAGTTTTTGACAAGCGATCGCCTCCACCCGTGGTTCAATATTAGCGTAGGTTCCCACCGCGCCGGAAATCTTACCCACAGCGATCGTTTCCCGCAAAATTGTCAGCCGTTGTTGGTGGCGTAACACTTCCGCCAACCAACCAGCCAATTTAAACCCAAAAGTGATTGGTTCAGCGTGAATACCATGCGATCGGCCAGCCATCACCGTGTAACGGTGTTCCCGTGCCTTTTGGCGAATCACCTGAATCAAATCTTCCAGACGTTGCGCCAACACATCCAAACTAGCAACCAATTGTAAAGCTAAAGCTGTATCTAATACATCAGAGCTAGTTAAGCCCAAGTGAATGTAACGCCCAGCATCACCCACATACTCATTGACATTAGTCAAAAAGGCGATGACATCGTGACGGACTTCCGCCTCTATTTCCAACACCCGTTGCGGATCGAAATTTGCCTTAGCCTTGATTTCCTCAACAGCAGCAGATGGAATATAACCCAATTCCGCTTGGGCTTCACAGACTGCAATTTCCACCTGAAGCCAGGTTTTTAGTTTATAAAAGTCAGTCCACAGGTTGCCCATTTCGGGCAGAGTATAACGCTCTATCAACGTTCGCGGCAGAATACAACTGTCATATTTTACCCCGCTTTGGTTGATAGTTGTCAGTTGATAGTTGATAGTAGGGGCGGGTTGATGAAGATCATTGTCCGAGAGTGAGGATATCTGTCAACCCGCCCGTACATTTGTCAGTCATCAGTTAACAATTGTTACTCCCTATTCCTTAGCCGCCAGTTTTGACTCTGATGTAATAATACTGATGCTACCGTCAGCTTCCATATACGCCAACTTGACATCGGCTAAGAACTCTACACCTTGTTGACGTAACTTGCTTTTCAACTCATCTTCTGTAATTAATTCTCGTTGCAAATGCCGTTCAATTGTCTTACCATTTTTTACTAACAGTAATGGTGGTGGATTTAAGAAGCGTTGAACTATCGGCAATTTATAACCTAATCAGTTAAGAAAATAGCTCCAAAAAATTACCGTTCCGACAAGAATTGCTCCTTCAGTAATAGATGTATAGTTACTTGCCATTGCATTTTGAGCAGCTTCAGCAAATAGCACAACTACGAGCAAATCCGTAATTCCTAAAGTTCCCATCTGTCTACTAGGCAGTAAGCGCAACACCGAAAAAAGAGCCAAATAAACCAATGACCCCCGGATTACAAGCTCTAAAATACTGATACTAGGCACAAAAATCGCGTGCCAATTTATAGAAAACCAACTCATAATAATTTGTAATTTTTAATTATTGACTCCCCCATTCCCTACATTCTCTAATGCCGATTTCCCGAATTTGTATCATTTAACGGCATAGCGTGACGAGTTGGAACAATACGTCTGCCATATTTTCTTGCATAAACCTGGGTAAACTCAGCCCCGAAAAAGAGAATTTGGGCAGTATAGTACACCCAAGCTAAAATCAACACCACAGAACCAGCCGCCCCGTAAGCTGAACCAAAACCAGCATTACCTAAATATTGTCCTAATAAAAACCTACCAATAGAAAATAAAATTGAGGTAAGAATTGCGCCAACTAAAACATCTTTCCAAGTAATTTTGACATCTGGTAAAACTTTAAAAATTAATGCAAACAGCAACGTAGTGATGGCAAAAGAAATAATAAAATTAACAAGTTGCCAAAGAAAATCTACACCCGGTAGTAAACCGCCAAAATAATTAACTAGCGTTGATAATACTGTACTAATTACCAGAGAAACTAACAGCAAAAAGCCAATACCTAAAACCATGCCAAAAGATAAAAAACGCTGGCGAAAAATCCCCTTGACACCGCGTCCTGGTTTTGGTTGTACTTCCCAAATGGTGTTGAGGGAGTCTTGTAACTCGATAAAAACACCAGTTGCACCCAATAGTAAAAGAGCAATACTGATGAGAGATGCTACCGTACCCGTCTTTGGCCTATCTACATTTTGGATAGCAGTTTCAATAAATTCTGCCCCATCTCTACCGACTAAACCTTGAATTTGCTGCACAATTTCGCCCCTAGCAGCTTCCTCTCCAAATACTGCACCAGCGATCGCAATCACAATAATCAACAATGGTGCAATAGAAAACACCGTATAATAAGCCAATGCAGCCGCTAAACGTGAGGCTTTATCATCATTCCACTCTTGGAAAGCCTCTTGGAAAAGTTGCCAAATCGCTTTTAAGTTCATTTCCTCATTCTCCCTTCTAGGAAGATGCCGATTCATCTCCTGATATATTTGATACTGATTTAATTAGTAATGACATCTTTCCTTGGGTACTTATAAGGTCATCTTCAGGAAGAATTTGGCAAATTTAGCTCAGAAGCATTGCCCGAATGGCAGATAATACAGATACAACCTAGACTTCTTAATTACGAATTACTCTCTTAATTTTGTTGATTTACTGAAATAATGGCTCGAAAAATCCCAGTCACCGTAATTACAGGCTTTTTAGGTAGTGGTAAAACCAGCCTCATTCGCCACCTACTGCAAAATAATGCAGGCCGCCGCATAGCAGTTTTAGTCAACGAGTTTGGCGAACTTGGGATAGATGGCGAATTATTGAAATCCTGCCAAGTTTGTCCCGAAGATGAGGACGGTGGGAGTAATATTTTTGAATTAACTAATGGCTGTCTATGCTGTACCGTCCAAGAAGAGTTTTTGCCGACGATGCAGGAATTACTCAAACGAAGAGATAGCATAGACTGTATCGTGATTGAAACCTCTGGTTTAGCCTTACCCAAACCATTAGTAAAAGCTTTTCGCTGGCAAGAAATCCGCAACGCCGCCACTGTGGATGCAGTGGTAACAGTGGTAGATTGTGCAGCAGTCGCATCAGGAACCTTTGCCAGTGATTTAGAAGCGATCGCCATCCAACGCCAAGCTGATGATAGTCTAGAACACGAAACCCCATTGCAAGAATTGTTTGAAGACCAGCTAGCTTGTGCAGACTTGGTAGTTTTAAGCAAAACCGATTTAGTTGATGCCGCAACAAAATCACAAGTTGAGGAATTAGTCAAGCAAGAACTCCCCAGAGTGGTGAAAATGGTGGAGAGCGATCGCGGTCAACTCGACCCATCTATACTATTAGGATTCCAAGCCGCCGTAGAAGACAACTTAGATAGTCGTCCCAGTCATCACGACACCGAAGAAGACCACGACCACGACGACGATATCACCTCAACTCACCTAATTTTAGACCGGGACTTTGACCCAGAAAAATTGCAACAACAACTGCAAACACTGACTAATCAACAAGAAATCTACCGCATCAAAGGCTTTGTCGCAGTTCCCAACAAACCCATGCGCCTAGTCATGCAAGGGGTAGGTAACAGATTTGATAAATTTTATGACCGCCCTTGGCAACCACAAGAAGCCAGACAAACTCGTTTAGTTTTTATCGGTCGTGATTTAAACTCAACAGAAATAGAATCGCAATTGGTAGCCTTGTAATTTAGCAACAAATTGGTAATCCCCAATCCCCAGTCCCCATAATGAACATCACCCAACTATTTAACATCGCTAATATTTTTGTCTTACCATTTTGGGCGTTAATGATTCTTCTGCCCAACTGGAAAGTCACACGACGAGTAATGGAATCATATCTAATCTTCTTGCCCTTAGCTGGAGCATACCTATATTTATTTATCACCAGCATTACTCCGGAAAATGCCCAAGCTTTATCTAATCCCCAATTAGCAGACATAGCTCGTTTTTTTGCCGACGAAACAGCAGCCGCAACTGGTTGGATTCATTTTCTGGTGATGGATTTATTTGTCGGTCGCTGGATATATTGGGAAGGGCAAAAAACGGGAATTTGGACAATTCATTCACTCATACTTTGTTTATTTGCAGGCCCCTTAGGGGTTTTATCCCACATTTTTACTTACTGGATTACTAAAGCATTTTCTACCAAATTATCAAGTAGCGATACAGCTAAATCACCAGAACAAGCTGCGTCTTAAATAGAGAGTTAGTTCCCCTCTTGATACCCAAATATCCCCGATTTTTTAGAAAAATCGGGGATATTTTTTATCAAAAAAACTAAGAAGCTTTAGCTGTCCGGTAATTGGCATCTAACCAACAACGAGGAAGACTTTCACCGGAAGGAAACACGAGATTTTCTTTTTTGAAAGAATCCGTATCTTGTTCTTCTTGACCTTCCTGATCCCGCCCATGAACAATGTCAATGCTTGGATCGATTAACTCTTGAATATCCACAACTTTCACTAAATCACTGGTGTCTTTCGTTTGTAAAAGCATATAAATAACCTCACTATTAACTATTGAATGGGGGAAAAGCTTAATTACCAGAATCTTCTAATAATTGCCTAAGACGCATATACACTTCTTCTGGTGTTAGGGGTTCAGATTTTATTTCATCAGGAATATAATATTGTCTAATATCGGCAAAATAACGTGCTGCAAAGCTGGGTGTTAAATTTAGCTGTGAAGCTTTTTTACCCAATTTCTCTGCTGTTTTTGCTAGAGTATATTCATAGTGAAATTCATCAGCAGCCATAAACTTTACCTCCTTAATTAAGGGGTATAAAAAGTAAAACGCTGCGATAATCTGAATTAAAGAATTATATTTCGCGTTGATATTTTTCTAAAATATCCACCAGAGTTACCTGACATTGCAGTGGTAATAAATCAATCAAAGGCAGTTCTCGCCTACCACCGCCAATTTTTACAGGAATAGATTCTAGTACTTTGATAACTCTGTCTTCAGTAACTGAGTTAGAAGTAATTAAGGGATATAACTGTTCAGCGACGACAGTATGCAGTTTGGCATCACCTAAATATAGATGCCATTTGGCAATATCTATATAAACGTTTTCCCCAATTTCCGCCGCTAGGGCTTCCAGCAATTCTGTCGTATTAGTCTTAGCCATAAAAATCACCCCATATAAAAAAAGAGCGCGAACTCTCAGGCTAATAATCATTATCGCGCAATTTAACGGGTGAGTGTACAGCCACAGGTTACAATTGCCCTAGCTTTAGCAGTCCCTCTTCAGGTGGATTTAGGCGGTGTAGGTGAATAGTTAGCGATCGCTGCAATATAAATTAGATGCACTAACAATACAATCACCCAACCAGCCGTTAACAATGGTAGCCATTCCCATTTAGCTAAGGTGATGTTTTGGAAAAACCATAAACCAGAGTTAATCGTTGCCGCAACAGCTACATGAACAGCAAAGTTCATTCTGTCATCTAACTTGCGGAATTCTGGGTCTTTGCGATCGGGTTTGCGAGGCCAACGAGGAGGCATAAATATTTGTTACAAATTTCAACACACCCTGATTATACTAAATCAACGGGCAGAACAAGCTGAATTACTGTTAGAACAAGAACGCCAATGTGCAGAACAGTTAGCAGCTTATTTACGTAGTCTCGGCGTTGACCCCGACAACCTCCCACAAAGCTGAAAGTAACTGAGTTAGTTACGAGAATGAACGTAAGCAGACTCCACCATTTTTAGTAATGCGGGAATCTCATAGGGTTTATGAATAAAATGCTCCACACCCAAGGATGAAGCTAATTCGTCTAAATAACCGTATGCTGTAGCTAAGACAACTGCTATGTTAATACCTTCTGCTTGTAGATATTGGTACACTTCAACCCCACTTAACTCTGGCATTCTATTATCCAAAATCAATAAATCCGGTTTCTCTTCAATAACTTTTTCTAGAGCTTCTTTGCCGTTACAAGCCTCGTAAACTTCCCAGCCTTCTTCCTGTAATATAAAAGAGAGCATCATTCGGCTATCATCATCATCATCAGCTATTAAAACCTTGCCCCTGCCTAAATTCTGATTGTTCATAAATTGTTAATTTTTTATTGGTAAGGAATAAATTAATGGAGTTGGCTGTAATGGATATGTATTTAAGGTTGCAATAGGCAGAAAACTCACTAGGACAAATTCGGAATTTGCCACCCTCTTAGCAGCCACCTCTAGTGTTCCCCCTTTACCTGCCATATCAAAAGCTTGCAAAAAATAACGTAACAAATGGCGTGAAAGACTTGCTGGTTCGGTAATGACTGTAATTGGCTCTTGCCAGTTCGTAACAACCTCTATCCTGCGGATGCTAGCTTCCGTGGATAGTAACTCCACAACATCTTGGATAGTTTCAGTTAGGGAGATAATTTCCACTGAACCAACATCACTAGAGGCTAAATTACGCCAAATTGCGGCATGGCGTTGAAATATCCGAATCGATTTTTCCGCCTGTTGCAGTAATTGTTTGGCATAATCTAGGCGATTCACCGCCACCATCCGAGAGCTGACTTCCAATTTTAAGCGTGCAGCATGGTGTGCTTGGATGATATCTTGACGCAGTTCTTCTAATGGTTGATATTCCTCAGGATTAGAAGTTAGTACATGATGAATATCTTTTTTGAGGTTTGCTATTAAGAATTCTGCCTCGACAGCACGAGACGCACACAATAAAATTTCTTTTAATCGTTGTCCTGCATCCTGACGTTGTGAAGAGATACTCAATACTCCGACAATTTCCTGTTTTTCATTACGCAAAGGGATACCCTGACAGGTAAAAGGATGGAAGCCTTCAATAAAATGTTCACTGGCGATAATTTCTACATAATCTTCTTCTGCTAAGGGTGTACCGATGCCATTAGCGCCAGCTACACTTTCAGATAACAAAGAACCAGCAGCAGGAAAAGATGGTGAGTTGATAGTTTGTTCATCGCCTGTTAAACCTAGCAGAATGGCCTGGCGATCGCCTAACATAACTGCATGAGGTTCTTTACCAGCTGCCTGGGACAAAATTTGGAAATAAGGACGCACAACATTAAGCAAATAACTCTGCTGCTCTACTAAGCGTTCTGTCTCCAAACTGGAAAGTTTTTCTGCTTGTAACGCGTGGGGATTAGCTCCTTGCAGATGGGATCTTTCCCACGCTCGATAAACTGTTGAGCGTAATATATTCTTGGGTAGCGCCCCCGTGCTTTTATATACACGCCCTGCCTCTAATGGATCATTCTCTAAAATAAACATGATTTTGAAATTTTTAGAGCATTCCTATGTTAAGCTCGGTTGATTTTCAAGTCAGCTAATAAGATATTACTGTTATACAAACTTTCCCAAATATGACAATAAGAAAGTAATGATTTTTCTAGAAACCCATTAAATATTATTTTTATAGAGAAAATGATATTTATAGCGTTTACCAGTCTAATGAAGTACATTATTTAAAATAAAGATAGTGTAGATACTCAAGGGTAAAAATGAAACCATATTCCCTAGACTTTCGCCAAAAAATATT
>NZ_JACJQL010000119.1 GCF_014696625.1 Nostoc parmelioides FACHB-3921
AATCGTCCCCACTCCATTGGTCGCCAGTTACGTTGCGGGTCTAGCCCGGATATCCACATCCCCCCGGCTAGTAGGTGCAGATATGCTTTTAAGAATCCATCTGTCACTCGACCCGCATTTCTACGCGGAATCTCAGGAGAAGTGAACAGGTATTCGTAAACTGTTTCACCTTCAATATGTGAAAAGTTACGCTCAATCAACGATGGATGAATGGCGCTGCCCACTGCTAGCTCATGATACTCGGCGGCGGTGAGGTTGTTGGGGTATTCAATTTCTTTTGACAGCAATTGATCCCCAATACCCACAGTTGGGTATTGGTCTTTAAACACGGTAGATTCCTCCGATAACTTGGTTTTCAAGTCTCAGAGAGAGTTTCCACTCAATTCGCAGTTTGCCTTGGGAGCGTTAGCTCTGTGCCATTAGCACAGCCTTTCGGTAGAGAAGTACGCAACTCCAATTAAGAAATTAAATGTAGCAGCACATTCGGGTGCTAAATTCTCTGCCTCAAGAGTGCGAAAATTGTTTCCACCTAAAATCCAGTAGCTAAAACAAGTATGCAAATTTCAGCTTGCAACGTGCAATAGCTCCAAATTACGTAGCTAGAACCCGTAGGGCGTTGCGAATTGATTCTGCTGCTTTACAAAAATTTACTAAAGATAATATAAATTTTTTCACCAATCCGCCAAAAAAAGGTCAGCAAGGACTGTCTTTACCTTCCCCTTTTTGGCTATAATTGGCAAAGCAAAGTAAAACAGCGTGGTGTCTTCTTGACAAGTCAGTGGTTTCAAGTCGCCAAACTTTAATCGCCACTTTCTTCGTCAGTCCGAGATCAACCCCGCTCTGAGGTTATTTAATTGTCCGACACTCCTGGCAAAACCCGCTCCTTAGTAGGTTTTGCCTATGTTTTTATGTATTTTCGACGTTCTTCCTCCTTGCGTAATATTGACAAGCTTGATCTTACAAAACTTCGCGTCTTTCATCTAGTATTCAGATTTTGATTGTTTAGTTCTGTTACCTCCTGATTTATGAATCTTGGTAAAATTGCCCTATTGATTTAGGGCTTCCTGTAGCCGTCACTAGTGAAACAGAGTCTCTACTGTGAGATGGTTCGGGAAGACTTATAGGTTAGGTTTGTGCGGAGCGAACCCATTTTCAGTTGAAAAAACCCATCTAAAGATTTACTAGCGTTATACTTTGCCATGCCTATTAAGAAGCTAATTTTAGATTTGAAGTTGCAGGATGTACTAAGCCTAATGGGTCTGTCATAATGTATTTTTTTATGATTGGCTGCAATGTAACAGTTAACTCCTTGGTGATGGGGTCTTTATTACTCTCTATAAGAGACATTCTTTCAAGCTTTTCAAGATTTTTAATTAACTCTAAAGTTGACACCATCTGCGTTTTTTTCTTACTAAATTCATTTATTAAAGTTGTAAAGGTAACAGAAGAACCTAAAACCATACTCTCTGCTAAATAAATAAGGATTTGCTTATCGAGATTATCCAAGCTTTTACCAAAAAGCTGATTGAGCATTGCTTCAAACCTTTGACTAATAAAAGTTGTAGGGTTTGCAAAAAAGGTTTTATAATCGCCAAAAAAGTGGTGTATTCTATCAATTGCTGCTTCTAATTCAGAAGGAATACCTCGGTACGTATCATGTAACTGAAGGCATTCTTCTCTATTTGTTAAACCTTTTGCTTGCAAAAACTCTATTGCAGCATTTTTATCGAGACCTTCTAATTTTACCATTTGAAAAAGTTGTTTAACACTTATTAAATCGTTAAATTCGTCCAATAAGAATCTAGCTGTTAATATTAAACAGCTTTGATGATTTTCCTCCACTAATCGCCGAATGAAAAGCTGATAATGTAAAATTTCTTGTTCTCTATTTTGGCGAAATACTTCAAACTCATCTAGAACTATTAAGCAACGTTTATTTTGTAAAGATTTAAGTAATAATGTAATTATTGCTTGTGTAGAACTTTGTTCAACAAAGTTGGGGTTCAAAATCTCCAGTAATTCAATAGCTAATTCTTCAATTGTGGGAGAGTGAGCTACTGATTTCCAAATTAAGTAGTCAAAGCCTGAATTATATTGTTTGCTAATATCTGTCAAAAGTTTAGCTGCTAAAGTCGTTTTCCCAATCCCTGCTACACCTACTAAGGTTATACAACGCTGTTTTTTAACTAATTCTCTCAGGAGGATTAATTCTTGCGTTCGTCCATAAAAACTAGATATAACAGGTAATAAACTCCCCTGGATTGTCAAAACTTGATCTTGACTAAGAAAAGCTTCTAAAAAACTTCGCAAGTTTCGTTTGCACAGTTGTTCGCCAAAAATTTTGGAGAGAAAATCAAATAAGCTAGTAGCTACTCGGCGTTGTAAATAATTTAGGCTATAAGCTGAATTACCTGATATGGTTTCGTAATTTTGTCCAAACCAAGCTCCTTTAATAACTGTGAACTCCGGCTCAGTCAAAGGTTTTCCTCTAGCTTGTAGCACTCGTTCATTTACAGTTTCTAGAGCTTTCTCAAAGGTGATTAGGGTTACTTTTGGTAAATCTTCTTGATTTGCCGACATATCTGTTGGGGAATATACACCACAAGTAGCGCTGGAACTCATAAACTTTAGTTACCACTATGAGATAGTGTCTAGAATAGAATGATACAGTATGTGCATTTTTTTTGCTATCTAACTTAAGAGAGTGACCAAAGAAGTTATAAACAAAAAGATATTACAGTGCTGAAATCTCTTTAAACAGAGCTAATAAGCAGAATATACGTAACTATTGATACACTAAACCAGTACAGCTTAAATTATGACACGGTAAGACAATGGAAATGTTAAGAGATATTTAGGATAAAATGTGAGTTACTGTATCAACCCACTATGCCCAGCTAGAGAAAATCCAGATGAAGCAGCCAGTTGTCTTGCTTGTGGGACACCTCTAGTACTTAATAACCGCATTCGACTGATCAAGCCACTAAAAGAGGCAACAGGAAATATTTTTACCTATACAGATACGTTTGAGGTGGAAGATGCGGGTAATAAATGGGAAGAACGTCGGCGGCGCGTTATGAAGGTATCAAAATGGGATAGTCCAGAGCTAGTGAAGATGATCGAGGTAGAATCATTAGCTTTGAGGCGGATACATCATCCCTGTGTGCCATACAGTACAGTAGATGATTATTTCATATTTGAACCAGAAAATAGCCCTTTTACGTTCCGATGTTTAGTAATGGATAAATTTGAAGGGCAGAACTTAGCCGAATGGTTGCAGTCAAATGGCAGAATTTCACAATCAACAGCAGTGGACTGGCTCAAGCAATTAGTGGAGATTCTAGATATAGTACACCATACAGAATTTTTTCACAGAGACATAAAACCTTCAAATATAATTCTTCAGCCAAATGGAAAACTGGCGTTAATAGATTTTGGTACAGCAAGAAAAATTACAGATACGTATCTGGCGAAAGTCAGTGCCAGTGGCGGAACGACTACAAGAATGGGAAATTATGAGATTACTGCGGTAGTTACACAAGGTTACACGCCATTAGAGCAGATTCGAGGCAAAGCAGTTCCACAGTCAGACTTTTATGCGTTGGGAAGGACTTTGGTAACTCTGGTAACGGGAAAATCATTAGTGCAAATACCACAAGACATAGAAACAGGAAATTTACATTGGAGAAAATATGCGCCGCAGATTGATAAACCATTTGCTGATTTGTTAGATGAATTGATGGCACAGTCACCAATTGGTCGTCCACAAACTACGGAAATTATCTTAAAACGATTAGAACGTCTACCATTGCAGTCGAAGATCAATAAAGTAGTTAAATCAAAAATATTTCAAATTAGTATAGTAACTTTAGGTATTATAAGTTTAATCAATATATACAATGTATTACGTCCGTCCATAGCTCAGGATTTGCTGAATCAAGGGAAAAAAGCTCAACAAGAAAATCGGCTTGATGATGCTGAAAATAGTTTTCGTCAAGCGATCGCTTTGAAACCGGATATGGCTAAACTAGTATCTGAATTTTATGTGCAACAGGCAGATAAACGTAGTATTCCTCTGGAAGAAGCTAAAAAATATTATGAATTAGCTATTAAATATAATCCACAAAGTGATGTGGCTCATAATAATTTAGGGTTGGTATGTCAAACATTACAGGACTTCCAATGCGTTGAAAATAGTTATGCAGTTTTATTTAAGCTAAAACCAAATAGTTGGGAGGCTCATTATGGGTTAGGTAATTTTTATGATGATTTAGGCAAGTATGATTTAGCCCAGGAACAATATAAATTAGCCATATTAAATAATAAATTAGCTTTAGATGCTGTTAGTAACTTAGCTAGGATAAAAAACTTGCAAAGAGAATATGATGCGGCTATAGAAATTGCTGAAGGAGGATTAACTAAAGCTAAAGATCCTGCGTTAAGGGCAGCCTTATATAAGAGCATAGGATGGGCTAAGTTAGAACAAAAAAAGTATATAGAAGCTAAAAATAATTTAGAGAAAGCAAAAGAACTAGACTTTAAAAGAACTGATACTTATTGTCTATTAGCACAAACCCAGGAAGCTTTAAAGGAAATTAATGATGCCAGAATGTTATGGGAAGTATGCTTGATTTCTGAATCTAATCTACCGGAAGTTCAAAGATGGCGAATACAGATATTGAACAGATTACTAGGAGATATTAAGGTAGAATAGCTAGTTTTTAGTAAAAAATTATAAATTCAAAAGATTAAATATCAAATAAAATAGGTATGAGAAAGAAATTTTATAAAAATAAAACATTATTCACTGTTGGGTTTACAGCTATTACATCAATAATGTTCTTTGGGAGTCTAAGCTCAGTGATGGGATCTCCTCGGACTGAAGCTCAGGTGCGTTGTATTGAACCAATAGGACGGGTTATCAGCACAGGCGATCGCTATATGCGTTCTGGCAGTTTGTTATGCCCAACAGATCAGATATCACCAAAACAGGGAGAGGAAGTTAAGGTACTTTGTTACTCTAGTAGAGAACATTTATTAGTAGAAGCAGGGAGCAATTTTCCTGTTAGAGAAATATGTAAGCCACCAGCGTTTTCTTCAGTAAGGAAATGTACACTATTGAGTCCACAAGACTGTCCAAATCGTAAAGGGCCGAATCGAAGAGAAAATGCACCTAATATTATTCAGCCTTATGGCAAAGTTATAATCAACCGTCGTCCTTTGATATCCTGGACTGCTGTACCAGGGGCAACCAGCTACACTGTGCAACTTTCTGGCGGTGAAGTGAAGTGGGAAAAGGAAGTGGTAGGCACAACACTATCCTATCCTCAAGACCAACAAGAGTTGTCCTACGGTAGTGCGAATAAAATTATAGTGATTGCAAATAAAGGTAACGATCCCATCATTGATGATACGTTGGTAGTGCATGTGTTACCTGAAGGATGGGTAAGACAAATTAATCAAGCTATTGAGCAAGTTAAAAGTTTGGGATTGTCTGCCGATGAAACAGCCTACATTGACCTAGATGCAATTTATATGTCTGAAAGACTTCTCAACGACACAATTGAGAATTTACAAGCACGAGTTGCGGCAGGCAGTTTTAATCCTACTCTTTATCGTATCTTAGGCGATCGCTATGTAGAGGTGTGGATGCCTCAACTCGCAAAAACTGCATATATAAAAGCACTTCAACTAGCTAGGTTTCAAAAAAACTCCGGTGAAGTGGAGTTGGTGCAAGAACGTTTGTCGGCGCTATCTCAGAGCCAACTGCCAACCAGAACAAATCCTGCCCAATAGTAAGGGTGTTGGTACTGAGGATGAGAAAGTAAGCCCAGTTGTGCTTGTCGCAGAGCTTCGGCTTTAGAGAGGTTGTTATTTAAACCCTTATAGAATTGTTCAATAAGCATAGCTGTAGATTCGGCATCTACTAACCACAAGGAGGCGAGAGTAGTTCTTGCGCCAGCCTGTGCAGCCACCCCAGCGATACCTAAAGTAGAGCGTTTGTTACCTTTAGCAGTTTGGCAGGCGCTGAGAACTAATAACTCAATAGGGTCTTGATTATTTTGGACTTTCAGCCAGCCATCAAGTTCTCGAATGTTAATGGGTTTGTCCCAAGCTAATAATACTGTTTGTTCAGGGTCAGAACTAAACTGACCGTGAGTAGTCACATGAACAATAGGAAATTTAGCTGTTTTTAATTCTTGTTGAAAATTGTCACTGGTAAATTGTTCGTTCAGCAACTTAATTGATGCTCTGGTTTGTTGTTTAACATCAGCTACTTCTTTTTCCACTTCTGGCAAAGGTTTCAATCCTGGAGGAGCGTTTTGTGCATTAAAACTAGGACTGAATTGAGAAAGCCCAGCAATTAAAGCTTTTAGTTGTTCTTTGACCAAAGCTTTGGGTGGACGGATTCGAGAGCCTAATGCGGTTGTAATACTATAATTTTTAAACAAGTAATCCCTACCATCGTGAAGTAAACTCATCGGCATACTTTGGAAGGAATTATCAAGAGTAAAAACCAGTGTTCCTGATGATGGTAAATGTTTTTTAACTGGTGCAATTAGTCCTTGATACAATATTTGCGAATGATAAATAATTACCGATTTTTGGGTATCAGCCAGCCCTTGATCTTGTAAAGTATTTAAAAAATATTCAATACTAGTTCTGATAGTTTTAGTATTAACAGAATGATGATGTAATGATTGGTTTGGTGAACGAACAATTACTTCTATACTTTTACCTAAGTCTATAATATTAATTATTGTCGGTTTATTCTTTAGATTGGCGATACTATTTATAGGTATAAATTCCAGCTTGCCACATCTTAAATAATTTTCTAACTCTGCCAATTGCAGTTGTTCATAAGCTTGAATTACCTTATCTAGTTGAGGATGAGAACTACTAAGTAGTAAGCGTATATAATCTCGATATATAGGTTCTACTTTTTCATAAAATGAAAATTGTAAGTCTAGATTAGTTGTGGAAAGATTGTCACGTATTTTACTAAAATTTTGAATTGCTACTTTATAATATTGAGTAGCTTCCTGATATTTTCCTTGTTGTTGATACAGCTTACCTAATTGCTGTTGCCATTGATATGCTATGTCCCATGCTTGAATTGATTGAGCTATACTTAGCGCTTCACTAAAATAAGTATGAGCTTTTTCAGGCTGTAGCTCTCCTAATAGACCATTACTGTATGACATTAATCGCTTGTTATTTATACTATTAGCTTTTCGTAAACTGGCTAACCCATATTTTATAGCTAATGAGTTTAGAGTTTTATCAGGGATTTGATTGAGACTTTTGGCAAAATTTAGTTGAGCATAAATCGATTCATTTATTGAGACTTCTTCAAATAGATGAGAATTCTTTAATAAGAAATTGACTTCCTCTTGAATTTGCTGCTCAGTTGTTACAGAAGTATTTTGAGATTTAGTATTAGTTTGCCACTGGCTATAATCTAGTAACAAACTTAACTTTCGTAAAAGTGACTGTAGTTTGACAGATGAGGATATATTATTTCGGTTAATTATTTTTTGATATATTTCTATTCCTTCTAATGCTTTTTGTTGGCTTAATTTTACTGTCTGCTGGCGAAATGTGGGTTCTTCTACTTGCAAATATTTATCCTTGAAAAACTTATAAGCATAAAATTTAGTATTACCTAAACTTAATAATGTTGAACTAGTATTAAAATTATGCTGATTTTCAGAGAGCATAATAGTTTTGTTTAATACTGCTTCTGATTCGGTAAGTTTTCCTAGCCTACGCAGTGCATTACCTAAATTCTGTAATACTAATAAATCAACAGGTGATACTGTTTTTTTGTCAAAAAGGGCTAATAGTTTTGTAACTTCCGTAGGTTGTTTTGAGGAAGTATTACAAATTTCAGAGGCAGCATTTAGTTTCAAGCCCTCTAGTAGTACCTTGCAAGCACGAGGGGATAAACCTAATGTTTGCAATGCAATACTTTGATTAATAAGACTCCCTTTTATCCCCTGTTCATTTTGAAGTCGTCGGTAAATTTGTGTTGCTTGTTGCCATAAGTTTAATGCTGTTAATGCCTGACCTTGATTTAACTGCTCTTGTCCTTGTTGAATTAGTGATTGTGCTTGTCGTAATTGTTCATTATTTGTTTGTGCTTGACTCAACATGATTGATGGTTCGCTGATAACCAAAGAATAGCTAACTATAAATGTAAGTAGGTGCTTGAGCAATCGTTGATTTTTCATCAAGTTTTGGGTTGAGGATTACAAGAACTCTTAGATAAAGTTGTGTTGGCACTCACACTATTTGCTTGTGCAGTTAAGGTTATTGAGCCATCTGAATTTTTAACCCATCCTTGAGCTTCTATAATTCCATCAGTTTCTACTAAAGGTTTGATATTGGAAATATTCGTAGCCGAGTTTACTTGCCATGCAGATTCAACATCTGGTAAATTTTCTGGGTTTGCAGGTAATCCTCCTGTACCCGAAATAATAAACTCATCGTTTCCATTTGACCTGCCCTGGCAGACTGAAGCAATCTGCGGTGACTCTTGAACTGTCTGTGATTTAATTGGAGTTTCTGCTAAAAAGACATTTGTATTGATGTCTACTGTTCCGTCAATACCTCTTTCTGATCTAGAGTCTATTTGACTATCTGAGGATAGGAAAAAACCTTGAGCATTAATTTGAATTTTACCGCCTCTACCCTCGTAAGCATTAGCTAATATTTGGCTCTTGTTTGAGCTTACCAGGATGCCTGTGTTAACAATAATGTTACCGCCGTTGCCACTAGAATCTTGTTGCCCTGCTGTCGCAGAAATCAAACCTTTATTGAGTTGAAAAAGTTTTGAGCGAAATATAATATCTCCTCCTTCGCCAATAGCAGTTGTAGCGGTGATGCCTCCACTATTAGAGATGTTAACTTTATTTGTAGTAATGTTAATGTTTCCTGCATTTCCAGTGCCTTGGTTGCGAACAGTAATGAGAGCGTTGCCACTAACATTTAAAAGAGGCGTATTAATAGTAATATCTCCTGAGTTTCCTGAAGGAATGGGAGGCAATCTTAAAAGATTTTGTACAACTTGAGACTCAATGTTGGCGGAGGAAGTTATTGAGGTAAAGTTTGGAGAATTAGGTGTTGTGCCTTCTATTTTTACAGAATTAGAAGCGTTAAGAGTAATACTTCCACCATTACCACTTGCGATGGTAGAAGAGTCAATTTTACCACCATCTTGCACTATCAATCTTGATGTATTAATTGTTAAATTACCTGCATTACCTGTATTAGCGGATGTAGCAGATAGAACACTTGACTGGAATGTATATGGTGCATAACCTTCTATCCTTACGAAGTCAGTTGCATTGATTGTCAAATTGCCTCCTCTACCAGAGCCAAATGTTGGAACTCCTATTGAGCCACTGTCTCTAACAATCAGTCGTGGCGTTGAAATCAAAATGCTACCGGAATCTCCTGAGCTAAATGTTCCAGCACTAATAAGGCTAGAAATAGCAGAATTACGAGGTGAAAATCCGACTACATTTACGGAATCAGAAGCATTCACAATTACGTCACCGCTTTTAGCAGAGCTAAAAGTCAAAGAATTTATTTGTCCTGCATCTCGAAGGCTTAACTTTTGAGTTGATATTAGTATGTCTCCGGCTTTACCAAATCCCAAAGTTTCATTCCGTAAGCCACCAGCAATTCTAGCAATTGGATCAGTACCACTTATGTCCAAAGAGTTAGAAGCATTTATGCGTATTTTACCTCCTGCTGTTAATCCTTGGTTCTGAATTAAAATCACAGAACCATCCTGAAGTCTGATATTTTGCCCCTGTAAATGTATTGAACCGCTATTAATTCCACTGGCATCAATTAGAGAGCGGCTTGATAGTTGAATATCTTGAAAAGAAGTTATCTCGTCATAAGATAACTTCCAGCCAGAGAAAGTTTGTACTAGGTTGACAAAACTATTATTTCCCACACTGCCTAACTCAACACGTCCACTTTCAGCCACTATCATGCCGCCGTTTGAAATTATATTCCCCCCAACCAATGCTATTGTCCTTGTGGGCAAGACTCGCAAACCCGTTAAGTTACTCCGTCCAACTGCTGGAGATAATGGAGAGCCAATCAAGTTGTGTCCTACGCCTTCGATACGAACTGCTGAAGGATTGCTCCTAAATTGTAGTCCGATAGGTGTAGTTATGGTCAGTATCGGTGTAACTTGGGTTTGGTCAATTGTAAACTCAAAGCCATCTGCAAATTTGATGCTGTTTGCAGTACTACCAATAAAAGAACCACCAACATTTAGCTGGGCATTTTGACCAAAAACAAATCCATTAGGATTAATTAAGAATAGGTTTACTGAACCGTTAGCTTGAATCAGTCCATCAATCAGGGCGAACGCATCTTAATTGCTAATAAGAATTGGGAAGCAAATTCAAACATCTAGAATAAAGCCAATTGTCTTAGATAAATAGTGAATGTAAGTCAAAGGATAAA
>NZ_JACJQL010000012.1 GCF_014696625.1 Nostoc parmelioides FACHB-3921
CCGTGTCTCAGTCCCAGTGTGGCTGATCATCCTCTCAGACCAGCTACTGATCGTCGCCTTGGTGCGCTCTTACCACACCAACTAGCTAATCAGACGCGAGCTCATCTTCAGGCAATTAATCTTTCACCTTTCGGCACATCCGGTATTAGCCACCGTTTCCAGTGGTTGTCCCCGACCTGAAGCTAGATTCTCACGCGTTACTCACCCGTCCGCCACTAAATCCCTAAAGATTCCGTTCGACTTGCATGTGTTAAGCATACCGCCAGCGTTCATCCTGAGCCAGGATCAAACTCTCCGTTTTGAAGACATTTGTTTTTAGCTCTTCTTGACTGCTCTTTATCCACCTCAGCCTGGTGTTTTTTATTTTCTTGACGCAGGCTATTGTCGTATACTAGCTTTCAAACTATAATATTTTCAAGGTTCGGCTCCCTCCGAGCGGCGCTTCGTCGCGCCCCTCTCTCAGGCACTTATCCAATATATCTAACCTACTCTGCCTTGTCAACTACTTTCTCAAAAATTTTTTGCCACTTATTTTTTTCACCCTCCAACTCTCCACATACAAGCTTTTCAGGCACAGTGACACCAGCAAGAAAAAGGCGATGCAGTTCAAATAGGTTTCTTTCGATAGCATTTAATAGCATTCCCAAATTAAATGAGTCGTGACGCACTAATAAACGTCAATCAACTTCAATGCGAAGACTGATATTAATTTGAGGGTAATCTTTCTGTAACTTACCTGTATAAAAGCAACTACATCAACAAATTTTTGTCGTGGTCATGATGGTGACTGATTAAATACCCACTTTAACCATTGGCTAAAAGAACTGACTGCATTTAAACGGCGGACACCAGGCGCGCGGACTGCGGCAAGTCCGTCAAGGGCAACGAGAGCAGCATATTGTAAACCCAAAAAACTATCAACAGCTGCGTAAGGGCCGCCAAGAGTGATTGCCCCGGCTGCATACATTTGTCCCTTACTATGACGCATTTCTGCGATCTCAAAATCGTTTGTGACCGTTAAGCGTCCTAGATAATTTAAAGGTAGGTTGTATTGTTTTACTAGGTCTTCTAACAAAGGATTAGCTTGCACTTTGGCATCTAAACCAGTAGCGTCAACAATAAACTCAGCCTTCAGTTTCATTTCCCCAAAACCTTTTTCTTGGATTTTGGTGATAGTACGGTTTTGTGTATCCCTTTCTACTCCCAACACTTCGCCAAAAGTAATTTGATACCAACCTTCTCTTAACCCTTGTTCTGTAATGTGTTGCCAGTCTTGTCGGTCGGCGGTGGTTGTACCGCCCCAGTCTGTTAGTAAGCGTTTGCGCTCTTCTGGAGTGGCTTGTTCTAACATAACGCGGAGTTCACCACTCCAGCAGGCTTTTGGCCAGTTGAATGGTTGAAATTCGTAATGGTTTTTGACTAGACGTGTGGCTTTTTGAAATGTGTTGCCTTGGGGTTTAGGCGATCGCATCAAGTGCAAAACTGTAATGTGAGGATTTTTCTGTCTTGCTTCATAGATGCGTTGGACGATACGTGAAGCGACAATTCCGCGACCCCGAATCAGGACTGTACCACCTTGGCGTTCTAATTGCTCATATACATGATCGTGTGCTTCATAGGCATTGACGACAGATTTAAAATCTCGGTACTTCTCTCTATAAGCTTGCAAATCGGGGAGAAACTGAATTGCTGGATACCCTGTAGCTAAATGTAAATAACGACTAACCAAAAAAGCATGATTACCTTGCCCAAGAGAATAGGCTACACAATATCTCCCATCATCAGTTTTGCGAATTGATCTGACTCGCCCATAACGATAAATTTGATTCCAGTTAATCCGCTTGGCTTCTCTATCAATGGAATCAAAAACATTTCTTGCACGGGGAGTGTAAGTTTCGGCAAAGGTTGGTTCAGCGAATACTTGCCATAAATACTGTAATGCTGATTTTAAATGACCTTTAGTGCAGTCCTGCCAGGCTTCTCGCCAAGCATAACTAGGCCAACCCCAAATATTATCAGGACAAGAGTCAGAATTTGACCGCAATCTTTCGTGTAAAGGTATTTGGGAATTTAGGCAAAGGCGCTTATAACGGGCGTAAGGTTCTGCTTCTAATCCTATCGCTACAATTTTCTCCGCACGGACACCACTAATTCGCAATAAATCAGTCCAAATAAAGCTGCCTAATCCTCCACCAACTGCTAGGTAGTCACATTCATCTACGGGCAGACCTGTAGCGTGGAGTGCTTGTACAGGAACCTGTTCTGCTTGAAATACTGGTGGTGGAAAATTTTGTCCTAAAGGTAGGATAGGAGGGCTTGCTGGTAAGTTTGGATCAGGAAGATTGGTATTGGGATTGAATTGAATTAATGAAGGAGGATTGGTGATTGGCGCAGTGACATGAACTGTGAGTGTCACCATCATTATGTAGGGGCCAATTTGCAATGTATCACCGCTAGTCAGAATACTACGTTTTTGTTGCTGACCGTTGATGAATAGACCATTAACACTACCTTGGTCAATTACTATTATTTGGTTATTTTCCCAGATAATGAGAGCATGGTAACGAGAAACTTGATCACTGTTTAGCAACATTCTGGAAACACGCTTTCCATCCAATTCGGCAGGTAAACGCACGAATTCTCGACCAAAAGCAATAGGTACATCCAACTTTGGTTCTCGCCGTTCTCCAGTTGTGGGGTCTTCCCAACTCAATTGAATTTGTGGATTAGTCATTGGTCAGTTGTCAGTAGTTTTTTATCCCTGATATCTCCCATTGTCGATCTCGTCAATTTGGTGCTACTAATACGCTGACTGCTGCGGCTAAAGATGTGCCGCACCAAGGGCAGCCGACTGGCAAATTTTCTAGTGAAGATACGCGATGGCATTTTGGACACTCTAAACCGTACACGCCTTGTGGTGTAGCTAGATGATGATGTATCGGTGATGGTGATGGCTGTTGGCGTAGAGGGGGTGTAATTGGCTGAGGGCTGGCAATGGGTGGTTGCGGTAGGGATAAAATGGTGGCAGCGATGGTGTTAATAGTAATATTTGTGATGTGAATTTGAGCTTGACCTAAATAGATAATGCTGCCCTGATTTAAGGGTTTTTCACCTTGAATTAGTTGTTTTCCATCTACGAGTGGGGGATTTTGCGATCGCAAATTTCTGATATAAAAATTTTGCTGCTGAGAATGAAAAAATATTTCTACGTGCAGCCCCGATACCGTTGGGTTAGTTAAAACGATATCGCACCGGAGCGGATCTCGACCAATGCGGACAGTGCCAGGATTTTTACTTGGCTGTTGTTCGTAAATTTGCTGAGTTTTATTTTGACCACCGTCTTGCCACTGGAGAGTTAGTGCGTTCATTTTTCTAACTTGGGTAACTCTTGTTTAGCTACTTCAACTTCCTTCTGTGCGATTCCTAACATGAGTAACTAGTCGCAAGCAAGTTTTGAGAACAAACTTCAACAAATTTATATTGTGGCTTGATGACTTTATCTGTTGGATGCTAATTTATCAGCTACGCGAGTAGTTTCTGGTAGGCGGTATTTTGGTGTACATCGTAACACGTAGTCGATAGCGGTCGATAAACTGATTTTATGTCCACTGGAAACATACACAGGCTTTACCCCTACACGGGTTCGTAAAACTGCACCAATAATTTCACCTCTGTGTATGAGTGGTTGCCAACTGCCTTTGGTGTCTGCTAATTCTTCATGTTTACCAATTAATAGAGATTTGGCTACACCAATTGTTGGGATGTTCAGCAGTACTCCTAAGTGACTAGCTATACCTAATCTTCGAGGATGGGCGATGCCTTGTCCATCACACAAAATAATATCTGGTTTTGTTTGAATTTTTTCTAGAGCATCCAGTACTGCTGGTATCTCTCGGAAAGAGAGAAAACCAGGAATGTAGGGAAATGAGGTAGGACGGTATGCTAGGTTCGTTTCGATGACTTGTAAATCAGGAAAACTCAGTACCGCTACTGCGGCACGGCTAATTGTACCATCGGCTTCAAAACCCATATCAACACCAGCGACGTACTGCACAGGTTGTGTAAATTGGTCTTGTGTAATTACTTGATGTCTTAATTCTTCTTGAATAGTTATGGCTTCTTCCACCGTTAACGGCCAAGGATGAGGTTGGTAAATCTGCATATATAAAAATTGGTTGTAAATAATAATTTTAGCAATTTCAATAAATGTACGTAGCTATTTAAAACATTTGTGAAATTTTTAACTATTGTTGGTTACGTTAGTAAATAGGGAATCTTAAGAATAAAGAAATTATTGCTTAATTTTCGGCTGTACTTGCTTATGTCACAGGAAAAACTTGTAAAACTTGCTAAACGAGGCAATACTCAGGCGATCGCATTTTTGATGAATCGTCACCTAAAGCCCAAAGGCATCACAGCAAAAGTTCTCCTGAAAGATGCTTGCTTGCAGGTAATGCTAGAATCTGCCAAAGTTCCCAATCAACAATCCTTGGTTGCATTTGTACATAAAGGAATTACCAGTTTAGGTACTGGGTCTATTGAGCGAGTGAAAGTGTATGGACGACAAACTGGTGAAGAACTGCCAGCTTGGACTGAAGAATTTGAAATAGGGAAAATAGAACCAGTAGATGAGCCTCATATTGTCACTGTTTCTATTACTTTGAACGGTGATACGGAATGTGGATTAACGAGTCAAAATTTTGAAAGTATCGCTAATCAAATGACAAAGGATATTTTGTCATCTTGTAAAGATTATTTAGTTCAAAAAGTCAGTATCAGTAATGGCATATCTGTAATTACACAAGAACGCTAGTGTGTAAATATCTAACTCCTTTAATTCGACGTATTTTTTACATAATGCTTCAGTCACGTAGTGCTAAATTTTTATCTATTAATCGCGTCGTTAGACGCGATTAATGACTTCATATCAACCAGGAGGCCATGCCATTGGTCGCCCACCTAAAATATGTAAGTGCAGGTGATAAACTGTTTGCCCTCCATCATTGCCGTTATTGATGACAACGCGATAGCCATTTTCCAGTCCAGCTTGTTGAGCAACACGTTTGGCAGTTAATAAAAGATGTCCCAAAAGAGCGTGATCATGAGAATCTGCATCAGAAAGTTTGGCAAGGGGTTGTTTAGGAATGACCAGGATGTGTACTGGTGCTTGGGGATGCACATCTGTAAAAGCTAGGGCTAAATCGTCTTCATAGACGATATTGGCAGGAATTTCTCGACGAATAATTTTGCTGAAAATGGTATCTGTAGTTTCACTCATGCGGTTATAAGAACTCATCTGCTAGAGATTTTAAAGGGTTACTGTTCACATAAGAAAGATTTAGCCAATGCTTGCTAGAGTCTGGAGTGCATCAATTGTCGGCATCGATGCCGTGAAAGTAGGCGTAGAAGTCGATATATCGGGGGGTTTGCCGGGAATTGTGGTTTTGGGACTACCAGATTCAGCCGTTCAGGAATCAAAAGAGAGAGTCAAAGCAACTCTCAAAAATGCAGGTTTTGCCTTTCCGATGCGAAAAATTGTGATTAACTTGACTCCAGCAGACTTACGCAAGGAAGGGCCTTGTTTCGATTTGCCTATCAGTATAGGGATTTTAGCTGCTTCTGAACAGGTTAACCCTGATTTGTTGGGAGATTATCTTTTCTTGGGTGAAGTTTCTCTAGATGGTAGCTTACGTCCCGTAGCTGGTGTTTTGCCGATCGCTGCTACTGCGAAAAAAATGGGGATTACAGGCTTAGTAGTACCTGTGGATAATGCTCAAGAAGCTTCCGTGGTGGAGGGTTTAGCGGTGTATGGCTGCAAGAATGTGTCTGAGGTTGTCGATTTATTAAATCACCCTAGCAAGCATCAACCAGTAAAGTTAGAGGAATCACAAGAACTCACACCAGTATCTCATGCGATCGCCGACTTAAAGGACGTAAAAGGACAAGCTAATGGTCGTCGTGCTTTAGAAATTGCGGCGGCTGGCGGACATAATTTGATTTTTGTCGGCCCTCCAGGTAGTGGAAAAACCATGCTGGCAAGGCGCTTACCTGGGATATTACCACCCCTGAGTTTTGCTGAAGCCTTGGAAGTGACTCGCATTCACTCCGTGGCTGGGTTGTTGAAAAATCGTGGTTCCTTAGTGCGCGATCGCCCTTTTCGTAGTCCTCACCATTCAGCCTCCGGGCCTTCTCTTGTCGGTGGTGGTGGTTTTCCCCGTCCTGGTGAAATTTCTTTATCACACAGAGGGATTCTTTTCCTAGACGAGTTAACAGAGTTTAAACGTGATGTTTTAGAATTTCTCCGCCAGCCTTTAGAAGATGGTTATGTCACCATTTCTCGTACTAGACAATCTGTAATGTTCCCCGCACAGTTTACTTTGGTGGCGAGTACCAATCCCTGTCCTTGTGGTTATTACGGCGATACTATCCAACAGTGTACCTGTTCACCCAGACAACGAGAGCAGTATTGGGCGAAGCTTTCTGGCCCGTTGATGGATCGCATTGATTTGCAAGTAGCTGTCAATCGCTTAAAACCAGAAGAAATCACCCAACAGCCTACAGGAGAAGAGTCCGTTTCCGTGCGGGAAAGGGTACAAAAAGCACGCGATCGCGCCATTAATCGCTTTCAAAAAGAGCCTAATCTGCGTTGTAATGCCCAAATGCAGAGTCGTCATTTACAAACATGGTGCAAACTAGATGATGGTAGTCGCAGCTTATTAGAAGCGGCGATTAAAAAACTGGGTTTATCTGCCAGAGCAAGCGATCGCATTCTGAAAGTCTCTCGGACTATTGCAGATTTAGCAGATGAAGACGAGCTAAAACCTAATCATGTCGCAGAGGCGATTCAGTACCGCACTATAGATAGGATGCAGTAAAACTATCAGTTATGGTTGGGGACTGGGGATTGGGTGAAAAGCCTTTTTTTGTCTAGGTTGTATCATCTATTGATGTCTTAACATTACTGATGACGGCTATAGTTAAAATAATTTGAATCTTGTTAGTTGGGTTTTGATTGCTCCTGTGAGAATTTTATTTAGTTCTTTGCCGTCCCGAAATGGCAATATTTGTGGTGTGGGTAGATCGAAAGGAAATCTTGCCTCTCCTTGATTATCTGGACGTTGCAGATGTGCTAATAAGATTTGTTCTGTCCGCTTGCTTTGAATGGCATAGCCGATTTCTACACAAACATTAGGGCTAGGAATTAATTGTTGTACTTCTTGACTATCAATGCTAGCAATGGGTGTCGTGTCTGCAATGAACAATAAACTTTTACGTAATTTTCTCAATGTGGTGCGATTTAAACGTAAAGGCGCATCTTTGGGGCGAGATGATTCTACTAATGTGAGTGGGATACGCGATCGCAAATTTAATGTTTCTACACTCTTTCCCAGTCCTTCCCTGAGAATATCGCTAGCTTCGGCGTATTCAGTTTGAGAGGAAAAGAAAATCGTTGGTTCTAACTGAGCTAAAACGGTCTGCTTGGTGAAATAAATTTCGTGGCTAATTAAGTCTATGTTGGCTACACAGTAGCTACCGCTACCTTCAACATAAAATTCTACATTTTCTCCCTCCAGATACCGCCCAAACCAAGTGGAATGTTTAACCGCATCACTATCTTCTAAAAAGTCCGCACGTAATGCCGATCTCAGCAAGCTTTTTTTACTAAGACGAATATCTGGCAGCCGTTTTTCTAGTTCAGAAATTGGCTCATAATCCTGAAGATACCATGCTCTGAGCGCAATAATTGACATAAGGCGCTATGTTTAGTTGTCTAAAGGGTTTGTTGTATTGCGTATAAGTTTACACGGGGTTTTGAATATTTCTCTAATATTTACTAAGTGTTTACAAAAACTGTTCGTCGTCGAAGCAGAATCAGCAGGAGACAGCAAAAATCACAGCGCTTTGAGTAGAGTCTCTATTGCTTTTTGTTTTTGTGGGTCTACTCCCTGTGCATATTCCAGGGAAAAGGGAACGTTAATGTCGGGAGTAACACCTTTACCTTCTAATCTTTGATTACCATTGAGAAAAACATCTGCGACTGCTACGTAAAGCAAACTGCCATCCTGCATAATATAAGGACGACCAGCAACTACGGCTCCTGTTGTTTTAGTGCCAATGACTGGCCCAATGTGATTTTGTTGAAAGTTAAACGCCAGAATTTCCTTACTGCTGCGGCTTCCTTCGTTTACTAACATCACTACAGGTTTTTTCCATTGATAATTATAAGTATATCGGCGGCCGTTGCGTTGAACATGAGTGACACTGGGACTTTGTTCAGCCGTGAATATGTTGAGGTAACTAATATCTCCCCCTCCCCATCCATCTCGGAGATCCAAAATTAACCCATCGGCGTTTTTCAGGCGACCATAGATTAGCTCATTCTGAAGCTGTTGCTGATATGGATCAGCTGCATTTGACCAGATGTGGACGTAGCCAATTTTTTTATTTTGTTGTTCGAGGATCTGAATGCTAGCCATTTGAGATGCCAAAAACATTGTGCTGGCATCAAACATCTTTGGTACTATGGTAATCTCTTGGCGACTGCTTAATTGAGGCGATCGCTGGATTAACATTTTGACTGTTTGCCCTACTTTACCCGCAAAAGACCGTATGGGGTAATATTTATTACCATCTACACTAATAATCTGGTCACCTACTTTTAACCCAGCCTTGTCAGCAGGACTGTCATCTAAAATAGAGCTAATAAAAGTCTTATCATCAATATCTTTAGTAGATAAACCAATACCGGAATATTCAAATTTACCGTTAGGAAAAAACTTGTTTAATTCCTTGGGTAATTCCAGTCCATTACCATAAAAAATGCCTAAAAGTTGATAGTAAGCCAGATCATCTTGGGTATAGTAACGGGTGTGGGAAGTTTTGAGTTCAGACAACATTTGATTGAAAATAGGAGCAAATTCCTGTTCTGACTTCGCTTTTAATACTTCAGGTTTATACTTTTCTTTAATTATTTTCCAATCTACTCCATTCATTTTTGGGTCATAAAAATTATCATTTACTGTTTGCCAAACTTCCTCAAAAATTAGAGTTTCAGGTTTAGCTAGTAATGGCAAAAGTGGTGAATTTATCCAGAGAATAGGTAAAATACAAATACTTAAGCAAAGTGCCAGGAGGAAACGCTTGAATAGTGAAAATAGAGATTTTTTCATCTGAATTTTAACTGTTAATCGAGGATACTACAACAATTGATAGAAATCTTCCAATATGAGTTCCATTCCCAAATAAAAAATTTAATATACTTACTAACTAATAAATACCTGACAGCCTGTACTTTTCTTAAATGAATTAAGTGGTTAATTTAAAATATAATCATCCCATCTAGTTCTGACAACATTTGCTCAAGCATATCTTCCATCATTTCCTGTTGTAGAGAATATAAACTTTCTGGCCCATTAAGGAATTCTTTGATAGTTATTTTCTGCGCTTTAAAATTCTTGACAAAATCACGAATTTCTGTAACCAAGTTAATTTGAATCTCCATAGATTCCAACATTTGGGCAATAGGATCTATGCCTTGTTTTGCTGCTTTACGAGAATCGGCAACCATTGCACCTTCAGGTGTATTTTTTACTAGACGAAGTTCTTTTTTTAAATTTTCATATTGAGTTATCAAGATTTCATTTTGCTGTGCTAAAGTTTTACATTTTCTAGTTAAATCATCTTCACTATTATGATCAATAAGCTCCCCTACCTGATGCTTTTGCTCAATTTCTAGGAGTCTTGCTAAATCTCCTTCTTGGTAAGCTTTATTAATTTCCTTCATAATCTCTGTATGATTTATCTGCGTTTCACTATCTTTTACTTTATCAGGATGAAATATTTCGGCTAACCTCAAAAATGTCTGACGAATTTTTCTCGATTCATCTGTTCTATTTACAGATGAAAATCCTAATTCCGGCTGTGTTTGTCCACGTTGATGTTGGTGTGAATTATTTCCTTGAAAGAAATTATTTTCTTGCTGAGACTCATCAGAAGTCTCATCCAGTTCTAGTTCTGGCTGGTTACTCTCAAATTTTGGACTGATGATCCCAGCCATCTGAAGATTAAGATAAACTGCCTTTATTTTCTTCTCAGTTTGTTTACCAAATTTTCTAGTGGTAAAAATTTCTGCAAACAGAGTGTGGATTTCCTTGTCTAGCTCTGATATTTTGGTAAAGCCAGGACTGGCTCTATGAAATGTTTCTGTTGCTAAAGAACGCATCTGTTCAATAAAGTTCTTCAGTTCAGTACGCTTGCTTTTAATCTTTTTAAGTAAAGCTTTATGCTCCTTTTCTAGTCCTGCCAAGCGGATATGTAGCTGGGAAAGAGCTAATGGTGTTGTATGAAGGCTATGAGATGTAGATGAAGTTTTACGAGGCATAGGATATGCAGGTCAGTTTTAGGTTTTAAGGTGTCTGGCTTTTTGGGTTAATACCCATCGACTATACTTTTTAGATAATACATGATCTATAACAAAGAGTTACGGCAGAAGTATCTATGTTTAAGATATTTATCTACAATCGTTGTATAGTCAATTAATAATTGACTATTTGTATATTTATTTTAAAATGAGTTACTTTTGACAAAATTAATAATAAATATTGTATATGAAAATTACTTAATTATTTATGATACGGATGGGTCTATTATAGTTAATATTCTAATTAATTCAATATCTCTAACTTAGCTAGGATAGATATAATTTGACGATGTTATTTACTAATATTAATTTAATATTATAATTCGATTGAATTTCAGTCTATTTGAATAATCCCGCAGAAGGGTATTTCACATCTCTACTTATAGAAAGAGGCAAAATTACTGACAGTTATTTTAACATGAACTAAAGTTAGACTAATGGGAGTGCAATTATGCCTTATCAACAAATAAGTGAATTACCTCAAGAGATTAAAGAACAATTGCCAGAACACGCCCAACAGATTTTTTTCGCAGCTTTCAATGCAGCTCAAAGTGATGGATTAAGTGAAGAAGGTGCAGCTGATGTTGCTTGGAATAGTGTAAGAAATGAGTATAAACAAGGCAACAATGGTCAATGGCAAAAAAAAGCTGAAGACTCAGCAATACATCATAAATCTATCACAACAGGTGGTAACTAAACATAATTCGTAGTTTTTCTTAGTCTACGGTTATCCTAATGCCTTTGTATGGTTCGTGGTAGCGTAGTTTAGTAAAGACCAAAGCTAACGTAATTCGTAATTAATTTATTTATGGTTTTAGATTTTAACCAATGGAAGACCACTAATTTTATAATTCTGTGGGTCAAGCCTGAAGATTACGAATTACGATTTTTTGCTATGATGTTTCAAAAATGTGAACCTAGTATTCTTATCATAGAAGATACTGAATTAGACTATCAATTAATGTCAAAATAGTTGACTGGTTAACAAGTAATACAATTCTATGATGCAGAAATAATTCTTTTAGCTTAAAAGAGTTTATAGAAATCTACAAACCCATCATTATAGAAAATGAGCCAGCCAGTTAAGCCGTATTTTATTAGTTATAAAAATACGAAGATTGGCTATTCACAGTAATATTCAGTGTCCGAATTATCAGAGATAGATCAACAAAAATACTGTCTAGATAGTACAGATAAGGTCTACGATATTGATTTGTGATATTGATTTGTGTACGGGAGAACCCAATAATTGGGATCGCGAAACTGGTGCGGAAATATTAAGAATAGTTGTAAGCTATATTTTTGACGTATTCTTAGCTGCTCAGATTGTGATTGATCCCCTTGTTGGCAATATCCGTGCTATCCCGTGCTATGAGAAATGTGGGTTTGTAAAAGTCAAGTTATTACCTGCTCATGAACTGCGTGAAGGAAAGTACTCAGATTGCTGACTGATGGTCATATAAGGAAATAAATCATTACACTGAGAGTTAGTTGCCTCACTGGGATAGAATCTCCCATAGAATTTATGACCGAACAGACTAAGAGAATTGTAATTCTGGGTGGAGGCTTTGGCGGCCTCTATACAGCTTTAAGTCTAAGCCAATTACCTTGGGAAACTCAGCAAAAACCGGAAATTGTACTGGTAGATCAAAGCGATCGCTTTCTATTTTCCCCCTTATTGTACGAATTGCTTACAGGAGAACTGCAATCATGGGAAATTGCACCCCCTTTTATTGAACTTCTCGAAGGTACAGGTGTACGTTTTTATCAAGCAGTTGTGTCTGGTATTGATATCGACCAGCAACGAGTACATCTGCAAGATGGCCCAGAAATCCCTTATGATCGCTTAGTTTTAACACTGGGTGGCGAAACACCATTAGACTTAGTTCCTGGTGCCATATCCTACGCCTATCCTTTCCGTACTATTGCTGACACCTATCGCTTGGAAGAACGTCTGCGAGTTTTAGAAGAGTCAAATGCAGAAAAAATTCGTGTTGCAATTGTTGGTGCTGGTTATAGCGGTGTTGAGTTAGCTTGTAAGTTAGCAGATAGACTAGGGGAAAGAGGACGCTTCCGCCTGGTGGAGATTAGCGATCAAATTTTACGTACTTCCCCAGATTTTAACCGCGAGGCTGCCAAGAAAGCTTTGGATGCAAAAGGTGTGTTTATTGATTTAGAAACCAAAGTTGAATCAATAGGACAAAATACCATCTCCCTAGAGTACAAAAATCAAGTGGATACCATTCCCGTAGATTTGGTAATCTGGACTGTGGGTACAAGGGTGACAAACGTAGTGAAAAGTTTGCCTTTCAAACAGAACCAGCGTGGTCAAATTACCAATACACCAACTCTCCAAGTTCTTGACCATCCAGACATTTTCGCCCTGGGAGACTTAGCTGACTGTATTGACGCTGAAGGTCAGCAAGTACCCGCTACCGCACAAGCCGCTTTTCAACAAGCAGACTACGCCGCTTGGAATATTTGGGCTTCTCTGACTCAACGTCCCCTATTACCTTTCCGTTACCAGCAGTTAGGGGAGATGATGGCACTAGGTACAGATAATGCCACTCTTACAGGGTTAGGAGTGAAACTAGATGGTTCTTTGGCTTATGTTGCCCGCCGTCTCGCCTACTTGTATAGGTTACCAACATTAGATCATCAACTTAAAGTTGGCTTTAACTGGCTTGTACGTCCTATTATAGAAACAATTTACTCAGCAGTGGATGCTGTGAATGAAAAGGGTACTAAGTATTAGGAATTGCACTTCCTTGCTCGAACGCTTTCGCGCAGGGAAGCCAATGACTAACGACTAACATTCATAATTTGCAAGCAGTTTAATGGAAAGGCCTAAAGTTATTTTTGTGGATGCTGTGGGGACACTATTTGGCGTTAAGGGTAGTGTCGGAAAAGTTTACAGTCAAATAGCCCAGGAGTTTGGTGTAGAAGTTGCACCGGATATTGTGGATAAAGCATTTATTGAAAGTTTTAAAGCATCTCCGCCGCCTGTATTCCCTGATGCAGACACTGAAGACATACCACAACTTGAATTTGAGTGGTGGCGCAGAATTGCCCTGAATACTTTTGAAAGTGCTGGTGTTCTGCCCCAATTTGCTGATTTTTCCAGCTTTTTTGGCGAACTATATATTCACTTTGGCACTGCTGAACCTTGGGTGATATATCCTGATGTTGTGCAATCTTTAAGCAACTGGCAACATATAGGGATTGAATTGGGTGTTTTGTCTAATTTCGATTCGCGGTTGTACTCAGTTTTGCAAAGTTTAGGCTTGAGTCACTACTTTTCTTCGGTAACTATTTCCACTCAAGTAGGTGCTGCAAAGCCTGATCCCAAAATTTTTGCGATCGCTCTAGAAAAACACAATAGTTCTCCTGAAGAGGCATGGCACATTGGCGATAGCATTGAAGAAGATTATCAAGGCGCAAAAGCAGCCGGGTTAAGGGGTGTTTGGATTAATCGAGAGAAAGGTTAAAATATCTATTCTTAGGTAATTAATACCGCGAAAATATAACCTTGGTAATAATTATCTTTGATATATTGCCCAAATTCATGTGCTGAAATTTTGCTTCTTGATGCCGTTGTATTTTGTAGCCAGATTTATACAGCACCTAAAACTTTTGTAATTTTTCCATAACATTCAAAACCCATAGATGCCAGTGAAGAATTCTATGTGTTAGCTCTTACTAATTATCTATAGGAATCCGATTTTATTCCTGAATCATCTGATTTTATATATTATAGCTGGGGACTGGGGACTGAGTGGAAAGTCTCTCTGTATATATGTTGTATCATCTATTGATACCCTAACACTACTGGCGACGGCTATAATAAAAAGCTTTCGAGTCTGTTTACAGTTAACAGATATAACTGAAAAATAAGAGTATAAAAAGACCGGATAAATACTTTAAAAAATGTATTTATCCGCTCAAGTTCAACTATGGCAAGTATGCAAAAATCCACCAAAGTTATTTCTATAGGAAATATTTAAGTCCGATTACCGTGATTCAGTCCCTTGATTGGGGCTACCTGCAACATCATCTTCACCCGGTGATTCTGGTTTAGCACTTTCTCTCGCGTTAGATTCAGCAGCAGTGCCAGTTTTACGAATCTCTTCATTGAGGGGAGTTTGGTAGCCACCAGAAGCTGTAGTATCTTGACTCTTAGACTTTGCTTTTTTCTCTTCAGACATAATTCAATACTCCTTTGTTTATTCTTGCCCATCATTTTAGTAGAACAATATTGGTGATTTTATCTATCTAAAATCTAGTAATTTCTCTTTTGTGCCTCTATCGGAAGTATTGTTTAGGATTTCTGATGTATTTTTAACTAAACCCTCAAAATGGGCATTTACTACAAAGTATATAGGAATCGTACTTGCATCTTGCTAAGTATATTGAGAAATAAACCTTTGTATGGCAAGCTTCTAGCCCATTTGGTTCTTCAGAAATCAAATATGAGTCCTATGTAAAAATCGAAATAGGATTTTTACAAGTGTTTAGAAAATATTTTGCAAATGATATTAGAAATCAATTTTGCCAAATATCCAAATATTATAATAGTTGCCGCTTATCTATCTTGAGGCGGTAGACAAACAATATAACCTTCCATAGAATTAAATATAACATTTGTCTAACAAATAGAAGCTTAACAATATTTCAAGTAGTAATTAAATATGGCTTTCAGAAATCCAAGATAACTTGGGCTTTCTTAATTAGCCATCATTAATTATTGATAAAAAAGTTAACTGTTTAATTCCCTATGAAAATTTCCCAACTTCGCGCTGTAGTTGCAGTAGCAGAGCATGGTAATTTTAGTGAAGCAGCTTTAGAATTACATCTGACACAGCCGGCGGTTAGTCATGCGATCGCCACTTTAGAAGAAGAATTGGGTATACTTTTATTTGCCAGAGGTCGTCATGGCGCTGTATTAACACCAGTTGGAGAGCGAATTTTACATCATATTCGCCAAGTAATGCAGCATTTAGAAATGCTACAGGAAGAAGCCAACATCCACAAAGGTCTACATGGTGTCACCTTACTTGGGAAGATATCACTAGATACTCACCAGTAATAGTGTCTCATTCAAAGCCTCAAACAATTAGCACTTGTGATCATTACTACCAGTCATATTGCAGAATAATCAATAATTGTTAACATGGTTCAACAGGGATTAACAGCCGCAATCATTCCTCGTTTAGCGGCAGTAAAAATTCCTTCAATAGTGTGAGTTTATAGTTTACAAAAACCTTTAGAAAGAGCAATTGAGCTAGATAATCTGCTTTACTCTCTCCATATCTTGACTGTATTTAAATTATTACAAATACTCAAGGATTTTGACCTTTTTACTTTAGTCAAATGTAATTTTTAATTTGTATTTAAAAAATATAAATCACTCTTTAAGAGGTTGTTTTAAGAGTGGTAGAATGTGATTTTAATAACTTGCTTATCCCCCTAACCCCCCTTAGAGGGTGATTTTGACATTAGTTATGTAGTATTTTTGTGTTATTCGTACTTATGGAATTATCCAATGACACATATCCTCCAGCAAGTTTTTAGGATGAAAAAACTCCTCATCCGGCTAATATTGCCTTTTTTGACTATTATTCTCGCTGCATCGCTATCTAGCGCCCCTGCACTAGCTTCGGGAGTGTATCAAATACCAAACCTAACAGCAGGTGATTCTACATGGGTGCTAGACCAAGGCGATGTAATTAGCCGAATCAATGAAGGTACAATTAGCAGCAGCTTAGAGAACTTAGCAAAACAAACAGGTAAGGAAGTCAGATTTGTGACGATCCATCGCCTAGACTATGGGGAAACGCCCGAAAGCTTTGGTCAAGCACTGTTTGAAAAATGGTTTCCCAGCAAAGAAGCCCAAGCAAATCAAATTTTGTTAGTACTGGATACCGTGACTAACGGTACTGCCATTATTACTGGAGATGAAGTCAAGCCTTTACTCACAGATACCATTGCCAACAGTGTGGCTGAGGAAACCTTGGCTGCACCCTTGCGAGATGGTAATAAATATAATCAGGCATTTTTAGATGCTAGCGATCGCCTAGTTGCTGTTCTCTCAGGTCAACCTGATCCTGGCCCCCCACAAATCGTTGACACAGTACAAGTAGAAGGCACATTCAAAAAAGCCGGAGAAACCGATAAAGGTAACGCCACTGCTTGGGTAGTAGGACTTTTGATTGCTGCTACCATCATCCCAATGGCAACCTACTACATCTACCTAGCCGTTCAACCATCATCTGAAGGCTAGGTTTAGGAGATAGGGAGTAGAGAGTAGGGGAAGAATAATGTTTTAATCCCTACCTAAGCGAATGCGCGCCTAAATTGCATAATTACTGATAGGGGCTGTTGACTGTTAACGGTCAACGGTCAACAGTCTTCTCGATGGATTATGCAACTTAAAAGCAGAATAGCTTATCACTCCTTACTCCCTACTTAATCTTGCACGTACTCTTGCCCAGCTACCAAAGCGACTTCAGCACGAACAAATTCACGACCTAAATAAGCCGCATGATCCAACATAGTTACGGGACAGGGCTGAGTTTCTTCAAAAATTTTGACACAAAGTTCCTTGGCTGTTCTTCCGGCGAAAACAGTGGTGTAAGTTCTTTCCACCTTTCCTCTAGCAGGAATTACTTTACCTGTTTCTGGGTCTACTGCTAAACCACGTTCGTCAATGATATTTGTAAAATGCTTGGCATAAATCAAGCCAGCAGTTTTATCTATATAGATAATGAAGTATCCGTTCGGGTCAAGGTCAATATGACGCTGAGAAAGTTTATTATCAATGGCAGCTAAATCTTCAACTATCAAATCCATAAGCTTTAAAAATTAAATTTCTTTATTCAGGGATTTTACACTCCATATCAAGTGTAAATCTTTATTAGTTACCTGTTACCTGCAATCATCAATATTCAGAGGTAGGGAATGGGAAGAACTAGGGGAGATGGGCAAGCGGGGGAAGAAAAAAAGAATAACTATGAACTATGAACCAATGACAACTAACAACTTACTAATGACTATTTACTGTTGACTAAAAGGTAACTCTGCATTGATAGCTGCAATTTCCTGCTCTTCTAATTGATTCACTTCACTAATGTAGGGACGTAAAATTTGTCCTAGACGATTATTATAAAAGCGATGGAGACTGTAATTAGGTGCAGCCGGAAAACCGCGACGTTTTTTATGTCTTCCGCCAGCGCCAGGATCAAAGCTTTGAATACCATTAGCGATCGCCCACTCAATCGGTGCATAATAGCAAGCATCAAAATGTAAGCAATCGATTTCTTGAAAACTGCCCCAATAACGACCATATAGGCGATCGTCTTTAAATAAACAAAAAGACATACCTAGAGGCTGGCGGGGATCTTGCTCATGATAAGCAGGGAAAAACACGACTCGATGACGATAGTTATGGTGTAACTGCTCAAAAAATTGCTTTGTTAAATATTTGCTGCCCCACCAACCAAACTTGTCACAAGTATCAGCATAAAAATGATACATCAAGGGAAATAAAGACTTAGGGATGTCATCACCAGTCACGGCTTGCAGTTGTAAACCCGCCTTTGCCACAGCTTTACGTTCGCGCTTAATATTACGACGCTGATTAGCATTGAACACCATCAAGTAATCATCAAAATTCTGAAAACCTGAATTTTCCCAAATAAAACTATGGTGCAACCAAGCTGTAAACCCTTGTTTTTCTAATACTGGTTGCCATTGGGGATCAACATAAAGAAAATGGCAACTAGAAATATTATGTTTGACACAAAAAGAGTCGATTTCATGCACCATCATGGCAGTAATCTCCTCTTCATCTTCCCCATCGGCAATTAAAAACCGATAACCTTCGGCTGGGGTGAATGGTGTCATACCCAAAAGTTTGGGATAATACTGCACCCCAATACGTTCTGCCAACTCTGCCCACTGGTGATCAAAAACAAATTCACCATAGCTATGTCCTTTAATATACAGTGGAGCCACAGCAATCAATGTTCTATCTCGCCACAGGGTCAAGTGATTTGGTAACCAACCAGTTTTAGCTGTAGCACTGTGAGAAGTTTCCAAATTATTCAGCCAATCCCACTCCAAAAAAGGAGTTTTGAGTGGTAAGGCTAAAGCATCCCAAGCATCTTGGGGTACTTCAGCGATTTTGTTAATCCAAACGCTGGAATAGCGAGGCTTGAGTTGTTCAACCATATTTAGGGACTGGGGATTGGGGACAAAAAAGTAAAAAGTAAAAAGGTAAAAAATTTAATTGATCTAGCGTTGTAGCTGATAGTGGAGAAAAACTTCATCTTCCACTTTTTTAACTTCCAGAAGTTGAAGATGGGGGGCTAGTTGTGATGTGAATCCTCTACCATCGATGGGTGTGGGTGCGGTCACACCGCCTAAGATTAATGGACAGACGGTAAGCCAAAATTCATCTATTAAATCCAATTCCAGCATAGAAGCTATTAATGCTCCCCCGCCTAATACTAACAATCGTGCTATTTGTAGTGATGTTAGTTGCTCTACGGCTGCGATAGTATCGATTTCTCCCGTTGGAGTTTCAAAAACCAGAATGCGCTCAAATTCTGAGCGTCCTTGCCAAAAATTCTTGCCTAAGGTTGTTGTAACTAACCAACGCCTAATTGGCTGCTGAAAAAACCTAATTTCCGGATTGAGGTTGGCAGAATGTGTAATCACTATATGAATCGGTTGGTCAGGCTTGCCTTGCTGTTGGCGTTGTTGCAGCAGAACCGTATCAGATACGGTCAGTGTTGTACCATAAGCTCGGAGAGTGCCAGCACCTATTAAAACGGCATCAGAGGCAGCAATTTGTTGTTCCAGGTGTGTTTTATCGACACTGGTACCAAATCTAGCAGGCGATCGCCTAAAATCTGCTATCTTGCCATCTGCACTCATTGCCAAAACTACTGTGGTATGAGGACGGTGTTGCACCATAAGGTTGGTTTGATAGTCGGAAATGATGCCAGAAACAAAAGTATCATAACTTTACATAAACGCTTAAATAATCTATAAGCTGTTTAAATTTTGCAGCGTCCCTTCCTGGTTCAGCGCAAGCTCAGGGATTTCCACAACATAAATTATTCAATCATGTTTTCTCTCCCCCCTCTGCTCCCCGCGCCCTGTCCCCTACCTGCATAAAGTCGGCATAAGATTGAGATATTTTTGAATAGGAAGTCTCTTACCCATAGGATATTTTGTCACTTGGTACTGAATCTGTATGCAGCACAAGTCTCTCCTACATCTACTTTGCTTAAGTTTTTGTATATTACATTGCTTTTTGTATATTAAATATTTGATACTTTTATTTCCTGATAACAAATTTATGATAACTTCATAAATGTCTCCTTTAGCTAGTCTAAATTGCCCGTGTTTTCTGTTGTGATGTGCAGTTGCGAAGTGAGACACTAGATGCCTAGTAACGGTCAATCATCCTTTCGACGTATTTTAGTAACCAGGATTTTGCTCTTGTTTGTCCCGGTGTTGTTTGTTGGACAGATAGCGGCGTTGAATAAGGCACGCTCTAGCTTACTAAAAACTGCGCGACAAAATCTCACAGAAAGTGCTGTTATTAGAGGGGAGAGAATTCTCAATGCGATCGCCACTCTTAAAACTAACTTACTAACTGCCAGCCGCACAACGGTTGTACAGTCCGGTTCTCCAGAGGAGATAGAAGCATTTCTGACACAGCTAGTACAAGCACTACCCAACCAAATTGAATGCTTGCAGCTAATTAACTGGCAAAATGGTGAAATAGTTGCCAGTAGCTGTGGTAAAAAAGAAATTACTCAATTTGGCCCGCTTCTACCAAGTGATAGTGTGGAACTGAGAAGCATCGCCCCCCCAAAACCTGGAGTGACTGGCCCACGTAATCCCCAAGAGCAATTACAATTACTACTCACCGCCCCCGTATATGACAAGTCTGGGAAATTGCAATATGCTTTGAATCTTCAGTCAGCATTATATAAACAAACTCGTAATCAACCAGGTTCACTCACTGGTTCTACCATAGTCATCGCTGAAGATGGGACAATATTAGCTCACCCCCTATCTGATTTAGTGGGAACTAATATCAAAGAACACTCAGATGCCAAGCAAGTACAAAGCATCATCAAAAATGCAGTTGCAGGACGTAACGAGCCAATCAATTTAATTTTCCAGAATAAGAAAGAATTAGTAGCAGGTTATACAGTAATTGACAGTCCCACAACAATACAGCCACAGCAGAAATGGATAGTCATGTCTGTGACAACTGTAGAAAATGCTCTATTTGGCTTAGAAGAAATCAAACTCATCCTTATTGTTTTAACAGTTGGTCTAATTGGTGCAAGTTTAGTAGCATCTTTGTATCTAGCACCTTACTTAGCTAGTCCTGTGGAAGAATTGCGCGATTATGCTTTAAACATTCATAGCCACCATACATCTAGACGAGTCCCCGATAACTTCAAGATTCGGGAGTTTAACCAACTAGCACAAGCAATAGACCAAATGGTTGATAGGCTTAAAGTCTGGTCAGAAGAAATCGAGACGGCATGGAAAGACGCAAAAAGTGCTAATCAAGTTAAAAGTCAGTTTTTAGCTACTACTTCCCACGAATTACGCAATCCATTAAATATTATTATCAACTGCGTACGTTTAGTTAAGGATGGCTTGTGTGATAATCGAGAAGAAGAAATAGAATTTCTTCAGCGTGCCGATGAAACAGCGATACATTTACTAGGAATTATTAACGAACTACTCGATATTTCTAAAATTGAAGCTGGGAAACTTTCTGTAGTCAGCCAACCTTTAGATTTGCGACAAACACTTTTAGAAGTAATCAATTTACAGTCAGTCAATGTCCAACAAAAAGGCTTACAACTGAAAACCAACTTAGGCACAGAACCCATTCCTGTGAAAGCGGATGCAGCTAAATTAAAGCAAGTATTAATTAATATCATTGGTAATGCTACTAAATTCACCGATGAAGGTGGTATTAGTATTGCGACAACCATTCAAATTCAAATTGATGGTAAATCGCAAGTGATGGTTAGTATTACAGATACAGGTTTAGGGATTGAACCTGCTCAACAACATAAACTATTCCGTCCCTTTGTGATGGTGAATGGTAGTACCACACGAAAATTTGAGGGTACAGGCTTGGGATTAGCTATTTCAAGAAACTTAATTGAACTCATGGGTGGCACTATCACTTTGGAAAGTGCTGGTATCAATCAAGGTACAACAGTTAATATTACTTTGCCATTAATTGATATCTCTTTATTAGGTTTATCAGCCACAGATCATAATACTAAAAACCCGAAAAATTCAGAAGAAGATGAAAATATTAAGGGAAAAGACTCCTTCTCCTCTAACCATCCAGAAGTAGTACATTTCGCTTGTGATGAAAACTACATCTCGAAAAAAACAGAGTTAGAAGAGTATACTGATATAGAGCGAGTTAATCTTTTTGTGATTCATAATTCGTAATTGATTATGTGATGTGGGTAAACATTCGTGTTGTAGTAATGCTGTAAATTATTATAAATTTTATTGAAGAGAAACAGATTGGCCGCCTTGTTGGAGAGACGTGGTTAGAGCAGAGAGAATTTTGACTAATTCTGTACCTACCCAACCAGAAGAAATACTTGTAGGTGTATTCTGGAAAACAGAAGTAATGAAGCGATCGCACACTCGCTGTAAAGGTTCGCCGGTTTTTAGTTCTAAAACTTCTCGGCTTTGATTTACAGGCAAAAATAGATTTCCCTGACGTTCAAATTCACCGTGTAACAAAGTTAACTGTGATGATGGTGACATTTCATCAAAAATCAAAGTCCCAAGGCTTCCTACCACCGCCAAACGGCGCTGTTTATCATTATTCAACCAGCACAGGTGAATATACGCCTTAAAACCATCGGGGTAAGTTAGTGTGACCCAAACTAAATCGGCTAAACCTGTTGATTGTTGATTGTTGACTGTTGACTGTAGCCAAACTGTACCCGTCGCCTGTACACTCACAGGTACCTTACCTAACCAGTTGTTAAAGATGGCGATATCATGAATGGCTAAATCCCATAAAGCATCAACATCTTGACGGACAGGGCCTAAATGAGTGCGTGTAGCATAGCCGTAACGTAACTCACCTAATTTACCGGACTGAACTACAGTTTGACCTTCTTCTACGGCTGGGTGAAATAAATAGGTGTGATCAACCATGAGTATTAATCGCTGTTGCTCTGCTAATTGGCAAAGTTCTAAACACTCTGTAGGGTCTAGGGTTAGAGGTTTTTCTGCTAGAACATGATAGCCTTGAGTGAGAGCGTCTTTAATTAAAGCGTAGTGAGTGGTAGCTGGAGTGGCGATCGCTACTGCTGTTAATCCTGGCACTTTTTGTAAGTCAGACCACTGGGTGGTTAACAGAACATTTTCAGCCAAATTAAACTGCTGCTTAACTACAGCCAACCTTTCTGGATGGGGATCAACTATTGCCACAACCTCAGCTTGCGGATGTGCTAAAAAATTCCGCAACAAATGCACACCCCAGCGTCCTACCCCGATAACAGCGATTTTAGTCATTGGTCAATAGTCAATAGTCAATAGTCAATAGTCATTGGTCATTGGTCATTGGTCATTGGTCATTGGTCATTGGTCATTGGAAGCTAGTTTTTTTATACACAGCTTAAGAACAAATATGCTGCGTGAACTATCTCTTATGTTTGTTATTAGTTAATAGTCACTGGTAAATGATTAAGCGTCAATAGTTACGTGTAATTGCTTTTGACTATGGACTAATGACCAATGACTATTGACTACCAATTTCTTCTGGAGGAGTGATAGCCAAAAAGGCTACTTTGGCGGCTGCTTGTTCGGCCGCTTTGATGGAGCGTCCTTTACCTTCACCGAGTTTGTTACCGTGTAACCAAACTTCGGCGGCGAAACGTTCTTGGGTGCGGTTTGCCTGATTGATTTCGACGACTCGATATTCAGGTAACACCTTAAATTGTGCTTGCGTCCATTCTTGTAGCGCGGCTTTGTAGTTAAGTCTGGCGGGGTCGAGGCGAATTTCGGCTGCTAGTTGGCGAAAGTGAACGTCTAACCAAGGGCGAATGAGTTCTAGATTAGAAGTGCTGAGATAAAGCGCACCTAAAACAGCTTCAAAAGCATCTGCTAATCGGGACTCCTGACCAATTTTGTCACTGGTGGCACTGCCAGCAACCAATAAATGTAATTCTAAACCATATTCTCTAGCTAACTGGGCAAGGATGCGATCGCTCACTAATACCGAACGAATTGCCGCAAAATCCCCCACAGGGCAGTCAGGGTAAGTCTCCCAAAGCATCACAGCCGCAGCTAATCGCACCACCGCATCACCAACAAACTCCAACTGTTCATAATTAGCGGATTCGGACACAGTAGGATGAGTCAATGCCAAATCCAGCAATTCCCACTTAATGGGTGCTGTTGTTGGTAGACCTAATTTTCTTACTAAACTTTCAAGTTGCCTTTGTCGGCGGGGATACACAAGAGTCATTATTCATTAGTCATTGGTCAACGGTCAACAGTCAACAATCAACGGTTAATAGTCTTTGCTATGGACTATTGACTATAGACTATTGACAAAAAGAGGAGAGAGTTGGTAGTAAGCCGGGTTCTGTTCTCTGTGTAAATTGCTTTACAGGAGGGCGATTATCTATCTGGGACGTTTGTTACCAAACGCCTCTAGCGGCTCTCTGATAACGGAACTGGTAAAAGACCAACCATAGTTCCTTCGGCCTTGCTCCCAACCGGGGTTTACCGAGCCAGTACCTCTCGATACTGCTGGTGCGCTCTTACCGCACCTTTGCACCCTTACCAAAAAAGGCAAAAGATAAAAGGCAAAATTAAAAAGAAAGAAATGTTTCTTTTGCCTTTTCACTTTTTACTTTTAACTTGTTTTGGCGGTATTTTTCTGTGGCACTATC
Organism: Nostoc parmelioides FACHB-3921; assembly: GCF_014696625.1. Taxonomy (GTDB): domain Bacteria; phylum Cyanobacteriota; class Cyanobacteriia; order Cyanobacteriales; family Nostocaceae; genus Trichormus; species Trichormus parmelioides. The sequence continues at coordinate 24,400 of NZ_JACJQL010000012.1, forward strand.
CTCACGATCGCTCGCACTGGAAGTTATCCAGCAAGTCTGGTCTTTCGGGAGTCCGGACTTTCCTCAAATCAGTTAAACTAACTGGTCTGCAACCGCCAACGCCTACTCTCTCCCTAGTTCCAGTGTAATCTTGGATGGTGTCTTGTGTCTGTTTTGCTTATTTCTTTTTATTCCAGGGTAGGGCGTAAGTCCAAGGTAATTTTCTGATAGTGAAGGGACAATTAATAATGGATATGGGAGGAAATTCTGACCCAGGAGCAAAACCTGCTCGTACTTTAGTTACACGCAGTACTAGTTGTAGAGAAAAGTCTATTTCCTTACCTCTATTCATAAATTCGCCATACAATTTTTTCTGAGGTGGCCCGCCCTTTTGTAACCCTGTAATATTAATTAAGGGTTTTTTCGCTGAATAAGTGCCACTTTCTTTGTCGCGCTCAAAGACATCTTCTGCTGTAATTGACTCTGTTAGTGTTTTTTTGGGAACAATTAAACTAGGGCTTTGTGGTACAGCTAAATCACGGGTCAAATCTGGTGATTTTCTAATAACTCGCCGTGATTGTTTGGAATGCTCAACGACTAAAGAACTATTGTCCCAGTCTACATAAACAGCAACATCATCAGATTTATTCTCAATGCTGATTGAGAGGTCTTTAACGTCATCATAGGAGTTGGAGGCTGCAAGTTTAAAGGATATGCCTATTTTGTCGTCGAGTTCTTGTTCTTTGAGTTGGTCATCTACTACGGATTTTTTAAACTCATATTTGATGCGATCGTCAATGGCATCAACCATGCGATTGAATATATAAGATACACCAATAATATAGATTGTTAAGACAAGTAAATTTTGGTCAGTACTCCTAGTCATACTTAATATATGAACTCCATATAATAATTTTTTACGCAACCCCTCGGCAACGTTCAATATTAATCACGCTCAATCATAGAAGAATTTTCTAGCCAACCTCGTTTCCAAAATAAAAATAGTAATGCAAAAGCGATCGCTCCCATCGCTCCCAAGCACAGGGGATAACCCCAATACCAGTTCAACTCAGGCATATTGTATGGCGATTTTTCTGTATTAAAATTCATGCCATATATACCTGCAACAAAAGTTAGGGGAATAAAGATGGATGAAACCACTGTCAGTAGTTTCATCACTTCATTCATTTTGTTACCGACTGCTGACAAGTATACATCCATTAATCCAGAGGCTAACTCACGGTAGGTTTCCACCATATCCATGACTTGCACTGCATGGTCATAACAATCGCGGAGATAGATTTGCACCTCTGGGCTAATTAGTTGACTGCGATCGCGTATCAAAGAATTAATCGCATCCCGTTGCGGCCAAATAGCGCGACGAAGTTGTAATAATTCGCGCCTCACATGATAAATTTTTTGCAGTGTTTGGCGCGTAGGACTAACGATTACCTCTTCCTCCAAATCCTCAAGTTCCTCGCCGTAACGTTCTAAAACTGGGAAAAAACCATCAATAATCGCATCAAGCAAAGCATAAGCTAAATAATCGGCTCCTTGGCGGCGGATAGTCCCTTTAGCTTTTTCAATTCGCATCCTTACGCCTTCAAAGCAATCATGCTCTGGTTCTTCCTGAATACTTAACAAGTAGTGCTTACCTAAAACTAGACTGACTTGCTCACTATAAAACCCAGACTCTCTTTCCTTAGGTACAACCATCCGGGCAATAAATAATAATTGGTCGTCGTAATCCTCTGTTTTAGGACGTTCCGAGACATTTACCACATCTTCCAACACCAGAGGCGGTAACTCAAAAACTTGCCCCAATCGCTCTAATATTTCCTGATTACCCAAACCCTGGACATCTACCCAAGTCACAGACTCCGTATCCAAATAGGGAACGCATTCTTCCGGTGTGGCAACTCGCTGATGAGTAAAATCAATTTGGTTATAGTCAATTAAGTCAATTTCCGGTGGCGGCGCATCTGCATCAATAATGATGGTTCCGGGGATGGTTCCAGGGTAGTGATAGAACTCATCTTTATATGGTTTATTGACTACTTTGGCAAAGCGACGCAGTTTTCTAATCATGCAGTTTTACCCGAAACTTAATTAATAAAAAGAGTCAAGAGTCAATGGTCAATAGTCAAAAGCTAGCTTCTGTGTATCTACCTCTTGAACGCTGATTCAGAGTTTCTTCCCCTAAACCCCCACACCCCTACACCCCTACACCCCTACACCCACCCTTACACCCTAAGCCAGTCTGCAAGGTAAACTGTTGGAATTGATAAAGTTAAGCTACGCAAAGTTAAAAACAGAGTCCTATGCCTGGGTTTTTATTGGAAGTTGGAACAGAAGAATTACCTGCAAGCTTTCTCAGTGGTGCGATCGCGCAGTGGCGATCGCGGATTCCCCAGAGTTTAGCAGCTAATAGCCTCACCAGTGAATCTGTAGAGGTCTACGGGACTCCCCGGCGTTTGGCAGTACTCATCACAGGTTTACCATCCCAACAGCCAGATCGGGAAGAGGAAATCAAAGGCCCACCCGCCCAAGCAGCTTTTAAAGATGGTCAACCAACTCCCGCAGCCGTCGGTTTTGCTAAAAAGCAAGGGGTAGAACTAGAGGCGTTAGAGGTACGCCCCACGGATAAGGGGGAATTTGTCTTTATTCAGAAAAAAACACCCGGTCGTCCTGTGGCAGACATTCTAACCGAACTTGTCCCCCAATGGATTTATAGCCTAGAAGGTAAGCGGTTGATGCGTTGGGGTGATGGGGATGTGAGGTTTTCTCGTCCTATTCGCTGGCTAGTTGCTTTATTAGATGAGGCGATTTTACCCCTGGAATTGGTGAATGGTTCCTTGACAGTGAAGAGCGATCGCATTTCTTACGGTCATCGGGTTTTACACCCAGAAACGATCACAATTCACCAAGCCACTGATTATGTCAACACACTACGTTCTGGTTATGTGACTGTAGATGCTAATGAACGGAAAACTACAATTAAAGAGCAAGTAACAGCTACAGTACAAAAATTAGGCGGTTATACAGAAATTTACCCAGATTTGTTAGAGGAAGTTACTAATTTAGTAGAATGGCCTTCCCCAGTTGTCGGTAAATTTGAAGAAGAATTTTTAAACTTACCGACGGAAGTGACGACAACCGTCATGGTGAGTCACCAGCGTTATTTTCCTGTGTTCAAGACTGGGGATCATCAAGAACTTTTACCTTATTTCATCACCGTTTCTAATGGCGACCCCACTAAATCAGAAGTGATTGCGGTTGGTAATGAAAGAGTGATTCGGGCTAGATTAGCAGATGGTCAGTTTTTCTATAAAACAGATTTATCCAAGAGTTTAGAAAGTTATTTACCCCAATTAGAAACAGTCACTTTTCAAGAAGACTTGGGATCGCTACGTGGCAAGGTAGAAAGAATTGTTAAGGTTGCTGAACGGTTCAGCGCTCAACTGCAACTGGGAGAAAGCGATCGCCAAAACAACCAAAGAGCCGCTTTATTATGTAAAGCTGACTTAGTCACTCAAATGGTGTTTGAATTCCCAGAATTACAGGGAATTATGGGACAAAAGTATGCTGTAGCTAGTGGAGAAAGTCCAGAAGTCGCTACAGCAATTTTTGAACATTATCTCCCACGAGGAGCCGATGACATCTTACCTCAAAGCCTCACAGGTCAAGTTGTGGGTTTGGCAGATAGACTCGATACCTTAGTGAGTATCTTTGGCTTGGGCTTAATTCCCACAGGTTCATCTGACCCCTTTGCTTTACGCCGCGCCGCCAACGCTGTAGTTAACATTACTTGGGCTGCTAATTTACAAATCAACTTAGCTAGTTTGCTAGCACAAACAGTCGCCGAATTTGCCGCCCAATACAACAAAGACCAAGCACCATTAATCACAGCCTTAAACGAATTTTTCTTACAACGCATCCGCACCTTATTACAAGAAGAAAAACAAATTGACTACGACTTGGTAAATGCGGTGTTAGGAGAGAATGACGAAGAGTATCAAGCAAGGGCATTACAGGATTTACTAGATGTGCGCGATCGCGCTCTCTACCTGCAACAAATCCGCCGCGACGGTACACTAGATAAAATCTACGAAACCGTGAACCGTTCCACACGCCTAGCAGCCCAAGGTGATTTAGATACCCAACAGCTAGACCCCGCTTCTGTAGTGCGTCCTGAATTGTTCCAAAAGCCTTCCGAATCAGCTTTTTATGATGCTTTAGTCAAACTAGTACCGCAAACGCAAGCAGCACAACAGTCACGCAACTATCAATTGTTAGTCGCGGGGTTGGTGGAGATTGCGCCTACTGTGAGTAACTTCTTTGATGGAGCAGATAGCGTTTTAGTTATTGACCCCGACCCAGAAATCAAGCGCAATCGCCTAAATATCCTGGGATTATTGCGGAATCATGCCCGTGTGTTAGCTGACTTTGGGGCGATCGTGAAAAATCTGTAGTATAAAGCAATAAAAAGTGGTGTAATTTTTGCCCATTAAGCGCTACCATTATGAGTGCTTAACCAGGGAACTCTGCTACAGTCTATGTCCAAAGCTCATGTAGTTGGATTAGGAAAGTCCGGTGTTGCTGCGGCGAGATTGTTGAAACGGGAAGGTTGGGAGGTAATTCTGAGCGATCGCAATACCTCCGATACCCTCCTTAAACAGCAACAAGAACTCGCTAAAGAACAAATCACAGTTGAATTAGGGTATTCACTAGATTTTGCTGGTACTTTGCCCGATTTGATTGTTGTGAGTCCGGGCGTTCCTTGGGATATTCCCGCCTTAATCAAAGCGCGAGAATTAGGCATAGAAACTATCGGTGAAATGGAACTCGCTTGGCGACATTTAAAGTCCTTGCCTTGGGTAGGAATTACCGGCACTAACGGCAAAACTACTACCACCGCCTTAATTGCCGCTATCTTTCAAGCAGCCGGATTTGATGCCCCCGCCTGTGGTAACATCGGCTATGCTGCGTGTGAAGTCGCCTTAGCAGAAATACCCCCCGATTGGATTATTGGGGAAATCAGCAGCTATCAAATAGAATCTTCCATTACCTTAGCCCCCCACATTAGTATCTGGACAACCTTCACCCCAGACCACCTAGCCCGTCACAAAACGTTAGAAAATTATTACGACATCAAAGCCAAGTTATTACGTCAATCCCATTTACAGGTGTTCAATGGTGATGACGCTTACTTATCCAAAATAGGTGCAAGTCATTGGCCGGATGCCTATTGGACAAGCGTCAAAGGTAAAGAATTTTTGCTTAGTGAAAAAGGCTTTTATATTGAAGATGGCTGGGTGGTAGAACAATTGCCAAACTCCCCACCCCAAAGAATTGTCGAAGCCTCAGCTTTACGCATGGTAGGGGCGCACAACCAGCAAAATCTCCTCATGGCAGTAGCCGCAGCCCGTTTAGCAGATATTCCCCCTCAAGCAATTGAAAAAGCCTTGCGTGAATTTCCAGGGGTTGCCCATCGGTTAGAACACATCTGTACTTGGGAAGGCATCGACTTTATCAACGACAGCAAAGCCACCAACTACGATGCGGCGGAAGTAGGACTAGCATCGGTGAAAAGCCCAGTGGTGTTAATTGCTGGCGGTGAAGCCAAAACAGGGGATGATACAGGCTGGTTAGCGAAAATCCAAGGGCAAACATCAGCCGTATTACTAATTGGTAGTGCAGCACCAGCATTTGCCCAACGTCTACAAGAAATCAGCTATAGCAATTATGAAATAGTGGAAACGATGGAAAAAGCGGTAAGGCGATCGCTAGAATTAGCCAAACACCATCAAGCCCCCGTAGTCTTACTATCCCCAGCCTGCGCCAGCTTCGACCAATACCCCAATTTTGAAGCACGAGGCGATCATTTTCGTCAACTGTGTCTGGAATTGGTAGGGTAAAGAGAAACAAATTCAAATCACCATTAATGTTGATGTACTCGCTCAAGTAACCAAATTGAAGCGATCGCCCCGACAAAATGGGCAGCAATACCATTAATATTCGCTACCATGACAAACACATCCAGCGCCCTGATAATTTTGTTGGGATCGGTGATGGCTACTCCTGGCGGTTGAGAAATCGATTTTGCTATAAGTACACCCAGAGTTGCACCAGCACCTACCAGGGTTAATAATATCCCGACTAAACTAACTATGATTCCTAATCGAATCGCTTGAGTTGTATCTGCCTTGCTGGGGTGTAAAGCCGGATTGGGATTGGCCAAATGCTTCCCGATGCGGGTGTAACGAAAATCCCAATAAACGCTAAATAAGAGCGCTATAAGACCACAGACAGCCCAAAATATGCCTATTCCTAAGCCTGCGTTCGGTTGATCTGCAAAACCGCGACCAGTGGAGGCAAATAGTAAAACTAAACCAGTAACCACAGCCAGCCCCAATTGTACCCAAAGTATTATCCAGCCTGTGAGCCGAATTGTATTGGCAATTCCGTATAGTTTTGGTGCTACAGATGGCGTTTCACCCACAGTTGGCGATCGCATTTCTGATTCCGCTTCCATATCAATTTTCCTCGTCTTATCCCCCAACTACCACGATATTTCCCCTCTTGTACACATACCCCCACCCACAGACACAACTCCCCTCCAGCCTGGAGACATAAAGTTGGCTATCTCAAACTTAGGATTGATGAGTAATTAGCATTCTAGTTGCCAAAATGTGGGCAGGATAAGGCATATTTAAGCGATAAATAGCATTTACTAAGGAATAAGGGGCATGATTAAATCTTGGATGGTGATTGGCGGTGTGGCTATTTTGGTGGCCTTGGCTGCTAATGTAATGACACCGAGCGATCGCAAGTGGTTCAACCGCCTGCAAAGACCTAGATGGCTGACTTTTGAAGCAGCAATCCCAGTGATCTGGACTGTAATTTTTATCTGTGGTGCTTGGTCTGCTTATATTGTGTGGGAGAAAAACCCAGGAACCAATACAACGTGGATGATCATGGGTTTATATCTGCTATTAGAAATTGTAACTATTGCATATACACCTGTGATGTCTAAGCTCCGCAGTCTTCGGGTGGGTACAATTGTCGGAGGTATAGGTTTAGTTGTTAGCGTAATTTTAACGCTGGTCGTCTTAAATATTTCTGGTTGGGCAGCATTATTACTAGTTCCTTATTTGCTGTGGAGTCCCATCGGCACTTACACCACTTGGCAAATGGCTCATCTCAATCCTCAAGATGCTTAATCTTCTTACCAACGACTGATTAATCCCTTATCCGCGATTGTCAAACTGACAGTATATGACTGGACAAAAGTGTAGGGATAGGAAAAAGTATGATTCCCTCTTGGATGGTGATTGGGGCTGTAACTTTCTTAGTTGCAGTTGGTAGTTTCTTCATTACACCCCGCGATGTTAAATGGTTTGCCCAATTAAGTCGCCCCCGATGGTTAGTTTTTGAGCCGTTTATCCCCTTAATTTGGACTGTAATTTTTATCTCCGGTGCAGTTTCCGCCTACATCGTTTGGGAACATAATCCAGGCGGTATCATCACCTGGTTGCTGATGGGTTTATACCTTTTAGTAGAAATCATCACCGTAACTTATATACCTTTAATGTTGAGATTTCGCAGTCTCAAAACAGGAGAAATTATTGGCTTAAGCGGTTTCATCACAGGTATTGTGTTGGCGATCGCCGTACTTCCCATTTCTGGACTAGCAACTGTATTACTGATTCCCTATCTACTATGGAGTCCCATCGGTACATATACCACCGATGAATTAAGACAACTCAATCCCGAAGACGCTTAAACCCACGACTATAACACACGTCCATAGAGGGCGGTAGGCTGCTTGTTCAACCAAGCCCACATTTGATCACCGTAAGAAAAATGCCACCACTCTTTGGGATTGCGTTGAAAACCAGCTTTTAACATCACATCATATAACAACTGACGATGGGCGTGATATTCCCGCGCTCCTGGTTCTACACTATTGGCATAGTAATCTGGATGCGATCGCTCTGACATTTCATCAATCGGCGAACCCATATTCACAACCTGTCCGCTATCGTCTACCAAAGTCACGTCCACTGCTGCGCCCGTACTGTGGGGAGGAGGAGTTTTTTCATCCAAACTCGGTACAGCCCAAATTTCATAAACTGCTTGCCAAATTTCTTGGCGTTGCTGCGGCGTTAATTCAGCCGCAATTAACCCCCGTTCCTCGACCGCCATAGCAAAGCTGTAATCTACCATAAACTGCTGTACAGCTACCGGACGATAGGCATCAAAAATCTGGATACGCCAGTGAGGACGCACCAAATCTAAATAATTTTGAGCTTTTATTAAACAGTTAACAACACTCTGACGTAAAAAATAAGGTGAATATTCTCCGTAAGCAGCCCCTAATCTTGCATAAGGATGGGGAGACTCCCACGCAAGTAATTCTAAAGGAATCTCTACTAGTGGTTCACCACATTCCACAATAAGTATTTGATGATAAGGTCTGACTTGGTAATTAATCACTCTCAGTAGATTTAGATTTAACTAAACCTAGAATTTACCTTTTTTTAAGTAGGATTTACCCATGAAAAGGAAAAATCAAGGGTTTACACAAAGGTATAAGGGTGTAAATGTTTAAAATCCTACCCCTATACCCCTACCCCCTTATACTCAGTCTCAACAGACAACCTGGGTGTGTAAGTCCTTTTAAGGATAAGAGTAACCATTATTTTGAATGCCGTTGATATTCTGCCCTTGAGGCAAGCCATTATTGGGGAAATTGGATTGAGGGATTTGTGAATTGCCGTAATTCCCAGGAATTGCTGGATTTGTGGTTGTGTTAACGTTAGCGCGAGGGTTTCGCACACGGTAGGGGCCAATAATCGGCGATGTTCCAGTCAGGAAAGTTGATGTCGATTGATTTTGGTTTGGTAAATTTTGAAGATAATTTAGATTATTGGCAGGATTCGGTAAAGTTGGCTGAACATAACTCGTTCCCGAATTGATTCCTGTATTAGGTGCGATCGGCTGATTGTTATTCAAGTTATTGTAAGGGAGTGGCTGAATATAACCTGCTCCCGAATTTAACCTCGTGTTTAGTGGAACAGCCTGACCGTTATTTAAGTTATTGTAAGAACCAGGTTGTGTATAATTTGAGCCAGGATTTAAACCAGTGCTGGGTGAAAACGTTTGACTAGATTGAGTGCTGCTGGGAAAAGACTGGATCGCTCCACTATAAGAAGTTACGCCTGTAGGGTTGATAATGGCTGAAGGGTTATTATTTAAACTAGGCACGGTTTGATTAGGCGATTGGCTCAGTCCTGTTGGTAATACAGTACTTGAGTTAACATTTTGCCCACCGTTAATTTGATTAACTAACCCTGGATTGACTATAGAAGAATTAGCAGTTTCTTTTGTAGGTGTATTGGAACCATTCCCCACCTTGTATCCCAACAACTGGTTATTATCTGTTGCACCAAACCGTAATAAGTTTTCTGCTTCTGACACAAAAATATTTTTTCCAACAGTTGTAGGTAATTGACCGTTAACTAAATTGGAACCTGAATTTGGTTTAGGCGTATCAATAGACTGTGTTTTGTTGGCTGTATTAGGTAATGGAGTTTTATTTTTATTCTCCTGCGATTTAGCTGTCGTTGTTGGTGTAATGATTGGCTCAGTGTCAGCAAACAAGGACTGCAAATTATCAATATCTGCCGCAATAGCTTTATCTTCCTCGGAAAGAGAGGGGTCATTAGCATTTGTAACAGGGTTCTGAGTTGCTGGATTATTAGTTGATACATCGGGGTTAGCCCAGTATTGCTGAAGAACTAGCCCTACGACGCATAAGAAAATTGCTGTTCCCCAAAAACTAGGTTTGCCCAAATTTAATAACCTAGCTCTGAGATAGCGCCAGTATGGAGAGGGATAACGAGGATTTGGCATATATTTTTGCTAGATGACTGATTTATAGTTTTATATTATTTATACTTAGGATTGTATGATTTATTTTTACTTACCTATTTAAAGTATAGGTGTTGTAGTCTTGAAGTTTGGTAATGGGCTTTTACCATCAGAGTCAGCCAAACGGTAAAAAAATAATTGCCAATCAAGAAAAGACTCTTACCCATTACCAATTACCTATTACCCATTACCTGTTCTTCATTCATTAAAATCTTTCTGTTTCCTGAGATGGTGCGACGGCTCCCGGTTGAGACATAAAGAAGTTTTGGGCAGACTCGTTTTGATAAATACACCTAATATCAGGTTTTTCGCTGTCTAAATTACCTGTAAAGCCAAAGGTGTTGAGACGATTTTTACATTCTCTAACTTGATCAGATGTAACAAGCTTACGTTGTTCCAAAAGCGCCCAGTTATTTTGACGCAGAACACATCCAGGCCGCATACTAGGTTGAGCAACATAGACATTGAACGGGTTAAGAGTTACAAATAATCGAGCGTCCATTACCATTGCACTAGCCCCATACTGGACGCAAATCTCTGGATTTGGTGCTTTCGTGTCGATAAATTCACGAGAGGCAACATTTGATGAAGATAAGGTGGTTGTAGAGCTAAAAGCAATACCGATTCCAATTCCTAGTACAAGGACTCCCCCCAAAATAGCAATGGTGGCAAAGTTAAATATGGAGGGTTGGAAACCAGGAGATTTAGATGTAGTAGTTGATCTACCAGTAGATTTACGTCTCATTCTTGCCTTATAACCTTCATACCTGAAAAAGTCGGGAGTTGTTCTAACAGTAATAAGTTACGAGTTATCAATGCAAGAGAATGTTAATAACTGTTTGCTGTTCACTGATTTAATTTACTCTCCCTATTTCAGTATGCCGATTATTGACGTAATTGACCGCTACTTCTCAGACAATATTTAATATCTGATGTCTTATCATAAGAAAATCCCAATGTCTAGTGAATTTCAACTTATAAGAATTTCTGTTCAATATTGGTGTTGAGAACCATCAGGCTAATTGATGATGACTGACGGTCAGTTCTAGACCATCACGGCTTAAGATAGCTTTAATATTCAGATAAAATTGGCGTTTATGCTTATATAAATGAGAGGTAGAGTGATTTTTGCATAATTAGTACTTAAATGAGTACGATTATGAGCAACTGACATAGTTTGGGATAATAACAACCTGAAGATTGCAGTTGATCCACGAAAACAGAATTTAGAAAGGTGCTGATTGTATTACATCTCGCAGTTTTCTGACTTCTATCTTCCTACTGACCGTCTACCTTGTAGTTGATGCAGTAGATGTTATGGGACAAGTATGGTTAATAGGATACCAAACCCTGTTCCCCAACTCAATCTGATGCACTTGTGCATTGCCTAATCAACAGCCTTTCGGTTGTCATTGTCCTAATAGAGAACCTCAACTGTCAAATTTACGGAAGTGAAAATGCAAGAACCGGAATTCGCCCAAACCCAGTCAAAAGAGGCAACAGTGCCAGAAATCAACAGCCAAACAGGAACTATTACTAAACTCCAGCCTCCTGTGCAGTCTCAAGAGGAATGGCGCAAATATGGAGAACAAGTTTCTGATTTTTTAGCGACTCTTCCCGATTACGTAGGAAACTTTTTTAATCAATACAAACAACCCTTAGTCAGTGTGGGCTTGATTGTGGCATCAATTGTCGCAGTTAAGGTACTGTTAGCAGTTTTAGATTCTTTGAATGATATTCCTTTAGTAGCACCGACGTTTGAATTGATTGGTATTGGTTACTCTGCTTGGTTTGTCTACCGCTACTTATTGAAAGCTTCAACTAGACAAGAGCTAACTCATGAAATTACTACTCTCAAATCCCAAGTAGTTGGTCAAGAGGACTCATAGTCTAATTTTTGACTAACTAGCACCCAATATTAGTTTCATAAGAGAAATGACCAAGCATAGTTTTGCTTGGTCATTTTTTTACTGTGCTGTGCGTGTCATACAGTTTCTTCCGGACTTTAGAGACGTTGCATGCAATGTCTCTACATCATTTATTTGGTGCAACTTCATAGAGAATTGGTGTCAGTTGTCAATGCCCATCCCGCTTACTACAACACCCGCAATATGCTAGGAATGCTATCAATAGCGGATAAATTCTGAATTTCTGCTAAGGCTTGGCGAAATTCACCTTCTCTGACATCGTGCGTCACAACTACAATCTCTACTAGTTCCCCTTGAAAGCCAGTTTGGACGATTGATTCTATACTTACGCCATGATTTCCAAAGCAAGTACCCAATTGACCAATTACGCCAGCTTGGTCTTTGGTGAGGAATCGAGCGTAAAATCTGGTTATAAGGTCGCTGATGGGAGCAACATGGCTATATTCTTCGTGTCTACAGGTTAATAGGGGATTGGGGGCTGTTGTATTACTCTTGAGTGCCGCTACCAAACTCAATATATCTGAGGTGACGGCGCTGGCGGTTGCACCTGCACCTGCACCAGGGCCAAAAAACATCACCTGACCGATGGGTTCTCCTTCTACAAGAATGGCGTTATACACGCCGTTAATGCTTGCTAGGGGGTGTGTTTTGGGTACGAAGGTGGGGTGAACCCTAACCGATAGTTTAGTGGCATCTTGAGCCTGATTTTTAGCGATCGCCAATAATTTAATTACAAATCCCAATTTTTCGGCATAGGCGATATCTGTCTTACTAACTTGGCGAATCCCTTCACAATAGACATCCTCTAAGTTAATTCGCCCATCAAAAGCTAGTGATGCCAGAATAGCAATTTTATCGCCTGCATCTAAGCCGTCCACATCTGCCGTAGGGTCAGCTTCTGCATAACCCAAACGTTGAGCATCAGCTAATACATCACCGAAGTCGCTACCCTCTGTTTGCATCCGAGTCAGGATGTAGTTGGTAGTACCGTTAACAATGCCTGTAACAGTATGCAGCCTGTTGACACTTAAAGCCTGCTTCAATGGTTGAATTACGGGAATACCGCCACCAACGGCGGCTTCCAGCATCACGTAGACTCCGGCTTGATTAGCAGCCGTGAAAATTTCTGCCCCGAAACGAGCGATCGCCGCTTTATTAGCTGTAACTACGTGCTTACCGTTATTTATGGCTTGGAGAATGAGCGATCGCGCTGGTTCTAATCCTCCCATCACCTCAACAACAATATCTACTGCCGGGTCATTGACAATCGACTCTAAATCTGTAGTTATAACTTCCGGCTGTAATTGTACATCACGGGATTTATCAAGCGATCGTACTCCCACCCGATATATTTCTATTTCTTGCAGTAAAGGGTGACGACCAACTGCATCTTGTAGCAGTTGCACTGTCCCCGTTCCTACCGTACCTAATCCTAAGATTCCCAGCTTTACACCCACAAACTTTGTACCAAATTTAGTTTTAAGTGCTGATTCCTGAGTTTTGAGTCCTGAGTCATCATCCCCAGAACTAAGAACTCATTTCTCAGCTATTTATATACAAAACAATTGTAGGGTCGGCACTGCCCACCCTACAAATTCATCAATTTTGTTAGTTGTTTGTTATCAGTTGTCAGTTGTTTGTATTTCGCCACCGACAAATAACAAATAACAAATGACCAACCTAATATGTTTCTACGTGCCAGCGACCAGCTTTCTTGAGGTCTTTTTGGTAATCACTCCAGGTAACGCCTTCTTTAGCAGCCGCAGCACTTAAAGCAGCATCAATGCCCTCTTCCATACCGCGCAAACCACAGATGTAGGTGTGGGTTTTTTCATTTTTGATTAATTGCCACAGTTCATCAGCGTGTTCTGCCACACGGTCTTGGATGTACATTCTGCCACCTTGGGGATTCTTTTGTTCCCGGCTGATAGCGTAAGTTAGGCGGAAGTTATCAGGATATTTCTGTTGGATTTCTTCCAGTTCTTCTTTATAAAGAATGTTGGGAGTTGTAGGAACACCAAAGACTAACCAGGAAAATCCTTTGAATTGGTATTCTGGGTTAGCAGCTCTTTCTGCATCCTTGAACATCCGCCATAGGTAAGTCCGCATGGGCGCAATACCAGTACCTGTTGCCAACATTATGACATTAGCCTCAGGATCATCTGGTAACAGCATTTCTTTACCCACTGGTCCAGTAATTTTTACTTCTGAACCTGGTTCAATATGAGTCAAGTAAGTAGAACAAACACCGTAAACTGTTTCGCCTGTTTCGGGATGTTTGTACTCTAATTGACGGACGCACAATGAGATGGTTTTATCATCAACATCATCACCGTGACGAGTTGAGGCAATGGAGTAGAGTCTCAATTTTTCCGGCTTGCCATTCTTGTCCACGCCTGGTGGAATGATACCAATACTTTGACCTTCGATGTACTTTAAGTTACCACCAGTTAGATCGAATTTAATGTGCTGAACAATACCGATCCCACCTTCTTTTACCAGTGGTTCATTAGAGATTACCTTACCAATGAATGGAGCATTGGGACGGTAAAGATTAACAGGAACATCAGCGTGTTTGGCTTTCGCTTGAGTCATGGTGTTGCCTTTGTTGTCTTTTTTCTTAAGCTGTTCTTCAGCTGGTGGTTTAGCGAAGCCTTTAGCTCCACTATCAGTTGTTACAGGTGTGGCTTTACCATTCCCCTCAGAGTTAGCAGTCTCACTAGACGCATCTGTTACTGTTGCAATGGCGGTTTTACCATTGAGTTGTTGTAGTGCGCTTACCGTTTGAATGCTAACAATTTTGCCGCCTAGTCGAGTGATACGCTGCATTTCTTGATTCATGCGGTTGTAAGGCACTCTAATGAACACACTGCCACTTTTACGAATTGGGTAGTTCGTTTGATCAGTTTCTTCGTTCTGACGCATACCCACCACTTCGTAAACGAAGACGCGGCTACCTGATTCTACGTTGGCAGCACCATCAAAAGCACCTTGATTAGACATTCCTTCTACCACTCCGATCTTTAACTTAACCGTTTCTCAAAAAAGCTTTTCTCTTCACAAGCCAGCTTTAGTTTATCGGATTTTTCGTTACTAAAACTAGCACTCTGAGAAAGTAGCATTATCAATACAATGCTTTGGTTGTTACACTCTCCTTAAGACGTGCAGGCATAGTAATAAACACACCTGTTCACCTTCTAACTTAGAGGATAAGTCTTGTGGAGAATGTTAATAATGAATCAATTTAATCTTTTTTTTCGTGAACTTATACGCCTGCCTTGAAAGAGCAATTAGTTTTCAGTCCTGAGTCCTGAGTCTTGTATTCAAGTGCAATTAGCAAACATGAATGCTATTGGGAAGACTTGTTATCAGCAGCCATCATCAACTGTATACACCAGGACGGATGAAAAAGCGAATAGAGACTGGAGATGAGATATCTGTGCTTTCTACTTAGCACTCACCACTGACTACACGCCTTGCTACTGCTCTAAGCAAAGCTATGCGCGTAGGGCTTTACAGCACAAAGCACTCAGCACTTTTCGAAGTTAGATACATAACATAAGTTTTACTTGATGTGAAACATCTGTCAACCTATATCAGCAGCTTGGGATCATGCTTAAATGCAGCTTTGTGTATCTGTATAGGATGATCCCCATAACTTTTTTGTACAACTTGGTGGTTCGCTCTGGAGATAGATTCAGCCGAGAATATTTTTCGCTATGGCGACGGTATAAGTAAAAAATTAGCGAAAATCTTCCCAAATTCGCTGCAAAAAAAATTTATACCTTATAGACTGAATGATATAAACTTACAAAATAATAGACGAGTTTGCTACACAGATTACGAGTAGTGATTAGTGGAATTTTAGAAACCACAATTACATCATTGGTATGTTTGTTCAGTCGGTAGGTTCTCTTGACAATCAATCTTGTATGGGATACCCCATTCTGTTAAAATCAGCTATACCACTAGGATTAAATACTTACCAGCTATAAATCAAGGATATTTAGAGGATTGCAGTCGTTAATTTCGGTTGTAGTCCTATCTGGATGATTAGTTAATGCTGTTAGGTAGCAAGAACGCAGGACAAACCTATGGGGTAAACTCCTGGCTTCACATTCTGCTGTGTGAAAAATTATTGATTGACACATTTAGTATCTGAGGAGATTTATGACAACTAAGCCGGAACGCGTGGTACTGATTGGAGTAGCCGGAGACTCCGGGTGCGGTAAATCTACGTTTTTGCGTCGTCTGATAGATTTATTTGGTGAAGAGTTCATGACGGTCATCTGTTTAGATGACTATCATTCTTTAGATCGGAAACAACGTAAAGAAACTGGAATCACCGCACTTGACCCCAGGGCCAACAATTTTGACCTGATGTATGAGCAAATCAAAGCGCTCAAAGAAGGGCAAACGATTAACAAGCCGATTTATAACCACGAAACCGGCCTAATTGATCCACCTGAAATAGTAAAGCCAAATCACATTGTAGTGGTTGAGGGTCTACACCCTTTATATGATGAACGGGTGCGATCGCTCCTCGATTTCAGCGTCTACTTTGACATCAGCGATGAAGTCAAGATTGCTTGGAAAATCCAGCGTGATATGGCAGAAAGGGGTCATCGCTACGAAGACGTTCTAGCTGCTATCAATTCTCGTAAGCCAGATTTCCAAAAATATATCGAACCTCAAAGAGAATTCGCCGATGTGGTGCTACAAGTATTGCCCACCAACTTGATCAAGGATGATACAGAGCGTAAAGTCCTGCGGGTGCGGATGCTACAACGGGAAGGTAAAGAAGGTTTTGAACCAGCTTACTTGTTTGATGAAGGTTCAACAATCAACTGGACTCCTTGCGGACGTAAGCTGACCTGTTCTTACCCAGGAATGCAGTTATACTACGGTTCCGATGTTTACTACGGACGCTATGTCTCAGTTCTAGAGGTGGATGGTCAATTTGACAACCTCGAAGAAGTAATCTACATCGAAACACACCTCAGCAATACATCCACTAAGTATCAAGGTGAGTTAACTCAGCTGTTACTCCAACACCGTGAATATCCTGGTTCTAACAACGGAACTGGTTTTTTCCAAGTACTAACAGGTTTGAAAATGCGTGCTGCTTACGAGCGCTTGACAGCAAAGGAAGCCAAACTAGCAGTTCAGGTTTAATACAGCAGTTTTTGTGTCAAAACTTCTGGGGTACTTACGAGTACCCTTTTTTTGTATCTATGAAAACATATTCAACCTATTGATAATTTCGGTAAATTAAAATTGTCTAATATAAATACTTAAAAATAGAGTAACTTTACCCGAAAAAACAAGATACTCACTGCTGGATGTGTCAAGATTGTTATGATTTCAGTAATTAGTAGCTTGACTAAATATCTCAAATGCTTAGTCAGTGAAAATACTATCATTAGGAGGAATACGAATTGTCTCGACGTTATTTATTTACCTCCGAGTCAGTCACCGAAGGCCATCCAGATAAAATCTGCGATCAAATCTCTGATACGATTTTAGACACTTTGCTGACACAAGATCCGACTAGTCGGGTGGCAGCTGAGGTTGTGGTAAATACTGGCTTGGTGTTAATTACGGGTGAAATCACTAGCAAAGCCAATGTTAATTATGCCAATATTGCCCGCCAAAAAATTGCGGAAATTGGCTACACCAATGCTGATAATGGCTTTTCTGCTAACAGCACTAGTGTAATTGTGGCTTTAGATGAACAATCACCAGATATTGCTCAAGGTGTCAACACTGCTCAAGAAACCCGCGAACAGGATAGTGAAGAACTATTCGATAAAATCGGCGCTGGTGATCAAGGTATCATGTTCGGTTTCGCTTGTAACGAAACTCCAGAATTGATGCCTTTGCCTATTTGCTTGGCTCACCGGATTGCTCGCCGACTAGCAGCAGTCCGTAAAACTGGGGAATTGTCTTACTTACGTCCTGATGGTAAAACTCAAGTTACCGTAGTTTACGAAGACGGCCGCCCAGTTGGTATTGATACAGTACTGATTTCCACGCAGCATACAGCCACCATCGGGGATATTACTGATGAAGCAGCAGTACAAGCCAAAATCAAACAAGACCTATGGACTGCTGTAGTTGAACCAGTGTTTGGTGACCTGGAAATTAAACCAGATCAAGAGACACGCTTTTTAGTTAACCCCACTGGCAAGTTTGTCATTGGTGGGCCTCAAGGCGACTCTGGTTTGACAGGACGGAAAATTATTGTCGATACCTATGGCGGTTACTCCCGACATGGCGGCGGCGCTTTCTCTGGCAAAGACCCCACAAAGGTAGACCGCTCTGCGGCTTATGCGGCTCGCTATGTAGCTAAAAATATTGTAGCTGCTGGGTTGGCAGAAAAATGCGAAGTCCAGTTGAGCTATGCCATTGGTGTAGCGCGACCGGTGAGTATTTTTCTCGACACCTTTGGGACTGGCAAGGTAGATGATGAAATTTTGTTGGGACTAGTTAAAGATAACTTTGAACTACGTCCAGCAGGGATTATCCACAGTTTCAACTTACGCAACTTACCAAGCGAACGAGGCGGACGTTTTTATCAGGACGTCGCGGCTTACGGTCACTTGGGACGCAATGACCTAGATTTACCCTGGGAACGTACCGATAAGGCGGATTTCTTGAAGCAAGCGGTTACTCATTCATTGTCAGCTGCGATCGCCTAGATACTCCAATAGAATTAGGGGTGTAAGGGTATAAGGGTGTAAGGGTATAGGGGAAAGAGAGTGTTTTTATTCCCCACTCTTCACCCTTTACTAACGACATTGATAAATTTTGTATTCATAGCCGTCTACGGTGGTTAACGATTTGGTGTCAGCCAGACATTGTTTGACTTCTGCTGCTGTTGGCGCGTGGAAGTTGACGAGCCACAGGTCAAAAGGTCGTGGCAGTTGTTTCAGTGTATTTTCTAGGGAAACAGTGGAAGTGTTGGGATCTGTTTCTTGATGAGCTAGGAGAAACTGAGTAGAAGTTTGTGAAGTAGATAATTTTAATTCCCTGGCTATTCCCATCATTTCGCCAGTTTGGACTAAGGTTTTATGGGTTGTGGCGATGAGAACGGGAACCTGAGAATTTTGTTGAATGACTTGAACTAATAAATCAGGGCGGTAGTATTTTTGATAACCCAAATTACAAATAACTGTGACAGCACTGATGAATCCCATCAGCCAGATGATCATTACGGCTTTTTTCCTAGTTCGCCAATAGACGGCTAGGCTAGCACCCACCAGAATAATGACGGCTGGAAAATAGACAAAGTTGTAACGAGCGCCCCGTGTGATATCAACACCAAAAATATAAGTCAATATAAAGAATAAAGCGATCGCTCCTAAAACTACCCCAATAAATACTTGCGTCGCCAAACTGGTTTGGGGTTGTTGTAGTTGGAATTTAAAACCACGAACTAAAATCGGTGTAGCCCAAATAGCGAAAATTAGCATTACCAAGCCAGAAGCAATCACAACCGCTAGCTGTGATGACTCGATTGGGAGCAACATAATCATTGTCACCCATGCGGCGAAAGCTTGGAAAATCGGGTTGATTAAGTGTAAACCGATGCCATCAACTTGAATCCATGCCGTTAAACTACTGCGATAGCGATTTTCTAAAATACTGGGTAGCCAAACTAAACCAGCTACAGCAGTACCAATGGCTACAATATAGATGCGCCACCAAAGAGATGAGAAAAATACTAAAGTTTTGCTTTGTGTAGATTGTTGCCAGGCTAAAAATATTAATACCAAGGCTTCTGCACAAAGGGTCAAAGTGAAGAAGTAATGGGTGGCAATTCCCAAAGCATTAATTCCCACCCACAAGATGATTAACCAGAAGGGTAATAATGTGCGGTTTTGAATGTGGCGTGTGGCAATTACTAAGCAGAACAGGGATGCAATCACCCAAATCATAGATAGGGTGTAATGGCGTGCTTCTTGTCCTAAATACACAGCGTATGGTGAAACTGCCATCATTCCAGCCGTTAACTGTCCTACCAATGAAGAACGGAAGGCTAACCTACCTAATATATATGTAAAGGGAATGGAAACTGCGCCTAGTAAAGCGGGAAATGAACGCGCCGCCAATAGGGAGACTAATTCTCCTTGATTGGGAAACAACTTCATCCACAGATGTACCAGGACAAAATACAGTGGTGGATGGTTGTCTTCTGTGATTAAGTTGTGAATTACGTTGCCAATTCCAGAGGCTGGGTTTGGTTGTAGGGGTTGTAAGAGAATATCAGGTGCGATCGCCTGATCTAGGGGTACTGGTAAAAAACTATTCCCCAAGCTAAACACTAAAGTAGCAAATTCATCTGTCCACGGAGGCTTGGCGGTCAAGTTGGTAAAACGTAAGCCCAGACCGATGATAAACCAGGCTAGTAAGAGTAAAGGATGAAACCAGCGAGTTGAAACTTGAGAGTGCCAATTATACAAACCAATTTATTCCTTGCGAAAAGCCAAGTGGCAGAACAAGTCAATTTGTATATATTAGACCGCACACGCCAATTTAAGTTTGCTGACTATTTTACGTCAGTGACTCGCCAGCTAAGTTTGAGGTTAACCCAGAAATTCCAAATAGTAGCAACGGCGATCGCTACTAGGTTAGCAATGTAGCGGTTAGGAATGAGGAAATTAAACACCAAATTCAACACCAATACATTCAGCACCAACCCCGCCAAACAAATAACGTTAAATTTAGCAAATCGCTTCAGGCGTTGATGCCATTCCTGCTGTTTCATGGTCACATCAGCAAACGTCCAAGCATCATTCCACAGAAAGTTATTGAAGATAGCAATTTCACCTGCAATAATTTTGCTGCGAGTCAAGGGCAAAGCCAAGGTTGAGGGGTCACTGAGTAAATAAAGCAGTACCATATCTACAAACACTCCACTCAGTCCTACCAAGGCAAAGCGCAGAAATCGATCTATAGGGAAATTTATTTTTTGCTTGACTCGACCTACACGCCCAGTAGATAAACGCAACCGGATTAAATGGTGAATATAATCTATATATTGTTTCCATGTGACTTTACTTTCACCCTGCTGGCGTTCGCAAAACACATAACCAACCTCAGCAATATTTTTAACATTACCCCGGCCGATTACCTCTAACAGAATTTTGTATCCCACTGGGTTGAGTGTTGCTCCGGCTACGCTACTGCGACGCACCATAAAATAGCCACTCATGGGGTCAGAAACTCTTCCCAATACTCCCGGTAGTAGCATCAACCCCAAAACTTGAGCGCCACGAGATAAGAAACGTCTAACTACACTCCAACTACTAACACCACCACCATCTACGTGACGGCTGGCTAATGCTAAATCGGCTCCCTGGGTAATTTTTGTCAACAGTTGTGTTAGTACTTCTGGTGGATGCTGTAAATCTCCATCAATTACCCCTAGAACGCTCCCTCTCGCTACCTGCCAACCACGAACAACTGCGGAAGATAGTCCTCGTTCCTGTTGTCGTCGCATCACCCGCAGTTGGGGATAAACTTCGGTCAAAGAGTGGGCAACTTCCCAAGTCATGTCCGGGCTATCATCATCCACAACAATTAATTCATAGTCCCCTGGAATAAATTCATCTAGAGTTTGACTCAAAATTTTGACGACATTTTCAATATTGTCCCGTTCTTTATAGGTGGGGATGATTAAGGAAAAATATATGTCTCTATTACCAGTACTGACACTATTAGGTGGTACATCAGAAACTTGTAAAATGCCAGTCGGTACATTCAATAATTCGTTGGTGATGTTGATTTTCATAAATTTAGATTAGGGATGAAAAATAAAGCTTATTTTTACGGTCAGTTGTCCTTAGTCAGTTACTTTTGAGGCAGTCTATTCTCTTTGATGGGCAAGGCTAGCATCAAAACCAAAACGAATTAGAACGGATTACTATAGGAAATAGAAATAAGGAAATTTACTTAATTCAGGTATTAGGTTTTTATGAATGGAGTCAAGAAACCAGAGTTTTACTGTGACTACTTCAGTATGCAGTAACTAAGTGAATATGACTAATGAAATCCTTAAAGGTTCACAAGCTTTTTAGACTTGAGCGCTAATTTTAAAGTCTTGATTAAATTGAAATTATTAATACTACTGAATTTACTGATGAGATACTATCTAAAACTTCAAGATAATTTAAATTCACGTGATATAGCTGTAGCCAGATAGGTTGGGACATCAAGCTAAGATGAAACCCCGACAATAAAAGGCTTTCTAGTCTGTCAACAGACAACCCTCCGGGTGACGCTCCTAACGTCGCTACCGCTACGCTAACGGCAGTTCGCATACCCTACGGGAAGGCATTCCGCCTACGACGCAAAGCGCCTTGGCGCAGCCTCTCGTAGAGAAGACTGCGACTGCCTCAAAGTCAACCGTCAACAACTATAAATGGTTAAATAAGAAAAATTTCCCAATGGCTTTGATGTATTTTGATGAGAATATGACAATAATTCCATCAATGCCATTGAGAAATATGTTAACCACACAATTTAAATGTCTGATTTAGTCTTTGATGATTATATTCTGTAAATTTCAACTATTGGCAGAATGATTGTAAACTTTCAGGGTAAAACTATCTAAGTTCATCGTACCCGTGAGATTTTGGGTTTTTGTTAGTTGAAACTGCTTTGATAAAATTTCCTGTACCTTCTGATGTTCGGTTTCTATCTGTGCTGGTGTTTTTAACTTCGACCATACAGGATTTGCACTTTCTAACCAAAGAATCCGGGGATATTTTTGGGGTTCATTTTTTAAAACCTTCTCTAGTGAAGTTGCTAAATCCGCAGGATGTTCAGCCAATAACATTACTGGGGCTTTTGCAGGTGCGTAATATGCTAAACGCAAAACGTGACCCCAAGCTTTAGAGTTCATGGCAATTAGGGTTGGTTGTTCTCTCTGTTGAGATATAATTTCGACGACTGCGTGAAAGATTGAGCGCTGTCGTAAACTAAAATCACTGATGCCAATGGTGAGATATAACACCAATAAACTAGAAACTACAAGTGTGCGCCATTGTGAAGACAAGGCTTTTTCTAACCACAAAGTTAGTAGTAATAAACACCCAGGAAGAATAATAATCATGGTTCTTCCGCCACCAAAATTTAAAGTAGTCTTTTTGGTGACAATATCTAATCCTAAAGCTATTAAAAGGGGCAAAATTCCTAATATTAAAGCTACAGTCAAATCTTTTCGCTCACCTTGTCGCCAAAGTTTCAGACTAGAGGCAATGAGCAAGGCGATCGCTAAACAACCAACTATAACTATACTGATTGTGGGCAAGCTTGTTACCCAGTCTCCCAATACTAAATTACTTGCTAAGGTTTGAGTTGTGTCTTGCAAGTGGGTTAATATTGCTGAACCAGTATTTTTCAGACTACCAAATCTTTGCAAATCTGCACTGCGGATTTGTTTGATACCCCCCCACAGCATCCAAGGGACGGTTAGCATCACTCCTGCGCCTAAACGCAAACCATGTTGCCACCAATGCTGTCTATCAAGATAAACTACTAAAACGGCTAAAGCTATCACCCAATATAAATAAAAATAAAAGGTTAACAAACCAGCAGCAATGGAACCAATAAATAGGATGTTCCACCACAACTGATGATGACGACTGTGATTAGCTTTGGAATCGGTAGGTTGATAAGAGGTAGGGGGGAGGGGGGCAGGGGTAACTAAAGGTACAAACCTCACCCCTTGTTGATGAAAGCTCCGTTGCCCCTTTTCCCCCTTGGTTGAACTAAGTTCTGCTTCGCTAACACCCCTTGTGGGTGATTTTTCCCCCTGCTCCCTTGCTCCCTGCTCCTCTGCTTTTTCATGAATCAAATGAAAGAGTGCAGCAGCACTGAGTGTTGTCCACAAAACTAGAGGCGCATACATCCGCACATTCAGAGAGTGGAATAAATAAAATGGGTTGATTCCCAAGAACGCCGCCAGCAGTAAGCCACCACGATGTCCAATGAAAACTTTACCTAAACTGTAAGCACTAGCGATCGCGCCAATACTGAATAATGTATTTAAACTCCGCATGGCTGCTTCGCTATTACCGAAAAGTCGCAACCACAAATGCTGACTCAAATAAAATAATGGTGGATGCGGTTCTCCTCCCAGTAGACTCAGGAGTAATTCTTTAACGGTAGAGATAACTGCACCAAAACCAGTTTCAACAGGTAAGGTGAGTAACGGCAAATATTCAGCCAAGGCTACTGGTATATCTTTGGGGGTCTGGTAAGCACTTTTTTGGCCTGTAGCTAGGAGTAGAGATAGCACTTCGTCATACCAAAATTCTCGGCTACCTAAATTCACTATACGTAATAGCACGGCGATAGCGATCGCACCTAATGCTAAAGTTTCTAGAGAAACTAGTTTATTAAGTTTAGTAACTGGAAACCCAGGATTCATCAATATATTTGCTTATATGGTGTTGCCCTGATGATACCAAGAATATTCACAGACTACTGTAATATTTGTGTTAAATATCTCTTTGAGATTGATTTAAATATAAATACTTGCAATTAAAGTTATATTTTTAACCTTAGATACATCCAGTAATATGCTTAAGTAAGGCTTTGGCATCCTTTGGAAGATACACAGAGGTATTAATGATTCAGTCAAAAAATAGTAAAACTTTTTTCCTTAAAAAGCTTACGTAAAGATTTCCAGATAAAAAATATCCAAAACTTAGGGTGCGTCAGTATGAATAATTTTCCAGTATAGTTCGGTTCTATCGCTCTGACGCACTGTACCAAACCTTATTAGAGGTACGAATTAATTTTCAACTATCCTTTGCTTGAACAATCTCCGCTTCTTGGATGATATACTTTTTATTCTTTTTCACTTCTGTCAGTTGAACGCGTAAAAGTTTGTCTTTCGCAGAAATATTTAGTTGACTGGGTATAGTTGGTGAAGAGAAACATGGATCATAAGAAGCACATACGTAAACAAACTTATCATATCCTTGTTCTTTTAAAGCTAAACCTAGCTTGCTGACATCGTCTGAATTTTTTGTAAGAAAAAATAGTTTATTTTCAAAAGCAGCTTCAAAACTTTGGCTAATGTATTGATGGGCAACGGCTACAATTTTGTGGTTATCCTGGCGGAAAAAATTGAGGATATCTATGGCTTCGGAGTTTCCGGTAAAATAGCTGTAATTTATCCCCATAAATGTATTTGCGTGAACACCAATCATAAATAGTGCTGCGAAGATGCCAGTACTAATATATTTGATGCCAAATTCTCTAATTGATAACGTAGATTCTAGAATAAATACTGCTAATAGGCTCAGTAATGGAATCAGAATCAACAAAAATCTAGGCCCCCATTGTTTACCACCGTCACTTGGCAAGAGTATAGGCACTAAAAAAATAAAGGGGATGGATATCAACACAATTTTTCGCATTGCGGCTGTCAGGTTTATAGATTTATAGAACACTGCCAAGCCAGTAAAAATGATTGTGAAATATACAACAGGAAAGTATTCTCGGAAATTCTTCCACAACCGACCGAAAATTCTATTAGCTTTTGATAAGCGTTCTTGAAGAGAAAATTCTTCTACGACTTGGAGTGCATGAGCGCCTAAGGGATGATTATAGATTAATTTGTTAATGATAAAAAAGCAGGAAACTGTTCCCAGTAAGCTAATAATGAATAAGATTTTATGCTGATTGATAATACTGATGTTTATTAGCTTAACTTTATAGGAAACAAGAGCTAAGGGAATTAGAATTGCAATTAGGGCAAGAAATTCGGGTCTGAACCAAACAGACAAACCAATCAATATTCCACTAACTACTGCATCTTTTTGATTAAACCCTGCTTCACCCTTAGTTAAAATAATTATTAGCCCAGCAAAAGCTAAACTCACTGCAATTGTATGCTCCCAATACATGGCACTATACATTGTGAGTGGAGAAGCAAATATTAGTGTGGCAAGACCTATAGAAGTTGCAACTACACTCGTTTTGAAAAATTGGCAAATGCGATAAAAATTAAACCAGATTATCCATGTAGACAATATTGGTACTATATAAAAACCTCTATAACCAAATAGGGCGTGAAAAGGCGCTGTAATTAAGGGAAAAGTAAAGGGGAAAGTAATGTAGTAACGATTAGAAATTTTATAACTAAAAGGTGGCTCAAAAGGGTAAAGCCCATTATCCCAAAGATTACGCACCCATCCGGGTACTGATAAATCTAAATCAAAGTTTAACTTCCCAGAACTAAACTGCTTTGCTAGTAGAGCTTTTAATCCAGCGTCGCCACTAAAGTAAATATCATCGGGTACCCTTGATAGTAAGTATAATGAAAAAATTACACCCAATAAAATTATCAGTAAAGGCAGATTAATTTTTGGTAATTTCATATTGAGAATTACAGAATAATTACTACTAAAATTAAATGAGAGAAAGTTAAAACTTTAGGATGATCAGCAGGTATTTACTCAATGGGTAATATACTGATGGATAGTCATAAGTAATATGACCTACAATACCATGCAGCAAATTACCTTGTTAAGCCAAAGTGTAAAAGTTATATAATTTTTTGGTGTGATTAACGACAAATTAGGTATCTGTAGGCTCGTCAGGACAAAATTTTGTAGAGATATTTTTAATTTACTGTGAATTATAAAACTGTTGATGTAATTCTTGAGCGTGCCTTGTTAGGGGATGATATATCACCACAAGAGGGAGTTGTATTACTGACGCAAACGGACTCAGGAGCGATCGCCTCTATTCGCGCTACATCTGACAAACTCCGCCAGCTGCAAGCCGGGGATATTGTTACTTACGTAATTAACCGGAATATTAACTTTACCAACATTTGTGAGCAGCACTGTAGTTTTTGTGCATTCCGGCGAGATGATGGGGATACAGACGCTTATTGGTTAGATTGGGCAGGAATTCGGGAAAAGTCCCATGATGCGGTGCAGAGAGGGGCGACGGAAATCTGTATGCAGGGAGGTTTGCACCCACAAGCGCAGATTAACGGTAAATCCTTACCTTATTACCTCAAACTCATAGAAACGATTAAGCAAGAGTATCCCCACATTCATCTCCATGCTTTTTCACCCCAAGAGGTGCAGTTTATCGCTAGAGTGGACGGACTGGAATATGCTGATGTAATCTCTGCTTTGCAGAATGCAGGTGTTAACTCCCTACCAGGAACAGCCGCCGAAATTTTAGATGATCAAGTCCGGCGCATACTGTGTCCTGAGAAGATTAATACTGCTACTTGGTTGGAAATTATTAGTACAGCCCACAAATTAGGATTACATACCACCAGCACAATATTATCTGGGCATATTGAAACCCCAGAACAACAAATTGGGCATTTAGAAAAATTGCGATCGCTCCAACAAATAGCCATTAAGCATAAATACCCAGCCAAAATTACAGAGTTTATTGTCTTACCTTTTGTTGGTCAAGAAGCACCTAAATCTTTACGCCGTCGTGTAGGACGGGATCAACCAATTTTAGCTGATGCCTTACTACTAGGTGCAGTGGCAAGAATTTACTTAGGTAATTGGATACCCAACCATCAACCAAGTTGGGTCAAGTTGGGGCTAGACGGAGCAACAGAAGCTTTAAAATGGGGCTGTAACGATATCGGCGGCACATTGATGGAAGAACACATCACCACAATGGCTGGTGCTGTCGGTGGTACGTGTATGGAAGTCGAAACCTTGCAAAATGCGATCGTCTCCATAGGCAGACCTTACCAACAACGAGATACACTTTATCAAAAAGTGGATGCAGCTAAGCAACTGACTAATGCCGTAATTGCATAACTACTAATAAGGCCTGTTAACTGTTGACACTTCAACAAGCTCAGTGCGGCGCTATTGACTATTGACTATTGACTATTGACTATTGACTGTTGACTGTTGACTGTTAAAGTTCACGCTGAGGAATTTCTTCCCGAAATTCGATAAACAACTGCATAGTTTCTTTCATTAAATCGCGCAAATCCCGATTCAACAGCAAAGCACCTTTAGCCCCAAACCAGCGATCAAAAATCGTCACATATCGAGTATCACCATTGACAAATCCCTGCATAAATTTCACCAGAGAATAATTGACTGCATCCAAAAATTTAGAGTTATCTTCAGGAACCATGCAGGCGATACCCTCTCGTGAATATGGGCGATCAGGGACAATCGCAAAATCATCGGGATTTTTGACCTTTTGCAACCAGCCTTCTAACAAAATGCTATCAGATGAGAAAGCATCTATTTTGCCCTCTTGCAAAGCTGTATAACCTTCTGAACGACTTTTCAAATACACCAGTTTAGCTTGGGGTTGTACCCGCTTGATAGCCTGTTCATTGGTAGTTTGTGCTAACACACCAACGCGTTTACCAATGAGGGATTCAGGCGAACCAAGATTGCTGCCAGACTTCACTAATAATTGAGTACCCGTAGCGCCATAGCTGACAGAAAAATCTACCTTTTTATCTCTTTCCCAGGTAAAACTACTAGCATCACAAACAATATCAACTTGCCGATTAACTATTTTGGGAATTCTTTGTGCAGGAGTTAATGGCACTAATTTTAGTTGTATTTTTTTACCTAATTCTTTTTCTAAATGTCGCTTAATCTCAGACAACATATCGACAGAGTAACCAGTCAACTGTCCCTGAGCATTAGTATAGGCAAAAGGCATGGCATCTCTACTAGTACCGGCTGTTAGCACCCCTGTACGCGCAACTTTTTGCATTACCGTTTCTGCTAATGCTGTATCTGGTATAACTGTCGTCAACGTCAAACTGAAAAGAGCGATCGCCAATTTTTTATACATATTTGTAGTTATTAGTCAATAGTTAATCGTCATTAGTTATTCTCATCTGGCTTTTGTAGCTTTTGCGTCCACTCTAACCATTTTGGCTGCATATATTTTTTACACGGGTTTAGGGGTTGGGGTCAGAGATGAAGGGTTAGAGGCTGGGGTGATTCCCCCCACTCCCTACTCCCTAATCCCTACTCCCCAATCCTCTACTTACGCCTCATCTAGAGCAGCGATACCGGGCAGTACTTTGCCTTCGAGCAACTCTAAGCTAGCGCCGCCTCCGGTGGAGATGTGGCTCATTTGATCAGCCAAACCTACCTTCTCAACAGCCGCTACCGAGTCACCACCGCCGATGATGGTAGTTGTGCCAGTTTTACCAATCTCTGCTAGTGTATGAGCGATCGCTTCTGTACCAGCAGCAAACTTATCAAACTCAAACACACCCATAGGCCCGTTCCAGATTACGGTTTTGGTATCTGCAAGGGCTGCTTGGAAGACTTTGACAGAATCAGGGCCGATATCCAAACCCATCCAACCATCGGGGATGTTTTCAATGCTGACGGTTTGAGAATTGGCATCAGGCGCGAAGTTATCTGCTAATACCACATCTGTAGGTAACAACAAGCTAACGCCGCGTTCCTTGGCTTTAGCTTCCAAAGACTTCGCTAGTTCCAGCTTGTCTTCTTCCACCAGCGACTTACCCACATTCAAGCCACGAGCTTTGTAGAAGGTGAAAATCATCCCCCCACCGATGATCAGCTTGTCGCACTTCTCTAGTAGGGTTTCAATCACACCAATTTTGCTGGAAACTTTAGAACCACCGATGATGGCTGCTAAAGGACGTTGGGGATTTTCGATCGCACTTTGGAGATACTGCAATTCCTTCTCAACCAAATATCCAGCCACAGATGGACTGAGGAATTTAGTCACGCCTTCAGTAGAAGCGTGAGCGCGGTGTGCAGTCCCAAAAGCATCGTTTACATAAAAATCAGCATTAGCCGCTAATTTTTGGGCAAATTCAGGATCGTTTTTCTCTTCTTCTTTATAAAAACGGACGTTTTCTAATAAAAGAACTTGGCCATTTTGCAAAGTAGCCACCTTCGCCGCAACTTCATCACCAATTGAGTCATCAGTTTTGATAACTTCTTGTCCCAACAACTCAGATAGCCGCTTGGCTACTGGGGTAAGACGCAACTTCTCATCTACACCCTTGGGACGACCGAAATGGCTTGCTAGAATAACCTTAGCGCCCTTTTGCGTCAAATCTTGGATGGTTGGCAGAGCCGCACGAATGCGAGTATCGTCTGTGATGTTGCCTTGATCATCTAAAGGCACGTTAAAGTCAACACGCACTAAAGCGCGTTTACCAGAGATATCAGCAGCAGATAAACTAGCCACAGTTTTTTTAGACACAGCCAAACCCTCCTGATTGCCTTTTTGTTATTGTTTTGAAAGTAGAACCATCAAGATTTTACCGGAGTCGGGGGTGCGGAGGTGCAGAGATGTTCAAGACAGTTTTATTTCCGATTGATCAAAGCCGAGAAGCAAGGGAAGCTGCTGATGTTGTCACCAACGTCGTGCAGAAATATAGCAGTCGTTTAATACTGCTGTCTGTGGTAGAAGAATCTTCCCCAGATACACCTAATGCTGATCCAATGGTGTCTCCCGAAGCCGTTGCCAAACTGCTCAAGGATGCCCAAGCTTTATTTTTGCAGCAAGGTATTTCTTCAGAAGTTGTGGAAAAACAAGGCAAGCCTGCCTTTACCATCTGCGATGTCGCCGATGAGATTGGTGCCGATTTAATCATCATGGGTTGTCGAGGACTAGGTTTAACCGAGGAAGGCGCTACCGATAGCGTCACGACTCGCGTCATTAACCTTTCCCCTTGTCCGGTGCTAATTGTCCCTTAAGTGACAATTTGGGTGCGTTACATCCGTTGACGCACCATCTAAATTGAACACCGACCTACTTATGATTCCTATAGTAGGGGGTAAATTAAGACACAAAAATAGGGCTAAGGAGATACCAATATCCTCAACCCCCAGAAATTACAACTAACTTTTATGGCTAGAGCTTCTCCCACTTGGAATTTAGACTTCCTGCTTGGAAACTACCTTAGACGGGATTGTTCGACCTTCTGTAGTCACTGAGTAAAATAAACTTTCATATTGATTTAGTGCCTGCTCAAAAGCATATTGTTCCACAGCAAACTTCCGGCTGTTATAGCCCAAAGTTTTCGCTTTTTCGGGATGTTTGTATAAGTCTAAAATTGCCGTTGCTAGAGCTTGAGGATCTTCCGGGGGAACCACAATACCACCACCACTCTGTTTAATTGCCTTGGCTGCTGTGCCTTTATCAGGTACAGACGCTATCAATGCCCTACCACTAGCCAATAAGACTTGAATCTTTGATGGCATATTAAAAGAAATCACATTTTTTTTCTGTACCACCAAACCAACATCCGCCGCCGCCAACATTTCTGGTAAATGTTCTCGTGGTTGAAAAGGTAGTAACAAGACGTTATCAGCACCGCAGTTTGTACAGTACTTTTGCAGCCTTTCTAAACCTTTGGCTTCACCTGCAATAACAAAAGCAATTTCGGCGATATCGCGCAACTTTGCCGCAGCTTGAATAACAGTTTCTAGGCCTTGGGTGAGAGCAATATTGCCAGAGTAGAGGATAACAAACTTGTTGTGCAGATTATGAATAGTACGAAAATTATTGGTGTCTTTTGGTAAGGGACGAATAAAATTTACATCAACCCAGTTGGGTATTTGCTCTATTTTGTCGGGCGATATACCTTTGGAGAGGAGATTTTCTACGAACCCATCAGCAATTACACTAATTTTAGTGGCATGACGATAGGCAAATTTTTCTAATAGAGAAAATACTTTAATTAGCCATTTGTTTTTCAGTAAACCAACATGAATGGCTGCTTCTGGTAATATATCTTGTAAATTCAAGACTACAGGACAAGCACGCAACCATCCTAGTAAAGATGCTGGTACGCATACGGGTAGTGATGGTGAAGTTGACAAAATCACATCAGGTCGCCACCCGAAAAGAGCAGGTAAAAAACTCGTAACTACAAAACTAGCATCTAGCAATACTCGATCCAATAATTTCGGTTGGGGGCGAATCCACACGTAACTACGTTGGATTTTGACACCATTCTTATATTCTGTCAGATACCATTTACCACGGTAAGCATCGTATATTCTCCGCTCAGGGTAGTTAGGCATAGCAGTGACGACACGCACTTCATGTCCTCGCTTGGCCAGTCCCTCTGCTAATTCTGTCATTAGGGGAGCTATACCAATTGGTTCTGGATAGTAGTTATATGAGTAAATTAAAATCCGCATAACAAATTAGTCAGAAGTCCCCTGGCTGGTTTGGATAAATAAAGCAAGGTCTATATTGCTTATCTTTTGAGAGCATCTAATACTTAGTTTTCCCTTTTATAGTATTTCTATGTCACTGGTTTTTCTTTGAAGATTCGGTAAAAATTGTTATTGCTTTCATCAGTAAGATGTGATGGATTTTGTATTTTTTATTAAGTAAGTACCATGTATAATTTATTTATTCACTATAGACATAAACCCTATTGTTATCCATTAAATATTACTGTAGTAAATACAACTTATATGCAAATAATAGCCGAAATTAAGGTAACTCATAGCTAGGCTATTCTGCTCTTAAGTCGGATAATCCATCGTGAGGCCTGTTAACTGTTGACCGTTGACCGTTGACTGTCAACAGCCTTTGTTAGTAGTTATGTAATTTAGGCGCGCATTAGCTTATCATTCCGTTTTATGGATGTGATTGAACAGTATTTACACCCGAAAAAACCAGATAGAGATTTTAGCTAAACCTCCATATTGGCTGAGGTTGAAAATTTTTCGCTTATTTAAACTTGCTGCACATCGTTGAAACTAAGCGACTAATTTTAAAGATTTAGTAAATTTAAATGCTGTCATGGCATTTTAAAAATTTTACATCTTCCATTGGGAAGAGTGAGATTATATTCAACCTTTTGGGCAATGAGGAAGAGTAGATATTATGGGCGGTTGTATCTGAATGACGGCAGTGGGTAAGATTTCGATAAATGCAGTTTTTGAATCGAAGTAATTCTTTTTATAGCTGTTGACAGTTAACGGTTGACAGACTTGAAAGCCTTGTCTTGTCAGGGTTTTATCTTAGGTTGATGTCCTAATATATCTGGCTACAGCTATACTAGAGAATCTGTGATAGAAATTTGCGAGTGCGCTCTTCTTGGGGTTTGGTGAAGAAATTGTCAGGACTAGCGGATTCGACTAGGTGACCGCTATCCATTAACACTACTCGGTCGGCAACTTCACGGGCAAAACCGACTTCATGGGTAACCACTACCATTGTCATACCATCGCGGGCTAGAGAGCGCATCACGTCTAGCACTTCCCTGACCATTTCTGGATCTAAGGCAGAAGTAGGTTCATCGAATAGCATAATTTTCGGCTGCATAGCTAATGCACGGGCGATCGCTACTCTTTGTTGTTGACCTCCAGATAATTGCCCTGGGTATTTATTTGCTTGTTCTAGAATTCCCACTCTCTCTAAAAGTTGCATGGCTAATTCTTCAGCTTGGGCTTTTTTTGATCGCCGTACCCAAATTGGTGCCAGGGTGATGTTTTGCAAAACTGTTAAATGGGGAAATAAATTAAATTGCTGAAATACCATCCCTACTTCTCGGCGAATTGCGTCAATATTTCGCAAGTCGTGGCTGAGAGTGATGCCATCAATGGTAATTCTGCCTTGCTGGTATGCTTCTAAAGCATTAAATGTCCGGATAAATGTGGATTTTCCTGAGCCAGAAGGCCCCATTAAAACGACAACTTCTCCACGATTCACTGTTAAACTAACACCTTGGAGAACATGGAATTTGCCATACCATTTGTGAACATCTTCAGCAATAATTATTGATGTTGGTTCTGTCATATAAATCAACCTTAAGTTCACTTAATTATTTAGTTGTCTCTCTAACCGCCGAGAAGCAAGGGACATTGAGTAACAAAATAACCAATAAATCAAGCCAATAAATAAATATACTTCTGCATAACGACCAATAAACCGAGGTTGCGCCAAAATCGAACGGGCTATACCTGTAAGTTCTACTAAGCCTACAAGCGATAATAAAGAAGTGTCTTTAAATAAACCAATAAATTGTCCAACGACGGCGGGAATAACTGCGCGCAAAGCTTGGGGCAAGACAATTAACAATACTACGAAAAATGTATTTAACCCTAGTGCTTTTGCGGCTTCAACCTGTCCACGGGAGACGGCTTGAAGACCACCGCGCACATTCTCTGCCATGTAAGCTGCACTAAATAGTACTAAACCAGCGATCGCTCTCAACACTCTATCTAAACGGACATCGGCTGGAAAAAATAAAGGCAACATCACTTGTGCGAGAAATAAAATTCCAATTAATGGAACTCCCCGAATAATTTCAATGTAAAGAATAGAAAACCAACGTACTACAGGTAAATTGCTAGTACGTCCCAAGGCCAGTAAAACTCCGATGGGAAAAGAAAGAACTATACTAATGGCTGCCATCAATAAGGTGAGTAGTAAACCGTTCCATAAGTTGCTGGATAAAGGACGCAGACCAAAGCCACCACCAATCAACCACAGAATGATGGGGAAGGACAACAACCAGATCAAGGAAAGCCACGGGGCGACTAAATTTGTCAATCTTGATCCAAGTAAGAAACCAGGTATAAATAAAATCGCAGTTAACAGCAACCACAGGCGCGATGACAAGTCTAGGGGGAAAAGAACTAATAGCAAGCCGATAATAAAAGCAAATAAGCCTACTTTCCGCCATGTCAACTTTTGCTGATTAAAGAAAACACCCGCAGTAATAGCACCTAAACTAGAAGCGATCGCTAAAACAATCCAAACTCGCCAGTATTCAGTTTGGGGAAATCTGCCAACTAAAAATAAGCGTAAATTTACTTGAATAACTGCCCATTGTGCTTTGGTAGTTGCCCAAACAAAAATTCCTTGTACTAGCCACAACAATAACGCCGAGCAGATAACAGTTAATAGGCTGTTATACCAAGTACTAAATAGATTTTTGCGTAACCAAGTTAGTTTTGTCATTGGTCAATAGTCCATAGTCCATAGTCCATAGTCCATAGTTACTCTTCTTTGCTTCCCCTGCTTCTCTCTCTACCTCTTAAGACTCCCTTTTACCTTTCTTTAATCTGTACGGTGCGATTAAAGGCATTCATAATGAGGGAGATAGTCAAACTGAGAGAGAGATAGGTAAGCATTAGGAGTAACATGACTTCTACTGCTTTTCCTGTTTGATTAAAGGTGGTAGAGGCAACAAAATAAATGTCGGGGTAGCCGATGGCGATCGCTAAACTGGAATTTTTGGTGAGATTAAGATACTGGCTTGTGAGCGGGGGGATGATGACTCGCAAGGCTTGAGGGAAAATAACTAGGCGCATGATTAAGCTTGGGTTTAATCCTAGCGATCGCCCTGCTTCCCATTGTCCTTTAGATACTGACTGAATCCCGCCCCGAACAATTTCTGCAATAAAAGCTCCAGTGTAAAAAATTAGCCCCAGCAATAAAGCAGAAAACTCTGGTGAAAAGGTGAACCAAGGTAGTTCTAATCCGTTTTGACTCAGGCTAATAAATCCCCCAAGAGAAATTTTGTTATCTGCTCTGGGAAGTCCTAAAAAAACTGCAAAGTACCAAAACAACAATTGTAAAAGTAATGGTGTATTGCGAAATATCTCTACATAAATTAGTGAAATATTCCGCACTAACCAGTTATCAGATAATCTGGCAATTCCCGCAATGATACCAACAATTGTTGTCAGAACGATGCCGACAAATGCTATTCGTAATGAGTTAATTAGTCCTACCCATAAAGCAAGACTATAAGTATCAGTTGGTTTATAAGCAATCAGCGTTTCGCCGATATCAAAAGATGCTTGCTGCTTGAGAAAATCAAAGCCAAATTGAATGCCCAATCGTTGCAAGTTGCGGCTGAGATTACCTAACAGGATAGCCACTACAAACGCAGCTAAAAATAAAGCAGTCAATTGCCCAGCAATATACCAGAAGCGATTATCACGCCAAAAAGGAGGTTTTTTGTTGGTCATTGGTCATTGAGAAGTTGCGATGCAATTTCTGTACATACATAGTCAATAGTCATTTTTCCCTACTCTTTTACCGGAATGGTGGAGAGTATAATAACCCGCCTTTTGACCACAGTTGATTTTGACCTCGTGCTAAATTAAGCTTTGTCTTGGAGCCGAGGTTGCGATCGTAAACTTCGGCGTAGTTCCCTACGTGTTTGATGATTCTGGCGGCGAAGTCGTTAGTTAAACCAAGTCCTTGACCTAAATCACCCTCGGTTCCTAAAAAGCGTTTCACATCTGGGTCGTTACTGGTCGTAAATTGACCTAAATTTTGAGAATTAATTCCTAATTCTTCACCTTTAATTAGGGCATAAACTACCCAATTCACAGTATCACTCCATTTAGCATCACCTTGAGCAACGGCTGGTGCAAGTGGTTCTGAAGAAATAACTTCATCCAAAATCACATTATCTTCCGGTGTGGGTAGGGTTGTGCGTCTGGATACTAAGGCTGAACGGTCGGCGGTGATTGCATCGCAACGTCCCTCAGCATAGGTGGCGAAGGTAACGTTAACGTCTTCAAACACAACTGGCTTATAGGTGATGTTGCGCTTCCGCATTTGGTCTGCTAAGTTCTGCTCAGTTGTAGTACCTGTTTGCACACATATAGCTTTGTCTTTCAGGTCTGCGAGAGATTTGATGGCGCTATTTTTGCGAACCATGATTGCTTGACCGTCGTAAAAGACTACAGGTGCAAATTCTAGACCAACTGAGGTAGCGCGGCTGAGTGTCCAAGTAGTGTTACGGCTGAGAATATCTACTTCGCCAGTTTGCAGCGCTGTAAATCGTTCTTTAGCGCTGAGGTTACGAAATTCTACTGCATCTGGGTTGTCAAACAAAGCTGCGGCGATCGCTCGACAAACATCTACATCGATACCGCTATACTCCCCATCAGTTCCCACAAAGCTGAATCCTGGAACTTCGCCACTGACACCGCAAATTAACTGACCACGGTTTTTGATCGTGTTCCAGCGATTTGCTACTAATGTACTTCCTGGATTAGTAGATGCGTCGGTTGTTGGCGCTGAATCTCCTCCACAAGCAGTAGTAGTAAAAATTAACGATGCTCCCAGGATAATAACTAATTTATTCATAAACATCTAAGTTAATGACCCTCCAAAAGTGTTGCTGAATACAATAAAGTGATGGCAACAAATTGATGTTTGTAATATAAGGCTTTTTGGGTACTGATCACCATTCTATTTAATTCATGAAATTGCTCATAGAAGCTAATAATGGGTAGTACAACAAAAATAGTATGCAGGCTTATCATTGGTTAGACATATATTAAATTTTATTTTTAGATATTTGTATTCAATGCCTGATGAATATCAAATAAAATATCGCATCTTTCATTAATTGAGAAACCAGATAGGCTACTAATTTGAGAAGTTGAGTACCTAAGAATTAGCCAAATTTCTGTAATATGAGAAATCTGGATATCTCCACCAACAGATTTATCTAGTTTAGTCAGACTTTCTATATCCTGACAAAAACTAGAGAAGCAATTATGTCAATTAATCCAGATGCCCCTAAAAGGTTACACTAGTGCTGGTGACAAATGCTCCACCATTTTTTCGAGAGGGTTTTATGGGAGCTAACCTCAAACAAATTGCTAATTACTTAGACAAACTAGGTTGGGACTACCGTCTTGAGGAAGAAGAAGACCGCATTATCACAGGTGTGGACGCTGACAACCTGGAAGATTTTCTTATAGTTGTCCAACTAGACGAAGAAGGAAAATTTTTTAGAGTATTTGCGCCCCAAGTTCTGGCTGGAGTACAAGACCATCCTTATAAGGGAGCTATCTTACAGACGATGCTAGCAATTTCTTGGGAAACGAAAATGCTGCAATGGGAATATGATCCGTCAGACGGTGAAATTAGGGCAATTATTGAGTTTCCCTTGGAAGACTCGATTCTCACCGAGAGGCAATTTCATAGGTGCCTGAGTGGATTAATTCAGATTGTGGACAATATAGCTATACCCCGATTGATAGAAGTGATGAAAACAGGTCATGATCCTGGGAATATAGAACTTGGTGAAAGAATATTATTGAGTATTCAGGAAGAAGCTCCTGGATTATTAGAAATTTTAGAAAAAGCAATGGAAGCGCGGAAGAAGCGGGGTAGTTTTCCTACAGAGTGAGACGCGTCATCACTTAAATAGTTATCATTAACTGTATACACCACGATGAATGGCAAGGGGCGCTGAGGATAAAGGCCGGATGTTCAAATTTTCTACCCAGAACTCAGCACTCAATACGCTTCCAAGTCAGCTATACTCCAAAGTGATACCCTCACAATATACTGAAATTTTCTAGGGCTGGATTTTATGACATCCTATGCAACCTCCTCTGCTAAAGCGGAAATGAGTGAACTTCGGCGGTTGAAAGGCCTACTACCGCCAGAATTGCAGAGCTGGGTCACGGTTGAAGGTACAACTGAGGTCAATCCACCCCTGATCCGTAGCGAAGAAATTGGTAAAGACCAGGTAGAAATTCAAATTGACTTGGTTAAATGGGATGCTCTGGCAATGGATCAGCGTAATCTGCTATTTTGGCATGAAGTAGCCCGTATTCAAAATGACACAATTCCCAAAGATGGTTGGGAAATGGCAGCATTAGCTATTGGTTTGGGCGGTGCTGTAGGTGAGTTATGGGTACAGGATGGATTATTGTTAGTGTTGGCTTTAGCGCTGTGCGGTGTTTCTGGCTGGCGACTTTATCAAAAGAATAATGGGGAAAAACAAATTAGAGAAGTGCTGGATGCGGATGAAAAAGCGATCGCACTAGCAACTCGCTTCGGTTATAGTCTTCCCAATGCCTACAAAAGTCTTGGTAGCGCTTTAAAAACTCTCATTGACACTACTCCCAGTAAACGCCAACGCTCCCGCTATGAAGCCAGACTATCGGCACTCAAACGCAGCGCCAACAAGGCAAAAGCTAAATCTAAAGCCACTGATGAGGATTAAGAAAAAATACATGAAGTGGGTAATAACCGCCTAAATCTCTCTATTTTTGTGCCTCTGTGGTTGAAAGATTTTGAACCGCAGAGGCACAAATGTAAAAGCCTATAAGCTCAGAGTTTGCAGAGTGTATTGTATACAACGAAAAAACGCTATATAGTCTCACCCTTACAAAGTTTTTAATTTCATCAGAGAAATTTACAGAAATTTGTTGGTCTCTGCTTCATAACTGATTTAACATTTTATGAGTCTGCGGCACAACGCGAACGTATTTTAAAAACCGTTTCATCGAAGCTTGCCAGGTCAAAACATCTTCTGGAGCAGGAGCAAGCGCAGGTGTTTGGCTGAATTGCTCAGACTCGGCCAAGGGCGTGACAGGCTGCAAAAATACAGGGATTTCCGGACTGACATCTGCCACAAGTAAAGCCGCGCGTTCCAACTCAGCTAAGTCGGTACGATGAGAGATAATTATCTTGACAAAAGTCTCTGATTGTGGATGACAAAGTTGAAGGAATTGGGAATGTGCTTGCCAATGAGATTCACCACTGACACTAGGGAGTTTCAAATCCATACCCACAAAGTCTAGATAGGGTAAGATCGTAGCCAATTGTTCTGGGCGATGTCCGCCAGTCTCTAAGTATATTGGTAAATCGGTGAGCGAACGCACTTTGGGCAAAAATTCCTGTAAAAAAGGAGCATGAAGAAGCGGTTCTCCACCGGTCAAGCTAATGCTATCGTGTAGACAAGGTAAATTTTGCCTTTCAACCCATTCGATAAGAGTGGTTAGAGGGACAGGATTTGGGTGACTTTCAAAATCTCGCAGTCCTGGCGATCGTTCTATCCTACAACTAGCAGGTGCATTCCATGTGTGGGCGCTATCGCAAAAGTGACAGCGCAAGTCACAAAAAGCAAAGCGAATAAAAATTTGACGTGTCCCGACATTCAGTCCTTCCCCTTGAATAGCAGAAAAGACCTCAACCAGGCGTGCAGTAGGTTCGGCTGTAGTTTTAGCAGTCATGGGTGTAATATGCGATCGCACTACGTCGATGCAACAACAAGTATGTTTTTTAGCTTCTTGTTCTATTGTGAATCTTTGTAGGCAATCTCTAATCTGATCCTGAGTAACTAACTATGAGTCATTATTCCTACTGATTAACATAAGGTTAGGTAATTTTCTAGAACAAAATAATGTGTGGCAGATTAAATGTACATGGCAACCAAAGTGCAGAGCTTCATGACTAGCCAACCCACAGAGGTAAATTTTCTAGTTACCACCCTAAATGAAACAGTAATAGTGCAGGTTCCTGTCCGATTAAGCGTGCTGGAAGCAGTAGGCTTTAAGCAAACCTGCCAAGAATTAACCAAAGGAAACTCCCATCCCCAGGAAATCATTATCGATTTTCAACAAACCACCTTTATGGATAGTAGTGGCTTGGGAGCATTAGTTAGTAACTTTAAAACTACTAAAGAAAAAGGAATTGTTATGATACTGCGGAATGTCACTCCCCAGGTCATGGCAGTATTAAACCTCACCGGACTAGATAAAGTTTTTTCTATTGAACCCAGTAGCAATATCTCCCCGACAGAAGCTGAGAATGCTTTAGATAATCAGAAAGCTTCTACTCGTAAAATAGAGCAACTACCTACCACTCATCCCTCTGTTGCATCCTGGACTAAACGATTTCTGGATATTTTTGGTGCTTTAGTGGGTTTGGTAATCACGGGAATTTTGTGTATTCCCATTGTGATTGCAATTCAAATCGATGACCCAGGCCCCATTTTCTTTGGACAAATCCGTTGCGGTTGGATGGGTAAACGCTTCAAAATTTGGAAATTTCGCTCCATGTGTGTGGATGCGGAAGCGAAAAAATCCCAAGTCGAAAACCAAGTACAGGGTGCTTTTTTCAAGAATGAAAACGATCCCAGGATTACAAGAGTTGGCAGATTTTTACGGCGTACTAGTCTGGATGAATTTCCCCAATTTTGGAATGTTTTGAAAGGGGATATGAGTTTAGTAGGGACTAGACCACCTACACCTGATGAAGTAGAACGCTATGAAGTACCAGAATGGCAACGTTTGGATGTTAAACCCGGTATGACTGGGGAATGGCAAGTGAATGGTAGGTCTAAAGTTCGTAGTTTTGAAGATGTAATCCGTCTAGATTTGCTATATCAAAAAAACTGGAGCTTGATGTATGATTTGAAACTAATTTTCAAAACTGTTACCATTCTGTTTAATAGAAATAGCGGTGCTTACTAGCAGATTAATATTGATTGGGTGACATACAAAATCCATTGCTACCATTAACTAAATACAATCATTTTGTAAAATTACCAAGAATCCTTGATTAAAACATCAGGGATTTTTATTTTTTATTAAAAATAATTTTGCCGTATTTGAGTATGTTTTTATTTTAGTGAAATTAATGCCAAGATGGCTTATTGCAAAACATGGAAGGCGATATTATTAATTAGTATTTGCGGGAATATCACAACTCAAACAATATTCGTAAACTTTCCAGAAATACTGGATTAAAAATTTATCTGCATTCATCTGTAGTTATTTTTTCTCCCTCTAACTCCTTGGTATGAGAATCGCTACAGATTTCATTTGAAAATAATAAATAGTATCAGAGCCATTATGATAACAATCGTTAAAAAACTTCGCAACGAAATAATTAGAAAAATATATCGAATACCATTGCTCAGTAATACGGCTGATATTGCTTATCAGATGGCGATTACTAAACATATTGATCATCTACCATATCTTGCGGAAAATGATTTATCTTTGGTTGAAAATATTCAAGAAAAAGGGATTGCGATAACTTCATTAAAGCAATTATCAATTCCCTCTACGATGGAAATGCTCCAATCTGCAAAACTTTTGGGGGCAAAAATACCGAGAAATATTGCTGGGAATCAAAATGAATTTACTGTTCATGCTACCTCTGAGCAAATTAGGGAGCATTCTAGTATTTTCCTCTGGGGAATTCAGGAGAGATTGCTTAATATTGTAGAAAACTATCTTGGTTTATCAGTAGCTTATCATGGTGCTTATTTTCGCCGAGATATTAATAATCAAGTACAAAAAAAATCTAGATTATGGCATCTAGATAAAGAAGATAGGAAGATGCTAAAAATTATTATTTATCTTAATGATGTAAATGAAGATGGTGGGCCTTTTGAATATATCCCCAAGTTTTTGACTTCACATATTTCTAAGTCTTTGAAATATGATGATACTTATATAAAGGATGAGACTATGGAGCAGGTTGTATCTTCATCTTATTGGCAGCCCTGCACAGGGAACTCTGGAACAGTGATTTTTGCTGATACTGCTAATATTTTTCATAGAGGAAAGTTACCGCTAGCCTCTGATAGATTGTCAATATTTTTTGACTACACCACTAGACAACCAAAGCACCCATTTTATTGCAAGTCTTCTCTTAATAACAATGATTTAGTTACCATAAGTTCAAGACTGTGTGAACATCAAAAAGAATATGTATTTTGGCAGCATAATTATAATTAAATCTACTATTTATTTTTTTCTGAACTTAGCATTCAAATAGACAAAAAATTATCTAAGGGAAATTGCAGATGTAGAGTTATGATCTGCACTCCATAAATACTGTAGAGACGTTGTATACAACGTCTCTACAACATAGAAAAGCCAGGGATTTGGATGATTAAATTGTAGTTGCTGGGTTAATATTCTATCGATAATCTTGATCTTGAATACTCCGCAGACGAGCAGCGTCACGCATACCATATTCTGAGCGAGTAAAACGATTTAGCTGTGCTTCAAAAAAATCACGGTTGGCTTGCAAGTGTTTGGGATTGGGGTCGTCTAAAGGATATAAAAGTGCAGTTCTTAATGCTTGAATTACGGCAGAGGTAACGTTGTACATTGAACGTTGGAAAGTAATTCCTAACTGAATTAACATATCTTCTTCCCCACGACAATATTTTTTGTAGTAATCAACAAGATATTGTGGCAAGAAGTGCAACATATCTTGCATGAGTAATGTGGGAGGAATACCCGCAGTTCCTACAGGAAATACGTCAGCGTAGAGAATACCGTAGTGGAAGTCTTTTTGGTCAGCAGGTACTTGACCGGCTTGGGCATTGTAGGATTTAGTTCCACGGAATGGGGCTGTGCGATAGAAAACGGCTTCTACATAGGGCAATGCAGCTTCGTATAGCCAGGTAAAACCTTTGGATTTAGGAATTATTTCGTAGCATTCACCACGAACATATACATGATGGTAAATTGGACGACCTGCGATCGCAAATATGCCATTTACCAAAAAGTTCATCGCATCTGGGACACCCTTGAAGCCACCTTCATCATAGATATCCGACATTTCAAAGAATACCGGGGCCATGACTTCCCAGAATAAGCCCAAGTTAGAGTAGTAGGACATCTGGCGGCACTGTTCTAAGAACATATCAGGGAACAGCTTATAAAGCCCCAACATGACTGGATTGCCTTGAAAATAAGCTTTAATTGCCCTATCGGCATTAACTTTATATTCTTCTGAGTCTAAATAAGCGTCAAATTGGTTAACTGGCGCATACATCTTACGGTGCCAAAGCATAGCCTGCATACAAGCTTCGGCAAACTCCATGTTAATGCGATCGTGTAACAAATGATGCAATAATTTTGGCATTTTGAAGGTTTCACCCCTCTCCATAAATGCCAAAAGTTCTGGATGGGCTGTAGCTACACCGCGCCAAATGCGTAAATCAGCATCATCACCAGCGTAATGATTATGTAGGTCTAAATATTCTTGGGAGATGAAGTATTTAAAAAAGGGAAATGGGTTTAAAAATACCTGTTCAGCGATATAAAGTAGGTCACGCCAGTAAAAATCCATCGGTACAGCATAAGCCTTATATATACCGATGATTTGCATCAGATTCTCTGGTGTATCTGGCAACATGGAACCGCCTGCTTCTAGGCGATAAATTATGTCAGCAAATTCGTGCTGAGATGGAGGGATTTTTGTTGTGGGTTTTTCTGGAGTTTGTACCATTGTCATTTCCTCATCTTCAAGAAGGTTGCTTAGTTCAGATTTGGGTTGTGAGTAATTCTCTGGTTGACTACTTCAAAGCAACTTGAGATATCACGGTTTTTTCCACAGGAGGAATCGCAGCGACCATTGCTGTAGTTGTGGGTTCACTCCACCGCACTAACCAAGTTGGTTGTACTCCTAGAAAGATGATTAATGCTGCCAGAATTAAGGCTGGTGTTTTCTCTGACCAAAGGACTTTAGCGTAGTAGGCTTGGTTGTTATCGAGTTTGCCAAAACAGGTGCGGTTGAGGAGGATAACGAAATAAACTGCCGTTAAACCGCTAGATGCGACGCACAACAAAGTAGATAAAGGGAAGGCGGTAAAACTGCCTTGGAAAACGATAAATTCGGCAATGAATCCTGTTAAACCGGGAATACCGGCGCTAGCCATGCCACTGAGAACTAGTAAGGCACTAATAAGGGGTAAACCGCGAATTGGACTCATTAAACCGTTGAGTTTGTCTAACTCCCTTGTGCCAACTTTGTCTTCTATGACTCCCACCAAATGGAAGAGTATGGCCAGAATCAAACCGTG
Source organism: Nostoc parmelioides FACHB-3921 (assembly GCF_014696625.1). Lineage (GTDB taxonomy): Bacteria > Cyanobacteriota > Cyanobacteriia > Cyanobacteriales > Nostocaceae > Trichormus > Trichormus parmelioides. The sequence continues at coordinate 68,842 of NZ_JACJQL010000012.1, forward strand.
GCTGAACATTTGAGATACAGCACCGACTAGGGCTAAGGAAGTGCTGGCAGCGCTAGCTAATAGGACATAGCCCATGTGACCAATGGAACTGTATGCTACCATGCGCTTGATGTCTTTTTGGGCGATCGCAATTACTGCCCCATAAATTGCACTGACTGCTCCCCAAATTGCCAAGGTTGGCGCAACGGTACTCCAAGTTTGGGGAAACATACCTAGTCCAAATCGCAATAGTCCATATGTTCCTAATTTTGCCAACACACCACCCAAAAGAATGGCAATTGGTGCAGAAGCTTCTACATAAGCATCAGGTAGCCAGGTATGAAAGGGAACCAAGGGAATTTTGATACCAAAGCCTAAGATGATGCCTATAAGTAGAATCAATTGCATTCCGCCAGAGAGGTTTTGGGTAGAGACAGCATCAAAGGCGAAACTGGAAGAACCAGTGAGCCAAACCATACCCAAAAATGTAGCTAAAATTAAAGCCCCAGAAACGGCAGTGTAAATTAAAAACTTAATCCCAGCGTAAGCACGTTTTTCTCCTCCCCAAATCGAAATTAATAGATAAAAGGGGATTAATTCTAGTTCGTAGAAAAGGAAAAACAGTAGTAAGTTTTCAGCTAAGAAAGCACCTGCAACTCCACCACTGACTAGCAGAATCATTGAGTAAAAAAGACGGGGGCGCTCTGTTTGTTTGCTGCTACTGTAAATAGCAATCCAGGTGAGAAGGCTATTTAATACCAACATCAAAATTGATAAACCATCAACACCTAATTGATAACTCAAACCTAACGTCTTATTCCAAGGTAGATATTCTTGAAACTGCATTCCTGGATTGCTGATATCAAATTTCAACAGAATAAACAAGTTCCAGAATAATACGATGCCTGCAACGGTTAAAGCTACTAAGCGAACACGGCTAGCTTGATTGGGATTACTAGGCCAAAATCCGATAACTATAGCACTTAAAATTGGTATCCAAATTAGTACACTAAGCATAATACTTTTGTAAGTAGAATATTTTATTGCCTTGGTTGTGTCAGTTGTCAATTTTCGCCACTGAACAACTGACAACTAACTACTGACTAATTACTTAAAAAATTAAGTCTAAAAACTGGACTCCCCAGAAAGGCCAAGTTACCCATGCGCCCAAAACACCTACGCCTAACAAAACGGTGAAGGCATAAAATTGAGTTTGCCCAGACGTACTATATTTCAGACCCTCACCACCCAACAACGAAAACAAACCTACCAAATTCACAATGCCATCGACTACGAAGCGATCAATCATATCGGCAAATTTGGAAACTTGGGCAACGCTGAAAATAATGGTTATCCGATACAAATTGGGCGTATAAAAATCGTACGCTAGTAGGTCTTGCAAACCTTTCCAAGGTAGGCGAATTGGTTTAGGAACAATGTTGCTTAGATAGATGACACTGCTAATACTGCAACCAAAAATGCTTGACCAGATTAACAGTAGGGCGACATCTTTATTGAGATTTGCCCAATCAGGTAAAAGTGATAAGCTTTGCAAAATTACAGGCAGATGTAAAACAAAGCCAAATAAAATCATCATTGGTAGCACCATCGGCCAATGAACTTCTGGCGATCGCTCGGTCATCTGTTTAGGTTTACCACCAAAAATTAAGCCAAATTCTCTGACTAAACTGAAGGACGTTAAAGCATTGACAGCTATGACAATTCCCACTAACCAAGGGTGAGTTCCCCACAAGCCATCGGCTAATTTCAATAATGCCCAAAAGCTACCCAAGGGGGGAAATCCAATTAAGCCCAATGTCCCAACAATGAAGGCTAACCCAGAAATAGGGCGACGTGACCACAGTCCACCAAGTTGAGTCACATCTTGGGTAATGCTATTCCAAATAATACCGCCGGTACTCATGACCAATAACGCTGCCGATACTGCGTGGGTGAGTACTAATAACAGCGCAGCTTCATCTTGGCGTGCGCCTACAGCAATAAACACCAAACCCATGTAAGCGCTGACAGAATAAGACAAGCAGCGTTTAACATCAATCTGGGCGATCGCAATTAAAGAACCACCAATGGCTGTGACTGCACCAATCCCTACAATAAATGAGGAAACTACAGGCGATAGAGTTAACACTGGTTGGAGTTTAATCAGTATCCATGCACCACTAGCAACTACCACCGAGTTCCGCAAAATCGTACTGGGAATTGGGCCCTCCATCGCTTCATCTAACCATAAATGCAAAGGAAATTGGGCGCACTTACCCATTGGCCCGGCAACTAAAGCTAAACCCACTAGTGTAATAATTGTGGGGTCAACGTTGGCTGTCTCCGCCCATTGGGCTAGTTCTGGATAATTCCAAGTTCCCGCTAGCGGCCATAATCCCAATACACCCATCAGTAAGAACAAGTCTCCTACCCGCTTGGTTAAGAACGCATCCCTCGCGCCACTGACTACTAATGGTTGACTGAACCATAAGCCAACTAGTAGGTAGGTTCCTAATGTGAGGATTTCCAGAATTACATAACTGAAAAACAGATTGTTGCATAAGGCTAAGGCACATAGCCCTGCTTCAAATAATCCCAGCAATGAATAAAAGCGTCCCCAACCCCAATCCATCTCCATGTAGCCGATAGCAAAAATTTGGGCAAGGAAATTTAAGCCCGCAATTACTACCATTGCGCCTACACTTATAGAAGAAATTTCTATGGCAATGGTGAGGTCTAAACCAGCAGTAGATAGCCAAGGAATAAATACTTCTTTGGGCGGATGATTCCAAGTTGCTTGTAAGGCGATCGCACTATGAACCAAGGCCAAAAATGTCATTATTAAATTTACATAACCAGCCGGTCTTGGCCCTGTTTTGCGAATGATCCCAGGCGACCAAGGTACGGCTAACAAGCCGCCAATTAGAGCATACAAAGGGACTAGCCAAACAGTCTCAAGGAGAAACTGAGCCATGAACTTACCTCTAGATTTGTCACAAAAAATTAAAGTATTTCGGAGTTAACTTGTGTAAATCCGAATTAATACAACTATCGTAAATAAGGCAAATTTATCTTTGCTTAATATTCTTCTTAGCTTACCGTTATCTGTATCAAAAAGGAATTACCAATTAAAATAAATCAACGATATCTACTCTAATTAATTCTTATATGTTGGAGAAATTAATAAAATACATAGATTTTTATCTATGTATTCTATGAGACATTTCACAGCAATACAAGGATACTATTCAACGTTGCGACCATTAGCACTAGATGCGGACATCCTAGAGTACTTGCGTAATGGGAGAGTGAATGAGACTAAGCACTTGGTGAACAACAAAAAATAAATTATCCGAAATTGTTGGTTTGGTAGGGTGCCTCAGTATGAATAAGATTTGAGTATAGTTAGGTTTTATCTTACTGACGCACCTACACTGTAGATATTTTCTTATCTGTAAGTTCCTTGGCTGAGGTGTTAAGGTGCAAAGCAAATATAGAATAATTCGTAATACCCTATAGAAAGTAAACTATTGGCGTGTTAAGCCTTAAATTGTGAATTAGGGGTAGGTTGGATTGAGGCTTTGCGAAACCTAACACCACAACCAAAGTGGAATTTACTAACATCAACCCAACTTATAACTTTGCAACATTTTAGTTTTGCCACGCTACTACATATATTTAATAATGACGACTTACACTTTACAAGCGAGCCGCGAATGGTGGTCACAAAGATGGCTTGATTTACTAGATTCTTATCGCTTTAAAAAACGCTTAGAACGAGCGCGGATATATTCTCGTCAAGGTAATGTTTTGAGTATCGAGTTCAAAGGTGCAAAAGTATTAGCTAAAGTGCAGGGTAGTGAAGAGGAGCCGTATAAAGTATCCCTATCACTTGATCCATTTAGTGATGAGCAGTGGGGTTATGTGATTGAAACTATGTCCCAAAAAGCTGTTTTCGCTGCCAAGCTATTAGCTGGAGAAATGCCCCAAAATATTGAGGAAGTATTTACAAGTAATGGGCTTTCATTATTTCCTTTCACTTTGTCTGATGTCCATAGTAAATGCTCCTGCCCTGATAAAGCCAACCCTTGTAAACACATTGGTGCAGTCTACTATCAATTAGGAGACAGATTCAGTGAAGATCCATTTGTATTGTTTCAATTACGTGGACGAAATAAAGAAAAAATTATCCGCGATTTAAGACAATTACGTAATGCAAAAATTGAACCTGAAATAACAGAAGAATCTGAGCCTCAACAGCAAATTCTTCGGACTCAATCGAATATTAAATTAGATTCTTGCTGGCAATATAACGAACCACTCGAATCATCATTAGTTGTGATTGCTCCCTCAACTGGTGAAACAGTGTTAGATGTATTGGGAGCAGTTCCTCTAGTAAAAGATGAAGAAAGTTCAACAAATTTAAATTCTAGCGATGTAGTCATGAAATATTTAGCAACCTTGTACAAAGAAGTTGGACAGAAGGCCATGTTAGCGGCGATGAATGTGGGCAGTTAATAATAGTTAATTATCAACAGGTTATTCATAAAACAAAAATCAAATTTTTGTAGTGTTGGACGCACATTCTGAGATGATTGGTCACACAAAAGATAATCTCCGCTTAGTGCCTAATGCCCCGTGTTATGCGGCGATGCGTGATAGGAAAGCTATCATAAAACGGCAACTAAGCGGAAATAACATCCACACTACTTTTTGTCTTTACTGTCCAAACTCTAATCTGGCTTGTTCTACTAACTCTGGTGTGACTATCTCCTGTTGTGCTTGACGTGCCAACTGCTCAATTCTTGCTTTGGCTTGAGAGCGCGCAAAAAAGGGAATATTTTTTAACTTTGTCTTGGCTTCTGATGTCCAGCGCAAATTATCTGTAAAATTGTATTCGCTCATATCACTTACATCCCCTTCTGAATCAAAAATTTTGGTAGCCTTGGCCATATCAAGCCAGCAATAAAAGTTAACTAAGATGACTGTAAATTATCTGATCAGGGACTTCCAGATAAAAAATATTCATACTGATGCACCCTACTAACTGTCAATTTGGAATAATTTATTGTTTGGTGTTCTTTCGATCAACGCTTCTACATCAGTTTCATATAAATTGGATTGTTTTACAATCAGGCGCTCATCTATAGCTGTTGAGGGTTGACGGTTGACCTTTCTGTTGGCCACGAGAGGCTGCGCCAATAACAACACTCGCTAACAAATTCTTAACCATAGACGTTGAACTCATAATTGAGTTAAAAACATGTTCAGTAAAACCAAGTTTTACTTGTACTTGGTGTAATACTTATCAGATTGTGCTGTGAGTTTTATGCCCTGTCTGCCTTTGTGAAATCAAGTCTACTGGGGCAAAATAGAAAACATGACGATTGAATCTAATTCCTCAAATTCACCAACCCCAGATTCTACACCTGAACACGACTTGCAACCCGATGACTTTGATGGTGGTGCAGGTGAAAATCACTTAACCTCAGAAGCATTAGCAGCACAACAAGCTCTAGCTGCTATTTCTTCCCTACAATCACCGCAAAACACAGCCATATTGAAACAAGCCCGTTCTGGTTTTCAGCCACGTCCTCAGCCTCCAGTTATAGTCAAACCAAGGGCGTTGTTAATTACTGTAGTGGGAATGACCATTACTATTATTGGCATTGCACTCAATAGCTGGATTATTGGTGTTGTGGGTACGCTACTGACATTGCTGCTATCGTTGGCGATGCTTTTGCCTTGGGTGTTGTATGTCATTGATGAGTGGTTTACATCCCAGGATAAAAATTTGTTTGTGGCTTTTGTGGGGCTAATCGTAGCGTTCGTTGGCTGCTTGAGGTTTAGTGGTGTAGGCGATCGCCTGCTACAGTGGGGACGAAAGGTCAACTGGGAAGCTTCCGGTACTCTGGCGGAATGGTTTGGTGCTTTGGGACAAATTGCGATCGCTATTATTGCAGTTTACGTGGCGTGGCGACAATACGTCATTTCTAAGGACTTGACAATTCAACAAAACTTGTTAACCGTCCAACAAAATATCATCACCCAACAACAGACCATCGATTCCTATTTCCAAGGCGTTTCCGATTTGGTTCTAGATGAAGAGGGATTACTCGAAGATTGGCCGCAAGAAAGAGCGATCGCCGAAGGGCGCACGGCGGCTATTTTTAGTAGTGTCGATGGTAGTGGTAAAGCCAAAATTCTCCGTTTCCTCTCCCGTTCCAAGTTACTCACACCCCTAAAACGCGATCGCCGTTTGGGTAGAGCAATTCTCAACGGTGTTGGCGGTTATGCTGAAGACCGACTAGAAGGGGTGCGCGTCATCGATTTAGGTGTGATGTTGGCGGGGTCTGACCTATCTCAAACAGATTTACGTTGGACTGACCTTAGTGAAGCCAATCTTGTCCGTGCGAATCTAAGCGGTTGTGATTTGGTCAAAGCCAACCTTTCCCGAACTATTCTCTATGATGCTGACCTCACTGGTGCTGACTTAAATGGGGTTCGTCTATTTTATGGCTCAGTAGAAAAAGCATCACCCCGCAGCCGCACCGAACCACCAGACTACAGAACAGGGGAACATACTGGCGCTGTGATCGAAAATGCCAACTTCAGCAATGTACAACGGATGTCAGAAGCTAACCGTTATTATTGCTGTGCTTGGGGTGGGGAAAAAACTAGAGCCACTATTCCTGGTGGCTGTGAAGGTATTCCTAACCTACTAGGTCGTTAATTCGCAGGGAGAATAATATTTAAAGAAGTACGCACATCTGCTAGAGGCTTTTCCCACAATAGATTCCATTCCAGACCAAACAAAGGCTTGGCTTGCTTTGCCATTACCCAGCCTGTGGCGATCGCATCCATGTATGGCGTGGAAAGCTCTATATCGTAAATTACGGCTTTGAGCAAGTTTTTTGCTAGTAATGCCAACCAAAAACGACTAGCGTACAATTGCGACACATAAAAAGCTTCTAATTAGATTTCTCCCAAAATGCTGGTATCGGCTCCAGTAACTATATGCCAGAGGTCGTGTGTCTCGGTAATATGCGTTTTGAAAAATTGATAATCATTGTCTATTTCGTGGGACTGTAAAGGCTGCAAATTATTTTGCAGCATCTGGTCAGCATAGACATATCCCAAAGTGTCAGTTGGCAATTGATGGAGTTTTGGTAAATCCACTACACCTAATTGTGGACGTTTTTGGAAAGCTTGTTTTCCCTGAGGGGTGCTAGAGAGAAAGTCAATTATCTTTTGCAAACTGTACTCATCACTTACGGTATCAGCCAGTTTGTAAATGCAGGTGAAATCGCCATCGTATGATCTGACAAAGCTAATAAAGCTATCAATGACGCTATCTTCCCATGTTGGATCTATTTTCTCTGGAGATTGCATAGTAAAAAACCTTTATTTACTCACTTTCAGGTAAAGTAAGAATTTCTACGCCATCATCTGTAACTACGATGGTGTGTTCAAACTGGGCTGATAGCTTGCGATCACGTGTTACGGCTGTCCACCCATCACCGAGCATTTCAACTTCGTAAGTCCCTTCATTAATCATTGGCTCAATGGTAAATACCATCCCTGGACGCAAGCGTTTGCCTTTTCCTCGTATACCGTAGTGGGGTACATCTGGTGCAGTGTGGAAAATATTACTAATACCATGTCCCACAAAGTCGCGCACCACAGAGAAGCCCTCAGCCTCAGCATACTCTTGAATCGCCGCCCCGATATCACCTATCTTTGCCCCTGGTTTTACTTCTGCAATCCCTAAATGTAAACACTCTTGCGTTACTTCCACCAGTTTCTTGGTTTTGGGAGCAGCATTACCTACAATAAAGGTTTTGGATGTGTCGCCGTGGTAGCCATCAACAATTGGTGTCACATCGATGTTAATGATGTCACCATCTTTAAGAATCTGCTTGGCGTTGGGAATACCGTGACAGATCACTTCATTGACGCTGGTACAAATTGACTTGGGGAAACCCTTATAACCCAGAGGAGCGCTTTTAGCTCCATGTGCTTGTGTCCAGCGTTCAGCTTCATCATTCAGTTCCAGAGTACTCACCCCTGGCTTCACCAATGGCTCAAGATGTTGCAGAAGTTTAGCCGCCAAGCGTCCCGCTTGCCGCATTTTTTCTATTTCTCTTTGGGATAAGATAACGATGAACTCGGTTTTCATGAAATTTAATTTAGCTTATCTGTCAAAAATATAGTTATTCCCATCTGTGCGGCTCTTTGAGCAGCATCAGCAACTCTTAGGGTATACAAGCTTTCTTCCGGGGTGACGTACAAAGGAGCGCCATCAAAGATATGGTCTAACACCATACTTGTGTCTTTGGCAAATAATCCCCGACGAGTACCCAGTTCTACAGGTGTGCTTTCCCCTGATTGGATGAAAAATCCTGTGTCCCCGTCAAAAATTAAAGCACCATTGTCACCATGAACTTCAAACTTGCGTTCTGATTGCCACAAACTTTCACCTTTACCGTAAATCACTTGGGCTAATAATCCACTAGTAAAGCATAGTTGAGTCATGCAAAAACAGGTCTGGTAGTATTCTGGTTCTATTTCCCAATACCGTTGATGGCAGTTAACTGTAAAGACTTGACCAAATAAATCTATCAGCCGATGTAACCGGGAAAGTGCGCCAATTAAGGGAAAGCCAAACATTTCATGGTTATAAGTCCACTTGCGGGGTGCAGGGTTTTGAGGATTGATGGTGCTGTAGCGTACGTAAAAAAGATGACCTACTTTATCTAGATTTTGCTTTAAGGCTTGATGTAAGCCACCTAAAAGTTCAATATGTTCGACATGGAGTAATTTTTGCTGTGCTTTGGCTAAGGCTACTAGTTCTTCTGCTTCCGTCAAGTCTACAGATAAGGGATATTCTACAATTACGTGTTTGCCAGCAGTGAGGGCAGCACGGGCGATCGCTCCATGATCACGATTGATTGTACAAATGACTACTAAATCTATATCTTCGCGCTCTACTAACTGTTGCCATCCAGTTATCACTTCAGTTTGGTAATCTTGCGCGAAAGTCTGGGTTCTCTCCAGTGTACTACCAGCTATGGCGACTAGGTGCGATCGCTCATCATCTAAAAAGGCTTCTGCCCGTAGTTTGGCTGCATACCCAGTCCCAACTATACCCACACGTATTTTTGCTTCTGCCAAAGCTGCCTCCGACTCTTAATATAATCCTCACCAGTCCTGCTACCAACCACAGTGATCAATTATCATTTCTGAAAAAAGCTAGGTTCATGCAGCACCCGCCTAACTGAAGGTTGTCTCTGCTCCAGAAATTTTTTCAGTTAACGCGCGTCTAAATTCCATAACTAATAATAAAGGCTGTTAAATGTTAACTGTTAACTGTTAACTGTCAACGGTCAACACCCCTCACGATGGATTGTGCAACTTAAAAGCAGATCACTCTATCACATTCTTGATTCAAACCATAAATTTTTCTAATAACTGTGAGTTTAACGCACTCAAAGTATAAAAAAAACTTATTGTTATCTGTTAACTAAATTTCATTACTAATCGTGGTGGATTTCAAGTTATATACTTGGATTTTTCTCGTAGTATCAGAATTGAACTAAATTTAATTCTGTGGCTAATCCCCTGAGAATAGCCGCACAGTTTTGCTTTAGCATAACTTATACTGCCGATCACAAAAGAGAGGATTACGGAAATGGCAACCTTTAAAGTTACATTGATCAACGAAGCTGAAGGAACAAAGCACGAAATTGAAGTTCCTGATGATGAGTATATTTTAGACGCTGCCGAAGAACAGGGTTATGACCTACCCTTTTCCTGTCGGGCTGGTGCTTGCTCAACCTGCGCCGGTAAACTAGTATCTGGTACTGTTGACCAGTCTGACCAATCATTCTTGGATGACGATCAAATCGAAGCTGGATACGTATTAACCTGTGTTGCTTATCCAACTTCTGATGTAGTCATCCAAACCCACAAAGAAGAAGACCTGTACTAAGAGTCAAGTTAGCTTGGACAATATAGGCTAGAGGCTAGCAGCTACAAACTAGTCCCTAGCCTTTCTCTTTTTTTATCTGGAAGTTTCTTAAAACTTGATTTCTTCATTCAGGCTTTGAAGTTGTGTACCAGGATAATAAAATTGAAGAATTTTGCTGCTAGACCAACCTAGTTTGGCTAAAGTTTGAGCGCCGGTTTGACTTAAGCCAACTCCGTGTCCTAAGCCACCACCAATAAAAGCGTATCCCCACAACTCTTCTTTACCTTTGTTGAGGGGTACTATGTAAAAAAGCGTGCTTCTTGGCGCAGCAAAGGCACTACGCACTTCATCTTTGTGCAGGGTAAAAATGCCGATATCTGTCTTTACTGCTAGTTCCAGTATCCTTCCACTTTCACTGCGATTGGTAATAGCCATCGCCTGCATGGTTTTGAATTTAGCATAAGGGCTATTTTTTGCCCGGAGAAACTTTTGCAAGTCTTTGACTATTTCATTGACAGGTGTTTCTTTATACCAACGAAATACATCCCAGCTACTTTCGTTGAATCCTTGTTGCAAGGTAATAAATCTCTGAAAGTTCCTTTCATCTTTTAAATTTTGCTTAGAAAAGTCCCAAATACTCTTAGGTGCATCTACTACAGGCCGTAAGTAAGGCCGATCCTTTCCATTCCAAACATCACTAAAAGAGGCAGTAATTCCACCAGTGGTAGAAGAATAAAGAGCATCTATTAGCTCATTGTTATAGGTAAGCACCATACCTCTGGTTGCGGCGATCGCTTTGTCTATCCTGGCATCTGTGCCACCCAGCCCATAATAAACTTGGCAGTGAGTATTGGCACATAGTTGGTAATTATCAATGGCAAATCTACGTAAATTTCTCAAAGCATAAGTCCGAGCCAAAATTGCTTGTGCTTCAACAGCAGCAGTTGGTGCATTAGTGCCAATTTCATGCGGTACAACACCACGCAAATAAGTTTCCAATGATACTCGGTTCACAAGGGTGTAAGTACCATAAGCATTTGGCTGAAAATTAATTCGCCCAGAATAAAGTCGAGAAGTGTTTAATTTTTCGCCTTTTTTCAACCGAATTAAGTTTTTAACTGTGCTAACTTCTACATGGTTTGGGATGTAGCGTGTACCGTTCACAGTCCAACTTATTTTTGGTACTTTTGGCAAAACTTTTGTGTCAATATAAGCCAAATCCTTACTCGTGGCTTTTACGTTCTGGAATAACAAGCGACGTAGTAAGGGGGTATTATACACATCCCGTTTTGCCCAAACTTGCCAACGATCCGGCTGGGCTATTTCTACCTCTATTCCTTGCTTACGCCAATTCTCAGCGCTATATTCCGCCGTTTCGTAGGTGCGATATGTACCTAAAACCACAACCTCTTCAATTGCTGGTTTGGGTAAAGCTTGCATCACTGTTTCTAGCTTGACAGGTTTATCTGTTAGGATAACTTGCTCTTTGTTCCCTTCGGCAAACTTGAGTTTTAAGCGATCGCCTGTTGTTGGTTCTAATTGCAGCTTGGCTGTGGACTCTTCGCCAAATCGCTGCACAATCCCAATTTTCAGTTCTAAATCCTTAATTTTATCTTCAGTAGCCGATGCGCCTGTCAATCCCAATAAACAAAATGTCATCATTACTGTGTAAGAAAAACGCCAGAACGGATGTCTCACCGCTATCTGATTCTTCCCCTCTGTGCTTTGGCGCTCGGCTTGTGGCAATTGCTTTATAAAGTGGTGGTTTTGTCGCATGAACGCTCCAATAATACCCTTACCGGTTTTGCTCTAGAAAAAGTTGCAAAACGAAGTCATAACGACTATGATTTATATAGAGATACGAAAAGGAACTAGTTGGGTTTACTCCTCATGGTTAGGGTACAGGAAATTCAATTAAATCAAATTCGACGGCCATTGCCCCGTGGCAACGATCCCCAGAAAGTACAAGCCCTAATGGAATCGATAGCCGCAATTGGACAACAAGAACCCATCGACGTTTTAGAGGTAGATGGACAATATTATGGCTTTTCTGGTTGCCATCGGTATGAAGCCTGCCAACGTTTAGGTAAAGAAACCATTTTAGCTAGAGTTCGCAAAGCTCCGCGTAGTGTTTTGAAGATGCACTTAGCGTAGAGAATAGGAACAGGCAGGAGAGCAGGGTGTAAGAAAGAGAAACTTAGAAAAATTTCCCTTTTTCCCAGTCCCCAATCCCCAATTAATAATAATTACTCAATTTGGAGACACACATGGCATCTCAAGAAACAATTAACAATGTAAATATCGGCATTGATGAAGCCAACCGGGCTAAAATCGCCGAAGGGCTGTCTCGTCTGCTGGCTGACACCTATACACTTTATTTGAAAACACATAATTTTCATTGGAACGTTACAGGGCCGATGTTCCAAACACTGCACCTGATGTTCGAGACACAGTATACAGAATTAGCCCTAGCGGTAGATTTAGTGGCAGAAAGAATCAGGGCGCTTGGTTATCCAGCACCAGGAACTTACAGCGAATATGCCAAACTAAGTTCGATTCCCGAAACTCCAGGGGTTCCCAAAGCGAAGGAAATGATTCGTTTACTGGTGGAAGGACAAGAAGCCGTAGTTAGAACAGCACGTTCTATTTTCCCTGTAGTAGATGAAGTCAACGACGAACCCACAGCCGATTTACTCACACAACGGATGCAGGTACATGAAAAAACTGCTTGGATGTTGAGAAGTTTACTGGAAGAATAAGAGGCAGGGGGGCAGGGAGCATGGGAAGCAGGGGGGCAGGGGGCGGCAGGGGGAGAAATTCCCAGTCCCTAGTCCCCAGTCCCCAGTCCCCAGTCCCCAATCCCTAATAGCCAATGTCTGATTTTACGCAAAAGTTGCACAATTTAATGCAACAGGCAAGTATATCTAGTTTCAAAGCCTTGAGTCGTCAGGCTGGCGTTTCCGAGTATCAAGTGCTGCGCTTACGCCAAGGCAAGCTAGAACAGATGCGCTTGGATATATTACTGAAGCTATCAAAAGCGTTGCAAATACCTTTGAGTGAATTATTATCGGCTTTTCTAGAATCAGATATTGAACACTCCCCAGTCCCCAATCCCCAAGAAATTGCAGATTTAAAAAAAGAGTACGAGCGATCGCAGCTACAACTAGAACAGCAGCGAGAAATATTACAGCAACAGTTCCAGCAGTCGAGTTTACAACTACTGGAACCTTTGTTATTACAATGGCCGACAGCCGCCCAGAAAGCGCGAGAGAATCCCGAATTAGCGGCTGTGAAAATCGTGCCTTTAGTAGAAAAACCTTTAGAAAAATTATTGCAGGTGTGGGGGATAGAGGCGATCGCACCTGTAGGATCACAAATACCTTATGATCCTCAATTGCACCAATTAAAAGCGGGAACAGCACAACCGGGGGAAACAGTCAAAGTAACGCACATTGGCTATGTTCAAGGCGAAAGACTGCTGTATCGAGCCACAGTTAGTTTAGTTGAAAGATCATAGCGCTCTCGCCCTCAACCTACAATAGAAATACCTCTCCCGCTTGTCATACCATCATCATGAACAGCAAACCAATAACGGTGCAGTCTTTGTACACTGTCACTGATGAAGAACTAATGTTGATGAGTTCACAAAACCCAGAACTGAGGTTTGAACGTAATGCTGATGGAATTTTAGAAACTATGCCACCAACAGGGGGAATTTCTGGTAATCGAGAGATAAAAGCAGGGGCTTATCTTTTTAATTGGGTGGAAAGTCAGGATTTAGGTGAAGTTTTTGGGCCAAGTACTGGTTTTGGATTAGCTAATTCTGCTGTGCGATCGCCTGATGCTGCTTTTGTTGAGAAAGGACGCTTACCAGAAAGTTGGGATCAGCAAGAAGACAAGTTTATCAACTTAGCACCAGATTTTGTAATTGAAATTCGCTCCAAAAATGACAGCTTGACAAAACTCAAAGCCAAGATGGAAGAATATATTGCTAATGGCGTTAAGTTGGGGTGGTTAATTGATAGTAAAAATCAGCAAGCTTTAGTTTATCGCCAAGATGGTTCAATTACCCAATATCCAGCCACAGCAATCTTGAGTGGTGAAGATGTTGTACCTGGGTTTACATTGGCTTTAGCAAAATTATTGTAAGGAAATTACTGCTGATGACGCTATCAACTCAAGTATCTTTTCACTCGTCTTTGGATGAGTTTCTCCAACTAACAGAAACCAAACCAGCTAGTGAATATATTGATGGACGCATCTATCAAAAACCAATGCCCCAAGGAAAACATAGTATTCTTCAAACTGAGCTATCATCTACAATTAATCAACTTGGTAAACCACAAAAAATAGCTTTAGCCTTAACCGAGTTACGCTGCACATTTGAGGGACGTTCCTTAGTTCCCGATGTTGCTGTGTTTGAGTGGTCACGTATCCCAACTGATGAAGATGGAGAGATTGCCAATAGGGTTGAAAGTTACCCAGATTGGATTATTGAGATTTTATCACCTGATCAATCGCCTAACCGAGTCATTAATAAGATTATTTTTTGTATCAACCAAGGAACTAAATTAGGTTGGTTTATTGACCTTAATGATAAATCTGTAATGGTATTTCAACCAAATAGACTACCAGAAGTAAAGTATGATAATGATATTTTATCTGTCCTTGATGTATTAGGAAATTGGCAGGTAAAAGCAGCAGATATTTTTAGTTGGTTGAAAGTTAAATAATTAAATCGAGAACTAATATTTTTGGGTTCTTCCAATGATGTACCGATAGCTCTGAGTGGAGTAGTTGTAGGAACTTTACCTGTTACTAAAGAATATAATGTTGCTGCCAAGGCATAAACATCTATGTAAGCACCCCGTTTTGCTCGTACCTCGTATTGCTCTATTGGTGCAAAGCCAGAGGCGTTGCACTTGAATCATTCAGCGTTTTGATAACAACCGAGCGCCCATAATTATCTCTAGCGCGATAAGTGATACCAAATCCACCTTCGCCTAATTCTTGTTCAATAGTATACTTACCACCTTGCAATTGCTGCCCTGAAACCCAAGCCATTGTTTACAAGCCAATAAAATCGATGTCAATTTTGGCACTGTTCTTACATAAATGTCCTGAGAAGGATTGACTATATATCTTGTGTAAACTCAAAATCCACTGAGTTCAATAAACTGCCTTATTTCTCCATTGCCGTCACATTTACAAAGACCCCTAGAATTGTGACAATTACGCTAGAATTATTAAAGCTTCTTTACAGAATTCGCAGATCATCCCCAATTCTGTTAAAACAGCCTAGACCAAAATGTAAATTGTAAAATTTCCCCTAGACTTCACTAAAAACCCTCTATGACGCTCCCAATTCGTAACGTCGCCATTATCGCCCACGTTGACCACGGCAAAACAACCCTGGTTGATGCTCTCCTCAAACAATCCGGCATTTTCCGCGAAGGCGAAGACGTTCCGGATTGCGTCATGGACTCCAACGCTTTGGAGCGAGAGCGGGGGATTACCATTTTGTCGAAAAATACAGCCGTTCGCTACAAAGAAACACTAATCAATATTGTTGATACCCCTGGACACGCCGATTTTGGTGGTGAAGTGGAACGGGTACTCGGCATGGTTGACGGATGTCTGCTGATTGTTGATGCCAACGAAGGCCCCATGCCTCAGACACGGTTTGTGTTGAAAAAAGCTTTAGAAAAAGGCTTGCGCCCCATCGTTGTCATCAATAAGATTGACCGCGCTAAAGCTGACCCCCACGTAGCTGTAGATAAGGTGTTGGATCTGTTCTTAGAATTAGGTGCAGACGAAGACCAATGTGATTTTACCTATCTGTTTGCTTCCGGTATGGGCGGTTATGCCAAGGAAAGCATGGAAGCAGAAGCTGTAGATATGCAGCCCCTGTTTAATGCGATTCTGCAACACGTTCCACCACCAGTAGGCGACATCAACAAGCCCCTACAATTGCAAGTCACAACCCTAGATTATTCTGAATATTTGGGACGGATTGTCATTGGCAGAATCCACAACGGTACTATCCGCGCTGGTCAGCAAGCGGCTCTGGTTACAGAAAGTGGCTCTATTGTCAAGGGAAAAATCACCAAGTTGATGGGATTTGAAGGGCTGAAGCGGGTAGAGATGGAAGAAGCAACCGCAGGTTATATTGTTGCGGTGGCTGGTTTTGCTGATGCTTACATCGGTGAAACAATTACTGATCCAACCGAACCCCAAGCTTTACCACTAATTAAAGTGGATGAGCCTACCTTACAGATGACCTTCTGGGTAAACGATTCACCCTTTGCTGGTCAAGAAGGTAAATTGGTGACATCCAGACAAGTACGCGATCGCCTATTCCGCGAACTGGAAACAAACGTTGCTTTACGCGTTGAAGAAACCGACTCCCCCGACAAATTCCTAGTTTCCGGTCGTGGAGAACTGCACCTGGGTATCCTCATCGAAACCATGCGCCGCGAAGGTTTTGAGTTTCAAGTATCCCAGCCACAAGTAATTTACCGCGAAATCAACGGTCAACCTTGCGAACCTTATGAATTGTTGGTTTTAGACGTTCCTGCTGATGCAGTTGGTAGCTGTATTGAGCGTTTGGGACAACGCAAAGGCGAAATGCAAGATATGCAGCCCGGAAGTGGCGATCGCACCCAGCTAGAGTTCGTCATTCCCGCCCGTGGTTTGATTGGTTTCCGTGGTGAATTTATGCGGATGACCCGTGGTGAAGGCATCATGAACCACAGTTTCTTAGACTACCGTCAACTCAGTGGTGATATTGAAGCCCGTAACAAAGGCGTTCTCATCTCCTTTGAAGAAGGCGTTTCTACCTTCTACGCTATGAAGAACGCAGAAGATAGAGGCTCATTCTTCATTACTCCTGGTACTAAAGTTTACAGAGGCATGATTGTCGGTGAACACAATCGCCCTCAAGATTTAGAATTGAATGTCTGCAAAACCAAGCAGTTAACCAACCACCGCGCCGCCGGTGGTGATGAATTGGTTCAGTTGCAAGCACCAATCGACATGAGTTTAGAACGGGCGTTAGAGTACATCGGCCCCGATGAGTTGGTGGAAGTTACACCCCAATCAATTCGCCTACGGAAGATGTCGAAGAAATTGGCGAAACGGTAAGTAAAGCTATCGTTTAATTAATTTAGAAAGCCCGCATATGCGGGCTTTTTAGTTTGATATTTGCCTTGTGTTACTTAGATACCTACAATATCAAAGCTCTTGCACTCTTTCCAGTCCTTTTTAAACTGTTAAGCTAGGATAGAGCAGAAAATTAAAAATTTGCAAAACACCCTGTGAACGAAAGCAAAGGCATTCCGGTATATCTCGATCAAACCAAGCGTAAATTTGCTGACTTAGCTGCGAAGAAGATCGATGTTACAGATTGGCATCCATCAAACACTCCTGCTCAAAACCTTTGGCGATGCTTTGAAGCTTTACAAGATATTAAGAACTTGCTACAGGGGAGCAGTATCCTCAGTAGTGAAGACGAATATCGCAGACGTGTCAAAATTCTTATTACTTCTCTTTACTCACTCTGTTTAGCTATACGTGATCTCTTAAACTACTTAAATTCTGGGACTGAAATGAAAAGCCGATTTAATGAGAAGGAGAAAGCAGAGATAAATAAACTGCTGAGTGAGTTTTCGAGAGTCGTTCCACTTGATAAGACAAGTGCGATTCGAGGTATTCGAGATCAATTATCAGCACATATAGATAAGTTGATGCCCTACGAAGCTCAAAGTATTTTTGATAAGGCTCAAAATCATGAAGTTGGTGCTTGCTTGCATCAATGTATTATTACTCTAAATCAGGTACTAACACTCGACGTTTTTGGCTGGACTACCGACGATTGCCCTGAAGGTTATTTTCGCTTGATGGCGATAGAGCCTTGGTTAGTGACCTGGAAGCTTGAAAATGGTGAGCCACCTATATTTGCTGGAGTTCATATTGCAGATTCACCGAAGAAGTTAATCAGAGAGGCCTGTGAACAAATTATACGAAATTCACAGTGGATGTTTCGCCCTGAAGATTCACGTATTGTGTTACTTCAAGAGAAGGCTACTGAGACTTCAAA
This sequence comes from Nostoc parmelioides FACHB-3921, assembly GCF_014696625.1. Taxonomy (GTDB): domain Bacteria; phylum Cyanobacteriota; class Cyanobacteriia; order Cyanobacteriales; family Nostocaceae; genus Trichormus; species Trichormus parmelioides. The sequence goes on from NZ_JACJQL010000012.1 coordinate 86,889, forward strand.
ACCTTTACAACAGCATAACCACTAGTAGTTACTGCAACATAAATACTAGTTATCAGTATCCTTCCGCAGACCTTTAAACTATTGAGGGAAAAGCTGAAAGATTTGTACATGGAATTTGAATGGAATCCAGACAAAGCGATACTCAACCTTGAGAAGCATGGCGTTTCTTTTCAGGAAGCCGCAACCGTATTTAATGATCCGCTATCTGTAACTTTCCCTGATCCTGACCACTCCATAGGAGAAAGTCGCTACGTTATTATTGGCCTATCTGGCTTTGGGCAAATCTTAGTTATTGCTCACACTGATAGAGAGGGAAAAATTAGAATTATCAGCGCACGAAAAGCGACCCGCAAAGAGAGGAAGTTTTATGAAGAAGGAAGTTGAGAACGAAATGGAAGATGAATTACGTCCTGAGTACGACTTTACTCAAATGCAGGAAGGGGTTAGGGGTAAATATGTTGAGAGATATCGTACACAAACAAACTTAGTGCGTTTAGATCCCGATGTTGCCGAAGCTTTTCCCAACGATGAAGCAGTGAATAACGCATTAAGATTACTAATAGAGATTGCCCAGCGCCAGCAGACAAACATTACTGTACAGCGAACAGAATAAAATTCATCAGTAGGAGCTAAGACTGTTCAAGTTATTGAGTATAAAGCCATCAGTGAAGTTACTCAAAGGTAGTTTGATGGCGATCGCCATAACTCATACGAAAGGTTATTAGTGGGGAGCGATCGCCATTTAGCAGATATGATTACAGAAAGCGATCGCAGGTTAAAAATTATCAATGTATTTTCTCAGAAACACTAATTGATTTGCCATCTTCTCGGCTTCTAAACTTTCTACTAACTTCAACAAGCCTCGCAACTGTTCTCCAATTGCATAGCTCTGCTTCGCAGCGAGTACAATACCTGAATGCTCTTGTTGCTGTTCGAGATAAGCTTTATGCAATCGACAAAAATCACCAACATTGAAACTATAAATAACGCGTCTCTGTTCCGTTGCCCAGATTAATTGGCTATCATCAGATGATCCTAATCTATCTGCTTCAGCCGTTGTCATTACGTCAATCCCTGCATTGCGTAAACCATTAGTTAAAGATTTTTTGCCAGCATCTTCATCTAAATAGAAACAAATTTGACTCATGCAAAATTCCCTGACATCCACTTCGTTTCCAGTGCATTACATTCTGCTTTATATGAAGCAATTTCTCTATCCATTGCTTCCTGATTAGCATAGTAATAAGCAAGTGCCGCGTAAACTTGCGCTAGAGATAAATATGGATATTCTGTCACAATATCTTGAGGAGATAAGTCTGCTTGAGAATCCATCACAATATTTTGAACCGTCATCCGCGTACCAGCAATGCAAGGACGACCTCCAGCAACTTGAGGTGTTTTCACAATTAGGGTTCCAATATCAACTATTGCTACCATATTTTTTCAACTCTAACTGAATTAATGAATCTTCCACATCTATTCCATTATTTAATAATAGATTAGCAGTTCTGGCTCTAACAAAGTTTGCAACCGTATTTAATGATCCCCTATCTGTAACTTTCCCTGATCCTGACCACTAGGAGAAAGTCGCTACGTTATTATTAGCCTATTGCTCATACTAATAGAGCGGGAAAAATTAGAATTATCAGCGCCCGAAAAGCTATCAGCAAATAGAGGAAGTTTTATGAAGAAGGAAATTTAGAACGAAATGGAAGATGAATTACGTCCTGAGTAAGACTTCGCTCAAATGCAGGTAGGCGTTAGGGGTAAATAAGTTGAGAGATATCGTACACAAACAAACTTAGTGCGTTTAGATCCCGATGTTGCCGAAGCTTTTCCCAACGATGAAGCAGTGAATAAAGCATTAAGATTACTAATAGAGATTGCCCAGCGCCAGCAGACAAACACTACTGTACAGCGAATAGAATAATATTTGTCAGCAATACTTTAATTACGATCGCCATAACTCATACGAAAGGTTATTAGTGGGAAGCGATCGCCATTTAGCAGATATTCTTACAGAAAGCGATCGCCGATCCATTCCATGACTCTATAAGCCAAGGAGTAGGCGTAGACTGCCGTAGACACTCCAGATGTACGGAGTTTTTTCAGAAATCAAATCATAGTCCTATATCAAACTTACAATTTTGCCGTCTTTAATGAGAAAGATATTCAATATTTCAGAGAAATAAGGCTTGAGGAAGAAGAGCTTAAATTGCTTATGCTTTATACTCTTAGTAGGCGAACAGCTTAGAGTCAAGAAACAATGATATCTCTAAACTTTCTCGTGGATAATGTACATAAGTCAAGATACAAGAATAAAGTTACATGACTAGTACGTAAATTCAGCAAATTTGTATCAAATGCAGCAACTGTCGGAGTTATCGCTACAGAAGAATAAGCTGCAACAGTGCTTTGCTGATATGGTAATAGGTCAGCTAGTTTCTCAGCCTTTCTCATAGATACCTGTTTTTTTGTTAGTATTCAAAGAAACCAATAGATAGATTTACTGCTCAATTGTTGTTTGTAAGTAATTCTCAAAAACCGTAACAAAAAGGATAAAGCACCTGAGGTTTAATGTCTGATTATTTCCAAGGAAATTTACCATTACAATCCGTCTCGGTAGCCAAGAGCGCTATTAGGAGTCCACAGGCTGAAACTGAGTCTAGTGGAGAATTAGCTCTAACCATCGCCGAAGCAGCATCAGACCGCAAAGCAGGCGATATTCTAGTGCTGAGAGTAGCAGATGTCTCTTACTTAGCAGATTACTTTGTGATGTTGACTGGCTATTCTAAGGTGCAAGTGAGAGCGATCGCCGATGCAATTCAACATGAAGTAGAAACCAAATGGCAACGACGGCCATTGCGGACAGAAGGCAAAGTGGAGGGCAGTTGGGTACTACAAGACTACGGCGATATCATTGTGCATATCATGATGCCAAAGGAACGGGAGTTTTATAATTTAGAAGCATTCTGGGTTCATGCAGAACGCATTCCCCTACCAAAATCTGATGAGGATGAGGGTAAGCCAACATGATGAAGTCGTCGCTGGCAAATTGTCCGGTTCCCGTAGACCAACAACCACTGAATGAGTACGAAGAGTTAAAAACCTCCTGGCTGTTTCGTGATTGCGCCTTAAATTGGCGGGAGTATGCCACAAAATTAATTTGGATTTGGAGTTTATCTTGGCTGGTGGCTGGGCCAGTAGCAGCAGCCAGCTTTCCCCCAAATAAACAACTGGTTCATTTTCTGTTGTGTGGGGCAGCCGGGGCTAGCGTCGGAGTAGTCCTAAGCTTGGTAAGACTATACTTGGGCTGGCTGTATGTGCGCGATCGCCTCTACAGTATGACTGTCTTCTACGAAGAATCAGGCTGGTACGATGGCCAAACTTGGATCAAGCCCCAAGAAGTTCTCACCCGCGATCGCTTGATTGTCACCTACGAAATCAAACCCATTCTCCAACGGTTACAATTTACTTTCACTGGCTTGGCGGGACTCTTTCTTATTGGTACTATAGTTTGGCATTTGTTTTAAATAGTCATGAGTCAGTAGTCAGTAATCAACTGACGACTCACAACTGGCAACTTACAAAAAAAGAGATAAATATTAACCCATGACAATGGGAAAGCGCACTCAAGCCCCAGCACTGGAAGTCCGGTTGCTGCGTGAAGGTATTATCGAATCGAAGCATATAGTCCAAGCTGTTGTTTGCGATGAACGGGGACGAGTGCTTAGTGTTGCCGGTAACTCGGAAACAGCTACATTCGTCCGTTCAGCACTCAAACCATTTCAGGCACTTGCAGTCACTACTACAGGGACACTGGAACGCTACGATTTGAGCGATCGCGACCTAGCAATTATTACCAGTTCCCACAAGGGTACAATCGAGCAAGTGAGGCAGGCATTTAACATCCTGTGGCGTGCTGACCTTGACCCTTCTGTACTCCAGTGTCCAATTCCGCAAGGAAAACGCAGCCCTCTTGAATATAATTGCTCTGGTAAGCACGCAGGAATGTTGGCTATTTGTCAACAACGCCATTGGCCTTTAAATAACTACATGGATCGCAAACACCCAGTACAGCAGTTAGTTCTGACTAAGGTTGCAGAGTTATTGCGAATGCCAGCAGCAGAATTTATCAGCGCCCACGATGACTGTGGCGTACCTACTTATCTACTGCAATTAGGTCAAATTTCTTCTTTATATGCGCTTTTAGCTGCCAGTAACAACCTAGATATGGAACGCATTGTCCGAGCCATGACTCATCACCCGTCAATGGTAGCAGGAGATGGAGAATTTGATACGGAACTGATGCGCTTAACTCCTGGGGAACTAGTGAGTAAGTCTGGTGCAGAAGGCGTACAGTGCATTGGCAGACTTGGTGAAGGGATGGGATTGACGATTAAGGTCATGGACGGCGCTAAACGGGCAAAATATGCCGTTGCTATTCACCTCCTCCAGCAGATGGGTTGGATTACTCCCAGCATTGCCGAAAGCTTGGCAGAAAAATTTATGAACCCAGGCAAATACACGCGTTTAGAGGTTGTTGGAGAATTATCGCTTTTATAGTTGCCAAACTTTTGAGTTTGGGTTATACTTGAAAAGTCAAGAAAAACGACGCGGGATAGAGCAGCCTGGTAGCTCGTCGGGCTCATAACCCGAAGGTCAGTGGTTCAAATCCACTTCCCGCCACCAACTTATAAACAGCAAAACCTCACAATCTTTGAAGATTATGGGGTTTTGTTTTATTTTGATCTATTCTTGAGTTGGGATCTTCCAAAAAGCGCGGAGAATCATGGTTGTGAAGTTGCAACGACCAATTTTAGTAGGAGGATTAGGATTATCCTTTTCCTTGTGGATGCTACAAAGTTGGCATCATTCAATAGTGCAGTTGGGTGAACTAAGTTTATTGAGTGTCTTAGCGGTTGGTGGTGGCTTGTGGTTGTTCAAGCACAAACTACCAAAAGATAGTTCAGAACAGCTAAATGGTATGCTCTTTGACAGAGCTACGGCAGAAAGTGCGATCGCTAAAACTGAAGCCGTAATCAATCAATTAGCCCAAGAAGCCGAAAACCATCAAGCTTTAGGCACATTACGGAATCAACTTGCCCAATTGTCGGCGGAGTTAGACAGACAGGAAATTCGGCTAGCTGTAACTGGTGGACAAGGGGTTGGTAAAAGCACGTTAATTCAAGTGCTGGAGTCTAATTACACACCAGAAAAGCAGCAAACAATCCGTTTCCAAGAAACAGCGCCACTGCTTAAGGAATTGAGTAGTCATGCAGATACTAATATTCTGGCAGAAGCGGCAAAATCGGATGCTGTCCTGTTTTTGACTAACGGTGATTTGACAGATTCAGAATTCCAAGCATTACAGCAGATAAAGGCGCTGAATCAACCAAAAATCCTGGTTTTCAACAAACAAGACCAGTACTTACCAGATGAACGTGCTAGTGTTTTGCTGTCACTACAACAGCGAGTCCAAGATTATGTAGTTGCTGTTTCCGCTTCTCCTCTACCTATCAAAGTGCGGAAACATGAAACTGATGGTGTTGTGCAAGAGTGGATGGAACAACCAGCGCCTGATATTCAACAGTTAACCCTGGAATTAAGCGAACTTTTGGCACAACAAAGTCAACAATGGGTGTGGACAACCACTGCAAGACAGGCATTCTTACTGAAATCTGAGGCGAAAAACTACTTGAATGGGGTAAGATGCGATCGCGCTACCCCAGTTATTGAACAATATCAGTGGATAGCTGCGGCTGCGGCCTTTGCTAACCCAGTTCCAGCATTAGATATTTTGGCAACTGCGGCGATTAATGCTCAAATGGTCATGGATTTGGGTAATATCTATCAGCAGAAGTTTTCCCTGGAACAGGCGCAAACTGTAGCCGGAACAATGGGAAGTTTGATGCTGAAATTGGGTTTAGTGGAACTTTCTACTAAAGCCATTGGTATTGTTCTCAAAAGTAACGCCGTTACCTTTGTGGCTGGCGGTTTAGTTCAAGGCGTAAGTGCAGCTTATCTCACCAGAGTAGCGGCTTTAAGCCTAGTAGCTTATTTTGAGCAACAGGAAATCGCGTTAGATTCTGGAAGTAATTTGAACGTAGACAAGTTACGCCAAACCTTACAAAATGTCTTCCAACAAAGTCAGCAGGTGGCTTTTCTGCAAGGTTTTGTCAAGCAAGGTGTGAAGCGTTTGCTACCAGAAGTACAGCAGGTTGAAGTTGTGAGTTAATTTCGCGCATTCCCCGCTAGAGGTTATCGCAGAGTAGGTGCAGAGGCGCTAAGAGAAATCTTGCGTCTTTGTGCTGTTAAGTAATCTCAAGTTCTGTTAATTGCTTGTAAGCTATTCTGCTTTTAAGTTGCGTAATCCATCGTGAAGGCTGTTGACCGTTAACAGTTAACAGTCAACAGCCCTTCTTAGTAGTTATGCAATTTAGGCGCGCATTAGCTTAATAAGCTACTCAATCACCTAATACTATTAAATTATTCAATTCATAAATGAGTGTTAAACCGCAAATATTTTCATTTTTTGCTGGTTCAGGATTGCTTGATTTAGGTTTTGAAACAAGCGGGTTTAATATTGTTTATGTGAATGAAATTTTTCCCCCTTTTATGGCAGCATATCGCTATTCGAGGGAGATATTGAATTTACCTTTACCAGAATATGGATATGATCAAGGGGACGCAGCAGATGTCTCTAAATTGCTTGAAGGTTCCCCAGCAAAACGTCTATTAGAGTTGGTTCAAGATTGTCGTAAATCTAATAATATTGTGGGCTTTATTGGCGGGCCTCCCTGTCCTGACTTTTCTATTGGGGGCAAAAATAGGGGTTATTTGGGTGATAATGGTAGACTTTCTTCAGCTTATATAGAATTAATTTGTCAAAACTTGCCAGATTTCTTTTTATTTGAAAATGTCAAAGGTTTGTGGCGTACTAAAAAACATCGTCATTTTTTTGAATCTTTGAAAAGAAAGTTAACGGCTTCAGGCTATCTATTAACAGAACGGGTAATTAATACTATTGAATATGGTGTACCACAAAATAGAGAAAGAATAATTCTTTTGGGTTTTATTAAAAGTCTTTTTAATGATTTGTGGGACATAAATAGCCATAATCAAAAAAGGGTTGAATTTATTTTTCCTTGGAAAAGTAAAGTTTTATGTCCTAAAGAAAAAGTGTTTGCTTATCCCTGGATTCAAATTGAACCATTTAGAGAAAATTCTCTAGTTTCTTGCCCTAATAATATTCCTCAAGAACTGACGGTTGAATACTGGTTTAGGAAAAATGATGTAATAAACCATCCTAATTCTCAACATTATTTTCAACCAAGGGCAGGTATTCTCAAATTTGCGAGTGTTGCAGAAGGAGATGATTCTAAGAAATCTTTCAAACGTCTACATAGATGGCGTTATTCTCCTACAGCTTGCTATGGCAATAATGAAGTGCATTTACACCCTTACAAAATACGGCGAATTTCTGTAGCAGAAGCTTTGGCTATACAGTCTTTACCTGCAAAGTTTGCCCTACCAGAAAATATGTCACTGACTAATATGTTTAAAACTATTGGTAATGGTGTGCCATATTTAGCATCCAAAGCGTTGGCTGAGTCTATTCTTGATTTCCTAAATACTGGTATCAAAAAACAATTAGAATGATTCTGAAACTCCAATCATTGTCAAGTTAAATAAAATACTTGCGTAGCTTTATTAACACTCTATGATTTGGTAAACAAAATTCCAAAACACCTACTTTTCCAGCTAGACTCGCAACAGATGTGCTTTAATTTATGTAAAGGGTATTAATTTTTTATAAAGCTTTATCATCAATCACTAACAAAAGGCAACAATGGCAGCAGGCTATCCGAATATTGATATTGCGCCATTTATCGATCACGCCCTGTTAACGCCAACGGCTACTCCAGAGCAGGTTGACCAATGGTGTGAACAAGCAGACAGATATAATTTTGCGTCGGTTTGTTTGTATCCTACTTATGTAAAGCAAGCAGCAGAAATTCTCCACGGCAAAAAACCTAAGGTTTGTACGGTAATTGGTTTTCCTACTGGGGCTACGACTCGCTCAGTCAAATTGTATGAGGCACTGGAAGCGGTGGAGAATGGAGCCACAGAGCTAGATGTAGTCATCAATTTGGGCTGGTTGAAATCTGGTAATACGGAAGCAGTACACCGGGAAATTGCCGAAATTTGCGAAGAGACTGGGCAAGTAGTTAAAGTAATTTTGGAAACAAACTTACTGACGGATGCGGAAAAAAAAATCGCAGCCGACATAGCAATGGATGCAGGAGCCACCTTCTTAAAAACCAACACAGGTTGGAATGGCGGTGCTACAGTGGCAGATGTGCGGCTTTTAAAAGACATCACACGGGAAAGAGTGGGTATAAAAGCATCTGGTGGAATTCGCACCCTCAATCAAGCCTTAGACTTAATATTAGCGGGTGCGACTAGATTAGGTACGTCTCGTGGTATCGATTTAATCCACCAGCGAGATAACCCGGAAAAAGTTGAATAGTCATTCGTTTTTGTCCTAAGTCATTTGTCCTTTGTCTTCACTAACGACCAATGACTAAGCGCAAAGTCGAGCCACTGCGTTCCTGTCGCTCTGCGTCGGAAAGCAAGTGGCGTTGAGCGGAGGTTTCCTCCGAACAGAACTTTGTAAGAGATGACCAACGACTAATGACCAACGACTAATGACCAATGACTAATGAATAAAACTTATAAAGCAACTGGTATTAATCTGAAAGCCCAAGCAATGGGAGAATCAGACAGAATAGTGACAATTTTGACACAAGAATTCGGTTTGATTCGCGCGATCGCTCCAGGGTCAAGAAAACATAACTCCAGCCTTGGTGGTAGGAGCGGGATGTTTGTCGTCAATGAACTACTGATTGCTAAGGGGCGATCGCTTGATAAAATTACTCAAGCTCAAACCATCAAAACTTATCCAGGTCTGGCAAAAGATTTGGGTAAATTAGCTGCTAGTCAATATCTAGCAGAAATAGTTCTTTGTCAGGCTTTAAGTGAACAACCACAAGAGGAACTATACGAATTACTAAATGAACATCTCCATCGCTTGGAAGAATTGCCCAAAGGAGAGTCGTTTGGTGTCCTCGCTTACCTAGCTCATGCAGTTTTTCACCTTTTAGCGTTGGCTGGACTTACCCCACAAGTACAAATTTGTTGTCTAACTCAACGCTCGTTAATACCTGATTTTGCAGATCCCAACTGGCGGGTAGGTTTTAGCATTGCAGCTGGGGGGATAGTTTGCTTAGAAGCTTGGGAAGGCTTGCGACAAGAAGCGAGAAAAGAATCAAAAGAAAAGTTACTTCCTCATCCTGTAACTCCTGCTTACCAAACAGTTGTACATCGGCAAGAAATACCAGTAATTTCTGCTCGGTTAAATTCTGTAGAACTTGGGATGCTCCAACAGCTCTCACAACCAGAGATAATGCAAATTAACACTACCAGTGATGCCAGCTGGTTATCTGTGGAGCAGATTTTGCGTCAGTATGCTCAGTATCATTTAGGTCGCCCTATTCGCTCCGCCACTTTGATTGACTCTTATTTTGCTGCCAACCATGATGCAACCGTCTGATTTGGATAGAAAAATTCTGCCATTGCCGCCCAGCCACACCAAAAGACAGAATAGGGCATCAGATCCTACAGCACAGGCTCACTTAAGTGCTGTTCCCTATCCTGTAACCAATCACAAAGATAGCCAGGAATCATCTGACCAAGATGTTCCTACCAATGAGAAAAGTGGTATTTCGCAAAATCCCCAAGCCGATTTACCCAATGAAACAGATAAACAATCCTCAGAGCCATTAAAGATATTGGAGTTTAATGGTCATGGGCAGAGTGTACCAGTAGTTACTACTCCAGAAGCAATAACAGATGACTCCGGTTCTGGCGGGGAAGTCAACTCTGGAGATATTGAACATAAAGGGTTTTTAGCCGTATTCAAAAACCCAAATTTCTTAGCGCTCTGGGGTGGACAAGTCTTCTGTCAACTGGCAGATAAGGTGTATTTGGTATTGATGATTGCCTTAATTAATACTCAGTTCCAGGCAAGTAATCAAAGTATTAGTGGTTGGGTGTCAGCATTGATGATGGCTTTTACCATACCAGCCGTGTTGTTTGGTTCTGTGGCTGGCGTATTTGTGGATAGGTGGTCAAAAAAGGCTGTGTTAGTAGCGACAAATGCTTGGCGCGGTATTTTGGTTTTAGCTATCCCTTTGTTGCTGTGGTTAACTCATGATTGGCAACCCATCGGAGTTTTACCCGTAGGCTTTCTCATCATTTTGGGTGTGACATTTTTGGTGTCCACATTGACACAGTTTTTTGCTCCAGCAGAACAAGCCACAATTCCCTTGGTGGTGAAAGAACAGGATTTACTTTCGGCTAATTCACTATACACAACCACAATGATGGCTTCGGTGATAGTGGGTTTTGCGGTGGGAGAACCACTACTGGCAGTTGCCGATGGTATTTGGTCGCAACTAGGGGGTAATAATGGCTTTGGCAAAGAACTTTTGGTTGGTGGTAGTTATGCGATCGCCAGTATAATTTTGCTGTTGTTGGTAACTCACGAAAAAACCCACGCACCAGAAACAGAATTTCCCCACGTATTTTCAGACTTACGGGATGGATTACGCTACCTCAAAGAAAATTACCGTGTCCGTAACGCTCTATTGCAATTGATGATTTTATTTTCTGTCTTTGCCGCCTTAACTGTTTTAGCAGTACGCATGGCAGAAATTATTCCTAATATCAAAGCTTCCCAATTCGGTTTTTTACTAGCGGCTGGCGGCGTTGGTATTGCGGCTGGTGCGACAATTTTGGGTCAGTTTGGTCAACGCTTCTCCTATACTCAACTGAGCCTGTGTGGTTGTTTAGGTATGGCAGCGTCCTTAGTTGGTCTTTCTATTTTCACGACACAACTAGGACTGGTGTTACTTTTAGTAACATTGATGGGTGTTTTTGGCTCTTTAATTGGTATACCTATGCAGACAGCCATCCAAACAGAAACCTTGCCGGAAATGCGTGGTAAAGTATTCGGTCTGCAAAATAATGTGATTAATATTGCTCTGTCCCTACCTTTGGCATTAGCAGGTGTGGCAGAAACTTTTGTGGGATTACAAGCTGTCTTTTTGGCATTAGCAGCGATCGTCTTTTCAGGAGGTATCTTAACTTGGTATAACTCTCGTGATTAATTCCCTAATTTTGGGGTTAATTATAGATTTTGCTTTCATGCTAAACTGAGTGCAGAAAATTTATTAAAACCTTGCTGGGAATCAATTGGAGATGAGCCAGTATAATTGGTTGTGAATGTGATACACATCTACAACCAAAAGACAAATTAAGCTTATAGATTATCTGGTTTAGCCACCCTAAAACTAAGCTTTTAAACTGGTTAAAAGTGAAGATATACACTTAGTAGTCATTATCAACTGCTTAAACCGAAAAAGATATGGAAAAGGTATTTAGAGAAGAGAGTTTAAAGATTAATCTTTTTACTCAGTACGCGGCTCAAAAACTGCAACCTCTAACTGCACTTTTTCAAGATATCCAGCAAGTACAACAAGATCAACAACAAAAAATCACAAGAAATAATCAATCACGCTCTTCTGATAGCCGGTAAAGAATGCGTATAGCTTGGATTGGAAAAAAATCACCCTTTTGTGGCAATGTCACTTACAGTAGAGAAGTTACAAATGCCTTACTAGACAGGGGACATGAAGTCAGTTTTCTCCACTTTGCTCAAGAAGAAACTGAACCTGACAACTGGCCGAAATTCCAAGAAGTGCCTCTACCCTTCATTTATAAGTCCCAGGTCTACACAATTCCAACGTTCAAAGCGACAAAGCTTTTAACTGATTCACTGCGAGAAATCAAGCCAGATATTGTCCATGCGTCTCTGACTTTATCTCCTCTAGACTTTTTTCTACCAGAAATTTGTGACCAACTGAACTTGCCCCTAATTGCCACATTTCACACTCCATTTGCAGGCAAAGGCGCAAAACTGATATCAGGAACACAACTTTTAGCTTATCAACTATACGCGCCTTTTTTGGGTAACTACGATCGCGTCATTGTCTTTTCCCAAATTCAGCGAGAACTATTAGCAAGTATGGGTGTGCGGGAGAAAAATATCGCAGTTATCCCCAATGGTGTGGATACCAGCAAATACTCTCCTGGGTCTTCTCTTGTGAAAAAAGAATTTCAAGCGGAACGATTGTTTGTCTACCAAGGAAGAATCGCCCCAGAGAAAAATGTAGAATCCCTGTTAAGAGCTTGGAAGCAAGCTAACATGGGTGCTGATAGTAAGTTATTAATGGTTGGAGATGGGCCTTTGAGAGCTACTTTAGAACCCTTTTATGGTTCTGAGTATGGCATTATCTGGTTGGGATTTGTTGCTGACGAAGACCGACGCATACAGATTCTCCAGGGTGCAGATGTATTCATTTTACCTTCCCTAGTTGAGGGTTTATCCTTATCTCTGTTAGAGGGTATGGCTTGTGGACTGGCTTGTTTAGCAACCGATGTGGGCGCTGACGGCGAAGTGTTGGAAAAAGGTGCTGGTGTAGTCATGAATACCAAAACTGTGCGATCGCAATTACGCACCCTTTTACCACTATTCCAAGACCATCCAGAGTTAACAACAGTGCTGGGACAAAAAGCTAGAAAGCGCGTGGAAGAACGCTACACATTAGAGAAGAATATTACTCATTTAGAAGAACTTTATCGTGAAGTTTTAGCACAGCAACCTGTAAAACTCAGTTGGGGAGCATAGTCCAATCCCATAGTTTAGATTTAAGGCCTCAGCAAAACTGTTGCTTTAGGATATTTTGACTTTAAAACATCTGTGATGTGTTCGTTTAACGTGACTGCATCATGAAATTCTTTTGACTCCTGTAATGCCTCATATAATGAAAGGATTTCTGGCGACGATAAATTCGTAAAAGTGCGTAATTCAGTAATATCTAATCTCCGATTAAATTCATTTACAGTATGCCGCCATTGATGTAGTAACAAAAATAATTCACTATCCTGACCCTCTGCAAACACCCCAGAGGCGATCGCCGTTTCGTTAACTGACATAATTAATCTAGGGAAGACTAGGGGGCGGCCTAGCCTATGGTAGCTAGCCTGAAATCGACTATCAGCTAATATTTCAGCATTTGAACTGCGCTCATTTAATAAAGCACGTAACAATTCTGTTCTCTTTTCATTTGCTGTTGCCCATCTTTCACCAAAAATACCCGTAATTGTTGCTAACAGCCCTAAAGTTGTCAATAGGGGTTCAAAATCTTTTTCTGTAGACCACCAGACAATAGCTAAAATAAACCCCAGAATTAGAGGAAAAAATGTGACAAATGTCACTAAATTTTTCATATTAAAAGCACTATATATTATTCAAATTGGGTATATTTTAACTTTTGGGAGTCCATAAGCTATCTTTTACAGTAGTTCTTGAAGTATGAGGTGCAAGTAGAAGTAAATCCATACCAAATCCATTTTTGATGCGTGGTTCCAAGGTTGTATGGAGATTATCAACTAACACCAAATTACTATCTGATATGATTTTGGTGATGCCAGAAGCGACATATTTTCGAGTTAAGAGTAAGCGAATCGTGTCTTCTGGTTCAAAGTTTATGAGTGAGCGGTCTGGCAACATAACATTAATATTATTACCAGTTAAATTACGGTATAAAACCTTGACCAGCAGTGCTTTATCTGACTCTACCTCACCTTCAAAGAAAACACTATTTAAATCAATATGTAAATCAGTATTTTGCAGTAACGCACTGGTGACAAACTCTCTAAATGATTTCGTTTTTGCGTACTCAATTGCTGCTTTTTGTGATGCTTCTTCGCTTAATTCTTCAGTAGTTGCCACTTCCAGGAGAAGCTTATCTCCATTACGCAAAAGTTGAGAGAGAGTTTTCAACAAATCTCCATCTTGTTGGAAATTAGCTAGTGTATTCCCTAATAAAGAAAACAGGACTGGGTTATCATCTAAAACGTGGTCGAGCAGTTTCCGCAACTCTTTAACATTTGTATCAATAGAGAAATCAATTTGAATAGGTAGGACATGACTACCCTTCATTTGTGAACCTTGAGTTGCCTTTTGTACACCCAACCGGAGCATCTCCGAACTCATATCTACTGGAAAATAGAATATATCAGGATGAGTCTTAAGTAGCAAACTCAAAATGAATTGGTCTTTTTCTCCTGTACCTACACCTAAGCTGACATAGTGATATTTCTGATCTTTTATGTTGTGAGAATATATTTGATTCCATCGTGGTCTAAAAGATTCTATACTCTGTTTCATCACCAGATAGAATCTATCATTGCAAGCATAATCCCAAGCTATTGTTGGCGCTATACCCCAGTAGGAAAAGCCAGATAAAATTTCTTTGCCATCACCTGTCCTAGAAAATTCACCTCTCAATTCTTGTGTGAGTTCTGCTAATTTATTCGATTGATCTTCACCGATAAAACAGAGACTCCATCCCAAGCCTGGTTCATTGGGAGAATTTTCTAGTAGCTTGACAAAATTTAACGGTGCCATCTTTAGCCTAGTTGCTTGATCAGTTTATATGATGAGTATTCTGTCAGCTTTTAGACGCTACCATGCCTTGATGAATCCTGTAAAGTGCTAAAGAGAATTTACTTGATGATTAAGTAATAGTGATTCAGGTATGCCGTGATAAAGACCAACCCAAACTCGTTGGCTGTTGATAAATTTGCTTCAAAGTATTGACATCTCTGGGAGAAATCGGTGGTGGGTTGCGGACTTGGGAAAAATATAAAGCATCGCTTGGTAGTGAACTATGCCCCCAAATTCCCAAGGCGTGACCGAGTTCGTGGCGGGCGGCGGCTAGGAGATAGTTACCTGTTTGGGTAGGACTCAATAGGATAGTAAAGCGATGTGATAAGACGTTATTCTTTGTGTATAATTCGTAGCGGGTGAGAGCAGAACGCGCGCGGGGGATTTTATCTTTACCTATTTCTAACGGTGGGGTTTTGCGCTCAATGGTAATATCGGCAACTTCAGACTGTTCTACAATTACCAAAGGCAAATAATTAGCCCATTCCTGCACAGTTGTGAAAACACTATCAACCCATATTTGCGCCTGTTGTGCGTTAATTAGTTGTGGTCTTTTGATATGAACTCGCACGGGAAATTGTGACCACACTAAATAACCGACATCAGTAGTTGTAACTTGAGAAAAGTAATCACCGCTATTGGTGCTGTCTTGCCATTGTGCGAGGGTAGACGGTAGAGGATGGGGTTTTAGAGATGATGGGGATGAAGGGTTGGCGTTACTAAGTTGGAGACTAGTGAAAATAATGAGCAGCCCTGTACCTATAAATAAGGCGAGGGCTGCTAGTAAGTGCTTTGATCGAAAATTCTTGAGGGTGTTAGGTTTTGGGTATTGAATTTTATTCCCCATTTACCTATCTCCCTTTAATGTTATTTAGGTAGCCAACCTGCGCTTAAAACTACTGTTAAACCGAGGAAAATTACTGTCAATGCCCAGGTAACACGGTTTAAGGTATTTTCGGCGCTTTTGGTGCTGCTAAATAGCTGGGCTTGTCCGCCGATCGCTCCAATTCCGTCACCTTTGGGGCTATGGAGTAATACTAATACTATTAAACCAACTGCGGAAAGCGCCCAAATAGCTTGCACGATACTAGTAACTGTCATGGTAGCAATCTCTTTTATAACAAGTTTCAAAAAAGAAGGGTTTGCTAATGAGAGAACAGTTGACGGTTAACTGTTAACTGTTCTCTCATAGCTTAATTAAGACCTACAGGAATAGGGGTGCGACTGAGTTCCACCTCATATTCTGCTGGTTGCAGGAGCGATCGCCCTGTCATTTCTGGTGGTTGGGGTAGCTGTAAAATATCGAGGATTGTGGGTGCAATGTCGGCTAGTTTGCCGTCGCTACGTAGTTCGACATTTGTACCATATCCAGGGATTTTAACTTTTTCGCCTTCCACTAAAATTAAGGGGACTGGGTTAGTTGTGTGAGCTGTCCAAGAATTACCTGCTTCATCTAGCATATACTCGGCGTTGCCGTGATCGGCGGTAATAATTGTTGTTCCCCCGGCTTTGCTCACACCTTCTAACAAACGACCCAAACAGCGATCAACTGTTTCAATAGCCTGTATTGTGGGTTCTATTTGACCAGTATGCCCTACCATATCTGGGTTGGCATAGTTAATGACAATTAGAGAGTAGATACCTTTTTGAATTGCGGCGATCGCTGTATCGGTAACTGCTGCTGCTGACATGGCTGGGGCTTTGTCGTAAGTCGCTACCATTGGACTGCTGACAAGTTCCCTGTCTTCCCCAGCAAAGGGTTCTTCTAAGCCACCGTTGAAGAAATAGGTGACATGGGCATATTTTTCGGTTTCGGCGGTACGAAACTGATTTAAACCCTGATTGGCGATGACTTCACCCAGAATATTGGTCAAGTTCTGTGGCTCAAAGGCTACAGATACTGATAAATCAGAATCGTACTGGGTAAATGTGACAAAAGACAGTGGTTTGATTTGCTCTCTGGCAAAGCCTGTAAATTCAGGGCTGACAAAAGCTTGAGTCAGTTGTCTAGAACGGTCTGGACGGAAGTTAAAGAATATCACCCCATCTCCCGGCTCGACAGCACCAGGAGCAATTCGCACGGGAACGATAAACTCATCATTCACACCTTCCGCATAGGATGCTTGCAAGACATCAACAGCCTTGCGTCCATCACCTGCAACATCTTGGGTCATCACATCGTATGCACGTTGTACCCGATCCCAACGGCGATCGCGATCCATCGCGTAGTAACGACCGCTAACCGTGACAATGCGCCCAATTCCTACATGATTGATGTAGTCTTCCAAGGCTGAGATTGCGTTTATACCATCGGTGGGTGCAGTGTCACGACCATCGGTAATGGCATGAATACAAACTTCAGAAATTCGCTGTTCTTTGGCTAAGTCAAGTAGTCCGAATAGATGGGTGATATGCGAGTGTACACCCCCCTCAGAACAAAGCCCTACTAAATGTAGCTTGCCATTCCGATTGCGAACTTCCTGGCAAATTTTGACAAGAGCTGAGTTGCTGAGGATAGAACCATCCTCCACCGCATCGGAGATTCGTACCAATTCCTGTGGCACGACTCGCCCAGCACCAATGTTCAAATGACCAACTTCTGAGTTACCCATTTGACCTTCTGGCAATCCTACGGCTTTCCCTGATGTGTGGATGAGGGTATGCGGGTAAGCCGTCCATAAACTTTCCATTACTGGAGTCTTGGCGGCAGCAATAGCATTTCCTCGCGTCTCCTCGCAGTAGCCCCATCCGTCTAAAATGACTAGCACCACAGGAGCAACAGGTGCTTTGGTCATAATAAAATTGCCCTTTACTTTTTGTAATACCCGAATGATACCACTGCTACCCGTCACTGCAAGTGAATTTCTGCTTATTAACTTTTCTGATGACAAAAATCTATTTTTTTTAGATTTTCTTTAACCTTAGTAACTGTTGAATATATTTCGTGATAAAAGGGGATGGGTAATAGGTAGTTGGTAATTGAGAAGAAAGCTTACCTATTACCCATTACCTATTACCAGTAGTTTAGATGCTTCACTTCTTTTTGGCAGAAGATTTAGCTGATTTAGCGGCTTTTTTCGCAGCTTTTTCAGCAGCGATCGCCTCTAACCTTGCCGTTTCTTTTTCCTCAGCGATTTTATCCAGATAATAGTGGTAATCACCTAGATAAACTCGGAATTCGCCATCCCGAATTTCAACAATTTTGTTGGCTACTTGAGAAATAAAATAACGGTCGTGAGAAACTACTATCGCCGTACCATCATAATTTCGTAGTGCTTCTTCCAACATTTCTTTTGCGGGAATATCCAGGTGGTTAGTAGGCTCATCGAGAATAATTAAGTTGGCAGGACGTAAAAGCATTTTCGCCAATGCTAGACGTGCCTTTTCTCCTCCACTCAATGCTTCTACTTGCTTAAATACGGTGTCGCCTGTAAACAAAAACTTACCTAAAAGTGTGCGGACTTCTTCATTTTTCCAGTCAGGAACTTCATCATGGATAGTTTCCATAACTGTTTTTTTCAAGTCCAAAGCTTCGGCTTGATTTTGTTCAAAGTAACCAGGAATAACACCGTGTTCCCCTATACCGACACTACCTTCGGTGGGTGGTTCTAAACCCATAATGATCCGCAACAGCGTAGATTTACCTGCACCGTTAGGGCCTAAGAAAGCAATGCGATCGCCCCTTTCAATTAAGAGGTTCGCACCCAAGAACAAAATTTTATCATCGTAGGTATGGGTTAAATCCTTGATTTTCACTACCTCCCGTCCACTGCGGGGTGCAGGTGGAAAGCGGAAATGCAAGGTTCTGACACCAGCCACAGGCGCTTCGATGCGTTCGATTTTATCTAGTTGCTTTTCTCGGCTTTTGGCTTGAGTACTGCGGGTAGCACTGGCGCGGAATCTATCAACAAAAGCTTGCTGTTTCTCGATTTCTTTCTGCTGACGTTCGTAAGCACTCATTTGAGCTAACTGGCTTTCGGCTTTTTGTTCTAGATAAGATGTGTAGTTACCCAGATAAGTACTAGAAACACCGCGTTCAGTTTCCACAATTTGAGTGCAGAGGCGGTCAAGAAACTCCCGGTCGTGGGAGACTATTACCATCGGTGTAGTTAGCTTTTTCAGGTAATTTTCTAACCACTCAATAGTTTCCAAGTCTAAGTGGTTAGTCGGCTCGTCCAGCAGTAAGATATCTGGTGCTTGCAGAAGGATCTTACCCAAACTCATCCGCATCTGCCAACCACCAGAGAAAGCGCTGACGAGGCGATCGCCATCTTCTTGCTCAAATCCCATTTCTGGGAGAATCTTTCCAATGCGCGCTTCTAAACCATAGCCATCCAAACCTTCAAACTGACGCTGCAAACGATCCAATTTGTCGATTAGCTTATCCAGTTCCTCTGGAGTCGCTGTTTGCATATCATGTTGTACTTGAGTTAAAGCTAACTGTACTTGGTTGGCCTCCTTAAATACAGTCCAAAATTCTTCTCTGACGGTGCGGCTAGGATCTACCTCAAACTCTTGGTTAAGATAGGCTATGTGCAAGCTAGCAGGACGAATAATTTCCCCAGCCGTCGGTTCTATCTCCCCAGTGATAATTTTTAGCTGAGTCGATTTTCCTGCACCGTTGACACCGACTAAACCAATGCGATCGCCTGGTTTCACTTCCCAGTTGATATCTTTGAGAACTTCGCCTGTAGGATAAATTTTACTAATATGTTCTAATCGCAGCATCAAGTTTCTCTCAGTTAGGAATTATGGTTAGTTGCGGACGAAGTACCAATACTGTGTCCAATATTAACAAAAATTAACCAATAATTTGTCTTAAGAAACTCTTACCAAACGAAAGGTTAAATTTATCTTGTTTAATTACCGCTTTGGGCGTTAGGAGACTGCTGTTACCTGTTTTCTTGGCATTCATTTAAGTGGCGTTGGGAATTGCCCACGATATCCTGGTTTTTGTGAGTAATTCTCACTCTAAAAATACTGAGATTTTTTAAATAATCAAATCGGATTTCTATACTGATTTGAAAATGGGTGGAGAGGTAGCCTCAGGCAATTCATTTAAGTAAATTTGCCTGACTCACCGACTAATAAAAGATTCCCAATAACAATATCCTTACTCTTTCTTGGGTATAAAATCGTGCATAAATATTATTTAAGGAGTATAAATTCTGGTAATTCCTCTTAAACAAAATATCGTAGTATAAAAATACTCATAAATAAATACATAGTTTCTCAAGTAAGAAATAAGACAAAAACACTGATGTTGCCAGAAAAACATCTACAGCGTAAACGAGAGGCTTTACAAGAACAATACGATATTTCTAGCGAGAAGTTATTGGAACTCAGGCGCAACTATGCCATTGAAGTGGACGTTTCCGTTCGTTTCAAGTTAGTCAAGCAAATTGAGCAACTGGAAGCAGAACTTGATGAAGTGGCAAAACATCTTGATAGTATCGATAAAACTTCCGAGAGTGAGCGTTTATACTATGCTTTGTTAAAGTTAGGTTATCAAAATCAAATCAGATCATTTAAAAAATTTATTGACACCCAATCCATCGGTGCTTTTTTAATACATGGCTCTTTGTATTATGGGCAACGCTGGCTATTAAATCGGTTAGCAAGAAGACACGTACCGCAGAACATTCCCAGCAAGAACGTCATCGTAGACCTCAGTCGTATTGCTCGTCAGAGTGACATAACGGCTTTGTGGCGTGAACTTAGTTCTCGTGTTGGCTTGGGTAGACAAAGCCCTGTTTCAGAAATTACCGAACGTGTTTATAAATGGTGGCAAACACAGAATGTCTTGCTAGTTTTTCATAATGTGCATATCCTACCTGAAGCTTTTCTACAAAATTTACTCCAAGATTTTTGGCTACCGCTAGCTGTCAAAGCTAAAAACGCGGCTACTCAAGATCAGCAGTATAAGTTACTAATGTTTCTCATTGATTATGATGGCTGCGTAGATTCTTGGAATATGCCCTTTGTAGACAAGCTGCTTCCTACATGGAAACCAGATACTCCGGTTAAGCTACCAGTAATTACTGAGTTTTCGGAAGATGAACTAGAAAACTGGCTCTGGCAAGGATATGAAACAGAAGAACTACCTTCTGCATTGACAGCAGAAGATGTAGAACAAATAGTTCAAATAATTATGCAAAATAGCGATAATGGAATTCCAGAACCTGTAATGGAAGAAATTTGCCGTTTATCTGGTTGTGAATGGTGTGAAGAAGAGAGAAAATGGCTGAAGCTATAAGCAATAATCACATACCTGAATATACAGGTAAAATCCAACCCACGCTAGGAGAAAGGGGAGCAAATGGGCAACTTTTATACCCCTATCTACCGAGTCCTGAATTAATTGAAGTCGTAAATCTGGCAATTTACCTCAAGCGACCTTTGTTACTTAAGGGAGAACCAGGTTGTGGGAAAACTCAACTAGCAAATGCTGTAGCTTACGAACTAGGTTTGAATCTAGAAGCTTGGTACGTCAAATCGACTAGTCGGGCTAAGGACGGTTTGTATAGTTATGACGCTGTTGGCAGACTGCGAGATGCCCAACTTGCAGCATCTGGTTTACTCAGCCCAGAAAAAGTACAGAAAATTGACGAACCATCTGCCTATGTGCGCTGGGGGCCATTGGGAAGGGCATTTCTACAAGAAAAGCCGACGGTGGTGTTGATAGATGAAATTGATAAGGCAGACATTGATTTTCCCAATGATCTGCTACTAGAGTTAGACGAGCGGCGTTTTATTGTGGAAGAAACAGGTGAGCAAGTTGAGGCTAAATCAGAATCACTAGTGTTTATTACGAGTAATGATGAAAAAGATCTGCCTGATGCCTTTCTGCGTCGGTGTCTATTTCATTATGTTGAGTTTCCCAGCATGAAGCGATTAGTAGAAATTATTAACAACCATTTTCCTGTGTCACCAGAACCAGTAGTTAATAAAGCACTTGAGCGCTTTATGGAATTGCGTGATGAAATGAAAAAAGATAAAGGAGATGCCAGTAAAAGAGTTAGTACCAGTGAACTAATTGATTGGTTTCGAGTTTTACGCCGTTATCCTCAAGATGAGATTTTAGAGAAACTGAATGGTCAACTTCCTTACCCTGGCGTACTACTAAAAAGCTGGGACGACCATCGTCGTTTTTTAGCTAATACCAGCACCAATAGTTAAAAGCCTCTTGAAGAAGATACTGGATTTACAAAATAAGCTTGAGACAGAAAAATGATGATTTGTTAGGTTATGAGCAGTGCATGACGCAGAATTACCTTTACTAGAACTTTTTACCAGATTACATGATGCTGGCCTGCCGCTAGGAATTGAAGAATACCAAGCTGTATTGCGGGCATTACAAGGAGGCTTTGGCATTCCTGACAGAGAAGCCTTAGCAAGACTGTGCCGTTCACTCTGGGTAAAATCGCCAGAAGACAAGTTGTTGTTTGACTATCACTTTGATCAAGTGATGGCAATTGATAGTTTAAATTTTCGAGATACTTCTGTTTCAAAAAGTTTAGAGACTTCCACCACCGACACATCAAGAAGTCAGCTAACCAAAAAAATACTCACAATTTCTCCAAAAATCCGTTATGCAGTTTTGGGTGGAATGGCTTTAGTCTTACTGGGTTATGGAGGTTGGTTTTTTGGCATAAGAAAAGAGTGTCCGTACTTTACTAGCCTACCGGTAGCTGAGGCAAAAATAGACAAAGAGTACCGCTACAAAATTACTGTTTGTCAACCTCAACAAAACTCTCAACTGATGTTTTCAGCTTTAAAACTACCATCTTGGTTAAAGCTGCGAGATAACGGTAATGGAACAGCCACTCTTAGTGGTACACCTACCACAGAAGACGCTAAGTTTAGTTACCTGTGGAATTTTCAAGGAAAGCAGCTAGCGAAACTAAAAATAGGTAATGATAGCTCTCAATTAAAGTTTAGTCCCGATGGAAAATACTTTGCTAATTTCTACCAGGGCAAAATCATTATATGGAATTTAAAGGGTGAACAGCTAGCAGAATTCAAAAATGAAGGCTCAGTCCCATATTATACCTTTAGTGCTGATAGCCAAAGGCTGGCGATCGCATCTGATAATGAGTATCTTCGACAATTCGATTTTCAAGGTAATCTACTCAAACAAATAAAGTTACAAGCCGAACCTCAATTTAGTCCCGATGGTGATTACTTTGTTGAAATTGTAGGGAAAAACAGAGACACTATTGTTTTACGGGATCTTGACGGCAGACAAATTGCCAAATGGCCAGGTCTAAAAGCTGTATTTGCATCAAAACGCCAGTATCTTGCCACTTATGACTACACCTCACGGCAAAAGACTGTTCGATTATGGGATTTTCAAGGTCATAAAATATCAGAATTTAGCCCGGAACAATCGTTTGATAATATCAACTTTATTGATAATGACCGCTATATTATAGCTAGTTCTTATAATTATGAAAACCAAAGTTATGTCCACAAGTTTAGTTTATGGGATATTGATAAAAAAGAATTAACTAAACGAAAAGCAGTAAGTAAAAATTATTATAGTAATAACGATGCTATTAGCCCTAACGGTCAGTATTTTGCTACTACATTATCAAATACCACCCTTCGCTTGTGGAATCTTAGAGGTGAACAAATAGCTGAACTACCATCTCAGAGGGATTTAGCTGATAATCCATTGGTTTTTAGTAATGATGGTAATTACTTTGCCACATTTCCTAAAATTCGGGATGGAAGTTTATCTGTACCAAATACAATTATTAACTTATGGGATGTTAAAGGTAATTCAGTCACTAATATTAAATCTAATCAACAATTTAGTGATGTAATCTTGAGCAGAAATGCTGATTATATAGCTACTCTTCCCTTAAAGACTTCTGTTGCTCTATGGAACAAAAACGGAGATGATTTCTTAGAAATTAAACCCCAAGCAGAAATATTAAAAAACGAAAATTTGAAAGATTATTTACTTAGAATAAGGTTATTAAATGACATTTTAAATGACATTGATTATATATATAGTAACCCCAGGTACATAAATGAATATTTACGTAAACATAGAGATTTTCGGTATAGTCTCTTACAAGATAAAAATTTTATAAATAAGTATATCAAAGATATTATATCCAAAAATGAAGTTATAGATGATGTTACTTTCAGTAATGATAAAAAAAATATTATTACTGTAACTAACAGTGGCATAGTTCATATATGGAATTTATTAAACGGTAAATTACTGTCAACATTAAACTCTCAAGGTTCTGCAAAAATTAGTCCTGATGGACAATATATTACAACTACCGCCAATGATAATGTAGTCAAACTCTTTAATTTGCTGGGAAGGCAAATCGCTACCATACAGCATCAGGGTAGGGTTGACTATGTTCGCTTCAGTAAACTTGGTAGGCACTTAAATACAGTTTCACAATCGAGGATAACTCAGACTTGGGATATTAAGGGTAATCAACTAGCAAAATTAGAATTACACAATACAAATAATATCTTTTACAGGCAAGATGGCAATTATTTTGTCGATATTGCCAAAGATGGCTCTGCCCGATTGTATAATAATCAAGGTAAACTGATAACCATATTAAAGTCACAAAGTCCAATCTTTAATATCATTTTTTACCAAGATAATCAAATAATAAATACTTATTCAAAAGATGGTAGTGTTAGCCTATGGAATTATCAAGGTACTCAACTTGCGTCATTAAAATCATCTAAATTAATCGTTAAAATAATTTTTAGTCCAGATAATAAACTAATGGCTGCCCGTTTAGAAGATGGCTCTGTTAGTTTATGGGATGTCAGAGGAAATAAATTAGCGTCTTTAAATTCATCTAAGTTAATCAACAACATAGAATTTAGTCCTGATAGTCAGACGATAGCTACTAGGTTAGAAGATGGCTCGGTTATTTTATGGGACAAAAGAGGGAATAAATTAGCATCATTAAATTCATCTAAGTCAATCACTAATATAGAATTTAGTCCTGATAGCCAAAAAATCGCAACTATCTCAGAAGATAGAACTATCAGTTTATGGAATATTAACGGAAAAGTAATAACAAAATTCAAAATAGATGTAGCCTATCGTGACATAACCTTTAGTCCTGATAGTAAAATCCTCATATTAGATGATAGTTACTACTCTAATAATGTTAGTTTTTTGGATTTAAGAACAAACAAACTAGAGAAATTCCAACTTAATTATTTCGGTGCAAAGAAAAAATATTTTGTCAATATAACAACTGATAAGATAGTCTATCTTTGGGACTTCACAGGAAAGCAGCTAGCGAAAATATCACCTTCGGCAATAGTTAAGAATGTTGAATTTAGTTATGTTCAAAAGTATATTATTTTTACTTTAAAAAACAATACTATTGAGATATGGGATTTTAAAGGAAATAAAATAGGAGCATTACAACCGAACAAAAAAATTAACCGCATTGAATTTAGCCGCAATGGAAAAAACCTAGCCACGATTAATTACGATGAAAAAGTTATTAATCTATGGAGTATTAAAGGTGAAAAAATCGCTGACATACCATCTCCTTATAATTATTATGGTGCAGTAAGATTTAGTAAAGATGGTAAAAGTTTAGCAGTATATTCTAATTATTTCTATTTTAGTCAAGGTTATTCTGTTTATTTATGGGATATAAAGGGTAATCCAATAGCGGAAATAAAGTCAGAAGGTGAGGTTAAGTTTAGCCCTGACAACAAGTTTTTCACAACAGTATCCAAAGATAAAGCTGTAGAAATATGGGATTTTCAAGGCAACAAATTAGCAGTTTTACGCAACCAAGGTTGGCTGAATGCGGTCGAATGGAGCCAAGACGGACGAAATTTGACCACCAATGCAATTATTAGCAATGCTCACCTGTGGGATTTTCAAGGTAATCAGCTAGGAAAGTTGCCATTTGAGAATCGGATTAATCCAGAGCGCGAAAAGTATGAATTTAGCCCCAATGGCGAACACTTAATTACATTGCCCGATAATGACGCATCGGCAAGTGATGAAACCAAGAAAATTGCCCGGTTGTGGAGTTTGAAAGGAAATCAACCCGCAGTAGATTTATCCTATCAAGGTAAGTTCAATGATAAAGATTTTAGTCCTGATGGGCTTCATATTGCCACTGCATCTGGAGATGGTGCAGTTCGCCTGTGGGATATACAGGGAAATTTAGTTAAAGTTTTCTGGCATCAACGTCCTGTAGAAACCGTGCGCTTTAGCTTAGATGCAAAAAATCTGCTTACTGTGACAGCAGACGGAGTTGGACGTATTTGGGATTTGCGGGGAAATCTGGTGGCGGAACTCAAACATAGAGGGTTAATCGAGCGTTTAGAATTTAGCCCCAATCAGCAAAATTTGCTCACTATTTCACAAGATGAAATCGTTCAACTGTGGAATTTATCCGACCAAAAATCTATAGACTTAAAGCATCGAGGCAAAATTTCTAGCATTGTTTTTAGTCTTGATGGCCAGACCATTGCTACTAATTCACAGGATAATGTGGCTCGGCTTTGGAATCTCCAAGGAAAATCTATAGCGGAGTTAAAACATCCAGATTGGGTGAAAACTATTATCTTTAGTAAAGATGGCAAGTATCTGATAAGTACGGTAGACCATACTGCGCGGGTGTGGAATCTCAAAGGTAGGCAGTTGGCAGAGTTATCTCATCCAGGTCAAGTGGCTGGGGAAATGACCTTCAGCCCGGATGGACAACATTTAATAACTAACTCCTATGACCATAGTCACAAGGTAGTACTACAAGTTACAGGGGCAAAGCGTGAAAAATCTACCCAATCGTTTACCATTACAACGACTACCGACTCAGGTGGGAGGGCAAATACAAGTAACCTCTCAGGGTTACTAGCAGCCGGGTTACTTTGGAGTAGTGTATTACTCATGGGGCTGTCGGGAAGTTATGTACTGTTCAAATGGTTATTAGAACGGCGCAATCAGGAATCTTTACAATCTGGGAGTCCTCCAGACGGTTCGACTCCTCCTGTAACTAATGATTACTCTAATGAAACTGATGATGAGCTACAGGTGGCTCAGGCGGTAAGACATACGGCTCGTAATAGTGCAGAACTTACTCAACGCCCTTTTGCTGCTGGTGATGAGTATTTTCCAGTGACTCGCAGGCAAATGAAACAAAGTTGGCGTTATCTGCGCCAGTTTGTTCGCCAAGGATTGCCCACAGAGCTAGATATAGAAGCTACGGTCAAGGAAGTAAGTCGTCATGGTTTTCTGCTCAAACCAGTTTTAGTCCCTCGTCGAGTAAACCGTACGGAATTGCTATTGCTCATAGATCAAGACGGTTCGATGATTCCGTTTCATTTCTTATCACGGCAGTTAGCAGAAACAGCTTTACATGGTGGTCGTTTAGCTAAAACCAGCGTTTACTACTTCCGCAACTGTCCTCACCAACATCTTTACCATGACCCACATCACCAAGAAGCGGAAACGGTTAATGATGTACTGGCTTCCATCCATGAATATACTAGCGTGATGATCTTTAGTGATGGGGGGGTAGCTCGCCGAGGTATTTCTCCAGAACGAGTAGAAATGACTACCATATTCTTAGAGAAATTGAAACAACGGGTACGTTACATTGTGTGGCTAAATCCCATACCGCGATCGCGCTGGCATGATACAACTGCTGAGGAAATTGCCAAACTTGTTCCTATGTTTGAGTTTAATCGTCGAAGCCTCCATGAAGCCATTAATGTTTTACGTGGCAAACCAGCCCATTCTTTAACCCAACTCTAACTATTATGGATTTTACTAAGCAGGGTACTGCCTCAGATGAAACCGGAAATTGTAGATCGGCGCATTGCGTTGTTTGAAAAAAACTTTGGCAAACCACATTTATATTTGGCTTATCATGCTGCCTTTCCTCTGGCTTTAACGCCAGAGTTAATATATCGCTTATGGGCAAACTTTCAAAGAGACATTCATGGGCAATCTTTAAATATTCCCTGGGTTGCTGTAGGAGATTTTCTGCTGTCGAGTTTGTGTGAAGAAGTGGGACATGAACTCTACGAAATAAATATGTCAGTCCGCAATGAGTTGTTACGAAAACTCAAAGCCGAACCAAAGTTTGGCATAGAGCGAATTAATCAACTCTCGGATTTTTTATTAGAGTATGTACGGCAACAGATATTAAGTGACGATCCCGACACACAAAACTTTGCCAAAACTCTGCAATGGACAGCCTTAGCATATACTAAACCCACAGAAGTCGCCCGGCAGATAGCTCTCACTTTTCGCCATCTGGAAATTTTGTCTGTACGAAGCGATCGCCTAAACCATACTGAATTGGTACGTATGGCATCTCTAGTAGAGACATTCGCTGAACCTTTGGCAGAAGCCCAGTTAGCACCGCTAGTAACTTATGCTCGTGGGATGGCACGGTTTGCTCATGGTGATCTAGAGGGAGCTACGGCTCAAATTGGCACGGTTGCTGAAGCCGGCAAGATTCAGGTTGCTGGTGTAGACATCCCAATTCCGGAAAAAATTCAAGAAAATTTGGACGATGCCAGTCCCCCAGAAGGGCTTGATTTTCGAGGACAGAATCTGCGCGGACGTTCCTTTAGAGGTCAAAATCTGGCACGAGCCAACTTTAGTCGTAGTGATATTCGCAGCGTAGATTTTAGTAATGCCATTCTTACAGGCGCAAACTTCCGGTATGCCCAAGCAGGATTGCAAAGCTATTGGGCTGTAGGG
The DNA here is from genome assembly GCF_014696625.1 of Nostoc parmelioides FACHB-3921. Classification (GTDB taxonomy): domain Bacteria; phylum Cyanobacteriota; class Cyanobacteriia; order Cyanobacteriales; family Nostocaceae; genus Trichormus; species Trichormus parmelioides. Next base: position 115,262 of record NZ_JACJQL010000012.1, read on the forward strand.
CTGATGTTGTGTGCCTTCTTGCTATCAGCTTTATCAGGTATGGCATCCGGGTTTGCGGGTTGGATCTGGGGATGGGAGTTCAACGCAGGCGGATCTGCTATGGCGATTGGTATTGCTAGCTTGATAGCTCTGGTAGTTGTATTTGTGGTTACTTTTCGTCGCGGCATAGACAACAGATCAGGAGCATTCGCCTTGTCTGTGATGGGAACAACAGCGATCGCCAGCTTTGAGTTTTTGAGTTTATATGCAGTTTTACCGGAAGTTGTCCGGTCTGGTAATCCAATTTTACAGGCGATCGCCTTTGCTATTCCCATAGCCTTGGGGTTAGCCTCATCTGCTATGAGTGATCGTTGGCAAATACGAACCTTACCCATAACTTTGATAGCGTTAGCAGGTGGGACTGGGTTAGGAATTATTAGTAGCGTTTGGTTTTGGTTATTGCAGAATCCTACAATTCAAATTGCTTTGGCCACTTTGGCTGTAAATTTGGTGATAGCCGGCTCTGGAGCCATAGCTATAGTTAAGAGTGCTGCTTGGATGAGAAATGGAGCCACCCTGGGATCTGTGGCAGCAACCTTCTTATTAACCAGTTTGTGGTTAATTAATTTACTATCCTCTTTAGATATAACTTGGATAACAGCCGTCTTAGCTGGAATTATTGCTCTGGCTTTATCATGGGCTAGTGTTATTACTTTGGCCTTGGCTGTTAATCTAGTAACGGCTGAAATTGAGCATCGAATATTTGCCAGAGCCTGGATTTTAGCAGCCTTTTTATTGGGAATTTTGATTTTATCTTCGATTCTAATTTTAGGTGGTCTACGGATTTATCCACCATTCAAAGTCATCGAAGATGTACCAATGATTATAATCACAATCATCGTCATTGCAGTTCTAGCAATGATTATCGTTCAACTTAGTCTTGATAGCAATACTCGATTTACTGCTATTGGCAAGTTTGTGAGTCTACTCCCAACTACAGCAGGTACTAGCTTTCACGGCGCTGACTTAGCAAATGCCGATTTTACCCAAGCAATTGTTAGAAGTGTAGATTTTAGAGGAGCAAATATTTCTCAAACTTGCTGGGTACATACTAAAAGACTTGATTATGCCTCCACAGAAGGAACTTATTTAGTAAATCCTCAAGTCCGACAATTAGTTATTAATAAGATAGGAAATAATCAAAAATTTGATTATCTGGACTTACAAGGGATTAATCTAGATGGAGCAAATTTAGCTGATGCTAGCTTTATTGGTACAAATTTACGTGCAGCTAATTTGCGAAACGCAGATCTTTCCCGAACCAAGTTAATTGATACTATTTTAGACCAAGCAGATTTGACGGGCGCTTTTTTAACAGGTGCTTACCTACAAAACTCAAAAATTACAAATTTAACTCGGTTGGAAAATGTAGTGTGTAGTTATATTTTTACAAGGTTACCCAGTACAAAAAATCCTAATCCTGCTCGTCAACCAGAGGAATTAGAAAAAAACTTTACTTCAGAAGAATTTACCATTTTTATTCAGAGCTTGATTAATCATGAAAACTCTCCCTCTGCATAAAATTAATTTTGAAAGAAACGCCTATGTTTTGTTATTTGCAAAACATAGGCGTTTCCTAGTTCTAAATTGATAATTGTGAGATTAACCAGCAGAGCTGGAAGTTGCTAACTCCGCCAACCGTTCTTGCTGGTCTTGAGAAATACAAGATTGGATGACCGTCTCTAAATCGCCTTCCAAAACAGGGTTCAACGAAAAGTTTTGACCTAAGCGGTGGTCAGTCGCACGGCTATCTTTATAATTATAAGTGCGAATTTTCTCCGATCGCGATCCTGTTCCAACTTGCGATCGCCGCATGGAAGTCACTTCTTCTTGTTGTTCGCGCAGCTTAATCTCATACAACTTCGCCCGCAAAATCTGCATCGCCCGTTCTTTATTTTGCAACTGGCTACGTTCTTCTGTACAGAAAATTCGTATTCCCGTCGGTTTGTGCATCAAGTCAACAGCAGTTTCCACCTTGTTGACGTTTTGTCCACCTGCACCACCAGAACGAGCCGTAGTCATTTCAATATCTTTCGGGTCAATATGGATTTCTACCTCATCCACTTCTGGCATAATTGCCACGGTTGCAGTAGAAGTATGCACCCTTCCCCCAGCTTCGGTTGCTGGTACACGCTGCACACGATGAACGCCTGCTTCAAATTTCAGCTTACTGTAAACGCTCTCACCTTGAATTTCCAGGATAACTTCTTTGAAGCCACCCATTTCACCCAGGGACTCACTCACCAACTTCACCCGCCAGCCTTGAGTATCAGCATAGCGAGAATACATCCGCAGTAAATCACCAGCCCAAATACTCGCTTCATCGCCACCAGTACCAGCGCGAATTTCCAACATGATGTTTTTATCATCGTTGGGGTCACGGGGTAGCAGCAAAACCTTCAAACGAGTTTCTAAATAGTCTATTTTTTCTTCTAATTCTTTTACTTCCAGAGCTGCCATTTCGTGCATATCTGGATCACTGTTTGCCTCTTTAAGTACCTGACGCGCCCCAATTAATTCTTCTTGGGCGATTTTCCAATTATCATAAGTCTCTACAACTTCTTCTAAAGAAGAACGGGACTTAGCAATCTTTTGATACTCATCGGGGTTTTTAGCCGTGTCAGGATCTCCCAGGCGACGAGTCAATTCATTGAAGGTTTGTTCAACGGATTTTAGTTTCTCCAGCAGGTATGATTCAGCCATAACGAGTGCGATCGCTCCTTTAAAAAATAACCACTTGGCTCGGCAAAAAATGACAATCGACCCAGCAAACGCAGGGTCGTCGTTAACAGCAGAGCCAAACCGCTACTTTTTCTTTTGTTCGCCAGAAGTTTGAGTGCTGCTCATACCATACTTTCGCAGGAAGCGTTCTACGCGACCTTCAGTATCAATAATTTTCTGAGTACCAGTATAAAATGGGTGGTTGCCAGACCAAACATCTACGTGTAATTCGGGCTTGGTAGAACCAACGGTCATCACAACTTGACCATTGCAGTAGACTTTTGCTTCTGGATACCACTTGGGATGAATATCAGATTTAGCCATTGTTCCTTTTGTGGTGAATCTATATAAATTATAACTTTTCAGGGGCTAGAGGCTAGAGATGAGCAACTTGATACCCAATCCCCAGTCCCCAGTACCCAATCCCCAGTTTATCGTTTGGAGTACTGAGGAGCTTTCCGGGCTTTGTGCAAACCATACTTTTTCCGTTCTTTAGCCCTGGGATCACGAGTTAAGTAACCTTCGGTTTTTAAAGGAGGACGATTTTCAGGATCTAATTGGCATAAAGCACGAGCAACTCCTAAACGCACTGAGTCAGCTTGTCCAGTTAAGCCACCGCCTTCTGCCTTTACCAAAATGTCGTATTCGTTTTCTAATCCCAGGGTTTCTAAAGGAGCTTTGATAACGCCCAAATAATTGGCGTTGAATTGAAAATACAAGTCTCCAGGCTTGCCATTCACAATTAATTGACCAGTACCGGGAACCAGGCGTACCCGTGCTACTGCGGACTTACGGCGACCAGTACCCCAGTACACGGCGCGACCGCTATTTGCTTCTGCTACCACCATTAATTTTCTGCTCCAGGGATTGTATTAATGTTGAGTTCTTTAGGTTTTTGGGCATCATGGGGATGAGTCGGCCCAGCGTAAACTTTCAGTTTGGTAAACAACTGCTTACCCAGGCTATTTTTAGGTAGCATACCTTTGACAGCGTGTTCCACAATTCTTTCTGGTAAGCGCTGTTGCAGTTTAGCAAAGGTTTCTGTCTTCATCCCACCAGGACGACCAGAGTGACGACGGTAAAGCTTCTGAGTACGTTTCTTGCCTGTAACTGCTACTTTTTCAGCATTTACAACAATTACGAAGTCACCTGTATCTAGGTGTGGTGTATAGTGTGCTTTATTTTTGCCTCTTAAAATCATGGCAATTTCACTGGCAAGGCGACCCAGGCGCTTGTCCGTAGCATCTACTACGTACCAATCACGCTCAAGGGATTCTTGAGGAGGAAGATAGGTTTTACTCATTTTTATTTGTCCTTTGTCATTTTTTTCAGAGTCTGATAGTCAGTAGTCCATAGTCCATAGCAAAAACTTTTGACTAATGACTCTTGACTAATGACTCTTGACTAATAACTAACTTTGGCATGGTGTCATACCAAACGTCAGGGGTAAAGGGAAAATCTGGATAGCCGACTCGTAACAAGCATAAGCCCTGTGACGGTGCGGCGTGTTTTACTTCTTCCCGCCGTTGTTCTTTCCAGAGTTCGGTGAAGTTAGCCAGAGTTCGTTGCCCGGAACCTACCTGTACTAACATCCCTACCAACAGTCGCACCATGCCATATAAAAATCCATCAGCCTGAATTTCAATATGGATAAACGGCCCACTACGATGACACTCTACTGCTTGTACCTCTACCCAAGAATGCGATCGCTTGGAGCCTGCACGGTGAAATGCTGCCAAGTGATGCTTTCCCATCAGGGGTTGAAGGGCAGCCTGCATCAGAGATTCATCTAGAGGTGCATAATAATAATGCCAACTGAAAGGTGTGACGAACAAGTTCGGTCGATCTTCAGTATAAATCGTGTAACGATACCGCCTGTATGCGGCGCTAAAACGAGCGTGCCAACGATCGCCTACAGCTGCTGAAGCCTTTATCAATATATCCTTGGGCAGGTAACTATTGAGAACTGATGCCCACTTGTGTGCAGGAATTAACCCCGTAGCATCAAAATGGGCTACTTGAGCAGCAGCGTGGACTCCGCTATCAGTACGCCCAGCACCATGCAGTGTTACATGATGTCCGAGAATTTTAGCGATCGCTGTTTCGATTTCTTCCTGAACTGTCCGATGTTGTTTTTGTCGTTGCCAGCCGTGAAAATCTGTACCAAGGTACTGCACTACCAAGGCTACTCTTTGTGTTTGTTTCGGCTGGTGACTATCTAACATAGGGTCTTTTCATGAAGACTGAAGTACAAGGTGTTCAGTAAAGGATTTACCCTTCTGCCTCCAGCCTCTACCTCCCGCCTTCTCTACACCAATTCAATAATCGCCATTTCAGCATTGTCTCCCCGACGAGGTACGGTATGCAGAATACGGGTATATCCCCCTTGACGATTACCATACCGAGAGGAAACTTGCTCAAACAGCGCATGAACTAGCTGTTTATCGTAGATATAACCCAAAGCTCGACGACGTGCTGCTAATGAGCCATCTTTTGCTAGGGTGATGATTTTGTCTACTTCACTGCGTACCACTTTTGCACGCACCAAAGTAGTAGTAATCCGACCATGACGGATGAGTTCAGTAGTCAACGCTCGTAACAGGGCGCGGCGCTGATCAGCTGGTTTACCAAGTTTTTTGACCCGATTCCGGTGACGCATAACAATACTACAGTGAACTTTGAACGATTGTAAGACTAGCTGTGTTTAGAGCTTCTTTCTTGGGGTAAGGTAATGCCCAAGCGTCGCTGTAAAGCTTCCACGACTTCTTCTGCTGACTTCTGACCGAAGTTTTTGATCTCTAACAAGTCTTCTTGGGTGTAATCCAACAAGTCAGCCACAGAGTTGACTTGCGCCCGCTTGAGACAGTTGTAAGCTCGTACAGAGAGTTGCAATTCTTCGATAGGAATTTGGGCAGTGGGGTCGTCTGGAATGTCGGAGTTTGTATCCGTTGGTTCTAGGGAAATATCTTTCAACGGATTGAACAAATCAACTAGAATTCCAGCTGCTGAAGATAAGGCTTCTTGCGGAGAAATGCTACCATTTGTCCAAACTTCTAACAGAAGCCTGTCCTTAGGAATGGAGCCATCTGCACGCACTTCCTCAACGCTGTAGTTAACTTTCCGCACCGGCATAAAGATGGAGTCAATTTGCAGAAAGTCTAGAGATGTGGCTTCTTCACGCCCTCTTTCTACTGTGCGATATCCTTTGCCTCTTTCGATGCGGAATTCCATTTCCAGTTTGCCGCCCTCAGCAATAGTGGCGACATATTGGGTAGGATCAATAACTTCCACCTCACTGGGCAAGTCAAAATGTGATGCAGTGATTGTTGTTGGGCCGTTAACTAGTAATCTGCCAATCTGGGCTTGCGAAGAATAGCTTTTGAGGATAACTTCCTTCATCCGCATGATGATTTCCAAGACATCCTCTCGCACACCTGGAACTGTGGCAAATTCGTGAGAAACACCTGCAATTCTCACTGCTGTGACTGCTGTTCCCTCTAGATTGGATAGTAAAACCCGCCGCAACGCATTGCCGACTGTTGTTCCCTGACCACGTTCTAGAGGTTCTAGAATAAATTTACTGTAATGATTCCGACTTTCCTCTGTATTAGACTCTACACATTCAATTTGAAACTGCGCCACGGAGTAGCCTCCCTTAATTAAGGTGCTGCTAGCAGGCAAATTTTTTGCCTCTCGAATTTACTTTATTGCCCTGGGCTAACTTAGGTGTATCAAACTGCCAACATCTGGTGGCGGTACAATTTGATCTACTGATTAAGCTTGCAGGCATTCACTATATTTTGCTTGATTGGGAGTATAGCAGCCCTCCCTGGTGGAAGAGCTGACACGCTTGTCGTCGTCCCAGCCGTCGGAAGTTCTTGAACACTCACCCCAATTGTCAAGCAATTGCAGGTGAGAACAAAAGTCTTGACCTACACGCGACGGCGCTTTGGCGGACGGCAACCATTATGAGGAATGGGGGTTATGTCTCGAATCAGGGTAATTTCTAGCCCTGCTCCTTGAAGCGCCCGAATTGCAGTTTCTCTACCTGCTCCTGGTCCACTAACCATCACTTCAATTTGGCGCATTCCTTGGTCGATGGCTCGTCTGGCTGCACTTTCTGCTGCGGTTTGCGCTGCAAAGGGGGTTCCTTTTTTAGCACCTTTGAAACCGCTAGAACCCGCACTAGCCCAGGAGATTACATCTCCATTTTGATCAGTGATGGTGACAATGCTATTGTTGAAGGTAGATTGGATATAAGCCATTCCGTTGGGAACGTTCCGTTTCTGCTTCTTACTCCCGGATTTTTTTGTTGGTTGTCTTGCCATATTATTTCAGTTAACCTAAGGTAAAACTTGCTATTGATAGCAAGCAGAGAAATATTACTTACCAGGAGCCTTCTTCTTACCGGCCACTGTCTGCCTTCTCCCACGACGAGTTCTAGCATTGGTGCGAGTTCTTTGTCCTCTGACTGGTAAGCCCATCCGATGACGGCGGCCTCTGTATGTACCAATATCAACTAAACGCTTGATGTTCATTGCTTCCAAGCGCCGCAAGTCACCTTCAACTTGATAGTTGCTTTCGACTTCGCCTCGCAGGGCTGTTACATCGGCATCACTGAGGTCTTTAACGCGGGTATCTGGGTTAACCCCTGTAGCCGCTAGAATTTCTTGCGACCTTGATAGTCCAATTCCGTAGATATAGGTCAGACCGATTTCAACGCGTTTGTCGCGTGGAAGGTCTACTCCGGCAATACGTGCCACGATGAATATCTCCCTATTTTTTCGCAGTTGCTGATGGAAAGACGCGGTTATGACGCGTCTGAGTTGCTAATGATGATGTTAGTAAGCGTCAAGTACCAACGCCCACAGAATGTTATCCTTGACGTTGCTTGTGCTTAGGATTTATACAGATCACCATAACGCGCCCACGACGGCGGATCACGTTACACTTTTCACAAATTTTCTTGACTGAGGCTCTGACTTTCATGCCTTTAAAAATTGACTCCAAATATTAAATTATAGCATTTTCAGGAAACTTTATGCAATTAAGTAAATGGGTAACACCCAAATAATTTGTTTTATGGTAGACTTCCTTACATATATCTACTTCTTACGTAATCGGTAGGTGATTCTACCTTTGGTGAGGTCGTAGGGAGTTAGTTCCACCTTGACGCGATCGCCAGGCAAAATCTTGATGTAGTTACGGCGAATCTTACCTGAGATGTGTGCCAGCACGTTGAAGCCGTTATCTAGGTCAACGCGAAACATGGCATTAGGCAAGGACTCAGTAACAGTACCTTCCATTTCAATCAAATCTTGTTTAGACAAGTTTTTCCCTCAATTCAACAACTTTTTGTTCGTTTGCAGCACTCATCTGCAAGAGAACACATTTCAACAAATATATCAACCGTTTATTAATATATCTTAGCTAAATTTGACAACATCTTCATTGACAGGGGATTGGGTAGTGGGGACTAAGTATAGTCCCTAAACTCTATCCCCTAGAATATTTGGGCTAGTTACTAACCTAAAGTTTCTTTCAATTCGTGAGTGACTTCTTCTTGGGACTGGTCGCCATTGATGGTCAGAAGTTTCTGGCGATCGCTGTAATAATCAATCAAGGGTGCAGTATCGTTGCGGTAAATTTCCAGGCGGCGACGAATTACCTCTTCGGTGTCGTCTTTCCTACCTCTGGATAACAACCGTGCTACCACAACATCATCTGCCGCGTCTAAGTTGACTACTTTCTCGCCACCTTGACCAGTTTTTTGCAGCAATTCTTCCAGAAAAGCCGCCTGAGTGACTTTGCGAGGAAAACCATCCAATATCCAACCAGACTTAGCATCTGCTTGCTCAAGACGCTCCTCTACCAAGTCTTGCACTAACTGATCAGGAACTAACTCGCCACTATCCACATAGCTTTGAGCTTTGATTCCTAAGGGAGTTTGCTCTTTCATGGCTTGCCGCAATATATCCCCAGTAGAAATATGCGGAATATGTAAATGTTCAGCCAAAATTTGAGCTTGTGTTCCTTTACCTGCTCCCGGCGGCCCCAAGAAGATTAGTCGCGTCACTATTGTTTCACCATTCCTTCATAACGCTGAGAAATAACGTAAGTTTGGACTTGTTTAGCTGTCTCAATTGCCACACCAACCAAAATTAGCAATGAGGTTGCACCTAATCCCCTAAAGGTTGGTACACCTAAAGCTCTCTCTACAGCAGTGGGGATAATTGCCACTAAACCCAAAAAGATTGCACCCAAAAAAGTTAGTCTGTTAATTACCCGTTCGATGTATTCACTAGTTGCCTTGCCAGGACGAATACCCGGAATACTAGAACCCATTTTCTTGAGGTTCTGAGCTACGTCAACAGGGTTAACAATCAAAGAAGAGTAGAAGTAGCTAAAGAAAACAATGGAAATCAAGTACACCAGAGCGTATACCCAAGATCCAGAACCCCCTGGACTCAAATAAGTATTGACGATATTAGCCAATTCTGGATTCTTGGTGAAATTAGCAATCAGAAGTGGCAAGCTCAAGATGGCTGCTGCAAAAATGATTGGCATGACACCACCAGAGATGAGACGCAAGGGCAAGTAGCTACGCTGTTCTGCGAGTACCCGACGACCAACTTGGCGACGAGCCGAGATGATCGGGATGCGCCGGATGCCCTCTTGTACAAATACGATGCCAACGATTGTTGCCAGGAATACTAACACTAGCACAATCACGCGACCAACAATTTCTCTACCACCAACTTGCACTAAGTCAATGGTGTCACCTAAGGATTTTGGCAATGATGCAACAATATTGACAAAAATCAACAAAGATGCGCCATTACCAATACCACGTTCTGTGATCAGTTCCGATGCCCACATAACGAACATAGAACCAGCAGTCAAGGCGATCGCTGTTTCTGCTACAAATACTGGGCCTGGTTGCAAAGCAAACTGCTGGAGAAATAAAGCAGAGAAAGCCAGACTCTGAAAAATTGCCCAACCGACAGTCACATAGCGGGTGATTTGGGAAATTTTCCGCCGACCCGCTTCACCCTCATTTTTCTGTAAATTTTCTAAAGATGGTATTGCCGCAGTCAGTAATTGGATGATAATTGACGCATTAATAAAAGGCAAAATCCCTAAAGCAAAGACTCCCAAAGTTGAAAGTCCCCGCCCTGAAAATATATCCAATAAACCGAATATGGCATTATTGCTCGAAATTGCTTCGGCAAAACGAGTTCTATCAATTCCTGGCACAGGTAAAAAGATACCCAGGCGAACCAGGATTAAAATACCGACAGTTACAAGCAGCCTGCCTCTCAGCCCAGCTGCTTGTGCCATCTGCATAAAAGTTTCTTGAGCCGTTGGGGCTTTATCTCGACTGATCATAGAGTGCTACCTTTATCGTGAACCAGGCGCTGGAAGCAAATTGGCTAGCTTTCAAGTGCGCTGTTGGGCATCACCCTAAAACTTCACAACTTCCTCCAGCAGCCTCAATTTTGCTACGAGCTTGACCTGTGAAAGCTGCTGCCTTAACGTTGAGAGCTACGCCTAAATCTCCATTACCCAAAACTTTCAATGGGCCTTTGACAGCAGTTAAAATACCGGATGCTCTCAAAGATTCCAAAGTTACTTCTGTATTTGCAGGGAGATCAGCTAGCTTCTCTACATTAATCGTAGTGTAAATTTTCCGATTAACTAAAGGAAAACCCTTCAGCTTGGGTATCCGACGGTACAATGGCTGTTGACCACCTTCAAAACCAGGTCTGGTACTACTACCAGAACGAGATTTTTGACCTCTCATACCTAAACCCGCACTAGCACCCTGACCAGCAGAGATACCTCTACCTACACGGCGACGGCGTTTTTTTGAGCCTTTTTGGGGCTTAACATCGTTGAGTCTCATAATCTTACTCTGTGTTTGTCAGTTGTCAGTTGTCAGTTGTCAGTTGCTTGGGAACTACGGACAATGACTACTTAGATGTAGAGTTTTTCAATCGCAATGCCTCTGTCTTCAGCGACTTCAGCTAAAGTGCGTAGTGTGGATAAGGCGTTAACGGCTGCTCTGGCGTTGTTGAGTGGATTGTTAGAGCCGAGTTGCTTGGCTAAAACGTTACGAACTCCTGCCAATTCCAATACAGTCCGGACAGCGCCACCAGCAATTACACCTGTACCAGGAGCGGCTGGGCGCATCATAACTTTAGCACCACCACCTACACCATCAATAGGATGGGGAATGGAGTTAGATTTGGTGATGGGGATATCAATCAGGTGTTTTTTGCCATCGGCTACACCTTTTTTCACAGCGCCTATAACGTCCGAGGCTTTACCTACTCCAACTCCAACTTGACCGCGTTCGTTACCTACAACAACGATCGCTCGGAAGCTGAGTTTTTTACCACCTTTAACAACTTTGCTCACCCGCCGGATCTGAATTACGCGCTCTTGCCAGTTGGTTTCTTCTTTTTTTGTGCGGTTCGCTTTACGACGACCTGTTGCCATAATCTTGCTCTCTTTTTGTCAGTTGTCAGTTGTCAGTTGTCAGTTGTCAGTTGTCAGTTACTACTGACTATTGACCATTGACTACTGACAAATTAGAAATCTAAACCAGCTTCGCGTGCTGCTTCGGCTAGTGCTTTGATGCGTCCGTGGTATAAGTTTCCACCGCGATCAAATACGACTTTAGTAATACCTTTTTCGAGCGATCGCACTGCGATCAATTTGCCAATTTGTGCCGATGCTTGGCAGTTTGCACCTGAAGCCAAATTAGATTTCACTTCTGGCTCTACAGTTGATGCAGATACCAGTGTGTGATGTTGTGTATCATCAATTACTTGAGCATAAATATGCTCATTAGAGCGAAAGACGGCCAGACGTGGACGTTCTGGAGAACCTTGAACTTTACCACGAACGCGTCTATGGCGACGCTGTTTTGATTCTCTACGAGTAAGTTTCATGTTTACTTCTTACCACCCTTACCAGTCTTACCAGCTTTACGTCTGACCACTTCACCGGCGTAGCGGATACCTTTACCTTTATAAGGTTCTGGTGGACGAACGGCACGGATTTTCGCTGCTGTGTTACCTACAATTTCTTTGTCATAGCCACTGACTATAACATTGGTATTATTTTCGACAGCAAATTGAATCCCATCCGGTGGTTCAATTTGGACTTGATGGCTATAACCCATGTTTAAAATCAGGTTGCGCCCTTGAACTTGAGCGCGATAACCCACGCCTTGAATTTCTAAACGGCGTTGGAAACCTTGAGAAACCCCTTCTACCATGTTGGCAACTAAAGTCCGGCTTAAACCGTGTAGTTGTCTAGAAGTCCGAGTTTCATCCCGTCGAGTTACTTGTAAGGTTTCTCCTTCCTGAGAAACACTAACGTTTACAGGTAGATCTCTTGACAGTTCGCCTTTAGGGCCTTTAACCACAACCTTGGTGCCATTAATAGTGACTTGCACTTTGGCTGGTACAGTAATTGGACGTTTACCAATACGAGACATGATTTTTTTATCCTTGTGTCAGTTGTCAGTTGTCAGTTGTTTTGTAATAAATGACTAATGACTGATGACTAATGACTACCAGACGTAGCAGAGTACTTCACCACCCAAATTTTGCCGCCGTGCTTCGCGGTCGGTCATGATCCCACTGGATGTGGAAATAATGGCAATACCAATGCCACCTAGTACTCTTGGTAATTCTTTACGGTTGGAATAAACACGTAACCCAGGCTTACTTACACGCTTAAGGGCGGTAATTAGTGGTTGACGATTTTTCCCCTTGTATTTCAGGGCAATCACCAAGTTACGTTTTACTTCGTCTCCTTCTTCGGAAATTTCAGCAATAAAGCCTTCTTCCTGTAGCACTTTAGCAATGCTACGAGTCATTTTTGTAGCTGGCACTAGTGTAGTTTGATGCCTTGCCATGTTAGCATTGCGGATGCGCGTCAGCATATCTGCAATTGTGTCGTTAGCCGCCATCGTTCCCTCTTTAGATGAACTTATTGATCGCGAAAGGGCATTCCAAATTCTTTGAGTAAGGCGCGGCCCTCTTCGTCGTTTTTCGCTGTGGTGATGATAGAAATATCCAGACCACGGATTTGATCGATGCTGTCGTATTCGATTTCTGGAAAGATTAACTGTTCTCGTACGCCTAGAGTATAGTTACCACGACCGTCGAAGCTTTTGGGGCTAATACCACGGAAGTCTCTAATTCTAGGTAGTGATAGGCTAATCAGTCTGTCGAAGAAAGCATACATCCGTTCGCCTCTTAGTGTCACCATGATGCCAACAGGCATACCCTGACGAATTTTAAAGCCAGCGATCGCCTTTTTCGCCCGTGTGACTACTGGCTTTTGACCAGTAATAGTAGCAATTTCGGTTAATGATGCTTCTAGGGATTTAGCATTTTGAGCTGCTTCCCCCAAACCCCGGTTCACAGTAATTTTCACCAATTTTGGTACTTGATGAACATTAGTGTATTGGAACTGTTGGGTTAATTTGGGGACGATTGTCTCTTGATATAAGCTTTTGAGTCTTGTTGTCGCCATAGTTTTTTGTCCTGATTCTCCCTGGGCTTTGTCAGGGAAATTTTATTTTCCGATTTTAGATTGTAAATTTAATTCCATATCTAAAATCTCAAGTCGGCTAATTCCCTAATTATCGAGAATTTCACCAGTTTTCTTGAGCTTCCTGACTTTCTTACCTTCGGCGGTGAAAGTGTAGCAGACACGACTAGCGACGTTTTGCTTGGTGGAGTAAAGCATGACGTTGGAACTGTGAATCGGTGCTTCTTGAGTGACAATCCGTCCCGATTCCCCTTCTTGTTGGGGCTTGACGTGCTTAGTTTTGATGTTGACGCCTTTGACGATGACTTTACTCAGTTGGGGCAGTGCTTTAATTACTTCACCAACTTTGCCTTTGTCTTTACCTGCAATTACTTGCACGGTGTCGCCAGTCTTGACGTGCAGTTTATGAAATTTGGGTGTTGTGTCCTTTTTACTTGGCATTACAGCACCTCCGGAGCCAGAGAAACTATTTTGGTAAAGTTTTTGTCGCGCAGTTCCCGTGCTACAGGGCCAAATACCCGTGTGCCTCTAGGGTTACCATCTTTGTTGATGATGACGGCGGCGTTATCGTCAAAGCGAATGGTCATACCGCTATCACGACGGATGTGATGGCGTGTACGGACGATTACTGCTTCCACAACATCGGATTTTTTTACAGCCATGTTGGGTGTGGCATCTTTGACCACAGCAATAATCTTGTCGCCAATGAAACCGTAACGACTGTTACCCGCACCTAAGACACGGATACACATCAATTTACGAGCGCCGCTATTGTCTGCGACATTAAGATAGGTTTGGGGTTGAATCACAATTGGTCTCCCTTATAAAGTTGTTATTTTTATAACAACTAAGCTTTGGTGTTGAGAATTTCTGCAACTTGCCAGCGCTTGGTTTTACTCAAGGGTCTGGTTTCCTGAATCCGCACGCGATCGCCCACTTTACATTTATTTTCTTCGTCGTGAGCTTTGTAACGGCGAGTTTTGACTACAATTTTGCCGTACTTGGGGTGGGGAGCGCGGTTTTCGATGGCGACTACTACAGTTTTCTGCATTTTGTCGCTTACTACTAAGCCAACGCGTTCTTTGATTGCCATAATCTCCTACTTTTATTCTTGAGGCGATTGAGTTGCGGCTGCCCGTTTCCGCTCTCCTTCTACCGTTAACAATTGGGCTAGACGGTGGCGGGCATGGCGGAATTGGTGAGGTTTGTCTAGTTGTCTGGTGGCTTTTTGCAAGCGCAACTGAAACAGTTGTTTTTTGACAGCAGTAATTTCCTCAACCAGTCTCTCGTCACTTAGTTCTCTAGCTTCTGAAATTTTGGGAAGCGGCATAACCTACTCCTGTTCCTCTACAACTTGAGAACGCACAATAAACTTAGTTTTAATCGGTAGCTTATAAGCTGCTAGGCGCATCGCTTCACGAGCAATTTCTTCTGTAACACCAGCGATTTCAAATAAAATCCGACCTGGCTTAACTACAGCTACCCAAAACTCTGGATTACCTTTACCGGAACCCATCCGGGTTTCTGCTGGACGCATGGTAACTGGCTTATCTGGGAAGATGCGAATCCAGATTTTGCCACCCCGGCGGATGTAACGAGTCATTGCCCGACGGGAAGCCTCGATTTGGCGAGAGGTGATCCAAGCTGGTTCTTGGGCTTGGAGTGCGAAATCTCCAAAGTTGAGGGTGCTACCCCGGTGGGCTAACCCTCCCATCCGCCCGCGTTGTTGTTTGCGGAATTTAGTTCTTCTTGGACTTAACATTGTTTGTCAAAAGTCAATAGTCATTGGTCAATAGTCAATAGTCAATAGTCAATAGTCAAACAATTTGGACTATGGACTGTGGACTTTTGACTATCCTTCGTTGGAGCGGTCTTCAAACTGCTGGCGGCGGCGTTGTTGTTGACGACGGCGGGGTTCACGATCGCGATCGCCACGGTCACGGTCGCGGTCACGGGTTGAAGGCGGTGGTGCTGCTACTTCTTGTCCGGGGATGATTTCGCCTTTGAATACCCAAACTTTGATGCCAAGAATGCCGTAAACGGTTTTGGCTGTGCAGTAAGAGTAGTCAATATCAGCTCTTAAGGTGTGTAGAGGTACTCTACCTTCCCGTGTCCACTCTGTCCGGGCAATTTCTGCACCGTTGAGGCGACCGCTAACTTGAACTTTGATACCTTGAATGCCAGCTTTTTGAGCGCGTTGAATTGCTTGACGCACTACCCGACGGAAGGAAACACGACGTTCCAACTGTTGAGCAATAAATTCGGCAATCAGGTAAGCATCGGCATCAACTCGTTGTACTTCTACTACGTTGATGCGAATTTGGCGATTACCACCCAAAAGTGTTTGTAGTCCGGTACGCAATGCTTCAATACCTTGCCCACCACGACCTACAACTACGCCTGGGCGAGCTGTACGCACTTCTAGATCGATTTGATCGGCTTTCCGCTCAATCCGCACTTCGGAAATACCTGCGTTATTTTGTGCGAGTCTACCCAGTTTTTGTTCTATATATTGACGTAGTTTGTGGTCTTCTTGTAGAAGTTCTGGATAGCGGCTAGGTTCGGCAAACCAACGCGATTGGTGTTCTTGGGTAATTCCCAGGCGAAAGCCAACTGGATGAATTTTTTGTCCCACAAATGCTTCCTCTAAAATTTCTGACTTTAACGCAATTTTTTGTGTCTAGGACTTATTTAGCACCGGCGTTAGCAGCCACAGCCAAGGTGATATGACACGTCGGCTTGCGAATTTGGTAGGCTCTACCTTGCGCTCTGGGTTGGAAACGTTTCAGGACTGGGCCTTGGTCGGCGTAAGCCTGGGTAATCACTAACTCGGCGCGGTCTAACCCTGCATTATGTTCAGCGTTAGCAGCAGCACTACGTAGCAGTGTTAACACTGGCTCAGTGGCTCGATAGGGCATAAATTCTAGGATAATTAGCGCTTCCCGGTAAGAAAGCCCCCGAATTTGGTCAAGTACCCGACGTACTTTGTAGGGAGACATTCTGATAAAGCGGGCGATCGCTTTTACTTCAGTAGTATCAGTAGCCATAATTTTCTCCAATTTTGTCAGTTGTCAGTTGTGCGTTGTCAGTTGTTTTCATTTACTGACAGCCGACTACTGACTATTGACAACTTACCTACCTGCTTTTTTGTCAGATTTACCATGGCCTCTGTAGGTACGAGTAGGAGCGAATTCTCCCAACTTATGTCCCACCATCTGCTCGCTGATAAAAACTGGAACGTGTTGACGACCGTTGTGGACGGCTATAGTGTGACCTACCATTAAGGGCAAAATTGTGGAAGC
Organism: Nostoc parmelioides FACHB-3921; assembly: GCF_014696625.1. Taxonomy (GTDB): domain Bacteria; phylum Cyanobacteriota; class Cyanobacteriia; order Cyanobacteriales; family Nostocaceae; genus Trichormus; species Trichormus parmelioides. The sequence goes on from NZ_JACJQL010000012.1 coordinate 131,896, forward strand.
TCTTGACCAGGTCTTAATGACTTGTTTTTCATTTCTGTCATTGAGCTTTTCAATTTTGCTGAGTAAATGATCGGCGATGAAAGGACCTTTTTTAAGAGAACGACCCATAATTGCGAAAGTTTTGAGTTTATGTTGTGAGTTTTTAACTTGGAATTTTGGCTGAACGCCCCGCTACCGCGCTTCAGCACTAATTAAGACTCACGACCACCACGACCGCGTTTAGAAGATTTACGACGACGGCGTATAATCAACTTGCTGCTGGCTTTCTTGGGTTTGCGTGTTTTAGCACCCAAGGTAGGTTTACCCCAAGGAGTTACAGGGCCGGATCTACCGATAGGCGCTCTACCCTCACCACCACCGTGTGGGTGATCCACTGGGTTCATGACGCTACCTCTAACTTTGGGACGGCGACCTTTCCAGCGATTTCTTCCAGCTTTACCAGCGCTTAAGTTTCTCGCGTCGGTGTTACCTACTTGGCCAATGGTGGCGTAGCATTCCCGACGAATCAAGCGGACTTCTCCAGAAGGTAGCTTGAGGGTAACGTAATTGCCTTCTTTCGCTACGACTTGAGCTGTAGCACCAGCAGAGCGGACAATTTGACCGCCTTTGCCTGCTTTTAACTCTACGTTGTGAACGCTTGTACCTAAGGGGATGTTCGCCAAGGGTAAAGCATTACCATCTTCAATGGGAGATTCTGGCCCAGCAATAATTACTGTCCCAACTTTTAAGTTGTTTGGATGCAGGATGTACCGTTTTTCCCCATCTTCATAGGAAACTAGGGCAATCCGAGCGTTGCGGTTGGGATCGTATTCAATAGCTATGACTGTGGCAGGAATACTACGTTTGTCCCGTTTAAAGTCGATGATCCGATACAGTCTTTTGTGTCCACCACCACGGCGACGGCTAGTAATCCGACCTTGGTTGTTGCGGCCTTTTGCCCTGTGTTTATATACCGTTAGTGACTTTTCTGGCTCGGTTTTGGTAATTTCCGCGAAGTCAGAAATTGTAACCTGGCGAGTACTGGGGGTATAAGGGCGGTAAGAACGAGTACCCATGATAGTTTATACCTCTGGGAATAGAACTTGTCTGATTTTCTCTACATCCCCAGGGGCGATAGTGACGATCGCTTTCTTATATTGGGGCTTAAAGCCAATAAATTTACCTACACGTTTCTTTCTCCGTGGTGGCAATGCAGTATTGACTTTGACAACTTTGACCTGAAATAGGTCTTCAATTGCCGCTCTGATTTGTGGCTTGCTAGCCTTAGGAGTCACTTCAAAGGTGTATTTATCCTGCTCCATCATGATGGTCGCTTTTTCTGTCAAGATGGGGCGACGCACTAAATCTGGCAGGTTGCGGGGGTCAAACTTAGCCATTGTAGACCTCCTGAATTTTTTCTAATGCTGATGTGGTGACAACAATTTTGTCAGCGTGCAGCAAGTCATAAACGTTGAGTTGGTCAGCCGCAATGAGTTTTAGGTTCTCAATGTTACGAGCAGACAAATACACGTTTTCAGGGAATTCTGACAAAATTAACAATATTTTGCTTTCCGGTTCTGCACCCCAACGAGTGAACGCTGCCACCAAATCTTTGGTTTTGGGGCGGGATAGCTCGTTACTAAATTCTTCTACTAAAATCAAATCGTCTATACGGCTGACAAGTGCTGTCCGCAGTGCTAAACGCCGCTCTTTACGGTTCATTTTTAAATCGAAATCTCTGGGTTTGGGGCCAAAGATAACGCCACCACCGCGCCATAACGGTGAACGGATGGAACCTGCACGAGCGCGACCTGTGCCTTTTTGCCGCCAGGGTTTACGACCACCGCCTCGGACTTCAGCACGGGTTTTGGTGCTGGCTGTTCCTTGACGAGCGTTGGTTTGTTGTCTAACTAGGGCGCGGTGTACGATGTGCGCCGCCGTTGTTTCTTTGGCAACCCGCAACTCGAACGTTTTCTGTCCGACTTGCTCTCCCTGCCAATTTTTTACTACACTCTCTACCATTTTTCTGTCCTTTATCAGTTGCTTAGTTGTCAGTTGTCAGTAACATTTGGATATTGACTTGTGACTACTTCCCAACTTTTTTAGCAGGTACAATACTTAGTAAAGCGCCTGGTTTACCAGGAACAGCTCCTTTAATTAGCAGTAAATTGCGTTCCGCATCAACGCGGATCACAGTCAGTTTGCGAATGGTGACACGAGTACCACCTAAACGACCGGCCATCCGCTTACCTGGATAGACGCGTCCTGGGGTTGTACCTGCACCGATGGAACCGGGCGCTCTATGGTTTTTGGAACCGTGAGACATTGGCCCGCGTCCAAAGTTATTCCGCTTTTGGTTACCTGCAAAGCCGCGACCGATACTTGTACCGATTACGTCTACAAGTTCACCTGCACTAAAAATATCTGCTTTAATTTCTTGACCTAAAGCATAATCACTAGAGCTATCTGTGTGATACTCTTTCAAATGCCGTAATGCTGGGGCAGATGATTTAGCTAAATGCCCTAGTAAGGGTCTATTCAACGCCTTGGGTTTGACCTCACCATAACCAACTTGGATGGCAGCGTAACCGTCGGTTTGTTTACTTTTAACTTGGGTAACAACGCATGGCCCCACCTGTACGACTGTGACAGGAATTGCGACTCCTGCTTCGTCAAATATTTGGGTCATGCCCAGCTTGGTGCCGAGAATCCCTACTGACACAGTAACTGGCTCTCCTTTCTACGAAATCGGGTTTTCTAGACACACTGTGTGGTTTCCGGTGATGAACGGACGAAATTGTGAACTTGTATGGGGTTGATGCCACTGCAAATTCTGCCGGACACAATCAGGCGGTGTCTTTGTTTGCTGAATCTATTTAGTTACACTCATTTAATTACCAGAACAGCCACAAGCGACTTCTCTAAGGAAGGGATAGCTTCTGGTATTAGGGCAAGCTCTTACAGCTTTGCGCTTTGTGCAGCAGCGCTTTCGTCCAAGCGTTTGCATAGGCACTTTCTGGCGGCAGCACCTGAAGGGTATCTCCCAGTTTGAGGCATCTGCCGTGTCGTAGTGGACTTAAGCAGTTTTTACCGCTCAGTATCCTTTAACTGAAAACTGTGTAATGCTATGAAGCCAACATCACTGCTCAGTTTCTACTTCACTAAACAAATTCAACCTTAGCTTAAGGTTTTGCTTGTTCTTTGACTACACGAGTGAATGTAGTCTAGGGATGATGGAATTTAGTATTTAGCCATCAACTCTTGGTTTGACCTAAAAGCTTTTCTAGTTTATCAGTCTTTGATCCATTACGGCTAGTTTATTCTTTTTGAGAATAGACTTAATTAGCTTTTGAGGCTAACACTAGCCAAGGGCGATCGCAAAGTGATACCCTGATAGTTCAGATTGGTCACAATCTAATAATATAAACTATTTAATAATAATTGTCTAGGAAATTTACAGATTATTTTTTTGGCTGGGATGTACAGTCAAGTGAGCAGGATTGAGTATAGCTTATTTAAAGTATAAGCTTCCTGATCTAACTGAATCTCTCACTTCACAGTAAATAATAGAGATATGGAAGTGGGATATGACAAAACCTCAAAAAATCTATGGCACTAATTACCACTGGTAACGGTTTAATTCGGGATCTAGAGAAATTTGGATCTGTAGGTGTTTACGTACCTCTAGAAGGAGGTTTTGAAGGTCGATATCGGCGGCGGTTGCGTGCTGCTGGCTATACAACTCTGCAATTTACTGCTAGGGGATTGGGTGACGTAGCAGCCTATCTCACAGGAGTTCACGGGGTAAGACCTCCCCATCTGGGCAAAAAAAGCTCTGGTAATGGTGCAGCAGTAGGGAATGTATATTATCTGCCACCAATTGTTGGTTCTCAGCTAGAACACCTGCCACCCAAGTCTAAGGGTTTGGTGTTGTGGATCATTGAAGGGCATATTCTATCTGATCAAGAAGTGGAATTTTTAACCGATTTGCCAAAGCTGGAACCAAGAGTGAAGGTAGTTGTTGAGAGAGGAGGCGATCGCTCTTTCCGTTGGAAGGCGCTGAAAGATACATTCTCTGCTAGTTATCAAGCTGTTTAGGTGACTGAGGGCTGAGGACTGGGGATAAGGAATAGTTTTTTCCTCACGACTCAGTACTCAGCACTCACAAAGTTATCAGCATTTCCATTGTACTGAGACGAAAACCACAGGATGTAAACAATTTTCTGGCTGCTTCGTTTATGGCTGCGGTATCTAGGCGAATTTGCTCTACTCCCATTTGCCGAAAGCGTTCAATGGTTAGCTCTACTATTTGCTTGGCGATGCCTTGTTGGCGATATTCTGGTTCAACCCAAATATCGTGAATAAATCCAAATTCTTTTGTCCGATAAATGGGTATTTCTTGCTCGACTGTCGCTGCAACAAAAGCTACTAGTTGTCCTTGGTTTTCAGCTACCAGAAATACACTGCCTTCTTGATTCGCTAATCTGGTCAACCATCTTTGATAACGCTTTTCAGGCTGTGGTAAAAAACCATACTTGTCAGTATCCCAAGATTCATGTAAAGCACAGATATTGGCGACCATTGGTAAAACAGCAGGGACATCAGCTGGAGTTGCAGGGCGAATCAGCATAGGTTCTAAGATTGTCTACGGGCTAAGAACAGGTGCATTCCTCATTATGCTTTTCGGAGGGTTCTAGACATTGCTAATGGGTGGTTTATTTACGTTGCAGCGTACTAGAAGATAGGATAATGGATGTTAACCGGATGATAAACTCCAGACTCTTTTCAAAAACTGACTGGGTAGATGAGGTCAAATTCACGGTAAAGGGTGATCTGAGAGGAGTTATCTGAGTCTGTTAAAACTTCATAATCTAAGCCACCTGTAATTTGGGTGACTGGTCGTTTCAGAGGTTTCTCAAATTGATGCCACTCGCGGTTACTCCACTCATAAATTGCTGCGTCTAAATCGTTTTGCAATTCGGAGGCTAACAAAAATAGTTCTAATTTATCTTTTGTGTTGCCAGTCAGGACAAATTTGAGGGAGATTGACTGAGTAATTGCGGGTCTGGGTTCGTTAGCGGCTAAAGTTTTACAATCTCCCAGTTGGATATCGTAAGGCTGTAATTGCAGATTTTCCTGTTGCTTCAGAGTCTTTTCGATGTCATTTAAGCGTTGATTTAGATAAGGTAGTAGTCCTAGTTTGGTATCGGTCAACAACTTGCGAATGTTGGAAGGTTGGGTCATGGTTACTTTTTATCCCGTTACCCAGTAAGATTAGCGTTTTGTTGGTTAGTAAATAGAGAAACTTTGAAAAACTTTGTTTGGGAAAGAGTTTTATTTAGTCTTGTTGGTGGGCAAATTTAGCAGCACCCCAAAGAGAAAGGGCGATCGCTATGACTAGTAAGACAGGTATGCTGTACCAAGGGAACTGAGATAAGGGCAAGTTGGCGGCTGCACGTAACCCCGTACTGGCATAAGTTAAAGGGAATAGATAAACGACGAATTGGAATGCTGTTGGTAAGGTACTGGGGTCGAAGAAGGTTGCACCCAAGAAGGACATGGGGATAATAACAAAGTTGTTGTATAGTCCTACCGATTCGAGCGATCGCACAGATAGTCCCACAATTACACCCAAACCTGCAAATACTGCACAATTTAATATCAACAACAGCAAAAACAGGGGATGAAGAAAATTCCAATTCCTAGTGATGATTATGGCTACCAATAGCACTGAACCAGAAGTCATCAAACCCCGCACAACTCCAGCCAGCATTTTACCTAGTTGCAGTGCTAAGGGATGTATGGGTGTAAGTAATAGTTCTTCAAAGGTTTTGGTAAATAATCTATCTCCACAAATTGAGAATGTTGTCCCACCAAAGCTGATGGTCATGGAAGATAGGGCTACCATACCGGGCAAGATGAATTCTAAGTAGTTATTGTAATTGCCACTGATGGCGGAACCTGGACTAATTGAGCTACCCAGCCCTAAACCAAAAGCCAAAATATATATTAGTGGCGAGATTAATCCAGATGCAGCTACTTGGGCTATGCGTACCCGTAAATCTAACCAATCTCCCCAAAAGATAGTCAGACTATCAGCTAACAGGATTTGCAGTTGTGAGGTTTTAAACTTTTTGCCCCAGATTAAGGATTTTTGAGATGCCACTTTTTTCCGTCAGGTTTCACATTGGTTGTAAATATTACTTTACATTTTTTGATATCTCAATGTCTTGAGAGTAGGTAAGTTTTCATGGGTGAGTCCTAATCAATAATTGGTCATTAATAATGGACGCTCAAAACAAAGACGCAGTGACAATATCACTACGTCTCGCCTTCAGCTATGTATGCTTTGTCAAAAAATATTTTTAAACGCAAGTGCGTATTAATTTTCGCCTCGACTCTCTTTTAAGGGTGGGTGATAACACCCAAATCAAAAGCTACCCACCCCATTTTGTGTTTTTTAAAGCTAGCTTACTTAGTTCAACCCTAATCCCAATCAGGAATATTTTGAGCTTCTTCACCACCAATACCGATCGCAGTATTATAAATTTCCGCATCGGTGATGGTGAGATTATCCATTGATGCACCGTACACATTAGAGTCGATCACATGGGCGCGAGTCAAGTTTGCCCCATTCAGGTTAGCTTTTTTGAAATTGACGTTGGTTAGGTAGGCTGAAGTTAAGTTAGCTTTTTTTAAGTTGGCGTTAGTTAAGTCAGCACCTTCGAGGTTAGCGCCAGAGAGGTTAGCACCTGCCAAATTTGCTCCTCGTAAGTCAGCACCAATTAAATGAGCGCCACTGAGGTTCATGCCTGTTAGATTACACCCGTTACATTCCCCTGTTGATAATAACCTTTGTAGGTCTTGCGGATTCCCAGCTGTTACTGAGTTAGCCAAAAATAGGGGAGTTGCTAAGGCAAGCGCCGCGAATAGCTTAAGTTTCATAATTATCCCCCTTTCTATGTAGGTTGCGTCCGTTCTTTACCTCACATTTCTATTATCTCACTAAAATTCAGGAGAATGTTGATTTAAAGCACAACTTGTTTGTAATGTAAGAGATGTTTGATGGGATCTTGGATATTAGATTGGCTCTGGTTTTCAGAGATTTATATCTAAAGGAATAAGCACAAATACTTGGATTAATTTACTGTTAAATATTTTTAAGTTAATGTACCAATTAGTATAGTTATCTTATTAAAACTTTTCAGTGTGTGAATATTACTAAATGGTACACAGTAGTAATAATGTTTGGTACTTTATATCATCAGAAAATTCCGCATATACTGATTAACTAATTCTGGCTTTTCTTGTTGTACCCAGTGTCCACAAGCGGGAATATACTTAACTTGCAGGTCTTTGACATAGGTTGAGGTGTCATAGGTGAGTTCTTTACCAAGAGCAGTATCATTCTCTCCCCAAATCAATAGTGTCGGCACATTCAAAACACCCCAGCTTTTATTAAAAAAGGAGTGAGAAAAAATGTTACGGTAATAATTCAACATAGCCGTGAGCGCATCTGGTTTTGCAGCTGCATTTCTATAAGTATTGAGGTCATCTGGAGTAAAAGCATTTTTATTAACTGCTGTGGTTTGAATAGTGTTGGGAATTGCTTGATAATCTGTAGATTGGAGTAGTAATTCAGGTAATGCAGGGATTTGAAAAAAGAAGATGTACCAACTACGTAATAACTGTTGAGGAGTGTATAGACCTTGAATAAATTTGGCTGGGTGCGGTAAGTTGAGAATGATTAATTTCTCCAGCATATCGGGGTAGGCGTATGCAAATGACCAAGCGATCGCACCACCCCAATCATGACCTACTAGGATACACTTCTCATGCCCTAATTCTTTAATCAGTCCTGCCACATCTTTGATAAGCTCATCCATAACATAGGCTGATTGCTCTTGTGGCTTATCACTATCGTTGTAGCCACGTAAGTCCACCGCAACAACTTGATAATGTTGGGCAAATTCTGGGATTTGATGTCGCCAGGAATACCAACACTCAGGGAAGCCATGTAACATCAGCATCAATGTCCCTGTTCCTTGGGTAACGTAGTGTAGTTTTACCCCATTGGTAATCATGTATTCATGTTTCCAAGTTTCTTGGGTAACGGACATATAAGACTCCTATGTAATTGATTGATTTATTAGTAGATGTGGGTAATGGGTAAGAGTTCTGGCTCACTTATTAATTATCAAATCCAGAGATGACTATAGTTATGATGTGGCATTTTTAAATGAAAAACATCTGTTTATAGAGAGTATTCTTACAGCATTTATAAACCAAGTGCAGATAATAACAGAGTAATACAGATAAGTCATCAACACTTGTGAGTAAAAGTTACTGCGCTACTGGATAGTATGTAATAAAGTTAAGCTAGATAAATTTTCTTGAATACTAGTCATGCCTGACATCAAAGAACACGCAGTTATTCTTGCCAGACAATTTCTGCCTTATTACAGATTTAGGCGTACACAAGAATCAACTATTGATAGTGATCAGGGATTACAAACAGAACTAAACAGTAATTCTATTAAAGTTTTAAATTGGAATATTGCTAAAAATAACTTTGAGAAATTTTGGTTTCAAGACTTTTTTAAAATTCTCAGGCTGTACCAACCAGACCTCATATTTCTACAAGAAGTCCGGATGGGTGTGAATGTGGAACAGATTATGGGCTTTACAAACATGAATTGGGCTTATGCACCTAACTTTATCGATGCTCATCATCAAACTTATTCAGGTATTTTGACTGCGGCTAAAATTAGTGCGATCGCTAAAAAAGTTATCATTACAAAACACCATGAGCCTGTATTTAAAACTCCTAAGGTTTCACTGATCACTGAATATTCTCTATCTCATCAAGAACAGACACTTTTAACTATTAATAGCCATCTGATTAATTTTGTGGATTTGGAGAAATTTAAAGCTCAATTACATGAATTAGAGTTAGCTATATCCACCCATAGTGGCCCGATTATATTTGCTGGGGATTTCAATATCTGGAGTCGTAAACGAGCAGTAATTTTAGAGAAAACCGTAATTAGATTGGGTTTAAGAGAAGCACATTTTGCACCTGAAGAAAACAAGAAGATTAAAAGGTTTCTTTTGTCACCCCCCCTAGACTATATTTTTTATCGTGGTTTGAGTGAACAACCAGCTAGTGCTAAGGTTTTAGATGAAATTTGTTCATCCGATCACAAACCTTTACTGGCAGAATTTACTTATGTAGATACGTAAGAAATTCAGATGCTGATAGACAGTAGCATCCTTGCTTTTTTTAGTGCAGCTACAGTTGTTGTTCATGGTTTGGGGATTGCCCATGCGGCCCATGCTGTGATGAATGTTCGTTCTTCTCGTGGGGCGATCGCTTGGAGTATTTCGTTAATAACTTTTCCCTGGCTGGCTATTCCTTTATATTGGATTTTAGGCAGAACTAAGTTTCATGGATATTCTGAAGCTATCCGCTCGGTTTACACCCAACATTATCAATTTGTTCGTCAAACTTACGTTGAAATTACAAAATTTCATGTGGCAGTTCCGGCAAAATTGGAACCATTACAACTACTAGCTAAAGCCTGTATTGGTCTTCCTTTTACATCTGGTAATAATGCCAAACTACTAATTAATGGTCAGCAAACTTATGCAGCCATGTTGAGTGCGATCGCATCTGCCAATAGTTATATTTTGCTGCAATCCTACATTATTGTTGATGACAAAGCTGGGAATGAGTTTAAAGATGCTCTAATTGCCAAGGCAAAGCAAGGAGTAAGAGTTTACTTAATTTACGATGAAATTGGTTCTAATAAAATCTCTCGCCTTTATATTAAATCTCTGCAAAAATCTGGTATTCAGGTGAGTGCATTTCATACTACCAAAGGCAGAGGTAATCGTTTTCAACTAAATTTCCGCAACCATCGCAAAATTTTAGTAGTTGATGGGAGAACGGCGTTTATTGGGGGATTGAATATTAGTGATGAATATCTGGGTAAAAATCCCCGCCTGAGTCCTTGGCGTGATACCCACATGATGTTACAAGGCCCCACTGTCCAAAGTCTGCAAGGATGTTTTTTACAAGATTGGTATTGGGCGACTCGTCAAGTCATTGATGTAAACTGGCGAGTGCAACCCAATTTGGAAAGCGACTACACAGCATTGGTATTTCCTACTGGCCCCGCAGATAAGTTGAAAGCTTGTAAACTGTTTTTCGTCAACACTATCAATCAAGCACAAACTCGTCTTTGGATTGCTACTCCCTATTTTGTACCGGATGATTCCACCTTAACAGCTTTGAAATTGGCAGCATTGCGTGGTGTAGATGTGCGAATTATTTTACCAAATCGACCAGATCATTTACTGGTGTATTTGTGTTCTTTCTCTTATTACACAGAGATGAAAGCAATGAATATTAAGTTGTATCGATATAAACATGGATTTATGCACCAAAAGGTGATACTCATCGATGAAGAAATAGCAGGTGTGGGAACAGTTAATCTCGATAATCGCTCATTCTTTCTCAACTTTGAAGTTATGGGTTTTGTTGCCGATTCTCAATTTGTTAAAAGTGTGGAGGAAATGTTACAAGCTGATTTGGCGGCTGCTGTGGCTGTAAATTTTTCTGATTATGAGAAAAAATCTTTTTGGTTTAAGTTAGCTGTGAGAATATCTAGTTTGTTAAAACCTTTATTGTGATACCGTTTCTTAATGAAATGCAAGACCCAGACCGGATTTTTGCTCCTGGTGGTGCGATGAAAGCAGTTGTGGAAGCACAAAAGGCTGGCAAGATTCGCTACATCGGTTTTACTGGACACAAAGACCCTTTAGTACACCTGAGAATGTTGGAAGTTGCAGATCAAAATAACTTCCGTTTTGATGCGGTACAGATGCCGTTAAATGTGATGGATGCCCATTTCCGCAGTTTTGAGAGGCAAGTTTTACCTAGACTGGTGCAAGATAAGATTGCTGTACTGGGAATGAAATCAATGGGCGACCAAAACATTCTGAAAAGTAATGTGGTTAAACCAATTGAATGTCTGCATTACGCCATGAATCTGCCAACTTCAACGGTGATTACAGGCATTGAAAGTATGCCTATTTTAGAGCAGGCTTTCCAAGCAGTACGCACTTTTACACCCATGAGCCAGGAACAAGTTAGAGCGCTGCTGAATCGGACTCGCCAAGCTGCGCTAAAAGGTGAGTATGAACTATTTAAAACCACTAGTCAATTTGATAGCACAGCCAAAAATCCTGAGTGGTTGGGATAGAAGCTGATTTCAAGTCTTCAAAAGAGTTTAGGTGTATAGGGGTGTAGAGAAAATACATTTTTATGCCCTCTTTTAAAGAGTAGTGTTTGAGCGATCGCCAATATAGATTGTGAGATAATATATGCAAAATTCTACAAATGTAATGAATATAAAGCAAACACTAACATCTATTATTAAAGTTATCTCCACAATTCTCATCAGCACTGCTATTGGTTTGGAATTATGGAATCTTTATGCCGTAGCCGCTAATATAAATATTCCCGGCATTTTAAATCCTATTTTCTGGGTTGAGCGCTTTGCTGTAAGCTGCCATTTTTTGGAAGGAATCATCGCGGCTTTTTATGCTCCTAGCAAAAAAAAGATGCCAATTCAATATGGCATCTATACATTTTTTGTGGGTACAGTTGGTTTATTAGAACTGTTTAGCAAAAAGTCTGAAGATATATGTAATATAGAGGCAAAACATTAGACTGCGGCTACCTCTTGTCTGTCGTAGACCATAGCCTTTTTCTGCTGCAATATTTCCGTGATTTCGTCCGCAGGTGCAGGGATACCGAAGTAATATCCCTGGCCTTCTTGACACCCACGTTTTTGTAAATAACTAAGCTGTTGTTGGGTTTCTATTCCTTCAGCTGTGATCTTCAATTGTAAGCTTTTTGCTAGGGCAATAATAGCGTTAGTCACGGCAGCACTATCAGGATTAGAACATACATCCTGCACAAATGACCGATCAATTTTCAGCATATTTACAGGAAAGCGCTTCAGATAGTTAAGAGAAGAATAACCAGTACCGAAGTCATCTAAAGCTAGCCATATGCCCAATTCTCGCAATTGTTTAAGTATTGTGACTGAGCGCTGAATGTCTGTCATTAAAGAACTTTCCGTAACTTCCAGTTCCAGATACGATGGATGCAAACCACTCCCCTGTATGATTTCACCGACAAGGTCTACTAAATTTGATTCTTCAAACTGTCGGGCTGATAGATTTACTGACATTCGCATCGGGGTAAATCCTGCAAGTTGCCAAACACGGTTTTGTGTGCAAGCAGTTCGTAGTACCCATTCGCCAATTTCCACAATCAAGCCGTTGGCTTCTGCAATAGGAATAAACTTGGCAGGAGATACTAAACCTCGTGTAGGATGTTGCCAGCGTACCAATGCTTCAACTGCTGTGATTTGCTTAGTCTGTAAATCGATAATGGGTTGGTAATAAACGACTATTTCATTTCGCTGTAATGCTCCATATAGTTCATTCTCTAAGGCTAATCGTTCTTGCAGTTGGGCGTTAATCTCTGGCGAATAGAACTGGTGTTGGCTACGTCCTTGTTGCTTGGCTTGATACAAAGCTACATGAGCCTGCTGCAACAACTGGTCTACATCATAAAGATTATCCGGTTGATTAATTGTGATACCGATGCTAGCCGTGATATGAATATGATTGCCTTGAATGAAGAAAGGTTTGCTTAAGGCAGTCAGCAAGAGCTGTGAAAGCTTGATGATACTTTCAATTGAGTGAATGTCTAAGCGAACGATCGCAAATTCATCGCCACTCAAATAAGCTAAAGTATCCTTCTGAGCTAAACAACTTGTCAAGCGCTGGGCTACCGCTCTTAATAGTAAATTTGATAGCTCATGTTCTAGGGTATGACTCATTCCAGTAAAATCATCAATTCCCAACACCATTACAGCTACCATTTTTTGGCTGTATTGCTGGGATATAGCCTGATGGACACGTTCCCGCAATAGCTCCCGATTAGGCAAGCCTGTGAGTTTGTCATAATTGCTGATATAGTCAATTAACTCGTCTAATTTGTAGAGAGTTTGTGATGTATCTGCCATGAGAGTACCCGCTTCATCCGCAAATTCTGTAGGTAGACTAGGTAAAGTTTTGTTATTGAGGTAGTCTCGCAGGGTGGCGGATGTCAAATTGACGGGAATCAGCAGATGGTGAAGTGCATAAAGAGTAACAACCGTGCCAATTAACGTAGCGAATAAAGCAATAACCAAAACTCTAATTGTCATTTCCCAAGAATAAGAATTAGAAATGACGAAACTGAAGAGTAAAGTTAAAAGCGGAATGTGAGTTCCTAAAAACGCCACCAACATAATTTTGGCGGTGTAATTTTTTTTGAGCAATCGAAAATTATCTAGAGTTGAGTATAAGTAGAGCTTCTGATTTAACTGCATAGATCCTAATGTGGGGTTTGAAAGTTGGCAAATTGCTACTCAGATATTCTTGTTATCCTGATTCACCAGCCAGTAGAAACAAACCAATTAGAGGTTATTTATTATGCTGCCCCAAATAACTATCGAATATATAGAATTTTATTTATAGTTTTTGTAAATATTTTGATATGGGCTTGTTTACAAAAAAATAATGACGTGATTTTACTTAGAGATTAATAAAATTTACGTAAGATAAAAATCAAAGCATTTACAAGTATAAATGCTTATACTGGAGCATGGCTGATTGCTGGAATTTTGGAGTTACAATTTGTAGTACATTTGTGTATTCCAAAGAAACCCTGCTACGCAAGCAAAGAATGGGTAGGATGAGTAGGAGTGTGCTGTAATAATTAATCAAGTCCTTACTGCCAGGTAATAGCAATTATTTTCATATGACTCAAATTTAATTTTTTCAGTCTCTAAATAAACATATTTATCTAAAAATGAATGAATCAAATTTTGATGAAAAAAATAAACACAGTAACATTGAGGCTGAAGATGATAACGGTCAGTTGCAACAAATAAATGCCGAACTAAGAGATTTCATGGAGACACTTCCGCCCCCAATAGTTCTTCAACAATACAACAGTATTCTGCCCAATACATCTGACCGAATTCTTTCTATGGCTGAGAGAGAGCAAGAACACAGGCACAAAATGAGGGAGAAGCTTATAGATGTGCAAATCTCTGATATTAGACAAGAAAGGTATGAAAGACGTTTAGAACAAATTTTCGCCTTTTCTCTTGGTGTGGTATCAATGATATCTGGTGCAATTATAGCTATTTGGAAATCTCCTTTAGCTGGTAGTTGTATCTGCTCAACAGGAGTGCTTTCTGTTGTTTTTATCTTTCTTTTAAGGCGTAAAACGCAACAAAATAATTGACAGGGCGACAGGTTGAATTGCTCAATGGAGAGATTGTAGAGATGGCCCCAGAGGGAGAACCCAATGCTTATTGTAGTGATAAGGCGGGGGAATATTTAATTTACCTGTTAGGAAATAAGGCGAAAGTCCGCCAAGCTAAACCCATTACCTTACCTGATAGTAACTCAGAACCAGAACCTGATATTGCGGTTTCTATTCGTCAATATCCTGAGGAATTAAGCGGAGAGAACAGAATTACAGCTATACCTTATTAAGAACTTACACTATAAATAGTAACAAATGGAGAAACTCATGACGATAGATATAAATATTTTAAAGGAGGAAGTGGTGGAAAGGATAGTTTTAGACTTTTTATTTTTCTTCAGATAGCTTGTTTTTCCAAGCAATTGTATTTTGAGATGCACTGATTTTTTGAAAAAGCGATATTATTGCTCTTATATTTAATGAATTTTTTTCAAATATATTTGATAATAACTTTGCAGTAACTTATAAAGTACTGAGTGCTTTTCCAATAATTGCTGTGGTTTTTCAAAAAATGTTTCAGTTGCCACAGCAAAAAACTCGGCGGGATTAGTCGCGCCGTAAGTATTTATGATAATCTCTCTTTCTTCCTGAACATCATTGCAGAGTTGTTGATATTCTGCGGTCATCACTTTAGACCAAATCGGATAATCTGATTTTTTTGGCAGAATAGGTACACCATCAGCTTTACCATCTTCTTGATCTAACTGATGGGCAAATTCATGTAAGACAACATTATGTCCATCTTGCCAGTTGTGAATATCATATTGTATCTGCTCCCAAGATAATATTACTTGGTCTTGAGTCCATGATTCTCCTAATCTGGCATCCCGTCTTTCTTCGACAATGTAATTATCAACGGCAACGGTTTGGGTGACAAAATAAGTGCTGGGATAGATTAAAATTGAGCGCAGTTTTGGAAAATATTCTCCTCGCTCATTAAGTAGGAGTAAACAGGCTACAGCCGCGATTGTTAATTTCATTTCTTCGGTCACCTGCAAGCCTCTACAGCCAATAAATTGTTTCTCTGCTAAAAATACTTGAATATGTCCTTGTAGCCGTCGCCGTTCTTCAGGAGAAAGTCGCAGGTAAATAGGCAGATTATTTTCAATAATGGCATTCCAAAGTGGAGGAAATGGACGTTGTTTAATACGATATCTGCGTTTGTTTCTCAGTATGGGACTGAGGAAAATCAAACCAATAACCAGCCCAATAATGATAAAAATAATAATTGATTTCAACATTACTTGTGCCTATGGATGTTATGGAGAGATTTTACGTTACCCTAACGCTACGAAGATAGATAGACTTGCTCGCACAAGCGCCCATGCAAAACGTTAAAGCCAGCGATCGCCATCACTGGAAAAAGTATACTCTAGTCATCTGAAGCTGATTTGTAGCGATCGCTAATAATCGCCAAAGTATCGGGACAAACTTGACGTAAAATTAATCTTTATCTAGCCCTTCCTCACTCCATCTACCCCATGCTTTGCGACTACCTGGTACAAATTCTGACTGCCCGTGTGTATGATGTTGCCCAGGAATCTCCTCTGGAGTATGCCCCCAATCTTTCAGCCAGACTGAATAATAAACTCCTGCTAAAGCGTGAAGATATGCAGTCTGTGTTTTCCTTTAAGCTGCGGGGTGCTTACAACAAAATGGTGAATCTACCCCCTGATTTACTGGCACAGGGTGTAATTGCGGCTTCTGCGGGGAATCATGCCCAAGGTGTGGCGCTAGGTGCAAAACAACTAGGGACTAGAGCTATTATTGTCATGCCGGTCACTACTCCCCAGGTGAAGGTAGATGCAGTGAGGGCAAGAGGCGGAGAGGTGGTACTGCACGGAGATGCTTATGATGATGCCTATGCCTACGCGCGGCAATTGGAGGCAGAGAAAGGTTTAACATTCATTCATCCCTTTGATGATCCTCATGTAATTGCGGGACAGGGAACTATTGGGATGGAAATTCTCCGCCAATATCAGCAACCTATTCAGGCGATTTTTGTGGCTATTGGCGGCGGCGGTTTGATTTCGGGGATTGCGGCTTATGTGAAACGGTTACGTCCAGAAATTAAGATTATTGGAGTTGAACCTGTTGATGCTGATGCTATGCACCAATCGTTGCAAGCTGGTAAACGAGTACGATTGTCACAGGTAGGTTTATTTGCGGATGGGGTAGCAGTGCGGGAAGTGGGGGAAGAGACCTTCCGCCTGTGTCAGGAATATGTGGACGAGATTATTTTGGTGGATACAGATGACACTTGTGCAGCCATTAAGGATGTATTTGAAGATACCCGATCTATTTTAGAACCTGCGGGGGCATTGGCGATCGCTGGCGCTAAAGCTTATGTAGAACGGGAACAAATCCAAGGGCAAACTTTAGTTGCTGTCGCCTGCGGTGCAAATATGAATTTTGACCGTCTGCGCTTTGTTGCGGAACGGGCGGAATTTGGTGAACGCCGAGAAGCTATCTTTGCAGTGACAATTCCGGAAACACCGGGTAGTTTACGGAAGTTCTGCGAATGTATTGGTAGACGCAATTTGACAGAGTTTAACTATCGCATTGCTGATGAAAAAATTGCTCATATTTTTATTGGAATGCAGATTCAAAACCGTGCTGATAAAGTTCATATAGTGGAGACTTTTGCAGAATGTGGTTTTGAAATCCTCGATTTAACAGATGATGAACTAACAAAACTGCACTTGCGCCACATGGTGGGTGGACACTCTCCCCTAGCCCATAATGAATTACTCTACCGTTTTGAGTTTCCGGAACGTCCCGGTGCGTTGATGAAATTCGTTGCTTCCATGAGTCCCAACTGGAATATCAGTATGTTCCACTACCGCAACAATGGCTCAGACTACGGGCGCATCGTGGTAGGAATGCAGGTTCCACCGCAGGAAATGGAAGAATGGCAAGCATTTCTTGATTCCCTCGGCTACCAGTATTGGGACGAAAGCCAGAACCCAGCCTATAAGTTATTTTTGGGATGAAGGAGTAGGGGGATAAAATCACGTCAAGAATGCCAAAAATTAAGGGCAAGTATAATAAAGGAGATAGCCAGAAACCAGCTTTAAAGTTATGCGATCGCCCATTCCCGTTTTCTCTGTTGCTGAATATTTAGCAGCAGAAAGTAAAAGCGAACTCCGCCACGAGTATTTGGGGGGTCAAATTTTTGCGATGACAGGGGGGAGTAAGGCGCACAATATCATTACCTTAAATATTGCCAGTCGCTTACGTTCTCAATTGCGGGGTGGGGCTTGCAATGTTTTTATGTCGGATATGAAGGTGAAGTTACAAGCTGCTAATCAAAATAAGACGATATTTTATTACCCTGATGTGGTGGTTACTTGTAACTCTCAAGATCAAGATAACTATTTTGTGAATTATCCTTGTGTAATTGTTGAAGTTTTATCACCAAGTACCGAGGTAAGCGATCGCCGCGAGAAATTGGTAAATTATCAGACCATTGGTAGTTTACAGGAGTATGTTTTAGTTTCCCAAGATGAGATGAAAGTAGAAGTTTATCGTCAAGATTTACCTGGGAATTGGACAAAGGAGATTTTGGACATTGAGGATAAATTAGTCTTAAATTCGGTCAATTTATCGCTCACGATGACAGATATCTATGAGGATATTTTTTAATTTTAGCGATCGCGCCTTGAAATGTGGCGATCGCTAAACTTGTGTAATTCATTACATAAAAGACAAATCTTCAGCAATAATCAGGTTAATTTCGTAATCATCTAATTCTTGTAAATGTGTAACAATGCGGTTAGCTTGCTGTTCAACACTGCGTTCAAATAGCGCCCGTGCAAAGCGTCCATTACCAAAGCTTTTGTCACGTTTAGCGTAGGCGATCTCAAAGGTGGCTTGCAGCACGATAATAGCTGAGGAGTCTAAAATATAGCCGTTGTCGTCACAAAATTTCTTAAAAATCAATAGCAACTGATTGGGAGTGTAGTGATCAAGATAAAATAACCGATTCAACCGTGATTTAAAACCGGGGTTTAACTCTAATAAGCGATCCATCTCATCAGTGTAGCCGGCGACAACTACAGCCATGCGATCGCGGTAGTCTTCCATACGCTTAATTAATATCTGCAATGCTTCCTTGCCAAAATCGCTAGGGGTATCTTCAGCCGCTAAGGCGTGGGCTTCGTCAATGAACAAAACACCACCAATGGCTTGATGTACAGCACTTTCCACTCGTAAGGCAGTTTGTCCAATATAACCGCCAATGATGCCGGCGCGATCGGTTTCGACGACGTGTCCCCGTGGAAAAAATCCCATTTGTTTATATAAACGCCCCACTAAACGGGCGATGGTCGTTTTACCTGTCCCTGGGGGGCCGTAAAGCATCAGGTGTAGAGAAGTGTCTACTATTTTTAGCCCTCGTTTTTTCCGTTCCGTTTGTACTTTCAAGTAGTTGGCTAAGGAGAAAAGTTGACGCTTAGTTTGCTCATGTCCAATTAATGCCTTTAAGTCTGCAAACACTGCCTCCACAGTATCCTTTTCTGGGGGGTCATGCTCAACAAAGGAGGCTTTTGTCTCTTGTTTAGAATCACGAGTATCACTATGACTATCAACCGACTCTTTTTCCGTATCGGGAGCGCTGACAATTAAACTATGGACTTTCATCTTGATTTTGTCATGAATCACAAAACCAAAATTTTCCCCTGAGACATCAACTAACTTATGGGCGGGAAATTTATCTACTAAAGTACTGTTGATATAGAACTCTACCATATTACCCACACGGGCAATTTCCAACAGATTAACCGAGTCACCACGGTGAATGCGATCGCACCCTTTCCAATCTGTGTAATTAATAAAGTTACCATCTTTGATCTCAGTGATACGATAGTGACCATTGCCCGAAATCACGAACTCAAAGAAATTGCTAACGTCTGACAATCCCCAAACAAAACCATAACCATGATCATCTACACCAGCAGCTTTTTCTAGAACTATATGAATATGAAAATTCGTTCTCTCATAAAAGAACTCGGCTGAGTTCCACGATAGCCAATATGTATCACCTGCACGTTTATGGTCAAATACATAATGACTCACGTCCATGCAAAGGCTACACTCTTCACTATCTCGTGTTACCCAGCTACAGCGATTGTCTTGAAAATGCTCTTCAAAAATCAGCATTGCGTTCCTCTGTAGCTCTGTGTGTAAAATCAGCTGCTAGCTATTTCACTCTAACAAGAGGTTTTATGATTTTATAACCCCTCTCCCTGGCAGAAGAGTCATTAACTTATTCAGCAACTTTCTAAATAAAACAGCAGCAATTTTAGACATCAGCTTGTTTTGGAAATGTTTACTGTGGAGTAGCTGCTGTCCGGAAGCATGAACCTTTGATTTGAGGGGGGTAAGGGTTTAGGGGTTTAGGGGTGTGGGGATTTGAAAGATTTATATCCTTGTTCAAATCCTAGCCTCCCGCAGAGAAGGCTAGGACTGGTATTATTTACCAAGCAAGTTGCTTAACGCCTCGCTACCGCTAAAATTTCCCATATTCTTTACTCCCCACAGATCAAAATGTCACTAACTGCATCTTCCACACCTCAAGGATTTAGTACCTTTATTACCAATTTGGGCATACGTGATACCACGGAAGATTTTGTATTTATCCGATCAGATGTGCCATGTGTAGCTGATGGCGTATTTACTCAAAGCCTTTTCGCCGGGCCTAGTGTGACTATTAGTCGTCAAAATTTACAAGATGGGCAAGCACAAGGGATTATTGTCATTTCCAAAAATGCCAACGTTGCGAATGGTGCAGTGGGAATTGCTGATGCTCAGGAGATTATACAACTCGTGGCGCAGGAAACTGGGATTGCTGCCGGAAATTTGGCGATCGCATCCACTGGGGTAATTGGTAGACGTTACCCCATAGAAAAAATTCGCGCTGGCTTGGTAGGAATGGGTCAAAAACTGACATCGGCTGATTTTGACTTAGCTGCGCGCGGTATTATGACCACCGATACCGTATCTAAAATCGCTGCACGACAAGTTGGTAATGCCAAATTGGTGGGTATTGCTAAAGGTGTCGGGATGATTGAGCCGAATATGGCGACGATGTTAGCGTTCTTTTTTACTGATGCAGCAATTTCTGCCAATACACTGCGTCAAATTTTTCGCTCTACCATCGATAAAACATTTAATTGTTTAAGCATAGATACAGATACTTCTACTAGTGATAGTGCTGTAATTTTGGCGAATGGTTTAGCGGGTGAAGTTTCCGAAACAGAATTTGCTATTGCATTGCAAGAAATTGCCCATGATTTAGTGTTAAAGATTGCCCGTGATGGTGAAGGCGCAACTAAGGTAATTGAGGTGACTGTAGATTTAGCCGCTAACTATGCTCAAGCTAAACGAGTAGCTAAAGCCATTGTTAATTCACCACTAGTTAAGACTGCTGTATATGGTGCAGATCCTAATTGGGGAAGAGTAGCAATGGCAATAGGTAAATGTGAAGATGAACGAGATATTAATCCAGATCAAGTAGTAATTAGATTTGATCAAGTGCAAGTTTATCCTAATACCTTCCAAGCGGAAAATTTGGAGAAATTGAAAGAAATTATGTCAAAAGAAAAAGTCAATATTCACGTTAGTTTGAATATCGGTACAGATGTGGCTACTGTATGGGGTTGCGACTTGACAGAAGGTTATGTGGAAATTAACGGTAAGTACTCTACTTGATTAGGAGTGAAAGAGTGCTATTACCAATTTTCTCTGAAGTTGCCTCCAATAAATGATGTAGAGACGTTGCATTCAACGTCTCTACAGTAAAGAATAAAGTGCATTTTCAAGAAAAGGTATAAGTTCCTAGCCAACAGTCAACGATTCAGCTTTGCTCATCGTTGACCCCAATGGATGGTGACAAGATGAATTTTCTAAACAACCTGTGTAGGTGTCGCACCTAGAACCTCTATTTTCTTTGTCGCTTCCAACTGCTTCAAGGCGAGAGTTGCAGCATCCAAATCGTAAGGAAAAGGTCTACAACAAGTAATATAGTCCCTTTCTTGAGGAGGTCGATGACGCAATACAGCATTCACCACTAAACATGGTTGCGAACTTAAATTAATTGCACCGTGCAGTACCCCAGGAGGAATCGTCACTACCATAGGATGGTTTTCACTTAAGGGTATATACTTGTATTGCTTGTTAATTAAAGTCACAAGTACAACCTGCCCTTTAACTACCAATAATTGGTCAGTTTGTGATTTATGAACAAACAAATCATCTATTGTATTTGGCGCGATTTGCACCAGCATAGTTTCGTGACTTGTTTGAGGAGTAAAGAATTCAACCATCCCCCCCTTTATTGACTCTAGCTGACGGATTTCAATTTCCCTAATACTCATAAAAAAATTCCTTAAAAGAGCATCTTATGGATTGAACTTATACATCCAATATTAGATGCTCAAAAAGAAAAAAGTGTGGCGAAAGTAACCAAACACAGCAAAATTCGGTAACTCTACTGAGTGGATATCTTCAAGCTGCTAGGTTCCGCAAGATTACCAGCAACAGGCAGTCCTGATGAAGTACGATTATGCCCAGTAGTAAGCAGGATTTCTGTTGACCCCGATTGGGTTGAAGGTTGAAAATTCTTGGTTCTTTTATATGTACGCAATAGGAAAGCTGGAGGGTACGCTCTCTGGCTGATTGCAACAGATAGTGGAAAATGTGATCTGTGCTATTGCTCATTGAGCTAATTGGTGGCGCAATGCCTTATGGTCATCCGTGAGAGGTTAAAGTAATTGCACATTTGTCAAGAGGGTGCAGGAAAAGGGGATAGATCCAGCTTGAAGACTGGTTTTCGTAGGGCTTTGACTACGCCTAAATCTTG
>NZ_JACJQL010000120.1 GCF_014696625.1 Nostoc parmelioides FACHB-3921
TGGGCATCAGGGCAACCTAAGAATATCGGAAGCTGGATGCGTATAAATACGCACGTCCAGATTTAACAGAGAGGTGCGGGGTGTAATAGCCCCCATCGACTCTACCAATTCCAAGATATGCTTCACTTAAAACCATGACTCCGTAGTTTTGTCTTGCGTACTGAAATCCTAAAACTGCCTCCTGGCAAAGAGAAACACTCTTTTCTTGGATGAGAAACTCTCATGACAGACGATGAATTTGATTATTGGTGTAAGCAACAGCAACTAACGGCATCTTGCAAAGACTTAATCGCCGCAATTCGTGCTGCCCCACCTTCTCGCAGAGTACAAGGACGCGCCAAAAACGTTAGTGGAGTTTACCCTAGCCGTAAAATGGGTCAAACCATTCAATTTGAGAGCCACACAGTAGAACTGTGGGCGATTTATCAAATGGAACATGACCCCCAGGTGTTAGAGTTCTATGATCAACCACCGCCATTTAAAATTCAGTACCAAAACCAAAACGGGCGAAAAATAGGTCATTATCATACCCCAGACTTCTTCGTACTGCGTCCAAGTGGTGCAGTTTGGGAAGAATGGAAAACCGAAACCGAATTAAAACGACTAGCCCAAAAATACCCTTCACGCTACCAAAAAACTGAAACTGGTCATTGGCATTGCCCACCAGGAGAAGCTTACGCCGCATCATTTGGACTCAAATACCATGTTCGCACTGATACCGAACTAAATCCCATATTCACTCAGAACCTAATGTTTTTAGAAGACTACTTTAGGTTCAGTGCCAATATCCCCCACTCCATTACAGAACAAATCTCTTCAGCAGTTCAAGCCACCCCAGGAACAACCATTGCTGCCACACTTGCAAGCATACCTGGAGTGCGTGCTAACGATATTTACGCCTTGATTGCCACAGAGCAACTCTACGTAGACTTGTATGCAGTTCCCCTAGTGGAACATTGGCGAGTTCAGCTATGGGCAGACCAACAAACCCATACTGCTCATACACATTTAGCCATAGGAACAACTGGGCATCATCAACAAATCACTTCTCCCACAACACTTTTGCCTAACACCTTATTAGTCTGGGACGCACAACTTTGGACTTTAGTTAACTTGGGCGAGAAGACAACCACACTTTTACCCGAAGTTGGGCAACCAATACAATTGCCCACAGCATTTTTTCTGCAATTATTTGATAGTGGCACTATCAACATTCATACTTCAGAAACACACGCAACCATCAATGAAAAAGTGCGTGAATTGATGGATGCTGCCTCGCCTACGGATCTAGAAAGAGCCAATCACAGATTTCATCCAGTACAAGCATATTTCCAGCACCGCACAGACATATATAAGGACATACCTCAAAGCACATTATCCCGATGGGTCAAACAGTTTCGGGAAGCCGAAGCCACTTTTGGTTGCGGTTATGTTGGTTTGCTGCCGCGTACTGCTAGTAGAGGAAATCGCCAACCCAAAGCACCAACGGATGCAAGCAAATTATTAGATCAATTTATTACCGAACATTTCGAGACACCAAGACAAGCTCCCGCAGCTTCCGTTTATCGCGCCTATACAAGAGCCTGCGAAAGAGCCAACATCCCCCCACTGAGTCAGCGCACATTTTATACTCGGCTAAAAAAGCGTCCAATCCATGAGCAGACTTTAAAACGTCAGGGAGCAAAAGCCGCATACGCAACCGAACCAATTGTTTTAGAACTAGCTAAAACAACTCCCAGGCATGGAGACAGACCCTTTGCCATTTGCCATCTTGACCACACCCAACTCGACATCGAATTACGCTCTCAAGTAACTGGTCGGAACTTAGGACGACCTTGGCTGACATTACTGATTGATGCCTACTCCCGACGTATCTTAGCAGTTTATCTTACCTTTGACCCACCTAGTTACAGGTCTTGCATGATGGCACTACGGTTGTGTGTCCAGCGTGAGGGTCGTTTTCCCCAATCCGTAGTTGTAGATGGCGGCAAAGAATTTCATAGCGTTTACTTTGATACCTTATTAGCACGTTACCACTGCATCAAAAAGACAAGACCCGGAGGTAAACCCCGTTTTGGCTCAGTAGTTGAACGATTATTTGGCACAACCAATACAGAATTTATCTTTAACTTACTCGGCAACACCCAAGCCAGTAAGCAGCCACGTCAATTGACTTCATTTGTTGACCCCAAACAACTTGCCGTTTGGACATTGGCAGATTTATATACCTACCTGTGTGAGTGGGCATACACCATTTATGACACAAGCGTACATGATTCCTTGGGTGAGACACCATTACAAGTTTATACCGACGCAATCGCTGCCACAGGGGAAAGGGAACACCGACGCATTGCATACAACGAAGACTTCCTCATGGCAACACGCCCTAGTACACCCAAAGGTAACGCTAAAGTCCAGCCGGGACAGGGAATAAAAGTCAATTATCTTTATTACTGGAACGATGCTTTCCGCAATCCGGTTGTCGAAAAAACCAAAGTCAGTGTGCGTTATGACCCTTTTGATATGGGTGTAGCTTATGCGTACCTGGAGGGAAGATGGGTCAAATGTATCTCCCAGTATTACAACACCTTTGCCGGACGCACGGAGAAAGAAGTGCTGTTAGCTGCCCAAGAAATTAGACAACAAGATAAGCGTAATGCTGTGAGTACAAATATCTCTGCCAAACGCCTTGCCGACTTCATCGCGGCGGTGCAAGAACATGAAACTTTACTCATGCAACGGTTACGGGATTTGGAAGCGGTTGGGGTTTTGGAGAACTTAACACCCAATACCGAAGGTGTACCTCAGTTCCCAAGAGTCAGCACTCTTGAGCCAGAGATGGAAGCACACAGTCAAGATGACAAACAATTGCCACCACTGCAAAACAACGTTCTATGAGCGGCGGATGCTGATAGATATTGATGCGGAGCAAACCTGGGAGAAGAAAGGGCGTGGGAGGACTAAAACAGCCCAGTTTAATGATTCGCCTGAACTGCGTCACGCATTAGAAGAAGCGATGACCAAGCGTGGTGTACGGGCAGTGATTTTGGATGAAGCACAGCACTTAATGAAGATTGGGACTGGTGCAAGTGCTGGTAAGCTTTTAGACCAGTTGGACTGGATTAAGTCCATGACCAATGTTACGGGTGTGCTACACATTCTGATTGGGACTTACGAACTGCTCAATTTCCGTAATTTGAGTGGTCAAGCATCTCGACGGGGACTGGATATCCATTTTCCGCGTTATTTGTATCAAAATGAACAAGACCGCCAGGATTTTCAAGCTGCATTATTGGCACTGCTGATGCAAATACCTCTGAATGTTGATGTCAAACAGCTAATGCAGGATTGGCTTTATTTTTATGAACGTTCCATTGGTTGTGTTGGGGTACTCAAAGACTGGCTCATCCGGGCTGTGGCGGCAGCATTGCATGATGGTCACGATACTTTGAATTTAGAACGACTGCATGAACATACTCTTTCCCTTGCCCAATGTGAGCGTATGGCTCTGGATACTACTGAGGGAGAACAAAAACTCTCTTATATGGAAAGTCGCCGTGAACATTTGTGGCATTTGCTACAGATAGGCATGGGTTCGACCTCTGTACCAAAAGCAGCAGTGGATTTATCCAAGGGCGCAGCAGATGTGGTTGCATCGCCAAAGAAATCATCTAAACCATCATCTCAAACAAAGCGGACTCGTAAAAAGCCCGTCAGTTCTACGATAGATGAAACGGCTTCCACGACACCAGATGAAATTCCTATCGAGCCAGCCCCCAAGAAAAAACAAACTCGTAAGAAGACGAAACCAGCTGATTCTTCAATTAGTGAGACACCACTAGAAACAAATATTACTCCGCCTCCCACGGATGCACAGAAGACAGATGAAAGACGACAACAACAGCAAACGCCTAAAAAGTCTTCGGGGCGTGTCGGACAACGTAAGCCCAAACGAGATACTGTAGAACAACAGTGAACATCAAAAAATTATTAGTGGAAAGAGCTATAAAATTCTCCACCTACCGTGTAATACATGGGAACCCATGCGTACTTTTTCAGTTTTTTACCCGTGTAATACTTGGTAAAAGGTTATTCTTGACTATCTCTTCCAAATAATCCGCTCGGCTATACCCGAAGCATTCAGCCGCTATACCCAATGCCTTCCACGTTTCATCGGTCAATCTCAAAGAGCGTACTTGACGATAATCATCGTTTTTGAGCGCAAACTTCCCTTGAATATCCCGTTTTAGCATAAACTCTACCGTGTAATACATCGTTAAGTTTATCCCTAACTGTGTATTACATGGAAGATTATTCTACTTTGACGCTGATTTCTGAAGCATAAAATGGTTAACTCTTTTTGAAGCATATCTTGAGCTAAAAGTTTATTTTATGATTCAAATCACATCTATTTCAGATGAAAATCAGTCAGAGCAAGGGTTACAGAAACCCTCACGAACTCCTCAGAAACAACTCACGATCTCTTTTGAAGAGATCGTGAGTTGTGATTCTTCCACGCCAAACGAAAATTCGCACCGTGAGGAGACGGCTGACGCGCCTTTTGGAGGCGCGTCGCCTCAGATTGTGGAAGGCGTGGAAGAAAAGGAAGAGTTACCTACGGTAACGGACTGTACGACGCTGGCGCTCGTAAATACTGTACAGGGTGAACCCACTACGTTGTTAAATGAAAATCAAGACTTGGGTGTTGAGCCGAAAGCCACTCATGAAGGTGCTAATTCCGCCGCGCCTGTTGCCCCCGATTTTGAAAATTCAGTAATGCAAAGTGAGGAACCAGTAGGCCAAAGTCAACCCGCTCCGTTTTTGAATGAGAAACAAGATTTGGGTGTTGAGCCGGGAACCAGTCATGAAGACCATATTTCCGCCGCGCTGGGTGCTTCCGGTTTTGAAAATTCGGTAATGCAAAGTGAGGAACCAGCACAACATAACCAACCCACTCCGTTGTTGAGTGAGAATCTGGACTTGGGTGTTGAGCCGAAAGTCAGTCATGAAGGCAGTGGTTCTGCGCCGTCCGCCCCTGAGCCAGAAACACAACTTGACAAGTGGTCGAGTGAAGCGATCGCCCGAAGGCAGAAGGCTCGACCTTGGCGCATGGACAAATTGAAGATGGCGGGGCTGTTTCAAGAAAACCCAGGCTTAGATCATTGGTGACAAGTTAAGGAAAAGGGAAAATTGTCAAGGGTGGTATTTGTAGTGGTCAAAAGCATGGGAAATTCAGTCTAGACAAGTAATTGAGCGATTGAGTCCAGCTATGACCACCAGCAAAAAAACCAATAAAGACCACGCCAAAAAGAAACACAGACCAATGCTGGAAGACGAAGTAATTGCAGAGCAACTGGAAAAATTATTGACTCCAGCGATTACAAATCAAGAAAATTACTACCGAAAACTAGGACTCAGAGAACGGATACTGAATTTACCATTGATGATGGCTGCGGTGCTAACCTTGTTATGGCGAGATATAGCCGGAGTCAGAGAACTGACAAGAATGTTAGCTAGAGACGGTTTTCTGTGGTGTAATCCTACAAAAGTTAGTCAACAAGCTGTATCACAGAGATTTTTGACATTTCCATCAGAATTATTTGAAAAAGTATTTAAAGATTTACTGCCTAGTTTAAGAACATCTTGGCATAGTAGAAATAAACGACCGTCGCCATCCTGAACCGAATCGCACATAGCAAAACTTAAAGCTATATTAAGCAAGCTTTCAGCGTTTGAATATAATGTCGTACAGTGACAGCAAAATCTCCACCACAATCAAAATCACGACATACCACTCTACTCGCTGGCTACTAGTATGCTGCATGAACTCCAGTACCGTTTGTGCGGTTTGGCTTATTAGCTCTAGTTTGCGTTCCAAGGCATGGTGACGCTCCCGGATTTCATATTCATCCTCCAAGCGCAGATATAAGTTTTCTAACTGTGGCGATTCCCAGAGCAACTCTGGCTTATCGATAATCTCGACTCGACCGACTATCTTATGTTGAACTAACAACGTAGTCCCTAGTTGACGTAGTAATTCCCGACTCTGCTGCCTACTTCTGTTTTCACGTTGGAGACTAGCTGCGAACGGTTCAATTTGATCAAACACTGCGGCTATACTAATTTCATAGTGAGACAGCACAACACTCTTAGCGAGAACATCAGCCACAATCTGTAAGCGTTCTACACTCAATTCGCGCAGAAAAATCTTGCCTTCCTTGACTCGCTCACTCTCGACAAGGTTGAGATGAACTTCTACTTCTTCTGTTTCGGGATTGCTAAAAGAGTCACTAACTTGAGGGGATAGTTGGGTTAAAAAGGCTACTTTCTCCACAGGCGCAAGGTTAAACAGAACAACTGCACCATAACCAAGTAGCACCGCGCAACCTTGTTCAGCTACTTTCACCATTACTGGCATAGTCGCCAAGCAATCGTAGTTTTCTAATTTTTGTAGATTAATCTTCTTACCAAGAAATAGGGCTTGTGCTTTAAAACTATCTCTATCACTAAAAAGGAGTTTCTGCATTGTTGCCCTATGCTATGTTTTGCCTATTAATCTTTAATGGTGACAGTGCAATTGATACGGTATTGTTGGAGATTACCACAATCTCCGTTTACCCATCAACCTCTTCACCACTGCCAATAGATACGCTGGCATTCTTTTGACTTAGCTGGAAGTGCGATTACATCCCAAAATTTTAGAAAAACGAAGCGATGGGTAAAACCTCATCGCTTTGCTCTCATCACCCAACAATCCCAATCACCGCCGCTAAAACAGCCGCAGCGCGATCCCCAGTTGGTACAAATATCCGTTTGCGTCACTGGATGATTTCGATGAAGCACCCCATCGCTACAAGTCGATCAGCTAACGAGATGGCATCAACTAATTCCAAGCGAGGTTCACCAGCAATATAAGAGCGTCGTAAGGTTACGCCTCCGGGCAATTGCTGAGAGAATCCCTCGTTAAGTAGGAGTGAAATCAACTCTTGCGGACTCAAGATTTGATTCTTCAGCCCAAGCTGTTCAGTAACAGTCTGGATGTCGGAGGCATGAACCACTCGTCCTAGAATCTTCTGCCCATCACTTGTTTGCAATCGGAATACCCGGCTGTTCTTTTGTGGCAGAATTTTCCAGATAGGTAGTAGTATTCCTGTAACCAAATGCAAGTAATCAGTAGTGAATCTGGGCAGCGCGTCTACTTCCTTTGACCAAGCAGCAACAAACGCATCAGCCGAAACCTCCTTCCAAGTCGATGATTCTAACTTATCAACAGGTACACGAGTTTCTTTCTGTGGTCGGACAAGCAAAACCCGTGGCACAACACCACCATCACAGTCAAATATACTGTGTGTAGGAATTGACACAGCAACATTACCAGATTTGGAGTTGATCAAGAGTCGCCCTTGGTACTTGCCAGCAAATTCCAGTATTTCCTCAGCAGTTTTGATATTGTTCCGTTGAACTTGCTCAACTTTCAGGTAGTTAGTTACACTCCCGGTATCTGGGTGAGTATATACTGTTTGACTACTTTCAATCGAGAACCGTTCAGCCCGAAGCGTTTCTACTCCGATTTCAAAGACACCTGCGGCGATCGCAGTTTCAATTTGTTGACTCAACAACAGTTCAAAACGCTCGAAAATCACGTTCTGCATCCGGATAGTCAAAGCCAGCAGCCGATTGAGGAACTGTCGCAAGGGTGGGAGGTCGATCTTCATCCCGCCTTCATGAGATGTTAGCGATAGTCCAGTCATTTCCTCAAATTTACCCAAAGGCACTTCATATAATCGACCTTGGAATATCTGCTTGAACAGTTCATACAAGTTGAGTCGAGGGGGAGTATTATCTCCCGCCCCTCTCGTTTAGATCCGGACGTGCAACCAGGGTGATTATGTTTACCTAGAGCATTGAAAACTCGTTATCAAAAGCTAAGATCCAAAAAGTAAATCAATTGAAACCAGCAATGCCCAGCAAATTAATTGAGGTTAGAGAGTACACCGTTAGAGCGCACAAACGCACGATACATACTCGCACATTCAACTTCGTCTGTAAGCAATGTGAACAGATGACAAGCCGGGAGACATTTGGCCCACGTCCTCTGTATTGTGAAAGCTGCCGTCCGCCCCAGGCTCCTAAGAAGTCTGCCGCCGCACCTCCAAAGAAGGGCAAGCCGAGGGCTAAGACCTATAAAAGTGGCGTGGATTTTCAAAAATAGTTGGGAGGCGATCGCTATGGCGGGCGCTCTTTGTCATCGCTACTCAAAATTGGACAAAACAGAGCTATTCTTTGTTTTACAGTCCTATTGCCTTACTGGTAAAGTAATTTCAGGCTTTTAGAGAAAAATAGAAGAATGTCCCTCCAGCCAGACAGTGTAGGCATCTACTTGCACGAAATCTCTAAATATCCCATGCTGACTCCAGAGCAAGAGATTATTTTTGCTAGGCAAGTACAGCAGATGATCGCAGTACAGCAGCATCAACAACAGAGGCAAGAGCAACTAAATCGTCAGTTAACTTTGACAGAACTAGCTACTGACATGGGAAAAAGTGAAACTGAAGTATCCCAGATTCTGCGGTTAGGGCAGAAGGCCAAAGAAAAAATGATTGCGGCTAATCTGCGACTAAATAGTAGCGATTGCCAAAAAGTATCGGTGGAGTCAACTAGAATTTCTAGATTTAGTACAAGAGGGGTCAATTGGGTTGCAAAAAGCTGTTGAGAAATTTGACCCAAACCGAGGGTATAAGTTTTCGACCTGCGCTTACTGGTGGATTAGGCAAGAAATTACAAAGGCGATCGCTAACAAGTCCACCACCATCAGAACACCAAGTCACATGAATGACCGCTTGATTAAACTCAAAAAAGTACAACGAGAAAGAGCGAGAATGCTGGGGCGATATCCCACAATTACAGAAATAGCAGAATTTGCCGAGCTTCGCCCAGACCAAGTGAGAGAATGTTTGATAGCGTTTCGCCAGCCTTTGTCCTTAGATACGCCAATGGGACAAGAGGAGGAAGTTGATTTTTGGGAAATTTTACCTAGCGATGTTGCTTCCCCAGATGAATACCTAGACGAAGGATTAATGCGGCAAGATTTGGCGAATTGTTTGCTCACACTCAAACCACTGCAAAGGCAGGTGCTGATGTTGCGCTTTGGTTTGGGGAGTGTTGGCAAGCTCTCGACTAAACAAATTGCCGAAAGACTCAACATAAAACAAGCAAAAGTTGGGACGACTCAAAAACAGGCGATAAAAGTTTTGCATCGCCAGCAACCGCAGATGCGAGAGTATTTAGCTTGATGGCTGCTCTCTATATTGTGAGCAATGCCGTCCTTCTTAGCCTTTCAAGAAGTTTGCTGCCGTGCGTGTTAAAAAGGCTCAACCTGATTACAGTAGTAATAATGAACTAATAAACTAAGTTCATCCATGTTCTCACAATGGATTTATTTGACCAAAATTTAATCAACCAAATTCAAACCCAAGCACCGTTAGCCGCAAGGATGCGTCCACGAACACTGGATGAGTTTGTTGGGCAAGACCATATTATTGGCCCTGGTAGGTTGTTACGACGAGCAATCAGTTTAGACCAGCTATCGTCGCTGATTTTCTACGGCCCTCCAGGAACGGGAAAAACGACTCTAGCGCGTGTGATAGCCAATACGACTCGCGCTCATTTTCTGGCAATAAATGCAGTTCTCTCAGGTGTCAAAGAAATTAGAGCCGCGATTGACACAGCACAAGAACAACGTAAATTTCATAACCAACGTACTATTCTGTTTGTGGATGAGGTTCATCGTTTTAATAAATCTCAGCAAGATGCACTGTTACCCTGGGTAGAAAATGGGACGGTGATATTAATTGGTGCAACTACAGAAAATCCTTACTTTGAAGTTAATAAGGCTTTGGTAAGTCGTTCACGCATTTTTCAACTCAAAGCACTCAATGACGAGGATTTGTACAAAGTTGTAGAGCAAACCTTAACTGACGAACAAAGAGGTTATGGTCGCTTAAAAGTAAAAATTGATGATGAAGCGTTAAAG
Organism: Nostoc parmelioides FACHB-3921; assembly: GCF_014696625.1. Taxonomy (GTDB): domain Bacteria; phylum Cyanobacteriota; class Cyanobacteriia; order Cyanobacteriales; family Nostocaceae; genus Trichormus; species Trichormus parmelioides. The sequence goes on from NZ_JACJQL010000120.1 coordinate 10,034, forward strand.
CACTTAGTAAATGTTGCTAACGGAGATGCGCGTTCACTACTAAATGCGT
>NZ_JACJQL010000121.1 GCF_014696625.1 Nostoc parmelioides FACHB-3921
GTTGAGGCTTTGTGCGACATCGGAATGTTCTTCACCCAAAAGTTTGCGCCGCATTGCCAAAGCTTCGATAAACAAAGGTTCGGCTTCGCTGTATTTGCCTTGGTCGCAGTATAGTCCTGCCAAAAAGTTGAGGCTTTGTGCGACATCGGAATGCTCTTCACCCAAGAGTTTGCGCCGCATTGCCAAAGCTTCGATAAACAAAGGTTCGGCTTCGCTGTATCTGCCTTGGTCACGGTATAGTGCGGCTAGATTTTTGAGGCTTTGTGTAAAATAAGGGTGTCTTTCCCCTCGAAAACGCTGATCTAATTCTAAAGCCCGCAGACACAAGGGTTCGGCTTCGCTGTATCTGTTTTGGAAAAAGTATAGTGCTGCTAGATTGGTAAGGCTATCAGTAAGTAAAGGATGCTCTGCTCCTAATAGCTTTTCATTGAGTTTTAATGCTTGTTTGTATCGAGCTTCTGCTTCACTATATTTCCCTTGGGATCTGTAGAGTAACCCTAAGTTGTTAAGGGTTTTTGCAACATTGAGATGTTCTTCTTCTAAAAAGCGTTGATCTAGTTCTAAAACTTTCAAAAACAGAGGTTCTGCTTCTTGATATTTTCCTTGAAATCGGTAGAGTAATGCCAGGTTGTTCAGTACATTAGCAACCTTGAGATGTTCTTCCCCTGGCATTTTATGCAAGATTTCTAAAGCTTTTTGATATAGTGGTTCTGCTTTATCATAAAGTTTTTGTTCTCTGTAGAGTTCTGCCAAACCGTTGAGGCTATTGGCAACATTGGGATGTTCTTCGCCCAGCAATTTGCGTTGTAGTTCCAAAGCTTTTTTGTAAGAGAGTTCAGCTTCGTGATATACGCCTTGGTCTTTGTAGAGTGTTGCCAGACTGGTAAGGCTAGTGGCAACATTGGGATGTTCTTCTCCCAAGCGTTGTTTAGTAATTTCTAAACAACGCTTATACCAAGGTTCAGCCTCAGTATATAATCCTTGACTATCGTAAAATCGAGCGTTATCAAAAAATACAGCAAGTAAATCATCATCGCTGACATACTCAATGAGATGATTCGCTACTTCTGCTAAATGAGGTATAGCTGGGGCAACATCTTTAATTTGCTCAAGTGTGGGAATATTAGGAAATTTTTGAGAAACTTTTACCGTTACCGCACAAACCGAACGCTTAAATTCTTCTGCCTGTTCTAAATCTATAAGCTTATATTGGAAAAACTCTCGCAATAGTGGATGAAGTTGATACAATCCCTCACCCTTATACTGGAGTAGATGCAACTGTAACAACTCACGTCTGGCTTCTTTCCAATCTTGAGCCTTATTGTTTATTGTTATACGCTCCACTAAATCCCAAGGAATGGGAGCTTGGGCAAATAAACTTAGAAGACAACCTAAACTTTGAGTGTTTTCTCGCAACCGTTGCCAACTCAAGTCAAAAGCATCAGCAACACCAAATTTAACAGCCTTTTCTTGTGGAACTTCTTCTAAAGCCTTATGCTTCAAACGTTTCTTTTCTAAGTATTGCAGCATTTCTGCTAGAGATAACTCCTCATCAATTGACAAAAAACGCCCAACTAATTCCAAACCCAAGGGCAAATATCCCAACCACTGACAAAGTTTTTCTGCAACTAACTTTTCACGTTGTAGTCGTTTCTCACCAATTATTGATTCTAATAACTGCATTGCCTCTAGTGGTGTCAGCACATCTAAATCCAATCGCTCTATTGGCAGCTGTAATTTTTCGCGCGTGGTAATTAACTGCTTAAACCGGGAAGGAAAAGACTCTAAATAACACCTGACTTCCTCTCTATAGTTAGTGACGTTATCAATTACCAGTAGAACATCACCCTGATTCCATTTTTCTAAACAGAAATGGACTTTCCCTACCAAATCTAAATCATCTGGCGGGTTTAATTGCATCTTATTACGCGCAAACTGCACCAGTTGCACCCCTACATCTTGCAGTGCAGACAACCAGCAAATTCCGCCTCGATAAGCAATGCGCTGCGAATAGGCATATTGCAAAGCTAGTTCTGTTTTTCCAACTCCACCCATCCCTGCGATCGCTGCAATTGCTACCTGCTGATTTTCCTGTAACAGCTGATGGAGCTTTTGCAACTCCGTTTCACGTCCAACGAATTTCACTACATCACAAAAGGGAAGATTATGATGAATTTCTTTTGTTGGTTGAGTATGGGGAATACCGTTATATTTTGCTGTTAGGTAAGCCTTTAATTTTTCAAACTTTCTTCTGCATTTAGGATCTTTTAAATCAGGACAATTCACGGCGAACTTCTTGTACACCTCAGTCATGCGCTTCTTAAAAACAGCAACTTCGATGTTTAAGCGTTTTGCGATTTCTTGTTCACTCTCACTTGAGTTTTGAGCCTGCAACCTGATTAAAAATGCTGCTTTTTGCTCCCAGGTTAACTCATGAGTATCTGCTTGTTGTTTTAAAAACTCATCCCATTGCATAGACAGCATCAGAAAATCTACTTACCTTCTACTTATGTTCTACTTTATCTCTATTTCTTGGGAATTTACGGTGTTGGAAGCCAGAAATACTATGAAATCAGTGAAATTCGCTTAGGTTCACATTATGAAAACTGTTCTCGCCAACTCTACTAATTCTCAAGTATCTACCCAAACCTCACAGTTAGTTCCCTCATCTTCCTCAGTCATTGAACAACCCTCTGCTTGGATGAGGGAAGGTAATAGTGCTACTGAAATTATCCTCGCAGCAGCCATTTTAACTTCTGTGTTGATGGCAGGAGTTGCAGGTGTAATTACGGCAATGACTGGGTTAATCAAAACTGTAGCACCAGAAGCGGTGAATCAAACCAGCCGAAAAACAAAATAATTTAGCACCATAGTTAGCCAAGAAATTTATTTCTTGGCTAATAGCTCAAGTTTACAATTTGGATATTTATGTCTTTATCTTCTTGAGGTAATGAATAGAAAAACACATTTAGAATTAGATGTACATAGTCTATGGATGAATGCCCTACATTGCTCAAAAATCCAAAGCAGAGATAGCGTTTTGCTTCTGCTTCTCAGTTACCCCCAAATAACGCTCCAACGCTGCCAAAGTCCGATGCCCCGATATCTCCTGTATGTGGCGCAACGGTATCCCCGCATCGCTCATCCTGGTTAACGCAGTCCTCCTGAAGCTGTGGGTACTAACGCCCTCAATGCCCAGCCGCACACAGGTATCTCTGAGAATTTTATCAGCACTGACCTTGTGGATATGTCCCAACCCATGCCGATCACGCACAGAAAAAAATCTAGTAAATTAAGTAACAGGTGATCCCCTTTATGGTGTCGGGTTAGACAAATTTACAGGTTCAGCCTCTTTCCATACAGCCTCAAACTGCTCTACAAAGAAACCATACCAGTAATTATCATCTTTCCTAGTTAACTCAAATGTTGCACGTGCTTCATTAGGAATACGAAAATTTAATAATCGTGCAAACATACGACCACTTATAAGGTGATGATCAAAGCAAACAATAGTGCAACAAGGCAAATAGTTTACGCACCTCACTTCTAGACTTCCAGAATAATTTTTTTTAGAAAGGGTTAGCAACCTAGATATATTTGTCTCCAAAGTAGAGTTTAACTCATCTACATTTGAATCTCTGCTACGAAATGCCGCCATTTCAACAACTTGACTAGCAGGCTTCATAAGTAAGAATTTAATTTCTAGCCCATTCTCAAGACCATACTCGATATCATCTTTTAGCAGAGGGATGGTTCTTGTAAAGTTCAGACCCCAGAAAAAAGCTTTCCGGGAAGTGCGTATAGACTTTTTTAGCTCAGTTCTATCGTACTCTCGACCAAAAAACTTATCTGCAAGATGATCTAATTTTTCAATTCGAGATACAGCATCTTGTAGTTTTTTGTTCTCTTGACGACTTACTAGCAAACCAGTTGTTACTAATGCTAAAACTGCCAGAATTGCGGACATTACAATGTTTTGACTGGCGGAACCAGTGATTCCCAAAACTGCAATTATGATTGCAATTCCAATTGTAATATAAGCATCAATGTTTTGCCCTGAACGAATATCCTGCCAGACGTTTTGGAGAAGTTTCATTACTTGTTTTCAAAGTTTGATGTGAAAATTCACTTGCTAGAATGCTGAAGAAAAATATAACAGCCCTCAAATCTGCATTTATGGTTTTCTGGCTTCCTGGTTTTCTGGTTCTCCAAATTTTTGGATGAGTGCCTCAACAATAACTGAGGTTACAGTAATCCCTTGCTCTTTAGCTTTAGACATCCAGTACCGACGTTGGGATATAGGGACTTTGACACACAGATTAACCATCTGCTCAATTTCTACTAAACCAGAACTCTGGTTTTCTGTATTTATGGTTTTATGGTTCTCTGGTTGTGTTTCTCTGGCTTTTTTAATCAAATCTCCGTACTTGCTCATTTCAAAATCTCCATAACTTCTTTACCAAGTGCAAGGTAATCCGCCCAAGCTGTTTTTAAACGCGAGTCGTCTACATCACGAATGGGGACACCGGCCATTGCTGCTTTCTCAAAACCCACAGTTCGCCGGATCATCGACTGAAATACGGGGATGCCTCCATTCAACAAATCCTGACGCAGTGTTTCGCCTTCTCTGCTGGGATAGGGAGGAACAATAGTAAGCAAGCAGCGATAGTTTGTCTCACCCAAATCTTTCACCATTAAGAGCATTGGCTCAAGGCTCACAATGTCCGGTTTTGTGGGCAATATGAGAAGGTCGCACCCCTTGGCTAATTCCTTTAAATCATCCGAGTCAGGTCTAGCTGGGGTATCGATGACCACAAACTGAGCATCAGCAATTACCTTTAAGGCTTGGCGTTCGTCCACAGCAGGGAAAGGGAATGACCCGCGTTTTGACCACGCCAGGGCGGTACGGTTCTGGTCGCCATCTACAAGAACTGTTTTACCAAGTTCACTAAAGAAGGTTGCAAGATGCACTGCTGTAGTGCTTTTTCCGACTCCTCCCTTGTATCCTGTGATAGTAACAATTTTCTTAAGACTGTCCATATTTCTGGTAAACCATAAGTCTGGTTTTCTGGTTATTTGGTTTTCTGGTTTGGTCTACATCATACTCATGAATGTACAGCAGTCACGTATATTTGTAGCCTACTCTTCCTGAGAACAAGCTAAGGGCATATATTTAGTGCTTCTACTATATCAGTATTAAATTAATGGAAGCTTTACCCGATAATTGGGCAGATATTCAGCCTGATACTGTATATTTTTCAATCAGTGGTCTGCTAGTTTCATTTGCAAGTGAACAAATAAAGCTGGGATTAAAATATGATCAGAAAGGGAAACATTTAAAAGCCATTGAAAAAGGGCTTGTACCCCCTCGCGGTAATGTTGGGTTGGTGGCTTCCCAGGAATCCGGCTACGAGTTGAAATCTAAAGTCTTAGGTAAAGGTGGCGACCGCCGATTTCATGCAAAATTTATTGATGGTGTCTTACATTTCCCTGGTTTGGTAACAGAACATTAAACCCACGTAATTATGACAAGACTGGAATTAAAAAATCATCAAGTCTGGCGAGATTTAACTGAAATCTTAGAAAATTTAGATGCTAACATTCTTGTTCAAGAACATCTTAACCAATGTGATTATAAAGTGTGCGGTTACTGGGATGAACAAGATGAATATTATGAAACAATTACGTTGCCTCGTCCCCTAAAAACAGAATTAGTTAGCAGTTCTATTGGTGTTACTCACACTGAACGTTTTTTACAACTAAAGTTTTCACTTATAGCTAATGTGGGTGATGCTACACAAACATCAAATAATCACACTCAAAAGATTGGTGAATTAGTTCTTGTTTATGATGAAAATCTAGAATTTGTTGATGAGAATTGGTTGTTAGACGTAGATTCTCCAATGATTGAGATAAGTTGAAATACAAATTGTGCAGCAGCCTGCTGCATTAATTAATTTATTGATTTTGCATTAATTTAATTAGCCAATTAAGCAACAAGTAAGAAACACCACCTATATTAAATTAATAATTGGCTCAATGTAAGCATTAAGAGTACTTCGACTGCGTACCTTTCTTGCTCGGTCGATCTTAAGTATTTTAGAAAACACTTGAGTATATTTATATGTTTATGCCAGAACATAATGATATGAAAATCTTCATATCATTATGTTCTAATTACTAGAGGCTGCTTTGTTGCTCTGTTTGGCTAAAGTTTTTGGTATTAGAGAACTTTAGCCTATCTGTGAGTTTGTGTTACCTCTTATGAGAGCCAAATTGGTAATTTTGTTTATTTTTGTGGGATGGCTCTTGAGTGTCTGCCAGCAGTTGCACCATCTTATCGATAGATAATAAGATGCTGGCTGCTTTATTTAACAGTGGTTGAGAGGGGTCAAAGCAGGTAGAGACTGCTACACAGATTGCAATTAAGAGTTTGAGTCCCTTACTTAGTTGTTTTTGCTGTATTTTCATGTTTTTGATTTAGTAAGTTGACATAGCAAACCCTGCCCTGAATTACTTGTTTGAGGTTCAGAGCAGGGTATTGCTGAGGAGAAAAACTATTGAAAGCTAAAAACTAAACTGCCTTTAGCCTTCACATTTATCGCTGCGGATGCAGCAGGAAATGTACATTTATACATTTGTGTAAAAGCTAGGCTATTTTGCTCAGACCCACGCTAGGCTAAGATTATGGCTATTTACTTCTTTCGAGTCAGAATCATTCATCGCCAACGCGGGCCTACCGTGCTGTTTGCTGCTGCTTACCGAACAGGGACTCGATTAACACATTTTTACGAAAAAGGAAAAGTAGCAGACTATCGGTACAGAAAAAAAGCTTTTCATTCGGAAATTCTTGCTCCACCGGGCGTTCCAGTGTGGGTTTATGATCGCTCAAGACTGTGGAGCGAGGTGGAACGAAAAGAAGAGCGTAAAGATGCTCAACTAGCAAGAGAGTTACAGATTGCTGTACCCGTTGAATTGACAGACGCTCAACAGATCAAGCTCGTTCGTGATTTTGTTCAAGAGCAGTGCGTTGCTTATGGAATGGTTGCAGACATTGCGATTCGTAGACCATCAAAAAGCAGCGATTCTCGTAATATTCATGCTCACGTCTTGCTAACAACCCGTAACATAGATGGCGACGGCTTTCAATTGAAGAATCGGGATTGGAATAGTCTTACTCGTTTAAATGAATGGCGACGACAGTGGGCCATTTATACAAACCGAGCGTTGGAGGCTGCTGGTGTAAGCACTCGCATCGATCACCGCACCCTAGAAGAGCAGAAAGCGGCTCCAGAGTCAGCACCGCATACAGGAAAAACGATAAATAAACATTCTGCACGGCCCACCCCTCAACGTAAACGTAAGGCTTCATCTCAGCCAACTGATTTTAATTATGTTAATAGAAGAATTGAATACCTAGAGCGACAACTAGCCTTGTTACGAGATCAAGTTAAGTTTATGCGCCAACAAGAGAATCACCCTCAGCAAAGAGAAGATAATTTAGATGAGCTAAGTGATTCTTTCCTTATTGAGGATGAATAGGGGATTGAGTCGATATCTGTCTAAAAACCTGCGCTTCGGGCTTGCGAAGGCTTGATTCTTCGTTGTAAGTAGAAGATGGCTTCTACTTAAAACCCAATCACCGAAACCGCCTTCCGCTTCTGCTCTGGCGTAACCTCCAGATAACGCTGCAACGTCCCCAGGTCGCTGTGGCCAGAGATTTCTTGAATAGTCCTCAAAGGTATCCCCGCGCTTGACATCTGCGTGAGGGCAGTTCGCCTAAACGAATGGGTGCTGACTCCTTCTACTCCAATCCGGGAGCAGGCATCCCGTAAAATCTTGTCTGCCATGAATCGGGTCAGACGTTCAGTTACACCACGCATACCTGGGAATATTGCCCCTGGTTTGGGTTGGTATTCGTCAAGAATTGCTGCCAGCCCTGGTGGGATGTCCACAATCCGGGTTTTATGCTTACCTTTGGTGGTAGACTTGCGGAAAGTGATAGCACCAGATTTGATATCAGTCGTCTGGAGTGCTAATGCTTCTGATACGCGACAACCAGTGAAAAGGCAGATGCCAAACAGAGCGCGATCGCGTGGGGTTAGTAATCCCTCGGTGAATAATCGCTTCAATTCCTCTTGGCTTAATATCTTGCCTTGTCCGTTGCCGTCTACTTTCATTTTTCTCTTCTCTCTGGAATTACACGTTTGTCACATAACGTGTAACTAGTGACCAAAAGTATTGTATCTTCGTTGGGGACACGAAAGCGACAACGAGCGCTCAAATCCAACTTATCAATGAAAACCGCTACAACCCGCATGATACCGTTGGCTGATAAAACCTCCTTATGATTGCAGCACGTTAACCATCATCCGGTATAATCCGCTCACGGCTTGCTAGTCAATCTATTCCCCTACCAATGCTAATGCGTGATTGATCACGCGGTCAGATAAATACATCCCACACTGGCGCAATTGTTCTAAAACTGGGCGTGCCGCCGGAATTACCCCTCGTTGTTTTGCAGTAATCACAATACCTAATGTCCCCCGTACCGGAATTCCCAAAGTTGCAGCACAACGACGGGCGGCTAAATCATCCAGAATTACTTCTGTGCCAGGATTTGCATACCCCCACGCCAATACAGCTGATTCACCTAGACCTAAATCCCAATTAAGAATCACATTTGGGACTGGTGGTGTTTCTTGTACAACCAACCAATCGGTATTGTTGAGTGCAACTGCTGTTACGTCTGTTTCCCCATACTCCCTAATTTCTGTGGCCACTGCCGATGGAACAATAATTGATGGGCTAATGAGGCGCAACAAATCGACAAACCCGCCCTTGGTCAAAAAAATTAGTGGTGATGTGTTGATAGCAGGCAGTTCAGCCACGGTTTAACTCGCTCTGCAAATCATCAAAGTCTACAGCAAAGACATCCACTTGTTCACGGGCGAGGACAGCGAGAAAGTCTCGGCGGTTTAACCCAGCAACGTTGGCTGCTTTCTCCATTGAGATTTCCTGCTTCTGATACCAGTAGATAGCAGCAGCAAGGCGCATATCTTGCACAAATTCTTCTGGACTTAGGCGACGGGCGCTAAACACGGATTCTGGCAAGTTAATCGTCACTGACGACATAGTTTATGTCCTAAATGGCTTTGGCTGTTGAAGCGGCATTAATTAATGATATCAACCATTGCTTTAGACGCTGCTATAAGTCTGTTTCTCCTTCAACCAAAGGGGGCTTTTTTTTCGGAATTGGCTTGGGTGGAGGATTGCTACGCTCTCCATTTCCTCCAATATAATCTTTCTTAGATGGTCGCAGCCCTTGGTGCTTATTCTTTTTGGACTCTTGCTGGACTGTGGCTTTATCTTGTTTAGAGGCTTTGAGAAATTTGGGTGCAGTCTCTTGGGGTGGTGCAGTGAGTGCCACAAAACCCCATACATTACGCCCTGGTAGAAATCTTGCCTTCAGGGTGACAAATACTGGATGTCCTAGCTGTTCTTTAGGAACTTTGGGATTAAATCTAAAGGGACGAACAGGTGCATCTTTCCAAAGCAAAGGTAGATGACTGGACTTCATGAATTTCACCTTCTGGGCTGGTTCAGCCTGCTTAATATATTCCAGTCTTTCAGAACTAAAGTTGCGGAACACAGAGACGCAGGGAGTTTGACAGACCGGAATAAACTGCCACAGTCCTGAGAACTTAAACTCCAAGTCTTCTAAATCTCTTGAGACTACCTCTTGGAATCGCCCTCTATCAAAGCCTACTAGCTGAAAACCGATTTGATGCGGTTGCTCTTTTTTCGGGAAATGAATTACCTTTGGATAAACTACTAAACGTTGAGTACGGTTGCCAGTAGTTTCTATTTCTTTCTTGAGAGCTTGAAATACTCTCAGTTTTCGCCCAATGTAGAATAGTGGGTATTGATTTCGACCAATAGTCACAGTGCTAATGCCCTCTGACTTTAGGTTTACCTCCCCTGTAATTACGCCAACCGCTTGAAATATCGCTCCTGACGCTAAGTGAGCGTCTACTTGTGATGCTGTTTCAGGATTGACTTGCTCATCATCCGTTGG